>NZ_JACVAD010000003.1:0-765347 GCF_014851665.1 Achromobacter sp. ACM03 | reverse complement strand
CGCTTGACGACCATAGCGAGTTGGTCCCACTCCTTCCCATCCCGAACAGGACAGTGAAACGACTTTGCGCCGATGATAGTGGACGGACGTCTGTGAAAGTAGGTCATCGTCAAGCTTTTATTCCGCAGAACCCCACAGGTAACCCCTGTGGGGTTTTGTCTTTGTGAGAGCCCATTGCGGGCGCCTGTCGAGATCTGCTCCAGGCACGCGCATCGGTCTCGCTACAGGATTGGAGCGTTTGCCCACGATAGGGCAGGCACTCAAGCAGTTACGCCTGACAACCATAGCAAGGTGGTCCCACTCCTTCCCATCCCGAACAGGACAGTGAAACGCCTTTGCGCCGATGATAGTGGACGGACGTCCGTGAAAGTAGGTCATTGTCAGGCTTTGATTCCAGGAACCCCGCAGCTCGCGCTGCGGGGTTTTTCTTTTGCGGTGTTGTTGCGATGAGCTAGCAAGCGGTCGGCGCGGCTGCGGGCGGCTGGGGCTTTTGGGCGAGTGGTCGCGGACCGTCAATCAGGCTGCAAGCCGCGCCAGCATTGAATGTGCACAAATAACAACGGCCGTGGGCGGGGTAGCTTTGTGCGGTAAGATTGACCGAGTCAATTCGTTGGAGCGTTATCGTGAGTGATCCCCAGACCCCCGTGCCCGGAACGACGTTAGACCTGCGCACGCTGACCCACGTTGCCTATGGCTTGTACGCCCTGGGCTTCCTGACGAGCGGTTTCCTGGGCATCGCCACGCTGGCGGCCGTAGTGCTGATGTACCTGAAGCGCTCGGACGCCGCAGGTACCGTCTATGCCGCTCATTTCGACTGGCTGCTGCGTACCTTCTGGTGGGCCCTGCTGTGGCTGGCCATCAGCGGCATCGCGACGCTCATCTTCATCGGCTGGATCGGCCTGGCCGCGACCGTGATCTGGGTGCTGTATCGCCTGATCAAGGGCTGGCTGTCGTTGCTGGAAGGCTCCGCGCCGACTACCTACGCCTGAAGGCTCGCGTTCAAACAGAAGGCCGGCATATGCCGGCCTTTTGCTTTGTTGAGTTCGATCTTGTAGCCCGTACTTGGACAGCGGGTGCGGGCATCAGCGAACAAGCGCTGAGTGCAATTCAGCGTTTCGAAGGCCTCTGCTGGTGCAGGATTATTCACGCTCGACACGTGGGCCCGCAGCATGTGCAGCCATCGCGCATGGGCCAATCCATGCTGCTTCCGAATGCTGGCCACGAGACCGCGAGGAAGCCATGCCAACTGCCTGAAGAGGCGCGCCAGGCTTGGCTTTCGGGGAATGCTGGTGTGGGGAATCGGGCCGTGCCGGCGAGATTGCGGCGTGGCTGTCGCGGTGAGAGAAAGCTGCGCTGGGGAGGCGAGCTCGCCCAGGAATGAACCGGGGCGTCGCGACGATATGAAGGCAGGGACGTACGGGGTACGCCCTTTGCCTGCTTACTTCAGATGTGCGTTGACCAGCTTGGTCAGTTCGAACATCGTGACCTGATCTTTGCCGAAGATCGGGCGCAGCTTGGCATCGGCGTTGATGTTGCGCTTGTTGCTGGCATCTTGCAGGTTGTGCTTCTTGATGTATTCCCAGATCTTTTTGGTGACCTCGGTACGCGGCACGGCTTCCGAGCCGATGACGGCGGCCAGTTCGGCGCTGGGGGTCAGGGGCTTCATGAATGCAGCGTTCGGCTTGCGCGCGGTCGCGGGTTTGGAGGTTGTGGCCATAATGCGGCGCTCCTTCTCTGGCTGTTGGAAAAATTGTCCTGCGGCCGGAGCATAACGTGTCTCTCTCGTAAAGACAAAGGCATTTATCCTCTGTAGCAACTAAAATGCACAGACTGTCCCCTCTATATCGTCATTCTGTAACCTCCTATGTACGCACGATCTCCTTTGGAATCAATTCGCCTCTTTCATGACGAATTGACGGCGCTGCGGCGCGATTTGCACGCGCACCCCGAGTTGGGCTTCGAGGAAGTCCGGACCTCCGGAATCGTGGCGGGCGCGCTGGAGGCGCTGGGGATCGAGGTGCACCGCGGCATCGGCAAGACTGGCGTGGTGGGCGTCATCCGCGGCAAACGCTGCGATAGCGGGCGCATGATAGGCCTGCGTGCCGACATGGACGCCTTGCCCATGACCGAAGACAACGACTTCGGGCACAAGTCGACCAAGCCTGGCCTGATGCACGGTTGCGGCCACGACGGTCACACCGCGGTACTGATCGGCGCGGCCAAGTACCTGTCGCAGACGCGCAATTTCGATGGCACCGCGGTTCTGATCTTCCAGCCTGCGGAAGAGGGGCGCGGCGGCGCGCGCGCCATGCTGGAAGATGGCCTGTTCGATACCTTTCCGTGCGACGCGATCTACGCGCTGCATAACTGGCCGGGCCTGAAGCCGGGCACGATAGGCATCAACCCCGGGCCGATGATGGCCGCGGCCGATCGCTTCGAGATCCTGATCACAGGGCGCGGCGGCCACGGCGCGCATCCTTACCAGACCATCGATCCGGTCACCATCGCAGGGCAGATCATTACGGCGTTGCAGACCATCGTGTCGCGCAACGTCAATCCGCTGGATTCGGCGGTGGTGTCCATCGGATCGCTGCAAGCCGGGCATCCCGGCGCCATGAGCGTGATTCCGCGCGAAGCGAGAATGGTCGGCACGGTGCGCACGTTCCGCAAGTCCGTCCAGGAAATGGTGGAGACCCGCATGCGCGAGTTGGTGTCCGCGATTGCGGGCGCTTTCGGCGGCACTGCCGAGGTCACTTACGAACGGATCTACCCTGCGACCTTGAACACGCCGCAGCACGCCAATCTGGTGGCCGACATCGCCACCGAGATGATAGGCAAGGAGAACGTCGTGCGCGATCTGACGCCCTCGATGGGCTCCGAGGATTTCTCTTTCATGTTGCAGAGCAAGCCTGGCGCATACTTCCGCCTGGGCCAGGGCGGAGCCGATTCCGGCTGCGTGCTGCACAACTCGCATTTTGATTTCAACGATGCCGTCATCCCCTTGGGCAGCGCGATGTTCAGCGCGCTGGCCGAACGGGGCATGCCGCTGGCAGATTAAGAAGCCTTTCCATGTCTACTCAAAACACGACTCAGCTCACCATCACCCGGCCGGACGACTGGCACCTGCATCTGCGCGACGGCGCTGCCCTCGAGGCGGTGGTGGCGGATACCGCGCGCCAGTTCGCGCGCGCAATCATCATGCCCAACCTGAAGCCGCCGGTCACGACCACCGAACAGGCGTTGGCCTATCGCGGCCGCATTCTGGAGGCCTTGAAGAAGGCGGGCGGCAATCCCGATGCCTTCACGCCGTTGATGACGCTGTATCTGACCGACAACACCACGTCGGAAGAGATTTTCCGCGCCTACGAGTCGGGCCAAGTCTACGCCGTGAAACTTTATCCGGCAGGCGCCACGACCAACTCCGATGCCGGCGTGACCGATCTGCTGGGCAAATGCACGAAGGCGCTGGAAGCGCTGGAAAAATGCGGCATGCCGTTGTTGGTGCACGGCGAAGTGACGGATCCGTCGATCGACCTGTTCGACCGCGAAGCAATCTTTGTCGAGCGCGTGATGAAGCCGCTGCGCCGCGCCTTCCCCGCCTTGAAGGTGGTGTTCGAACACATCACGACGAAAGAGGGCGCGGAATACGTGCGCGACGCGGAAGGTCCCATCGCAGCCACGATCACACCGCAGCACCTGCTGTACAACCGCAATGCGATTTTCCAAGGTGGCGTGCGGCCGCACTTCTACTGTCTGCCCGTGCTTAAGCGCGAAACGCACCGCCTTGCGCTGGTCGAGGCGGCGACCAGCGGCAGTCCGCGCTTTTTCCTGGGCACCGACAGCGCGCCGCACGCGCGCGGGTTGAAGGAGCATGCTTGCGGTTGCGCCGGCTGCTACACGGCATTGCACGCGATGGAGCTGTACGCCACCGCCTTCGACGCGGTCGGCAAGCTGGACAAGCTGGAAGGCTTCGCCAGTTTCCATGGCCCGGACTTCTACGGCCTGCCGCGCAACACCGGCACGCTGACGCTGGTGCGCGAGGCCTACCAGGTGCCCGAGGAAGTCGCGTTCGGCAACACGACGCTGGTTCCGCTGGCCGCGGGTGAAGCGCTGACCTGGCGCGCGCGGGGCTAGGCAATTGCGCCGTCCGGCAGGTCCGGAACAAAAGAAATGCCCCCGGGTTTCGGGGGCATTTTTCATGCGCCTCTATATGTATATAGAGACAAGCTGATTACAGCGTGCCTTCGCGGCGCGCTTCCAGCAGTTCCCAGCGGGCGAAGCGCTCTTCGAGTTCGCTTTCCAGCTTGGCCAGTTCGCCGTTGATGCGTTCGACTTCGGCGGGCGCGTCGCGGTAGAGGCTGCCATCGGCGAGCTTGCCGGCAAGTTCCGCTTGTTGCGCCTCCAGGGCGGCGATGGCGTCCGGCAGGCCTTCCAGTTCGCGCAGTTCCCAGGAGTTCATCTTGGCCGACTTGGCCGGTTTGGGCTTGGCGGCCTTGGCGCGCGCGGCGGCATCGTCGACAGGCCGGGCGGCGGGGGTTGCGTCGTCGGCCGGGGCCGCGGGCGCGGGCCGCTGCGCGACCCATTCGTCGTAGCCGCCCACGTAATCGCGCCAGCGGCCATTGCCTTCGTAGGCGATGGTCTGCGTAACGACGTTGTTCAGGAAGGCGCGGTCATGGCTGACCAGCAGCACCGTGCCCTGGTACTCCTGCAGCAATTCTTCCAGCAGTTCCAGCGTTTCGATGTCGAGGTCGTTGGTGGGTTCGTCCAGCACCAGCACGTTGGCAGGGCGGGCGAACAGGCGCGCCAGCAGCAGGCGGGCGCGTTCGCCGCCGGACAGGCTGCGCACGGGCGAGCCGGCGCGGGCGGGCGAGAACAGGAAGTCCCCGAGGTAGCTCATGACGTGCTTGCGGGCGCCGCCGATTTCCACCCATTCGCTGCCCGGGCTGATGATGTCGACGAGCGTGGCGTTTTCGTCCAGCTGCGCGCGCATCTGGTCGAAGTACGCGACCGCGACGTTGGTACCCAGCCGCGTCGTGCCGCTGTCGGGTTGCATCTCGCCCAGGATCAGCTTGAGCAGGGTGGTCTTGCCGGCGCCGTTGGGGCCGATGATGCCGATGCGGTCGCCGCGCAGGATGGTGGTGGAATAGTCGTCCACCACGATCTTGTCGCCGAAGGCCTTGTTCACGTGGTCGAGTTCGGCGACCAGCTTGCCGGAGCGCTGGCCCTCGGCCAGCGCGAGCGAGACGTCGCCGACGCGTTCGCGGCGTTCGGCGCGTTCGACCCGCAGCCGTTCCAGGCGGCGCACGCGGCCTTCGTTGCGGGTGCGGCGGGCCTCGACGCCCTTGCGGATCCAGACTTCTTCCTGCGCCAGCAGCTTGTCGAAGCGCGCTTGTTCCAGGCGCTCGGATTCGAGCCACTGGGCCTTGCGCTCCTGCCACTGCGAAAAGTTGCCGGGAAAACTCAGCAGGCGCCCGCGGTCGAGTTCGACGATGCGGGTAGCCACTGCGTCCAGGAAGCGGCGGTCGTGGGTGATGATGACGGCGGCGCCTTTCCAGGTGCGCAGCATGTCTTCCAGCCAGGCGATGCCTTCGAAGTCCAGGTGGTTGGTGGGTTCGTCCAGCAGCAGCAGGTCCGGCTCATCGACCAGGGCGCGCGCCAGCGCGACGCGCTTGCGCGTGCCGCCGGACAGGCCGGCGATCTGTACGTCCGCGGGCAGGCCGAGTTTTTCGAGCACCGAGCGCACGCGCGAGGGGCGCTGCCAGTCTTCATGATCGCCCTCGACATTGCAGACCACATCGAAGACGGTGGCGTTTTCGTCCAGTTCGGGTTCCTGTTCGACCGTGGCCACGCGCAGACCCGAACTGCGGGCGATGTCGCCGTCGTCGGGCTGGGTCCTGCCGTCCAGCAGTCTCAGCAGCGAGGACTTGCCGGCGCCATTGCGGCCGATGAGGCCGATGCGCTCGCCGGCCTGGATGGCGAAATCGGCGTGGTCCAGCAGCGGGTGGTGGCCATAGGCCAGCTGGATGTCGGTAAGGGTGATGAGAGTAGCAAGGGCCATGTGATGGGTATTGTCTGCGGCGTCTGAGCGAATCAAGGCGTATTGTCGCAGGAACCCCGTAACGCCGTTTGCACGGCTAGTGTCGCGGCTTCTTCGGGGACGGAGCTGGCGGGTGTAATAGAATACGCACCGCAAGGCGGGTCGGACGATCGCGGTGGATGCGAATCCATCGAGGAAGGTCCGGACTCCACAGGGCAGGGTAACGGCTAACGGCCGTCCGGCCGCGTCTTCGGGCGCGGTTGAGGAATAGGGCCACAGAGACGAGTCTGCGGGGCGGGCGTGCATCGCGCGCACAGATACGGCCATCTCCGTATCGCGCCGTCCGGCAACGGGCGGCGGCATCGCAGGGTGAAACGCGGCAACCTCTATCCGGAGCAACATCAAATAGGCATGCGTGCGGTCTTCGGACCGCGTAGGGCGGCCCGTCCAAGCATGCGGGTAGATGGCTAGAGCGGCTCAGCAATGATCCGTCCAGAGGAATGATCGTCCGCCAGGGAAACCTGGTGTACAGAATCCGGCCTATAGACCCGTCTTGCAACTCATTCGCAACGCGAGCCTGGTCCTGGCTGGAACCTGGCGTCGCGCTGGCCGGGCCGGACCATTTTTGGGGCCGCTCAAATCGGCGGGCCCGGCTGGAAGCCTTGCCAACCGGAGCAAACGACCGACCGTAAAACAATGCAAAGGCATTGTTAGCCGCCACTTCTGAAGAAGGACTTTTAGATAGTGCCGCAACCTCCTGATTTATTGGGAGGTTTTTCTTTTTGCGGATTTACATATTGATCTAAGTCCTTGTTGTGATTGAAAAAATTGCAACCACGCGCTTGACCGCCCCGATCCCATACCGTAGAGTGGGAAATAGTAGGAAATTGTGCAATTAAGTGGGGTAAAAGTGGTGTTTCAGGGAAGCAGCGCGCTCACGCTGGATGCCAAGGGACGGATCTCGATTCCGACCCGGCACCGTGACGCGCTCATGTCGCAGGCCGATGGCCGGCTGACCCTGACACGCCACCCTGACGGCTGCTTGCTGGTCTACCCGCGGCCCGAGTGGGAAAAGAAGCGCGAGCAGATTGCCGCCTTTCCCATGACGGCGCGCGCGTTGCAGCGGCTGTTGCTGGGCAACGCTCAGGACGTGGAACTGGATGGCTCCGGCCGGGTCCTGATCGCTCCTGAACTGCGCAACGCTTCCGGTATGACGCGCGATGTGATGCTGCTCGGTCTGGGCGCGCACTTCGAGCTGTGGGACGCCGCTATTCTGGCCAGCCGCGAGGCTGAGGACCTGGCCAAGGGTATGCCGGATGTGTTGAATCAGTTTTCGTTCTGAAAAAGTTATGGAATTCGAACATCGGCCCGTTCTGCTGGAGCCGACGGTGGACGCGCTATTGCTGCCTGACTTCGGCGGCAAGGGCGCGGCACGGTCGCATCAGCAGGCCGGGCCGGCTGCGGCTACGCGGGCGGAAGGCGGCGTCTTCGTCGACGGCACCTTCGGGCGTGGCGGGCACAGCCGCGAACTGCTTGGCCGTCTGGGCCCGAGCGCCAGGCTGGTGGTGTTCGACAAGGATCCGGAGGCGATCGCCGTAGCCAGGCAACTGGCGGCAGCGGACCCGAGGGTCACCGTGGTGCATGGCGGCTTTGCCACCATGGCCGAAGAATTGGAGCAGCTCGGCATCGGCAAGGTCGATGGCGTGATGCTGGATCTGGGCGTTTCCTCGCCTCAGATCGATGACGCTGAGCGTGGTTTCTCGTTCATGCGAGACGGCCCGCTCGATATGCGGATGGACACCACTCGTGGTCCCACGGTGGCGGATTGGCTGGCGCAAGCCAGTGTGGATGAGATGCGGGAGGTCATAGCGGATTATGGCGAAGAACGGTTTGCTTTTCAGGTTGCAAAGGCGATTGCTGCTCGCCGCGCAACAAGGCCGCTGCGCACCACGCTCGAGCTTGCCGAGTGCGTCGCCAGCGCCGTCCGCACGCGCGAAAAGGGGCAACATCCGGCCACACGCACCTTTCAAGCTCTACGGATTTACATCAATCGGGAACTCGAAGAGCTCGCGCGCACCCTCGCGGCAGCTCTAGACCTGCTCGCCCCGGGAGGGAGGTTGGCGGTGATCAGCTTTCATTCGCTTGAAGACCGCATGGTCAAGCAGTGCATCGCGGCGGCGGCTCGTCCGGCCGCCGCGCATGCGCGCCTGCCCCTGCGCGAAAGCGAAATGCCCCAGCCGGTCCTGCGCTCCCTGGGCCGCGTGCTGGCCGAAGACGACGAAGTCTCGGCCAACGCCCGCGCCCGTTCCGCCGTCTTGCGCGTAGCCGAACGTACCGAGACGCCGCTGCCCGCCGAGGGCGGTTTCGCGTTCGTGAAGATCGGTTCGCTGCCGGGCAGCGACCTGGCACCCCCGCCGCGTCGCGGCAAGGGAGGGCGCCGCTAATGGGTCGCGTCAACCTGATCGTTGCGGCTTTGCTGATGCTGTCGGCCATTTCCCTGGTCACCAGCCGGTATCAGTCGCGCCAGCTCTTCATCGAGCTGGGACGTGATCAGGCGCAGGCTCGCGACCTCGAAACCAACTGGCGGCGCCTGCAGCTGGACCGCGCCGAACTGGCCCGCAACGCGCGGGTCGACGCCATCGCGCGCGATGGCCTGAAGATGATCTCCATCGTTCCGGATCGCACGCTGTACTTGAACCAGCCGCCCGCTTCCGCCACCGGAGGCGCGCAATGAAACGCGTCCCCTTCTTCGATAACCCCGTGCTGCGCGGGCAATTGCCCACCTGGCGCGCGCGCCTGGTGCTGATCCTGCTGTTCGGCGGGTTCACCGTGCTGGCCGGCCGCGCCCTGTTCCTGCAGGGGCTGTCCACCGAATTCCTGCAGCAGCAGGGCGAGCGGCGCTATGAGCGCACGCTGACCCTGGCCGCGACGCGCGGCAAGATCATGGATCGCAACGGCGCGGTGCTGGCCTCCAGCGTGCCGGCGCGCGCCATCTGGGCGATTCCGGAAGACGCCAAGCAGGCTACCCCGGCGCAGATGGACACGCTGGCGAAGCTGCTGGAAACGCCGCCGGCCGACCTGCGTCACCGCCTGGTCGACGAAGACAAGAACTTCGTCTACCTGAAGCGCCAGGTCTCCATGGACGTGGCCGACAAGATCAAACAATTGGGCATGCCCGGCGTGCACCAGCAGCCCGAGACCCGCCGCTACTACCCGGACGGCGACGTGATGGCTCACGTGGTGGGTTTCAATAGCGTCGAGGATCAGGGGCAGGAGGGCGTCGAGCTGACGTTCAACCAGCAGTTGTCCGGCCGTCCCGGCAGCCGCCGCGTCATCAAGGACCGGCTCGGCCGCGTGATCGAAGATGTGCAGGCCGTGACCCTGCCGGTGGATGGCCGCGACCTACGCCTGTCGATCGACACGCGTCTGCAGTATCTGGTGTTCAAGGCGTTGAAGGACGCCATGGACAAGCACCAGGCCAAGGGCGCGACCGCCGTGGTCGTGGACGTGCATACGGGCGAGATCCTGGCCCTGGCCAACGTGCCGACCTTCGATCCGAACAAGCGCGAGACCTTCCACGGTTCCAAGCTTCGCAACCAGGCCATCACCGACACCTTCGAGCCGGGCTCGATCATGAAGCCGTTCACCGCCGCGTTGGCGCTGGACCTGGGGCGCATCAGCACCAAGACCCTGTTCGAAACCGGCAACGGCCGATTCCAGTATCAGGGCAGCACGATCAGCGATGTGAGCCGCAACGGCACGCTGGACGTGGCCGGCGTGCTGCGCAAGTCCAGCAACATCGGTATGACGATGATCTCCGAGAAGCTGGAATCCCGCGAAATGTGGGACCGCTTTACCGAACTTGGCCTGGGCCAGGCGCCCCAGGTGGGATTTCCCGGCGCGGCGCCCGGACGCCTGCGTCCCTGGGACCGTTGGCGCCTGATCGAAAAGGCCACCATGGCCTACGGCTACGGCCTGTCGGTGTCGCTGCTGCAGGTGGCGCGCGCCTATACCGTTTTCGCCCGCAACGGCGACATGGTGTCGCTGACCCTGGTCAAGCGCGACAGCGATCCCACCAGCGTCAAGATCTACACGCCCAAGACGACTGAAATGGTGCGCGGCATGCTGGAAGCGGCCGCCGGCCCCGAAGGCACCAAGGCTGCCCAGGTGCAGGGCTACCGCGTCGCCGGCAAGAGCGGCACGGCGCGCAAGATCGTCGACGGCAAATACAGCATGCAGCGCTATCGGAGCTCCTACGTGGGCTTCGCTCCGGTGTCCGATCCGAAGATCGTCGTGGCCGTGTCCATCGACGAGCCGACGATCGGCGGCTATTACGGCGGCGCCATCGCCGCGCCCGTGTTCTCCCAGATCGTGGGGGGGAGCTTGCGGCTGATGGGGGTGCGCCCGGACGCGCCCTTCGAATCCACAATTGTTGCTGGTCTCAAGGAGCCAGGCAGATGAGCGCCAAAGGCTTCCTCTCCAACCCTGTCGCCACGGTTGCCGAAACCGTGGCGTGGTTGCATTCGCGCGTGTCGTTGACCGCGCACCTCAAACTGGACTCCCGCGATATCGAGCCGGGCGATGTGTTCGTCGCCTGCCCGGGCCTGTCCAGCGACGGACGTCTCTATATAGAGAAGGCGTTGGCGCTGGGCGCCAGCGCGGTGTTGTTCGAAGCCCCCGCCAACGATGCCGTCGCGGCCGTGGCGGACCAGGCCGCGATGCTGCCGGTGACTGGCCTGCGCGCCCTGCTGGGCGAGTTGGCCGACACCTGGTACGGCCGGCCCTCGGCCGAGCTGGCGGTGGTCGCGGTGACTGGCACCAACGGCAAGACGTCGTCGGTGCAATGGATGGCGCACGCGCTGAGCCGCAATGACAAGCCCTGCGGCACCATCGGCACCTTGGGCGCCGTGCTGCCCGACGGCCAGACGCTGGGCGGCGACCTGACGACGCCGGACGTCTTGACCGTGCACCGTACGCTGGCCGCCATGCGCGACGCCGGCGCCAAGGCCGTGGCCATGGAAGCGTCTTCCATCGGCATCGAGCAGGGCCGGATGGATGGCGTGCGCGTTGCGCTGGCCGCCTTCACCAACCTGACGCGGGATCACCTCGATTACCACGGCACGATGGAACGGTACGAAGCCGCCAAGGCGCGGTTGTTCCGCTGGCCGGGCCTGACCGCCGCCGTGATCAACGCCGACGACGAAGCCGGCCGCCGCCTGATTGCCGATCTGCCGGCAGGCATGGCAATGGGCTACAGCCTGAGCGAAGCGCAGGACATTCCCGCCGCCATGCGCGCGCGCGATCTCCAGGCCACCGCGCAGGGTCAGATCTTCGCGCTGGTGTCGCCGCATGGCGAAGCCCAGATCGTGACGCGCCTGCTGGGCGCGCACAATGTATCGAACCTGCTGCTGGTAGCGGGCGTGCTGTATCAGTTGGGCCTGCCGTTTGCGCAGATCGCGCGCGAACTGGCCGCGACGGACCCCGTCGACGGCCGTCTGCAAACCGTCGAGCCGGTGGCGCACAGCACCCAGGCCAGCACGGGCCGCGGCCCGCTGGTGGTGGTGGACTATGCCCATACCCCGGATGCGTTGTCGCGGGCGCTGACCGCCTTGCGCGCCGTTGCGACCGCGCGATCGGGCCGCTTGATCTGCGTGTTCGGCTGCGGCGGCGAGCGGGATCCGGGCAAGCGTCCCGTGATGGGCCGCATCGCGGCGGACCTGGCCGACCATGTGGTCGTCTCCAGCGACAACCCGCGCACCGAGTCGCCTGAAGCCATCGTCGAACAGATCCTGACGGGCATCCCGGACAGCGTGAAGCCCGACGTGCAAGTGGACCGCGCGCGCGCCATCATGCAGACCATCTGGGCCGCGACGCCCGACGATGTGGTGCTGCTGGCCGGCAAGGGCCATGAAACCTACCAGGACATCGGGGGCGAGAAGCTGCCTTTCGATGACCGGGAATGGGCGCGGCTGGCGCTGCTGCTGCCGCAGGTCAAGGGCGTGTCGACCGACACCCGCCGTATCGGCGAAGGCGAATTGTTCGTGGCGCTGGTGGGCGAGAACTTCGACGCCCATAACTATCTGGATCAAGCCGAAGCGCGCGGTGCGTGCGCGGCCGTGGTGGCGCACGCCGTGCCCGACGCCAAGCTGCCGCAGCTGGTGCTGGGCGACACCCGCGTCGCGTTGATGCGCATCGGCGCTGCGTGGCGCGCGCGGTTCACGCTGCCCGTGGTGGCGGTGACCGGCAGCAACGGCAAGACCACGACCAAGGAAATGATCTCGGCGATGCTGGCCGAGTGGCAGGGTGAAGCGGGCCGCCTGGCGACCGCGGGCAACCTGAACAACGACATCGGCGTGCCGCTGACTCTGCTGCGCCTGCGGCCGGAGCACCGCGCGGCCGTATTCGAACTGGGCATGAACCACCCCGGCGAGATCGCGCAACTGGCCGCGATCGCGGCGCCCTCGGTGGCGCTGGTCACCAATGCTCAGCGCGAACACCAGGAATTCATGCATAGCGTGGAAGCGGTGGCGCACGAGAACGGCGCCGCCATCGCGGCGCTGCCCGAGGATGGCGTTGCCGTATATCCCGGCGATGAACCGTATTCGGCGATCTGGGATGCCCTGGCCGAGCCGCGCCGCGTGTTGCGTTTCGGCCTGCAGCCCGGCCTGGACGTGTATGCCGAGCAGATCCTGGCTGACGTGAACGCCACCCGCTGCCGTGTGGTGACGCCGGTGGGCGTCGCCGACCTGGCGCTGCCGGTGCCGGGCCTGCACAACCTGCGCAATGCGCTGGCCGCCATTGCCAGCGCGATCGCGGCGGGGGCGCCGCTGGATGGCGCGGTGCGCGCCCTGGCAGGTTTCAGCCCGGTCGCGGGTCGCATGCAGCACAAGAGTATGAGTGACGGAACGTTGCTCATTGATGACACTTACAATGCCAACCCCGACTCGGTTCGCGTAGCCGTGGACGTGCTGGCCCGCATGGCCGGCAAGCGCGTCCTGGTGCTGGGCGACATGGGCGAGGTCGGGGACAACGGCCCCGCCATGCATGTCGAGGTGGGCAATTACGCGCGTGAGCAAGGGCTCGACGCGCTCATCACGCTAGGCGAAGCCAGCCGGGCGGCCGCGGCCGCATTCGGAGTGGGCGCACACGCCTGCGCATCGGTAGACGAAGTGGTTGCCGCAATGCGCGGCTTGCGCGCGTCCTGCGTATTGGTAAAGGGATCGCGCTTTATGCGCATGGAGCGGGTAGTGACGGCTTTTTCTACGAATGAAGGTGTGACGGCCAAGGGGCAGGGAGAGCAGAATGCTGCTTGAAATCGCCCGCATGCTGTCTGACGATGTGCGCGCACTGGGGGTGTTCGAATACATCACCCTGCGCGCTGTTCTGGCATGCGCGACCGCGCTGTTGATTGGCCTGGTGGCGGGTCCGCGCGTGATTCGCAA
Organism: Achromobacter sp. ACM03; assembly: GCF_014851665.1. NCBI lineage: Bacteria > Pseudomonadati > Pseudomonadota > Betaproteobacteria > Burkholderiales > Alcaligenaceae > Achromobacter > Achromobacter sp. ACM03. The sequence goes on along the minus strand of NZ_JACVAD010000003.1, from coordinate 751,868 downwards.
ACTGACCGAGATGAAGATCGGCCAGGCCGTGCGCTCCTACGGTCCGGAAACCCATCTGGTCAAGACCGGCACCCCCACCATGGGCGGTGTGCTCATCCTCATTTCCATCGCCATCAGCACGCTGCTGTGGGCGGACTGGACAAACCGCTTCGTGTGGGTGGTGTTGCTGGTGACCTTCGGCTTCGGCTGGATCGGCTGGATGGACGACTACCGCAAGGTGGTCTATCGCGATCCGGAAGGCATGCCCGCGCGGCAGAAGTTCTTCTGGCAGGCCACCATCGGGATGGTGGCCGCGGTGTATCTGGCGTTTGCCGTGTCGGCGCCGGCCAATACTGAACTGTGGCCCTTGTTCAAGGCCTGGGTGGGCAGCGGTTTCACGATGTCCTTGCCGACGCGCGCCGACTTGATCGTGCCTTTCTTCAAGAGCGTGAGCTATCCGCTGGGCGTGCTCGGTTTCGTGGCGCTGACCTGGGCGGTCATCGTCGGCACCAGCAATGCCGTGAACCTGACCGACGGCCTGGACGGCCTGGCCATCATGCCTACCGTCATGGTGGGCAGCGCGCTGGGTATCTTCGCCTACGTGGTCGGCCGCGTGGACTATTCCAAGTACCTGCTGTTCCCCTACATCCCGGGAGCGGCGGAATTGATGGTGCTGTGCGCCGCGATTGGCGGCGCCGGGCTGGCATTTTTATGGTTCAACGCGTATCCGGCCCAGGTCTTCATGGGCGACGTCGGCGCGCTTGCCTTGGGAGGCGCGCTGGGCACCATCGCGGTCATCGTGCGCCAGGAAATCGTGCTCTTCATCATGGGCGGCGTGTTCGTGGTCGAGACCCTTTCCGTGATGATGCAAGTGACTTGGTTCAAGTACACGAAGCGACGTTATGGAACAGGTAGACGCATTTTCCGCATGGCCCCGTTGCATCATCACTTTGAAGTGGGCGGCTGGAAAGAAACCCAGGTGGTCGTGCGTTTCTGGATCATCAGCATGATGCTGGTGCTGATTGGCCTCTCTACCCTGAAGTTGCGATGAATACGATGGAAACCTCCCGCGCAGACGCGCCGCTCGTCCTGATCCTCGGATTGGGCGAGACGGGTGTCGCCGCCGCTCGCTGGTGCGCCCGCCTGGGTGCCCGCCTGCGCGTGGCCGACACGCGCGCCGAACCGGGCGGGCTGGCCGCGCTGCGCGAATCACTGGCGCAAAGCGAAGTGGAGTACCGCCTGGGCTGCGACGAGTCCTTCGACACGGCGCTGCTGGACGGCGTGAATCAGGTCGTGCTGAGCCCCGGCTTGGCGCCCTCCCAGGCACCCGCGGCCGAGCTGCTGCGCGAGGCCGAGGCCCGCGGCATCGAGGTCGTCGGCGAGATCGAATTGTTTGCGCGCGCTTTGGCCGATCTGGCCGAGACGCGCGAGTACCGGCCGCGCCTGTTGACCGTGACCGGCACCAACGGCAAGACCACAGTCACCGCGCTGACGCGCCAGCTGGTTGAGGCCAGCGGCCTGTCGGCGGTGGCTGCGGGCAATATCAGCCCCGCGGCGCTGGCCGCGCTGATGGAAGCGCTGGACGCCGAATCGCTGCCGCAGGTCTGGGTGCTGGAGCTGTCCAGCTTCCAGCTGGAAACCACGCGCTCGCTGATGGCCGACGCGGCCGTGGTGCTGAACGTCACCCAGGATCACCTGGACTGGCACGGCGGCATGGAAGCCTACGCGCAGGCCAAGGCCCGCCTGCTGAAGATGGCCCGCGTGGCCATCGTCAACCGCGACGATCCGTACACCGTGGACATGGTCGCCACGCTGAACGCGCTGAACGTGCGCAGCTTCGGCCGTGACGTGCCGGAGCTGGTCGGCGACATGGGCCTGGAGCTGGGCCAGGGCGTGGCCTGGCTGGTGGCCTGCGAACCCAACGATTTCGATGAACCCGCGCCGCCGGTGCGCCGCAAGAAGGACGCGCCCGAACCGACGCGCGCCAAGGGCCGCATGAGCCGCCTGATGCCGGTGGACGCCTTGCGTATCCGCGGCATCCACAATGCCTTGAACGCGCTGGCCGCGTTGCAGTTGGCGCGCTGCCTGGACCTGGGCTGGGGGCCGATGCTGCGCGCCTTGCGCGAGTACACGGGCGAACCGCATCGCGCGGCCTTCGTGCGCACGATCGGCGGCGTCGACTACATCAATGACAGCAAGGGCACCAACGTGGGCGCAACTGTGGCCGCGTTGGAAGGCCTGGGCCAGCAAGTCGTGCTGATCGCCGGCGGCCAGGGCAAGGGCCAGGATTTCTCGCCGCTGATTCCCGTGGTGGCGCAGCATGCGCGTGCCGTGATGCTGATCGGCCAGGACGGCCCCGAGATCGGCCGCGTGCTGGCGTCGACCGGCGTGCAGTGCGTGACGGTTGAAACCCTGCGCGACGCCGTGCGCGGCGCCGCTGAATTGGCCCAGCCGGGCGATGCCGTGCTGCTGTCGCCCGCTTGCGCCAGCCTGGACATGTTCCGCAACTATCCGCACCGCGGACAGGTGTTCGTGGAAGAGGTCGAAGACCTGGCCCGCGACCGTGGAGAGATCGCATGAGCCTGATCGCCGATCTCACCGCCAGCGTCAACGCCGTACGGCCCGGCCGTACCCGCATGCGCAATTTCGATCTGCCGCTGGTCATCGCGGCGTCGACCTTGCTGCTGCTCGGCCTGCTGATGGTGTATTCGGCGTCGATCGCGCTGGCCGACGGCCCGCGCTATGCCTCATATGGTCGTTACTACTTCGTGATCCGCCACGGCCTGTTCATCAGCGCCGGCCTGGTGGGCGCGGCGGTGGTGCTGGCGGTGCCGATCCGCGTGTGGCAACGCCTGGCGGTGCCGCTGTTCGTGGTGGCGATGGTGCTGCTGGTGGCGGTGCTGATCCCCGGCATCGGCCGCGAGGTCAACGGCGCGCACCGCTGGATCCCGCTGGGTCCGCTGAACTTCCAGCCCTCCGAACTGATGAAGCTGGCTGCGCTGCTCTACGCTGCCGATTACACCGTGCGCAAGCAAGAGCACATGCAGGCCTTTGCCCGCGGCTTCCTGCCGATGGCGTTTGCGCTGGCCGGCGTCGGCATGCTGCTGCTGCTGGAGCCTGACCTGGGCGCTTTCATGGTGATCGTGGCGATCGCGATCGGCATCCTGTTCCTGGGCGGGATCAACGGCAAGTACTTCAGCAGCCTGCTGGCCGTGCTGGTCGGCACTTTCCTGATGTTGATCTGGCTGTCGCCGTGGCGTCGGGCGCGCCTGTTCGCGTATCTGGATCCCTGGAACGAAGACAATGCCTACGGTAGCGCCTACCAGTTGTCGCATTCGCTGATCGCTCTGGGTCGTGGCGAATGGCTGGGCGTGGGCCTGGGCGCCAGCGTCGAGAAGCTCCATTACCTGCCGGAAGCGCACACAGACTTCCTGATGGCGGTGGTGGGCGAGGAATTGGGCTTTGCCGGCGTGATGCTGGTCATCACCCTGTTCGCCATCATCGTCTATCGCGGTTTCGACATAGGCCGCCAGGCCATCGCCATGGAACGCACCTTCGCGGGCCTGGTTGCGCATGGCGTGGCGATGTGGTTTGGCGTGCAGGCCTTCATCAACATGGGCGTCTGCCTGGGCCTGCTGCCCACCAAGGGCCTGACCCTGCCCCTGATGAGCTATGGCGGTTCGGGCATCGTGATGAACCTGTGCGCGCTGGCCATGCTGATCCGGGTCGACGTGGAAAACCGCGTCATGATGCGTGGAGGGCGGGTATGACTTCCCGCACCATCCTGATCATGGCTGGGGGCACCGGCGGCCACATCATGCCGGGGTTGGCCGTGGCCGACGTGCTGCGCGAGCGCGGCTGGCGCGTGCTGTGGCTGGGCAATCCTGAAAAGATGGAAGGCCGGCTGGTGCCGCCGCGCGGCATCGAGCTGGTTCCGCTGCGTTTCCAGGGCGTGCGCGGCAAGGGTGCTTCGGCGCTGCTGAAGCTGCCGTTCCTGTTGCTGCGCGCATTCGGGCAAGCGTGGTCGCGCCTGTCCGACGTGCGGCCCGACGTGGTGCTGGGCATGGGCGGCTACGTCGCTTTCCCGGGCGGCGTCATTGCGGCGCTGCGCGGCACGCCGCTGGTGGTGCATGAACAGAATGCCGTGGCCGGCACCGCCAACAAGTGGCTGGCCAGGATGGCCCGCCGCGTGCTGAGCGGCTTTCCCGGCGTGCTGCCCAAGGGCGAGGCCATGGGCAATCCGGTGCGCGCGGACCTGTGCGCGTTGCCGGACCCGGCCGCGCGCTACGCCGGCCGCAGCGGCCCGCTGCGCGTGCTGGTCGTGGGCGGCAGCCTGGGCGCCCAGGCGCTGAACACGACTTTGCCGCAGGCGCTGGCGCGCCTGCCGCAGGAAAACCGGCCGGTGGTGGTGCACCAGGCCGGCGAGCAACATTTGCCCGCGCTGCAGCAGGCCTACGCCCAGGCGGGCGTGGAAGCCGACTGCCGCGCATTTATCGATGACATGGCGGGCGCCATGGGCGAAGCCGATCTGCTGATCTGCCGCGCGGGCGCCATGACGGTGTCCGAAGTGGCCGCGGCGGGCGTCGCAGCCCTGTTCGTGCCGTTCCCGCATGCCATCGACGACCACCAGACCGCCAACGCGCGCTTTCTGAGCGACGCGCAGGCTGCCTGGCTGCAGCCGCAGACCGGCCTGACGCCCGAATGGCTGGCGCAGTGGCTGGGCCAACGCTCTCGACAAGAACTCCAAGCCGTGGCCGAACGGGCCCGCGCGCATGCGCGCCCCGAAGCCGCGGCCCATATCGCCGACGTCTGTGAACAAGCAGCGGGGCGCGCATCATGAAACACAGAATTCAACACATCCATTTCGTAGGCATCGGCGGCTCGGGCATGAGCGGCATTGCCGAGGTGCTGCTCAACCTGGGCTACACCATCAGCGGTTCCGACCTGAACGAGTCGGCGGTGACGCGCCGCCTGGCCGGCCTGGGCATGAAGATCGCAATCGGCCACGTGGCCAGCAACGTCACGGGCGCCGCCGCCATCGTCACGTCCACCGCGGTGGCAGGCGACAATCCCGAGGTGATCGCCGCCCGCGCCGCCCGCATCCCGGTGGTGCCGCGCGCCATCATGCTGGCCGAGCTGATGCGCCTGAAGCGCGGCATTGCCGTCGCCGGCACGCACGGCAAGACGACCACGACCAGTCTGGTGGCCAGCGTGCTCGCCGCTGGCGACCTGGATCCGACCTTCGTGATCGGCGGCCGCCTGAATTCGGCCGGCGCCAATGCGCGGCTGGGGCAGGGCGACTACATCGTTGTCGAAGCCGACGAATCGGATGCCTCGTTCCTGAACCTGCTGCCGGTGATGGCCATCGTGACCAACATCGATGCCGATCACATGGACACCTACGGGCACGACGTGGCGCGCCTGAAGAGCGCCTTCATCGAGTTCACGCAGCGCCTGCCGTTCTACGGCAGCGCGGTGCTGTGCTCGGACGACGCCAATGTGCGCGAGATCATGCCTTTTGTCTCGCGGCCCATCACGACCTACGGCCTGAACGAAGAGGCGCAGGTGCGCGCCTATGAAGTGCAGCCGGAAGGCACGCGCATGCGCTTCAACGTGCAGCGCACGCATCGCGACACCCTGCTGCCGCCGCTGCAGGTCGAACTGAATCTGCCGGGCCTGCACAACGTGCGCAACGCGCTGGCCGCGATCGCCGTGGCGACCGAGCTGGGCGTGGCCGATGCAGCCATCTGCGAGGCGCTGTCGTCCTTCCATGGCGTGGGCCGCCGCTTCACGCAGACGGGCGAATTCCCTGTGCCGGCCAGTCATGGCGGCGGCACTTTCACGGTGATCGACGATTACGGCCATCACCCGGTGGAAATGGCCGCGACGCTGGCCGCCGCGCGCGGCGCCTGGCCCGACCGCCGCATCGTGCTGGCCTTCCAGCCGCACCGCTACACGCGTACCCGCGACTGTTTCGAGGATTTCGTGCGCGTGCTGGGCACGGCCGACGCGGTGTTGCTGACCGAGGTCTACGCCGCGGGCGAACCGCCACTGGTGGCGGCGGACGGCCGAGCCTTGTCGCGCGCCCTGCGTGTGGCCGGCAAGGTCGAGCCGGTGTTCGTCGAGGACGTGACGGAACTGCCGCAGGCCATCGTGGATTTCGTGCGCGATGGCGACGTGGTGATAGTGATGGGAGCGGGTTCGATCAGCAAGGTCCCCGCTCAAGTTGGAGAACTGGCATGAACACGCAATTCGGCAAGGTCGGTGTGTTGTACGGCGGACGATCCGCCGAGCGCGAAGTGTCCTTGATGTCGGGCACGGGCGTGCACCAGGCGCTGCTCAGCGCCGGCGTCGACGCGCACCTGTTCGACACGGGCGAGCGCAGCCTCTCCGAGCTGGCCGCCCAGGGTTTTGACCGCGTGTTCATTGCCTTGCACGGCCGCTACGGCGAAGACGGCACCATCCAGGGCGCCCTGGAACTGCTGGGCATCCCCTATACCGGCAGCGGTCCGCTGGCCTCCGCGCTTGCCATGGACAAGACCATGACCAAGCGCGTGTGGCTGCAGCACGGCCTGCCCACGCCCGACTTCGAATTGCTGGACGCCGACACCGAGCTGCGTCTGGTGCCGGACCGCCTGAGCCTGCCGCTGATCATCAAACCGCCGCATGAAGGCTCGACGGTCGGCATCACCAAGGTGGTGGGCTATTCCGACATGAAGGAAGCCTATGCCGCGGCCGCGCGTTTCGACGCCGAAGTGCTGGCCGAGCAGTTCATCACCGGTCGCGAGCTGACCGTGGCGGTGCTGGGCGGCGGCAAGACCGCGCGCGCGCTGCCCGTCATCGAGATCGCCGCGCCCGGCGGCAACTACGACTACGAGCACAAGTACTTCTCCGACGACACGCAGTATTTCTGCCCGGCCACGCTGCCGCCCGAAGTGGCCGCGGAAGTCGCCGAGATCGCGGTCAAGGCTTATCAGGCGCTGGGCTGCGAAGGCTGGGGCCGCGCCGATTTCATCCTCGACCGCGACAACCGGCCGTGGCTGCTTGAAATGAATACCTCGCCTGGCATGACCAGCCATTCACTCGTTCCCATGGCTGCCAAGGCGGTGGGAATCAGCTACGCCGATCTGTGCGTGGCGATCTTGTCCGAGGCTGCGTGCAAAGTGCGCAGTCCGGCCCGCAACGCTTGACCCGGATACTCTGTGTGGAACGACGCTCGCACCACCAACCTGATCGCCAACACGCTGGCCGTGCTGGCGGTTTGCGCCATGCTCGTCGCGGGTGTGGTGTGGGTGGCGCAACGCCCGTTCTTCACGCTGCAGGCCATCGAGCTGGAATCGATGCCGGACACCGAGCTGCACTACGTGTCCACGGGGGCGGTGCGATCGGCGATCGCGGGCCGCTTCAAGGGCAATTTCTTTACGGTGGACCTGGACGAAGCGCGCGAGATCTTCGAATCGGTGCCGTGGGTCCGGCACGCCACCGTGCGGCGGATCTGGCCCAATGTGTTGCGCGTGCGGATCGAGGAACAGCAGCCCCTGGCGTTGTGGAACGAGAACCAGATGATCAACACCTGGGGCGAGGCGTTCACGGCCAACACGGGCGAGGTGGACGACGAGACCGTTCTGCCGCAGTTCTCCGGTCCGGAAGGCACCGAGTCGCTGGTCGTGCAGCGCTACGCCGAATTGGCGCGCTGGTTCGCCCCGCTGGACATGCACGTCACGCAGCTGGACCTGAGTCCGCGCTACGCCTGGCGCGTGGTGTTGTCCAACGGCATGTCACTGGACCTGGGCCGCGATCCGGGCGCCGATGCGCCGGATCCGCATGGCCTGCCCGGCGCTCTGCCGTTCGCGGCCCGCATTCAACGTTTTGTGCAGGCGTGGCCCGCCGTGGCGGGGCGCCTGGAAGGGCGCACCGTGACGCAGGCCGATTTGCGCTATCCCAATGGTTTCGCCCTGGCGCTGGCCCCGTTGCCGCCGTCGGAAACCAAATCCAAATCCATACCGAAACCTCCCAAGAAACGCTAACGCCATGACCCGTGACATCAAGGACCTTATCGTCGCCCTCGATATCGGCACCAGCAAGGTGGTGGCTGTGGTGGCTGAAATTTTGCCTGAAGGGCGATTCGAAGTGCTGGGCCTCGGCCAGCACGAATCGCGCGGCATGCGCAAGGGCGTGGTCGTCAATATCGAGACCACTGTGAATTCCATTCAGCGCGCGCTTGAAGAAGCCGAGCTGATGGCAGATTGCAAGATTCGCGACGTCTACACCGGCATTGCCGGCAGCCATATCCGCAGCTTCAATTCCAGCGGCATGGTCGCCGTGAAGGACAAGGAAGTCACCGCCACCGACGTTGCCCGCGTCATCGAGACCGCCAAGGCGGTGAACATCCCGACCGACCAGCAGGTGCTGCACGTGCTGACGCAGGAGTTCATCGTCGACGGCCAGGAAGACATCCGCGAGCCCATCGGCATGAGCGGCCTGCGCCTGGAAGTGCGCGTGCACATCGTGACCGGCGCGGTCAGCGCCGCCCAGAACATCGTGAAGTGCGTGCGCCGCTGCGGCCTGGAAGTGCAGGACCTGATCCTGCAGCCCTTGGCCTCGAGCCTGGCCGTGCTGACCGCCGATGAAAAGGAACTCGGCGTCGTGCTGGTCGACATCGGCGGCGGCACCACCGACGTGGCCATCTTCACCGGCGGCGCGATCCGCCACACCGCCGTGCTGCCGATCGCCGGCGACCAGATCACCAACGACATCGCCGCGATGCTGCGCACGCCGACGCCCGATGCCGAGGAAATCAAGCTGCGCTACGGCGTGGCCAAGCAGGTGCTGGCCAGCCCAGACGAATCCGTGGAAGTGCCCGGCCTGGGCGACCGCGGCCCGCGCCAGGTCAAGCGCCAGGCGCTGGGCGCCGTGATCGAGCCGCGCGTCGAAGAACTGTTCACGCTGGTGCAGCAGGTCGTGCGCGACTCCGGCTACGAGGACCTGCTGGCTTCCGGCGTGGTCCTGACCGGCGGTTCGGCGCAGTTGCCCGGCATGATCGAACTGGCGGAGGACGTGTTCCTCAAGCCGGTGCGCGTGGCTGTGCCCGAATACGAAGGCAGCCTGGCCGACGTGATGCGCAATCCGCGCTTCTCGACGGTGATGGGCTTGTTGCAGGAAGCAAGAATGCAGCGCGTGCGCGGCCGCAAGGTCGCCGCCCAGACAGGCAACTTCAAGAGCCTGCTGGCGCGCATGAAGGAATGGTTCATGAACTGAGTTGTAAAGGGCAGGTTGGGGCCTGTCCTTGGTGCGGTTCGCAGCGGTATTGCGGACCGGGCCAGAAGAGGGGAGGCGCTTCAAACCCGTTGCGGGCCCGTCCGGCGACGAGTTTGAGGCGATTCACAAAACATAGGTTGGTTGGGGAATTTTTGTGATTTGCGAAATCGGACTTGTGAGGGAGTCATCATGATGAACTTTGAGATGCTTGAGAACAACACCAAAGGGACCGTTATCAAGGTCGTTGGTGTGGGCGGTGCGGGCGGCAATGCCGTGGCGCACATGATTCGCAGCGGTGTGCACGGCGTGGATTTCATCTGCGCCAACACCGATGCGCAGGCACTGGCGGCGACCAACGCCCCGGTGCAGATCCGTCTGGGCCGCACCGGCCTGGGCGCGGGCGCCAAGCCCGAGCAGGGACGCGCGTCAGCTGAAACCGCGCGCGAGGAGATCCGTGCCGCGCTGAACGGCGCGCACATGGTCTTCATCACCGCCGGCATGGGCGGTGGCACCGGCACCGGCGCAGGTCCGGTCGTGGCCGAAGTCGCCAAGGAACTGGGCATCCTGACCGTGGGCGTGGTCACCAAGCCTTTCACCTTCGAAGGCAACAAGCGCCTGAAGATGGCCGAGGACGGTATCTCGGAACTGGCCAAGCACGTGCATTCGCTCATCGTGGTGCTCAACGAGAACCTCTATGAACTGATGGACGAGGACGCGACGCAGGAAGACTGCTTCCGTTCGGCCGACGACATCCTGCACAACGCTTGCGCGGGCATCGCCGAAATCATCAACGTCGAAGGCAACGTCAACGTCGACTTCGAAGACGTCAAGACGATCATGGGCGAGCAGGGCCAGGCCATGATGGGCACGGCATCGGCTTCGGGCGCAGACCGCGCCCGCGTGGCTGCCGAGCACGCGATTGCTTGCCCGCTGCTGGAAGGCGTGGACCTGAACGGCGCTCGCGGCGTGCTGGTCAACATCACCGCCAGCCGCTCGCTGAAGATGCGCGAAACGCGCGAAATCATGGAAACGATCCGCAGCTACGCTTCGGACGACGCGACCGTGATCTTCGGCACCGCCTATGACGAGTCCATGGGCGAAAACCTGCGCGTGACCGTGGTTGCGACCGGCCTGGGCCGTGCGCAAGCGCGTCCGCAGCTGGTGCAGAACACCGCTGAAGTGCTGCGTACCGGCACCGACAACATGCCCATGGGCGCGATGCCGGCTGGCGGTCAAGGCGATTACCGCAACCTGGACATGCCGTCTGTCATGCGCAATCCGCGCAGCCAGGCGTCGGCCCAGGTGCGTGCTCTGGAAAGCTCGGGCATGGATCATTTCGACATCCCGGCATTCCTGCGCAAGCAGGCGGATTGAACTTGAGAGCCCGTTTCGGGCTCTAAACGCACTCCCTCATCTCCGGCTTGCCTGTCCCCACAGGCAGGCCGGAGGCGGAGCGGTCCGTGTTTCCCTTGCACGGTTTCAATAAGGGACGGAGGTATCGGTCGGTCCGGACGCCAAATGGCGCCAGGGATCGGACAGAGTTACAATACGTCAGTTACGCCGGCAATCTGCTCGTCTTCTTGCCGGCTTCCTGGCTCAAAACACCCAAGTCTCATGTTCCGACAGCGCAGCATTCAAAATCTCGTCCGCACGACAGGCGTCGGCGTCCACTCTGGACGGCGGGTCGAGCTCACCTTGCGCCCGGCACAACCGAATACGGGCATCGTTTTCCACCGCGTCGACCTGCCGCAGGTCGTGGACCTGCCCGCGCAGGCCACGGGCGTGGGCGACACGCGCATGGCATCGGTGCTGCAGCAAGGCAATGTCCGCGTGTCGACGGTGGAACACCTGATGTCGGCGCTGGCCGGCTTGGGCATCGACAACCTGCATATCGACCTCACTGCCGAAGAAGTCCCCATCATGGACGGCAGTGCGGCCACGTTTGTCTACCTGCTGCGCTCCGCAGGCATCGTCGAACAGAACGCGCCCAAGCAATTCATCCGCGTCCTGAAGCCGGTGGAAGTGCGCGAAGGCGAAGGCCGCAACGAGAAGTGGGCCCGACTGGAACCGCACGAAGGCTATGCGCTGGCGTTTTCGATTGATTTCCGCCACCCCGCCATCGACTCCACGGCCAATTTCGCCGAGATCGATTTCGCCACGCATTCGTACGTGCGTGAAATCGCCCGCGCGCGCACCTTCGGTTTCGTCAACGAAGTCGAGGCCTTGCGCTCCATGGGCCTGGCCCGCGGCGGCAGCCTGGACAACGCCATCGTCATGGACGAGTACCGCGTGCTCAACAGCGACGGTCTGCGCTACGACGACGAATTTGTAAAACACAAGATCCTGGACGCCATCGGCGACCTGTATCTGCTGGGCAAGCCCCTGGTGGCGCGCTATGTCGCGTGCAAGTCGGGCCACGGCCTGAACAACCAGCTGGCCCGCGCGCTGCTGGAGCAGCGCGATGCCTGGGAACTGATCACCTACGAATCGCAGGCGGAGGCGCCGCAGGCGTTCCGCCACGAGTGGAAGCTGGCCTGAGCGGCAAGGCCAGGCCCATCCCCAACCCCCTGACGCGGGCCCCCTGAGGGGGCGGCGCTGGCGGACCGGCAAAGCCGGCTCCGCGGCGCCCGCGCTATCATCTTGCGCGACGGGGTTCTTGCTTGATTCCTGATCGTTCGCGGTAATTCCCCGGTGCGGTTCCCGACGGATGGCTGCGGTCGTCATCCCCTAGCGCTTAAGGCGCAAACCGGCGGCAAACCGTAGTATCGATCCGTCCGAGAACTTGGTTTCGCTTCGTTTCCGGGTGCGCCGGATCAAGGACAACCCTGCCGGCTTCAGCTACTCTTGTGATGCTTCAAGAGCTTGGCGACCGCGTCGGCCAGAGGACCGGGCCGCAGGTTGCCGTGCAGTGTCTCGAACGCGCCCAGGGCGGTATTGCCCAGCGGTTGCGCCTCTTTGGGAGGGCGCGGCTGACGGGCGCCGGGCTTGGGCAAACCCGCTTGTACCTTGACGGCGATTTCGTTAAGGTTCCAGCCTTGGTCTGCCAGGGACCGCGCGATGCGCGGTGCCAATTGACGCATCTTGGCCGCATGCGCGGCACTCGGCACCACCAGGTGGAGGCACTGGTTTTCCAGCTTGCCCACCTGGCATACGGCGCCCAGCGGGGCGGGCAGAACCGCCGCCACCGCGTACTGAATTTGCAGGTGCTTGCGGGCGGTCGCCAGAACTCCGGCGCCCCGCATGTCATGACCCAGCCATCCCAGGGCGGTATCTTCTTTCCGCCGGCTGGAACTGGAACGTTGACGGTATGAAGTGGGTCTATTCATCCCGGCTCTAAGAATTAGGAAGCAAACCTTGAAAATCGTGATTATGCACGCCCGCGACGGGCAGGACGGGCATTTCACCCTGGGCGGCGCGCGCCTCGCGCTGTTTCTGGGGGGCGCCTTGATCACGGCCGCCATCTTTGGCGCCGCATTACAACGATACCTTACTCCGATCCTGCCGGCCGTACATGCCGTGGGCTGGCCCCTGGCGGGCCAACCCGGGCGCGATGCCGATTTCCTACGCGGCAACATGAATCTGCTGGCCGCCAAGGTCGGTGCGTTGCAGGCCAAGCTGGTAAGCATCGACGGCTTGGGCCAGCGCGTGGCCAAGGTGGCCGGCGTGGCCTATACCGACCCCGAATTGGCCAAGCAGCTGGCCGTGGCGCAACCCGAGGCGCTGACCCAGCCCGAAGCCACCCAGGTCATGGACGATCTGTTCACCGACCACCCGCCGCCCAGCGCGGCCTCGGCCGAGGCGCTGGGCCGCCAGCTCGACGAGATCCAGGCCAGGCTGGCCCAGCAGTCCGACAATCTGAAACTGCTGGACGCGGCGCTGACCAAGCGGTCGGCGGACCAGGCGCGCATGCCGACCGCGATGCCGATCACCGATTATCCCTACCTCAGTTCGTCGTATGGCTGGCGCCGCAACCCCGTGACCGGCCGCAGCGCCATGCACGAAGGCCTGGATTTCGCCGCGCCTCCGGGTACGCCCATCCTGGCGGCCTCGGGTGGCGTGGTGCTGGAGTCCAAGTTCCAGCCGGGCTACGGCAACATGGTCGAGATCGATCATGGCGACGGCCTGATCACCCGCTACGCCCACGCTTCCTCCCTGATGGTGAAGCAGGGGCAGCTCGTCGAACGCGGCCAGCAAGTGGCCCGCGTGGGCAGCTCCGGCCGTTCCACGGGGCCGCATTTGCACTTCGAAGTCCGTCTGGCGGGACAGCCGCTGGACCCGCGCCTGTTCCTGGGGCCGCACCAGACCGCACCGCCTTCCACGGTGGCCCACGCCGCCCAGTGAACCTGGGCGGCCCGCGCCGGTCAAACCGGCCGGCAGCGCTACCCTGGCCATAGGTTCAGGCTATTGCGCTCCATGTGCGTTAAACTGGTTCGTTTTCCAGCGGACCCCCGCTCAACCAATAACATCAAGTCACGGGTGACGCTGCTCCGGCCTTTCGTGGGCGCGGCGTGGCTCGTGCGGCCGACATACGCATGGTTTCTCTGCTCAAAAAACTCATAGGCAGCCGCAACGACCGGCTGCTTAAGCAGTATCGCAAGCTGGTAACCCAGATCAATGGGCTCGAACCCAAGATCTCCGCGCTTTCCGACGCGGAGCTGGCGGCCAAAACCGAGGAATTCCGGTCCCGTCACGCCCAGGGTACGTCCCTGGACGATCTGCTGCCCGAAGCCTTCGCGGTTGTTCGCGAAGCCGGCAAGCGGGTGTTCGGCATGCGCCACTTCGACGTGCAGATGCTGGGCGGCATCGCCCTGCACAGCGGCAAGATCGCCGAAATGCGCACGGGCGAAGGCAAGACCCTGATGGCAACGCTGCCGGTCTACCTGAACGCGATCGCCGGCAAGGGCGTGCACGTGGTCACGGTGAACGACTACCTGGCGCGCCGCGACGCCGAATGGATGGGGCGCCTGTACCACTTCCTGGGCCTGAGCACGGGCGTGGTGGTGCCGCAGCAGCCCAACGAGGAAAAGAAGGCGGCCTACCAGGCCGACATCACCTACGGCACCAATAACGAATTCGGCTTCGACTACCTGCGCGACAACATGGAATACCGTGTTGAAGACCGTCGCCAGCGCGGCTTGTTCTACGCCATCGTCGACGAAGTGGACTCGATCCTGATCGACGAAGCCCGTACCCCGCTGATCATCTCCGGCCAGGCCGAAGACCATACCGAACTCTACGTCCGCATGAACGCGGTGCCGCCGCTGCTCAAGCGCATGGCGCATGAGCCGAAGCCGCAGGAGCCGGAACCCGAAGGCGACTACTGGGTCGACGAAAAGAGCCAGCAGGTCTACCTGTCCGAAGCCGGGCACGAAAACGCCGAAGGCATCCTGTCGCGCCTGGGCATCCTGCCGGAAGGCGAATCGCTGTACGACCCGCGCCATATCGCGCTGATGCACCACCTGATGGTGGCGCTGCGCGCCAACACGCTGTTCTTCCGCGACCAGCAGTACGTGGTGCAGGACGGCGAAGTGGTCATCGTCGACGAATTCACCGGCCGCCTGATGGTGGGCCGCCGCTGGTCCGACGGCCTGCACCAGGCGGTCGAGGCCAAGGAAGGCGTGAAGATCCAGCACGAGAACCAGACGCTGGCGTCGATCACGTTCCAGAATTACTTCCGCATGTACGAAAAGCTGTCCGGCATGACTGGCACGGCCGACACGGAAGCCTACGAATTCCAGGAAATCTACGGGCTCGAAACGGTCATCATCCCGACCAACAAGCCCATGGTCCGCAAGGACCAGAACGACCAGGTCTTCAAGACCGACGGCGAAAAGTACAACGCCATCCTCGAAGACATCCGCGACTGCCACGAACGCGGCCAGCCGGTGCTGGTGGGTACCACCAGCATCGAGAACTCCGAGCTGCTGTCGGGCCTGCTGAAGAAAGCCAAGCTGCCGCACGAAGTGCTGAACGCCAAGCAGCACGCCCGTGAAGCCGAGATCGTCGCCGAGGCCGGCAAGCCTGGCCACATCACCATCGCCACCAACATGGCGGGCCGCGGCACCGACATCGTGCTGGGCGGCAGCGTCGACAAGCAGGTCGATCTGATCCGCGCCGACGAATCGCTGTCCGATGCCGAAAAGAACGCCCGCATCGAAAAGGTACGTGCCGAATGGAAGCCGCTGAACGAGCAGGTCAAGGCCGCTGGCGGCCTGCGCATCATCGGCACCGAACGCCACGAATCGCGCCGTATCGACAACCAGTTGCGCGGCCGTGCGGGCCGCCAGGGCGATCCGGGCTCGTCGCGCTTCTACCTGTCGCTGGAAGACTCGCTGATGCGCATCTTCGCGGGCGACCGCGTGCGCGCCATCATGGAACGCCTGAAGCTGCCCGAGGGCGAACCCATCGAGGCCGGCATGGTGACGCGTTCGATCGAGACTGCGCAACGCAAGGTGGAAGGCCGCAACTTCGATATCCGCAAGCAATTGCTGGAATACGACGACGTCGCCAACGACCAGCGCAAGGTGCTGTATTCGCAGCGCAATGACGTGCTGGAAGCCGCCAGCGTGGGCGCCACCGTGCAGAACCTGCGCGACGCCGCCGTGACCGAGATGTTCAACACCTACGTGCCGCCGGAATCGGTGGAAGAACAGTGGGATGTGCCGGCGCTGCAGAAGGCGCTGGAGGCTGACTGGCATGTGCAGTTGCCGCTGACGGAAATGCTGGAAAAGGAAACCAACCTGACCGACGACGACCTGCGCGAACGCGTGGTGAGCGCCGCGCGCGAGGCCTATCAGGCCAAGGTCGACCAGGTGGGCACGGAATCGTGGTCGCAGTTCGAGCGTTCGATCATGCTGCAGGCGATCGACACGCACTGGCGCGAACACCTGTCGGCGCTGGACTACCTGCGCCAGGGCATCCATCTGCGCGGTTATGCGCAGAAGAACCCCAAGCAGGAATACAAGCGCGAAGCCTTCGAGCTGTTCTCGGGCATGCTGGATCGCATCCGCGACGACGTGGTCCGGGTGCTGATGACGGTGCGCGTGCAGTCGCAGGAGCAGGTCGAACAGGCCGAAGCCGAAGCGGCGCAGCCGCACGTGCAGAACGTGCAATACCACCATTCCGACTACGACGAAGCGCTGGCCCAGTCTGAACCGGAAAGCGGTGCGCAGCCCGTGCGCAATGCCTTGCCCAAGGTCGGCCGCAACGACCCGTGCCCTTGCGGCAGCGGCAAGAAGTACAAGCAGTGCCACGGCAAGCTCGTCTGATC
This sequence comes from Achromobacter sp. ACM03, assembly GCF_014851665.1. Lineage (NCBI taxonomy): Bacteria > Pseudomonadati > Pseudomonadota > Betaproteobacteria > Burkholderiales > Alcaligenaceae > Achromobacter > Achromobacter sp. ACM03. The sequence goes on along the minus strand of NZ_JACVAD010000003.1, from coordinate 735,361 downwards.
CAGGAGTCATGATGCTGCATTCCGTCGGCCGCACAGAATTCGACCATGCCGTGGTTATGGTGCGCGACCGGCTGGATGCGCTGGCCCCGCATTTCGAACGCCAGGGTTTTCATCTGAGCGACAAGGCGGTGCACAACCTGGGGTCGTGCAACCGCCTGATCGTGCTGGAAGGCACGTACGTCGAATTGCTGGGCTGGCCGCCCGGCGCGCCGCCCGCGCGCAAGGAAATCGCTGATTCCCCGTTCGGGCTGGAGGCGCTGGTGTTCCGCACCCATGACGCCGAAGCCACCCGCGAGCGCCTGCTGGCGGCAGGTTTTGCCGTCAATCCCGTCCAGGAACTGAGCCGTCCCGCCATGCTGGACGGCCAGGAAGTCCAGGCCCGTTTCCACACCGTGCGTTTCGCCGAGCAGCCCTTGCCCGGCATCCGCATGTATTTCTGTCGCCATCTGACGCCCGAATGCGTGTGGTCGCCCGAACTCATGGCGCACCCCAACGGCGCGCGCAGCTTGCTGCGCATCGATGCCCGCGCGCCCGATGCCCGCGCGGTTGCCGAGCGCCTGGCGCTGGTGGCCGGCGTGCAGGCCGAAGCCGCCAGCGGCGGCTGGGATGTGCCGCTGGCCAACCTGCGCATCCATGTGAGCCAGGATGCCGCAGCGGCGGGGCCTACGCTGTCGACGCTGACTCTGGAAAACAAGGACGGCGCGCATTACACGCTGGATACCGGCCTGTAAGCGCCAGGCGGCAGATGCCGCTGACAAGGACAAAATCGCCCGCAACGTCCGCGTTGCGGGCTTTTTTTTGTCCCGAAAGGCATGGTGAGCGCGGCTGGCAAGAGCCCGCTTCCGGGGAAACCCGGGGTTGTTGGGTAAAGTGTATGCACTTTAGTATGCAGTTCATTCCCGACGATCCAACCGACCAGGTGATCCGGCATGACGCAACCCTCAGTCGCAATCCGGCCTGCAGCGCGCACCAAGGAAGCACAGGCCGAGCTGTATGGCGCGGTCAAGGCGATGGCCGTGCGCTTCGAATTCAAGCCAGGTGAGCGCATCAACGAGGTCGAGCTGGCCCGCAGGCTGAACGTCAGCCGCACGCCGCTGCGCGAGGTGCTGAACCAGCTGATGGTCGAAGGTTTCCTGACCCGCTCGGTCAACCGGGGCTTCATCGCCCGCCTGCTCGACGCCAAGCAGATCCACAGCCTTTACGAATACCGCGCAGTGTTGGAGGCGGGCATCGTGCGCGCGGCCTGCGAGCGCGCCACCGACCAGGAACTGGCAAGCCTGCGGGAATTCGTCGAGCGTTCGCGCGACGTGCCCGAGGACAGCGACGCCACCCGCCTGCTGGAACTCGATGAGGCCTTTCACCTGACGCTGGCGCGCTATTCGCGCAACGAGGAGTTCGTGCGCGCGCTGGAAAGCGTCAACGCCCGCATCCATTTCGTGCGCTGGATCGACATGCTGCAAGGGCGCCGCAGTCATACCCAGGGCGAGCATCTGCGCATCGTCGAGGCGCTGGAGCGGCGTGACATCGACGCTTTGCCGGCACTGATGAGCGCGCATATCGGCCGCCGCCTGGACCAGATCACCGACGTCATACGTACGGGTTTTTCCACGATTTACATGCGGGACCAGGCCGAACCCGCCACGGCAGCGCCGGCCAACACCATACAAGCAGGGGAAAAGCTATGAATCACGGGATAAAGCGCGGACTGGCTGCGCTATGCATGCTGTCCGCCACGGCGGGAGCCTTCGTTGCCGCGCCGGCCGCCGCCGAAGAACGGCCGCTGGTGCTGGTTGTGCCGTATCCGCCCGGAGGCAGCACCGACATCCTGGCGCGCATCCTGCAGCCGCGCCTGTCTCAGCAATTGGGCGGCCGCGCGGTCGTGGTCGAGAACCGGCCGGGGGCGGCCAGCCAGATCGCCACGGCTTTTGTGGCGCGCGCTGAACCCGACGGCAACACGCTGCTGGTCAGCTTCGACAACCACGGCATCAACCCCGCCGTGAAACCCAAGCTGCCCTACGACACGTTCAAGGACTTCGTCGCCATTTCGCAGACGGTGCGTTTCCCGCTGGTGCTGGGCGCCAATCCCAGCGTGCCGGGGGACAACCTAAAGGAGTTCCTGGCCGCGGCCGCCAAGCAGCCGCCCAACAAGTTCAACTACGCATCCACCGGCGTGGGTTCGCTGAACCATCTGGCGCCCGAAGAGCTCAAGCGCCTGTCGAAGGTGGAGTTGCTGCACGTGCCGTACGGCGGCGGCGGACCGGCCATCCAGGCGGTGGTGGGAGGCCAGGCCAGCATGACCTGGCTGAGCTTCGCGGCCCTGCGCGGCCAGATCCAGGCCGGCAAGATCAAGCCGCTGGCGGTGGCGGGCGACAAGCGCCTGCCGGATCTGCCCAACGTGCCGACCGTGGCGGAATCCGGCTTCCCCGGCTTTGTCGCCTATTCCTGGAGCGGCATGTTCGCGCCCAAGGGCACGCCGGAAGCGACCGTCAAAAAGCTGACGGCCGACTTCAAGGCCGTACTGGCCGACCCGGAAATCCGCAAGAAAGTGACCGACGCGGGCTTTGAGATCGTGGCCTCCGACGGCCCGGCGCTGGATGCCTATGTGAAGTCGGAATACGACCGGTGGAGCGCCTTCATCAAGAGCAGCAACATCAATCTGGACAACTGAACGGCTCGCGGCCTGGCGCTGAGGCGCCCGGCCGCGACGCGTGCAACACAAGTGGAGATGACATGGAAAACATGACCGGCGCCGAAGCCATGGTGCGCATGCTGCAGCACAACGGCGTCAAGCACATATTCGGCCTGTGCGGCGACACCAGCCTGCCGTTCTACGACGCGCTGTACCGTCTGGACCACGGCATGCAGCACATCCTGACGCGCGACGAGCGCAGCGCCGGCTACATGGCGGATGCCTATGCCCGCGTGACCGGCAAGGTCGGCGTGTGCGAAGGCCCCAGCGGCGGCGGCGCGACCTATCTGCTGCCCGGGCTGGTGGAGGCCAACGAATCGTCCATTCCGGTCCTTGGCATCACCTCGGACGTGGCGGTGGGCTCGCGCGGCAAGTACCCGCTGACCGAGCTGGACCAGGAAGCCTTGTACCGTCCACTGACCAAGTGGAACCGTACCATCGACCGCGCGGACCAGATTCCCGGCATGGTGCGCGCGGCCTTCCGCGCCATGACCACCGGCAAGCCTGGCGCGGCCCATCTGTGCTTTCCGTACGACGTGATGAAGCAGCAGGTGGACGCGTCCGATGTCTGGGCCCAGCCCGAGCACGGGCGTTTCCCGTCCATGCGCTACGCGCCGGATCCCCTGGACGTCGCGCGCGCCGCGCAGCGGCTGGTCAGCGCGCGGGCGCCGGTGATCATCTGCGGCGGCGGCGTGGTCATCGCCGGCGCCAGCGGCGCCTTGCAGGAGCTGGCTGAATCGCTCAAGGCCGCGGTCTGCGTGACCGTGAGCGGGCAGGGTAGCCTGGCCGACACCCATCCCCTGAATGCGGGCGTGGTCGGCTCCAACGGCGGCGTGATGGCGACGCGCGACGTGGTGGCCGCGGCCGACGTGGTGCTGTTCGTCGGCTGTCGCGCGGGCTCCACCTCGACCGAGCACTGGCGCTTCCCCAACCGCGACGTGCCCATCCTGCACATCGACATCGATCCCATGGTGATCGGCGCCAATTACCTGACCGAGGTCGGCATGGTGGGCGACGCCAAGCTGGCGCTGGAAGCCCTGGGCGTGGAGGTGGCTGCGCGCCTGGCGCACCGTCCGTCCGACGCCGCCGACGGCGCGGTGCTGGCCGGCCGCGCCAAGGAGGCGCGCCGCGCGCAGCTGGAGCCGCTGGCCCACGGCCTGGACGCGCCCATCCGCCCCGAGCGCGTGGTGCAGTCCTTGAACCGCCTGCTGCCCGACGACGCGGTGGTCTGCGCCGACCCCGGCACGCCTTGCCCGTATTTTTCCGCCTATTACGACGTGTCGCGCCCCGGCCGGCACTTCATCACCAACCGCGCCCACGGTGCGCTGGGCTTCTCCATGTCGGCCGCCCTGGGCGCCTGGGTGGGCCGGCCGCAGTCCAAATGCGTGTCGGTGATGGGCGACGGCAGCTTCGGCTTCACGGTGGGCGAACTGGAAACCATCGTGCGGCACAAGGCGCCGCTGCTGATGGTGGTGTTCTCGAACTCCGTCTATGGCTGGATCAAGGCCAGCCAGAAGGCGGGCTACGACAAGCGCTACTACAGCGTGGACTTCAACCGCACCGACCATGCCCGCATCGCCGAGGCTTATGGCGTGAAGGCCTGGCGAGTCGAGGATCCGTCCAAGCTGGATGCCGCCATCAAGGCTGCGATGGAGCATGACGGCCCGGCGCTGATCGACGTGGTGGCGCAGCCCTTGCAGGACGCGGCCGCGCCGGTCAGCCAGTGGATGGGTTGACGCTGTCGACCAGGTGGTTGACGCCGGTGCAGAGGTCGTCCCGGGCCACGCCGTAGATGTGCAGCGATACGGCGATGTCCGGGCCGGCATTGCCCAGACGGTGGATCTGGCGCAGGCCTTGCGTCGCGGTGACGATGTCGCCAGGGCGGCGGATCACCGTGCCGCAGGCCTGGGCGATGGCGGATTCCTGATCCCAGCGGTAGTGGGTTTCGGTGAGTTCGCCCTGTAGCACCTGGTAGGTGCACCAGGTCTTGTGGCCATGCACCGGGCTGAACTGTCCCGGACGCCAGATAAGGTAGGCCATCGTAAAGGCGCCATGCGGGTCGGCGTAGGCGATATGGCGGGTGTAGGACTCGGCCCGTCCACCGCGGAGTTCCGCGGGCAGGTTCTGCAGCATGTCGCCGGCGTTGGCGACGCTGGCGGCCAGGTCGCGCAGCAGGGCGCGCGCGGCGTTCAATTGGGCGGACTGCACCGATGCGCAGAGCGATTGCAGGTCGCCGCCGGCGAGTTGGATGGAAGACATGGCAGGCCTCCGGGCAGAGCTTCCATGGTAGGAGCTTGCGCTGGAATGCCTTTGCCAAATTCGGCGCGCCAGGGCCGCAGATTGGAAAAAAATTCCATTCCGCCCGGCAGCTGCGCGCTCCTATACTGGTCCGCGTTGGCGCAAAGCTGCGCCGGGCAGCACAATGACAGGGGAGTCAGGCATGGATCTGGGGATCAGCGGCAAGACGGCACTGGTATTCGGCGGCAGCCGCGGCATGGGCCGGGCCTGCGCCTTGCAACTGGCGCGCGAGGGCGTGGCGGTGACGATCGCCGCACGTAACCCGGCCACGCTGGAGCAGGCCGCGGCCGAGATATCGCATGAGACCGGGATAGGAGTCGGCTGGGTGTCGGCCGACCTGACGCAGGCGCAGGGGCGGGATGCGGCCATGGCCGCCTGTCCCCATCCGGACATCCTGGTCAACAATGCGGACGGCCCGCTGCCGGGCGATTTCCGCAACTGGAGCCACGACGACTGGATCGCCGCGCTGGACAGCATGATGCTGGGGCCCATCGACATGATCCGGCGGGTCGTGGACGGGATGATCGAACGGCGCTTCGGGCGCATCGTGAACATCGTCTCGCGCAGCGTGAAGGCGCCGCACGCCGAGCTGGGCCTGTCCAACGGCGCGCGTTCGGGCCTGATCGGCTTCGTCAGCGGTCTGGCGCGGCAGACCGTGCGCCACAACGTCACCATCAACAACCTGCTGCCTGGCGCCTTCGCCACGGATGCGCAGGTCAGGCACATACAAGGCATGCTGGAGCAATCCGGCGGGAAGAGCTTCGAACAGCTCTGGGACGAGCGCGGACGCGCCAACCCGGCTGGCCGCTATGGCCAGCCCGAGGAGCTGGGCGCCCTGTGCGCCTATGTCTGTTCCGCGCAGGCCGGCTACATGACCGCCCAGAACATCCTGATCGACGGCGGCGGCTACCCCGGGACCTACTGAAGTCCGGCGCCCCGGGAGGGCGCAGGCTGGACGCGGGCAGGCGGAACAGGCAACATTGGGGCCGATCCAGCCAAGGAAACCCATGGACCAGACGGACATCAAGATACTGGCCTTGCTGCAGAAGGACGCCACCTGTTCGGTCGCCGAGATTGCCGAGCAGGTGCATCTGTCCGTCACCCCTTGCTGGCGCCGCATCCAGAAGCTGAAGGATGACGGCGTCATCGCCCGCAACGCCATCTTGCTGGATCCCTGCGCGCTGGGCCTGAACCTGACGGTCTTCGTCTCCATCAAGACCAGCCAGCACAACGAGAAATGGACGCAGAGCCTGATCAATGCCGTGATGGCCTTGCCCAACGTGGTGGAGTTCCACCGCATGGCGGGCGACGTCGATTACCTGCTCAAAGTCGTGGTCGAGGACATGGCGGCCTATGACCGCTTCTACCGGCGTCTGATCGCCGCCGTGGACCTGCTGGACGTCAGCGCCAGCTTCTCGATGGAAGTCATCAAAAGCACCACGGAATTGCCGCTGGACGCGGTGTAGGCGGCCGCGCGCAATTTTTTTTCCATGGCAGGGGGCGGCGGGGATGCAAATTCCATTCGGCCTGCCGGCCGGCCCCCATCACGCAATTCTTTTGCGCGGGCTACGGCGTAGGATATTCCCCACTCCCATCATGGGACAAATCGGGATATCAGAGGACCCTATGTCGTTGGCAGTACCCGCCGGCTGCGCCGGTACGGAAAATTCGCGGCGCGCGCTTTCGGTGGATGACCTGCTGGGCGGCTGGAACGGCGTCGACGACCTGTGGGTGTTCGCCTACGGCTCCCTGATATGGCATCCCGGTTTCACCTGGCGCGAACGGCGGCTGGCGACTGTGCGCGGCTACCACCGGTCCCTGTGCCTGTGGTCGCACGACCATCGCGGCTCGCCCGACAATCCTGGCCTGGTGTTTGGCCTGGACCGCGGCGGCTGCTGCCGCGGCGTCGCCTTCCAGATTGCCGCCTGCGACGTGCCTGCGGTGTTCCAGGCGCTGTGGCGCCGGGAAATGGTCACTGGCGCCTACACGCCGCGCTGGCTCACCTGCCATACCGAAGCCGCGCCGGTGCGCGGGCTGGTGTTCCTGCTGAACCGGGCCTGCCAGGAATACGCGGCCGGCCTGAGCGACGACCGTCTGCTGGCGTCGGTGCGCAATGCCGTGGGGCATTCGGGGCCGTGCCTGGACTATGTCGTGGAAACCGAGAGAGCCTTGCGCGCGCATGGCATCGACGATTGGCGCCTGGGCGATCTGGTGCGCAGGCTGGGGCAGGTCTTCTGAGGCCTGGGGTGCGTCAGAAGTGCCAGCGGCCGAACATGAACAACACGTTGCCCGCGCCAGCTGACCCCGGGATGTAGGTCGCGTAGAGCATCGTGTCCTTATAGCTGGCGCTCACCAGCGGCAGGATGCCGGGAAACGGCACATAGCTCATGATGTCGTGGCGCGCCGTCAGGAAGACGGTGTAGCCCGCGCCCAGACGGACGTTTTCGCTGACGCGTCCGATCTTCAGGAAGCCGTAGCCCGCGATGGGCTCGATCTTGCTGTGCGAATCCAGGAAGGCCATGGCGTACAGGCCTTGCCAGTCGCCATCTTCGTCGTAGATGCTGCGGCCGTAGCCGCCGCCCCAGGCCAGTTCGTTGAAGCTGTCGATCTTCTCTTTGCTGTAGGTGGCCCGGTTGTGCCAGGAATAACCGGTGAAGTACAGGTCATTGCCGCCTTCGGTCCAGATCTGGTCCAGGCGGTTGCAGGCGGACTTGGCCCATGAGGGCATGCTGTCACAGGCTTGGGCGGTGGCGGCGAAGGTGGCGAGCAGCAGGCAAAGGATTGCCGCCCGGAATCTTGCGGTCATTGTGGGCGCTGAAAAGGGGGAGATGACAATCCCATTACTGTAATGGAACAGTCGTCTTTCACCCTGTCAGCTAGCTGTCAAGCGGGCGTCGCCAGAGGGAAGCGGATTTTTCCTGCTGTTGTATGCGAACTACAGCAGGAAAATCGTGGCCAGGCCCAGAAAGATGAAGAAGCCCAGCGAATCGGTGGCGAAGGTCAGGAGCACGGAAGAACCCATCGCAGGATCCTTGCCGAAGCGGGCGCGCACCATCGGCACCAGCACGCCGACCGACGCGCCGACCAGCATGTTGCAGACCATGGCGGCCATCATCACCAGCGCGATCGACACCGAGTGCGAGATGACCCAGGCGAACAGGGCCGCCACCAGGCTGCCGCACAGGCCCACCATCAGGGTGACGAAGAGTTCGCGCTTGACCAGCTGCCACAGGTTGCGGCCCGTGATGCGCCCCATGGCCAGGGCCCGGATGATCAGAGTCATGGTCTGGTTGCCAGAGTTGCCGCCGATGCCGGCCACGATGGACATCAGGAACGCCAGAATGACGATCTGGCTGACCGTGCCTTCGAACTGGGAGGCCACGAAGGATGCCGTGGCGGCGGTACAGAGGTTGAACAGCAGCCAGGGGGCGCGGTTGCGCAGGGCGGTGGACACCGGCGCGAAGATATCCTCTTCCTGCAGACCGGCGCGCGACAGCGCCTGCTCCTGCGAGTCTTCGCGCATCACGTCCACCACGTCGGCGATGGTCACGCGGCCGATCAGGCGGCCCTGGTCGTCCATGACGGGCGCGGAGACCAGGTCGTAGCGTTCGAAGGCGCCGGCGGCGTCAGCATCGGAGTCCAGGGGGTTGAGCGTCAGGAAGTCCGAGTTCATGACGGCGCGCACTTCGGTTTCGGGCTCGCTGACCAGCAGCTTGGACAGCGGCAGGATGCCCTGCAGCTTGTCCTGGCGGTCCACCACGAAGATCTGGTCGGTGTGGTCGGGCAGTTCGTGCAGCCGGCGCAGGTAGCGCAGCACCACTTCCAGGGTGACGTCCTCGCGCACCCGGACCATCTCGAAGTCCATGATCGCGCCCACGCTGTCTTCCGGATAGCCCATGGCTTCCAGCAGCTGTGCGCGTTCCTCTTCGGTCAGGCCCTTCTGGACTTCGGCCACCACGTCGGGCGGCAGGTCGGGCGCCAGGTCGGCCAGCTCGTCGGCGTCCATGTTGCCGGTGGCGGCAACCAGGTCCTGGCGGTCCATCGCCTCGATCAGCGATTCCCGCACCCAGTCTTCGACTTCCAGCAGCACGTCCGCGTCGTGCTCGGGGCTGACCAGCTTCCAGATGGCTTGCCGTTCGTCCTTGGGCAGCGACTCCAGGATGAAAGCGATGTCGGCCGGATGCAATCCGTCCAGCAGGGTCTTGAGTTCGGCCTCGTGCTGGCGGTGCACCAGGTCCTCGACCAGCGAGGCCTTGGAGTCGCCTTCCTCCTGGCGATGCACCAGGTCGGCAACCAGTTGCTGGCGGCGCAGGCGTTCCTGCACTTCCGCCAGGGCGTGTTGGGCGTCTTCCGGGTCGAGGCGGCGGGGCGTCGCGGGCGGTTTCTGCGCGGCGGCGGACTGCGTCATGCGTTACGGCTCAAAGAGTGGGGAGGGGACGGCGGCGGCGGGCTTCGTCGGTGGCGACGTAGGTCAGCGTGGCCTCGGTGACCTTGACGATCTCGGCGTCCAGCCGCTGGCGCTCCGCGTAGACCTCGACGGACACCGTGACCGACGTCGTGCCGGTCTTGATGATGGCTGCGTAGAAACTGAGCAGGTCGCCCACGAACACCGGTTCTTTGAACTGGAACGCATTGACCGCCACGGTGGCCACGCGTCCGGCGGCGCGGCGCGCGGCGGGGATGGATCCGGCGATGTCGACCTGGGACATGATCCAGCCGCCAAAGACGTCCCCGTGGATATTCGCGTCCGCCGGCATCGGCATGACGCGCAATACCGCGTCGCGATCGGCGGGCAAAGTCGTAAACGGGGTTTTGGTGCTGGAGGTCATGCGGCCGACTCCACTGCTAGGGAACCAGCCGATTATGCAGGAAAAACGAGACAGCGGCGTGCATGCGCAAAGCCCGCCGCTGCCTTGGGCGCGGCGGGCCGGGGATCAGGCTGCCAGCTTGACGATGCCGTAGCCGCCGACCAGCAGCCAGAGGTACAGGATCAGGCCCAGCGCCATCACCCGGGGACCGGCCTTGCGGATCTGGGCGAAGCGGGTTTCGATGCCCAGGGCGGTCATGGCCATGGTCAGGGCGAAGACGTCCAGGCGGCGGATGGCGGCGACGGCATCGGCGGGGATGATGTTCAGCGAATTGATGATGGCCAGCACCAGGAATCCCACCGCGAACCAGGGAATGGGCAGCTTGGCGCCTTTGCCCTGGCCGCCGGCATGCGAGGCCGCGCTGCGCAGATACATGCCCAGGATCAGCAGGACCGGCACCAGCAGGGCCACGCGGGTCATCTTCACGATGGTGGCGACTTCGGTGGTGGCGGGATCGACATTGCTGGCTGCGCCGACGACCTGGGCCACTTCATGGATGGTGCCGCCGATATAGATGCCCAGGGCCTGGGTGTCGAGGTTCAGCCAGCCCGCGTGATAGAGCACCGGGTACAGGAACATGGACAAGGTGCCGAACAGCACTACGGTCGCCACGGCCACCGCGCTCTTGTGCGGCGCGGCCCGCAGCGTGGGCTCGAAGGCCAGCACGGCGGCGGCGCCGCAGATGGCACTGCCAGCGGCGGTGAGCATGGCGGTGTCGCGGTCCAGGCCCAGCAGGCGCTGGCCCACCACGGTGCCCAGCAGCAGGGTGCCCACCACGACCGCCACCGAAACCGCCAGCCCGGGCAGGCCCACGGCGGCGATCTGCTGGATGCTGATGTTCAGGCCGTAGAAGGCCACGGCGATGCGCAGCAGGCGCCGCGCGGTGAAGTTCACGCCCGCGCCCCAGTCGGCGGGCATGGTGCCGCGCAGGAAGTTGCCGTAGAGCATGCCGCAGACGATGCCCACGACCAGCGGCGAGAAACCCAACTGGCGGATCGCGGGCAGGTCCGCCAGCTGCATCACCGCGGCGGCCATCAGGCCGACGAACAGTACGCCGTTGAGTTTGTCCCGCCACGGCGTAGCGGCGGGAGTGGCGGCGGGCGAAGCCGGGGTGGCGGGCAGGGGAACGGCGGTGCTGGAAGAGGTACTCATGGCTGGCCTTTTGGCGGAGGCATATCTAAATAACTTCACGAAATATTAATTTCCCGCCTACTATTTGAAAAATCTTTATTTCAGATATGTAATATCAGGAATTCTGATAATTTAGCGACCATGACTCCTGACCAGCTGCTTACCTTCGCCGCCGTGGCCGACGCCGGCAATATCAGCCGCGCAGCGCAGTTGCTGAACCTGTCCCAGCCTGCCGTTTCCGGCCAGCTACGGATGCTGCAGGAATGGTTCGGCGAACCCCTGTACCGCCGCAGCGGGCACGGTATCGCGCTGACCGAAGCCGGCGAGCGCCTGGCCGAGCAGGCGCGCCAGCTGCGCCAGGTGTACCGGCAGGCCCAGGCGGTGCGCGAATCCTGGCGCGGGCTGGAAACCGGCGATCTGCGCCTGGGCGCCAGCACCACCCCCGCCAGCTACCTGCTGCCCAGCCTGGTGGCGGATTTCCGCCTGGCCTTCCCGGCGGTCAGCCTGCATCTGTCGGACGGCAACACGCGCGAAATCGTCGAGCGCCTGCCGGCCCTGGACCTGGCGTTCATCGAGGGCGACGTGCCCGCAGGACTGCCCGCCGACACGGCCGTGCATGCCTGGCGGCAGGACGAAGTGGTGGCGGTGGTGCGTGCGGACCACGCGCTGGCCGGCAAGGGGGCGGTCACGCTGCGCGATCTGGCGGCTTCAGCGCTGGTCATGCGCGAGCCCGGTTCGGGCGTGCGCCGGCTGGTGGAGCGTGCGTTTGCGGATGCGGGCCTGGCGCCGTCCGTGGGGCTGGAGCTGGCCGGCGTGGAGGGCGTGAAGCAGGCAGTGCGTGCCGGGCTGGGCGTGGGCTTCGTGTCCGTCATGTCGATGCGCCATGAGGATGGCGCGCTGGCGGCCTTGCGCCTGTTGCCCAAGCCGCTGACGCGGACCCTGAGCATCCTGGTGCCGCACGCGGACGCGGCCGCCCGCGCCGCCGAACGCTTCCTGGCGATGTGCCTGGCGGTCGGGGCGGCGGACGGCGTTTGAGGGTCAGTCCTTGGCCAGGCGCTTGAGCGCCAGCTGGACCCAGTATGTGCCGCCCAGCGGCAGCAGTTCGTCGTTGAAGTCGTAGCTGCCGTTGTGCAGCATGCAGGGGCCCAGGCCGTGGCCGCTGTCGCGATGTTCGCCGGTGCCGTTGCCGATCCACACATAACAGCCCGGCAGTTCCTGCAGCATGAAGGCGAAGTCTTCCGCGCCCATGGTGGGCTGCACGTGATCGTTGACGTTGGCCTCGCCCACGATGTCGCGCAGCACGTCGGCGCAGAACGCGGCTTCCTCGGCGTGGTTGATGGTCGGCGGATAGTTGCGCTGGAACGTGAACTGCACTTCGCAGTCCATCGCTGCGCAGGTGTGGCGCGCGATCTCTTCCATACGGCGTTCGATCAGGTCCAGCACATCCAGCGTGAAGGTGCGCACCGTGCCGCGCAATTCGGCGTGGTTGGGCACGACGTTGTCGGCGCTGCCGGCGTGGATCTGCGTGATGCTGAGCACTGCCGCGTCCAGCGGATTGCGGTTGCGCGTGATGATGGTCTGCAGCGATTGCGCCAGCTGCACGGCCGCCATGACGGGATCGATGCCCAGGTTGGGCATGCCGGCGTGGGTGCCCTTGCCCTTCACGATGATGGAGAACTCGTTGCTGGAAGCCATGATGGGGCCGGCGGTCAGGCCGAACTGGCCGGCTTTCATGCCGGGCCAGTTGTGCATGCCGAATACCGCTTCCATGGGGAAGCGCTTGAACAGGCCGTCGTCGATCATGCGCTTGGCGCCGCCGCCGCCTTCTTCCGCGGGCTGGAAGATCACGTAGACCGTGCCGGCGAAATCGCGGTGCTGCGACAGATATTGCGCAGCGGCCAGCAGCATGGCCGTGTGGCCGTCGTGGCCGCAGGCGTGCATCTTGCCGGCGTTAGTGCTGGCATGCTCGAAGGTATTGGCTTCTTGCATGGGCAGCGCGTCCATGTCGGCGCGCAGGCCGACGGCGCGGTCGCCCGGCAGATTGCCGCGGATGATGCCGACCACGCCGGTGCCGCCCAGGCCGCGGTCGATTTCGATGCCCCATTCTTCAAGCTTCGCCGCCACCACATCGGCGGTGCGGAACTCCTCGAACGCCAGTTCGGGATGCGCGTGGATGTCGCGTCGGATCTTGGAAATGTCGTGATGCCACGCGACGATGGGTTCGAGCAGTTTCATGGGGCTCTCGGGCGAAAAAAGGGAACGCAACAAGGGTATCATCAATCAAAAACCAATTTAATGGAGACAAATACCATGACGCGTCCGTGGCTTGCCCATTATCCGCAGGGGGTTCCGGCGGAGATATCGACAGACGGTTATGCCTCCCTGACTGACTTGCTGGACCGGGCCTGCAAGCAGTACGCCTCGCGCATCGCGTGCACCGCGATGGGCAGCAACATTACTTATGCGCAACTCGATGCGCACGCGCAGGCGTTCGCCAGCTGGCTGCAAAGCGTCGGCCTGTCCAAGGGCGAGCGCGTGGCACTGATGATGCCCAACGTGCCCGCCTATCTGGTCAGCATGCTGGGCACGCTGCGCGCGGGGCTGGTGGTGGTGAACGTGAATCCGCTCTACACCGCCGAAGAGCTGCAGCGCCAATTGCTGGACAGCGGCGCGTCGGCCATCGTCATCCTGGAGAATTTTGCGCACACCTTGCAGCGCGTCACGGATCGCGGGCAGCTCAAGCATATCGTCGTGACCGGTCCGGGCGATCTGCTCGGCGGCCTGAAGGCGCCGCTGGTCAACCTGGCCGCGCGCTATGTCAAGAAGATCGTGCCCGCGTGGCAGATCGATGGCGCCCGCATGCTGCCGGATGTGCTGCGCGACGGCGCGCGCCAGCGCTTTGCGCCGCCCGCGCTGTCGATGGACGACGTGGCGGTGCTGCAATACACCGGCGGCACCACCGGCGTGCCCAAGGGCGCGATGCTGTCCCATCGCAACCTGGTGGCCAACGTGCTGCAGACGGAAGCGGTGGCGCAGCCGGTGGTGCACGACCTCGCGGACCAGCAGCTCACCATCATCAGCGCGCTGCCGCTCTACCACGTGTTCGCGATGACCGTTTGCGGGCTGTACGGCCTGCATGCGGGCATGCGCAATGTGCTCATCATCAATCCGCGCGACCAGCCTTCGCTCATCAACGCATGGCGCAAGGTGCCGATCAATGTGTTCCCCGGCGTCAATACGCTGTTTAACGCGCTGGCCCACAACGAAGACTTCGCGCGCCTGGATTTCTCCGGCTTGCGGCTGACCTTGGGCGGGGGCATGGCGGTCCAGCAGCAGGTTGCCGAACGCTGGCTGAAGATCACCGGCAGGCCGCTGATCGAAGGCTATGGCCTGTCGGAGACCTCGCCGGTGGCGACCGTGAATCCCACCAACGCCACCGCGTATTCGGGTTCCATCGGCCTGCCGCTGCCATCCACCGACGTGGCCATCCTCGATGACGAAGGCCGCGAAGTGCCGCTGGGCGAACGCGGCGAGGTGGGCATCCGCGGACCGCAGGTCATGCTGGGATACTGGCAGAAGCCCGAGGAAACCCGCCACTCCATGACCGCCGACGGCTATTTCCGCACGGGCGATATCGGCATCATGGACGAGCAGGGCTATACACGCATCGTCGACCGCAAGAAGGACATGATTGCGGTGTCGGGCTTCAAGGTCTATCCGAACGAAGTCGAGGCGGCCGTGGCCCAGCATCCCGGCGTGCTGGAGTGCGCGGCGATCGGGGTGCCGGACGAGCATTCGGGCGAAGCCGTCAAGGTGTTCGTGGTGCGGCGGGATCCGACGCTGACCGAGGCGCAGATCCAGGATTGGTGCCGGGAAAAGCTCACGGGCTACAAGCGTCCGCGCTATGTGGAGTTCCGCGATGAGCTGCCCAAGAGCAACGTGGGCAAGATATTGCGCCGGGAACTGCGTCCCGACGCAGTGGCGGGCGTACCCGCAGGCAAGGCGGCGTAGGGCCGTCAGTCCTTCTTGTCGAGGTGCGGCGCGATCATCTCGTGCAGGGCGCGTTCGATGGCCTTGTTGCCGGCCACGACGCGCCCGCCGATGGGCCAGGGATCCTGGCGGTGCATGTCGGAACATGCGCCGCCCGCTTCGCGCAGGATCAGCGTGCCGGCGGCCACGTCCCAGGGCGCCAGGCCCATTTCCCAATAGCCGTCGTAGCGGCCGCAAGCGGTCCACGCCAGGTCCAGTGCCGCCGCACCCATACGGCGCACGCCGCGCGCGCGGTTGATGGCGTCATGCAGCATGGGCATGTACTGCGCAGCGAATGAAAAGTCGCGGAACGGGAAGCCAGTAGCCAGCACCGCATCTTCGATGGTCGCCGTGCGCGAGCACTTGATGCGCCGTCCGTTGAGCCAGGCGCCCAGGCCGTGGACCGCGGTAAAGAGTTCCTCGCGGCTGGGGTCGTAGACCACGCCGACCACGGGCGTGTCCTCGGCCAGCGTGTCGGACGCCGATATGGCGGTGCCTGCGTGTGCGATCAGCGCGATCGACACGGCGTAATGCGGGATGTCGTGCAGGAAGTTGGTGGTGCCGTCCAGCGGGTCGATATACCAGGTGGCGCTGCCTTGGGGCTTGCCGCCCGTTTCTTCGGCGACGATGCCGAACTTGGGCGTGCGCGTTTGCAGCTCCTGGATAATGGCGGCCTCCGCCTCGCGGTCCGCCTGGGATACGAGATCGTTGCGCGCCTTGCGGTCGATCACGAGATCGGCGCGGTGATGCGCGTAGGATTGCAGGATGGCCGCGCCGGCATGGGCTGCCGTGACTGCCGCGTCGATCGCGGCGCACAGGTCGATGGGCGAGGTCTGCGAGCGGGGCTGATCATAGGTATCCATGAAACCAGTGTAAGCCCATGTATGCGTCAAATCCGTGGTGAAGCCCCGAAACCGCCATGCCGCGTGGCTTCCGCCCAACGCGGCCGCATCCGATAATCCGCGCTGATTTTCATTCTCTATTTCGTCTGCCGCCGCCGTTTCCATGTCCTTCTCCTATGCCCCCCTGATCCCCGCCAAGGCTGAATTCGACGCCGATGGCCGGCTCTACAGCCCCGCTTATGGCGATGTCTACCATTCGCCGTCGGGCGCGCTGGGACAGGCGGAACACGTGTTCCTGCGGGGCAATGGCCTGCCTGAGCGTTGGCGCGGACGCCGCGCATTCACCGTCTGCGAAACGGGTTTCGGACTGGGACTGAACTTCCTGGCTCTCTGGAAGGCATGGCGCGACGATCCGCAGCGCAGCGCCGCGCTGCACGTGGTGTCGCTGGAAGGGCATCCCTTTGAACGCGAGGACTTGGCGGCTCTCTTGACGCGTTATGCGCCCGAGCCCTTGGCCGGTCTGGGGCGACAACTGGCGGCAGCATGGCCGGTCTTGTTGCCCGGACTGCATCGCCTCGAATTCGAGGGCGGCGCCGTCACGCTGACGCTGGGCTTTGGCGATGCGCAGGTCCTGGCGTCCCGTCTGCGCGTCGGCGTGGACGCGTTCTTCCTGGACGGCTTCGCGCCTGAACGCAATCCGCGGATGTGGGAATTGCCCTTGCTGCGCGACCTTGCCAAGCTTGCGGCGCCCGGCGCCACGCTGGCCACCTGGGCCTGCACCGGCGAATTGCGCCAGGTCTTGCGGACGGCGGGTTTCGAGGCGCGGCGCGCGCCCGGCTACGGCGGCAAATGGCATATGACCGTGGCCACTGCGATTGCCCCTGGAGGTGCGGCCGCGGACGTCCCGCACGCGGAGTCCCGCTACGCCGTGGTGGTGGGAGCGGGGCTGGCGGGAGCCGGCATCGCCCAGGCGCTGGCCGCGCGCGGATGGCGTGTGACCGTGATCGACGCGGGCCGGGTGCAGGGCGCGGCGGCGCACGCAGGGCATGTCGCGGCGGCCTTGACGCCGGTGGTGGCGCGAGACGACAACGCGCGGGCGCGCCTGTCGCGCGCCGGCAGCCTGCGCGCGCTGGCGCGCTGGCAGGGTTTGCCGGCAGGCGCGGCGCCCCTGGTCTGCGGCACGGTCCAGCTTGAGCGCGACGAAGGCCGGTCCGCGGCCTTGGCCGGCACCCTGGAGACCCTGGCCTTTCCCGAACACTGGGTGCGCCAGGTCAGCCGCGACGAAGCCAGCGCCTTGGCCGGCCTGCCGCTGGCGCGCGGCGGCGTGTATTTCGGACAGGGCATGCTGCTGCGGCCAGACTTGTTGATAGAGGCCCTGCTGGCGACCGAGGGCGTCACGGTGCTGCCCGGCACGGCGGCCAGGGTCGAACGCGCCGGCGCCGGCTGGCGCGTGCGCGATGCGGAGGGCGCTGAACTGGCGCGAGCCGATACCGTCGTTCTGGCCAACGCGTTCGGCGCGCGCGCCGTGCTGGCAGACAGCGGCTTGCTGGATCCCTTGCCGCGCGTGGGCCAGATGCACGCGCTTGCGGGAGAAGTGACGCTGCTGCCTGCGCAGACGCTGCGTGGCGGTCCTCGCTGCATCGTGGGCGGCGAGGGCTATCTGCTGCCCGACGTGGGCTCTGGCTGCGTGGCCGGCAGCACCTATGTGCATGGCGCGGCCGAAGCGCGGATCGGCGCCGAGGGCCAGCGTGTCACCCTGGACAAGGCTGCGGGCCTGCTGGGCGGAGGCTTCCCCGAATTCGAATCCCTGGAGCCCGGCAGTCTGCCGGGCTGGGCCGGATGGCGGGCCGTGCTGCCCGGACGCTTGCCCGCCGTTGGAGAACTACCCCACGCGCCGGGCCTGTGGTTGGCCATCGGCTATGCATCGCGGGGGCTGTCTTGGTCGGCGCTCATGGGAGACCTGATCGCCGCGCGTCTGGCTGGGGAGCCGTCGCCTTTGGAAACCGATCTGGCCCAACTTATTTCGCCACGATGAAAAAAAGCCGAAAGGGGCGCCGGGAGCTTGTCCCGGGTGGCGTAGAATGGCAGGAATTGCCGGGATTTGGCGCCAAATTGGCCTGAGTTGGCCGCGAACCTGGCATTTTGGCGGCTCGACGGCCGCTCCTCTTGGGGGGCGCTGGCCGAAGGCTTTAGACCCCTTTTATGGATGAGATCGCAGTCCAAATGAGGGACCGAGTTTATTTCAAAGCCCAAATCCGTCAAAATAGCGTCTTTTGATGGTTTTTGGCTTAAGCCGGGGGATGCTCTGTGCCGCCCAAGTTCGACTTTGCCCATACTACCCAGCTCGAAAACGTCGAGCTGCTGACGTCCCGCCCCAGTCGCATCGATTTCGACGCGGGCGATGGGTTGCATCTGGTAGTCGAGGCGCATGCGCCTGGCGTCTTTCGCCTGCGCTGCGGCGAGGCTAATCACCTTACCGATGACAAGCCCGGCGCGCGTGCTCGCGCCGTGGCGGAAATGCTGCTCGCGCGCCAGGAGGCCGTGGGCGAAGCCGTTATCGCTCCGCGCGACGACGGGGAGGGCTGGCGGATCACCCAGGGTGACGTCTCCCTGGAAATCCTGTCCAACCCCGTGCGCGTCGCGATCTACCGCAACGACGAACGGGTGTTCGAGTCCGAGGTATCCGCGCATACGCCCGCATTCGGGCACAACGCGCTGGACCAGGCCGACGACGCCGTCTGGACGGCGGGTTTCACGCTGCAGTCCGACGAGCGCATCTATGGCCTGGGCGAAACGCCGGGCGATCTGAACCGCCGCGAAGAATCCGTGGTGTCCGACGACCCCGAGCACCGCGCCCTGCCTTTGGCATGGAGCCCGCGCGGCTGGGGGGTCTACGTCAACACCATGCGCCGCGTCGAACACTCGGTGGGCGTGGCGCCTGCGGACTCCGCCTATGTGCTGACCGTGGACGACGTCGTGCTGGACATGTTCCTGTTCGCTGGCGAACCGGGCGAGATCCTCAATCAGTACACCGCCTTGACCGGCCGCGCGGGCCAGCCTTCGCTGTGGGCGATGGGCGCGTGGCTGCAGCAGGCTCCGGGCGAAATGCCCACGGACACCGTGGCCTTGGTCGCTCGCATGCGCGAAAACCAGATTCCGGTGGATGCCGTGACGCTGGCGCAGCCTGCGGCCTGGGGCTTCCAGTCGGACAAGACGGTTTTCGAATGGGACGCCCAGCGTTTCCCGGACGCCAAGCAGATGCTGGCGCTGTTCCACAAGCACCATGTGCATGTCGCCGCTTCCGGCTTCCCGGGCGTGCTGAAGACCAGCCCGCTGTTCGAGGAACTTGAAGACCGCGGCTGGCTGTTGGCCAAGGACGACGGTTCGGCCCAGGTGTTCGACGGCACCGCCGCCACCTCGGGACAGCCGTACGGCCTGCTGGACCTGACCTACCGCGACATCTACAACCTGTGGGTGGAGCGCCATCGCCAATTGGTCGAAGACGGCCTGGACGCGCCCGCGTGCGACGCCCAGATCGCCATCCCCGACGGCGTCACGGCCCGCAACGGCGAAACCGGTCCTGCGCTGCGCAGCATGTATCCGCTGCTGGTGCGCCGCGCGCTGTTCGATGCGGTCGCCGGCCTGAAGGTGCCGCCGGAAGGCGTGGTGCCCAGCTCCGATCTGTTCCCCGCCGCCCAGCGTCTGCCGTGGCAAGTGGGGCCGCAGGTTGAAAACACCTGGGAAGGGCTGCGTCACACCCTGCGCACCGCGTTGTCGATCGGCGCCAGCGGCTTGCCCGTCCAGGTGCATGGCATCGGCTCGGCCGCGCGCGACCGCGCCGGCATGACGCCCGAGCTGTACCTGCGCTGGCTGACCGCCGGCGTGTTCTCGTCGAACTTCGCTTTCCAGGGCGTGGAAGGCCTGATGCCATGGGACTTCGGCGAAGAAACCCTGGCGCATGCCAAGACCTGGATGCAGTGGCGTTACCGCCTGGTGCCTTACGTGCTTGGCGCCATCGAGGACTCGGCGCGCACCGGCTTGCCGGTGCAGCGTTCGATGGCGATGTCGTTCCCGAACGATCCGCACGCGCATGACTGGGACCTGCAATACCTGCTGGGTCCGGCCCTGCTGGTGGCGCCGGTGACCGAACCCGGCAAGCAGGTGCGCGTGTACCTGCCCAAGGGCGAGGCCTGGTGGGACCTGAACACCGGGCACCGCTACGAAGGCGGCACCACCTGGACCATCGATTGCGAACTGGGCCAGTTCCCGGTTTTCGGCCGCGAAGGGCACATGCTCTGTCTTGGACCGGCGGCGCAGCATACCGGCGAGTTCAACTCGGCCCGCATCCTGGACGAGGTCTGGATGTTCGGCATGCCGGTGCATAACCCGGTCGTCATGCGCAACAAGATCCGCGTGATGCAGATGCAAGGCTCCAGCTACATCAAGGGGCTGGAAGGCCTGCGCATCTCTCCGTCCGAGGGCCTGGAAGTCAAGCGCCGCGGCGCGGAAGTCCGCATCTCGCGCGCACGCTGAAAAAGCCGGCTGCGGCCGGTCCGGCACAAAATGGGCAGTCAGGAAGGCTTTCCTTCCTGACTGCCCTTTCCGCGTTATGGCGTGTGCTCCTTAGGGACGCAACCGGGCGCGGGTACGGGCTCTTATATTACTTGTAGTTATAAAAAATGAAAGAAACAGTCGTTCTCTGTAGAAGAGAAAAGATACAAAATCGCTTGCCATGATTCAGATCGAGAACCTCTCCAAGACCTACGCCACGCCGCACGGACAATTCCAGGCGCTGCGCGGCATCAACCTGCATATCAAGCAGGGCGAGGTCTTCGGCATCATCGGCCCCAGCGGGGCCGGCAAAAGCACGCTGGTCCAGTGCATCAACTTGCTGGAGCGGCCCAATGAAGGATCGATCGCCATCGGCGGCCAGTCCCTGACCGGCTTGAACGAGGCGCAGTTGCGCGAGCAACGCCGCCGCATCGGCATGGTGTTCCAGGGGTTCAACCTGCTGTCGCGCCGCACGGTGTACGGCAATGTTGCGCTGCCGCTGGAAATTGCCGGCGTGGCCAAGGCCGAGATTCCGGCCCGCGTCGAGCGCCTGCTGGCGCTGGTGGGCCTGGAGCATCTGCGCGACCGCTATCCCAGCCAGATCAGCGGCGGCCAGAAGCAGCGCGTCGGCATTGCCCGCGCCCTGGCCAACAATCCGGACGTGCTGCTCAGCGACGAAGCCACGTCCGCGCTGGATCCGGAAACCACCCACAACATCCTGGCCTTGCTGCGCGACATCAACCGCAAGACCGGCGTGACCGTGGTCATGATCACGCACCAGATGGAAGTCGTGCGCGAGGTCTGCGATCGCGTCGCCGTGCTGTCGCAGGGCGAAGTCGTCGAAATGGGCAGCACGCGCGAAGTGTTCGCGCAGCCGCGCCACGAAGTGACCCGCGCCATGGTGTCGGCCGCCACCGCGTCCGACCTGACCGACGCCACGCTGGCCGCGGTCAAGGAGCGCATCCAGGCGCTTGCCGCCGCCAAGCCGGGCCAGGCCGTGCGTCTGCTGCGCCTGTCGCTGACCGGCACCGACGCGTCGGGCTCCTTCCTGTCCGACCTGTACAAGCAGTATTCGCTGGACGTGGGCCTGATCCAGGCGCGCGTGGAAGACATCCAGGGCGTGGCCGTGGGCACGATGTTCGTGCTGGCCCAAGGCGCGCCCGCATCGGTCAAGGACGCGATTGCCGCGCTGGCCGCCCGTGACATTACCGTTGAAGAAATAGCTCATGAGTCCGCAACTGATCGACCTGCTTATTACGTCGCTGCTTGACACCCTGCTGATGGTGGGCGTGGCCAGCGCCATCGCGGTGGTGATCGGCATTCCGCTGGGCGTGATCCTGACGGTGACGGCCCGCGGCAACATGCTCGAGAACCAGTCCGTCAACCATGTGCTGGGCGCGGTGATCAACGCCACGCGTTCGGTGCCGTTCGTCATCCTGATGGTAGCGATCATCCCGTTCACGCGCCTGGTGGCCCAGACCTCCATCGGCACCACCGCCGCCATCGTGCCCTTGTCGGTCGCCGCGATTCCGTTCATGGCCCGCATCGCCGAAAACGCCATGCGCGAAGTCGACCCGGGGCTGATTACCGCGGCGCGCGCCATGGGCGCGTCGCCCATGCAGATCATCATGAAGGTGCTGCTGCCCGAATCCTTGCCCGGCCTCATCGCAGCCACGGTCGTCACTGTCGTCAGCCTGATCGGTTATTCGGCCATGGCCGGCGCCATCGGCGGAGGCGGCCTGGGCGACCTGGCCATCCGCTACGGCTACCAGCGCTTCCAGTCCGACGTGATGGCCGCAGTCGTCATCGTGCTGATCGTCCTGGTCCAGGTGATCCAGAGCCTGGGCGACCGTTACGTGCGCCGCATCTCGCATCGCTGATCCTGCCGGCGCCGCATCCATTTCTCCTCACTTCCGACATTCGGGATACTGCAACATGAGCATCAAGGTTTTGAAGTCGCTGGCCGCGTTCGCACTCGGCGCCGCCGTTTTCGCCCAGCCCGCGCTGGCCCAGGACAAGCCGCTGAAGATCGGCGTGACCGCCGGCCCGCACGCCCAGATCTTTGATGTGGTGAAGCAGGAAGCCGCCAAGCAGGGCCTGAACATCCAGGTCATCGAATTCACCGACTACGTGCAGCCCAACGTCGCGCTGTCCTCGGGCGACCTCGACGCCAACAGCTACCAGCACCAGCCCTATCTGGACAACGCCAACGCCGACCGCGGCTACAAGCTGGTCAGCATCGCCAAGACGGTGATTTTCCCCATCGGCATCTACAGCAAGAAGATCAAGTCGCTGTCCGAGCTGAAGGAAGGCGCCCGCATTGCGCTGCCGAACGATCCGACCAATGGCGGCCGCGCCCTGCTGTTGCTGCAGGCCAACGGCTTGATCAAGCTGCGTCCCGATGTCGGCCTGAAGGCGACCCCGATCGACGTGGTCGAGAACCCCAAGAAACTGCGCTTCATCGAACTCGACGCTGCTCAGTTGCCGCGCTCGCTGGATGACACCGATGCGTCGGCCGTGAATACCAACTTTGCGCTGGAAGCCGGCCTGAATCCCGCCAAGGACGCCATCGCCCAGGAATCGCCCGACTCGCCGTACGCCAACGTGTTGGTCGTACGTGAAAAGGACAAGGACCGTCCCGAGTTCGCCAAGCTGATCGCCATCTATCACAGCCCGGCCGTGAAGCAGTTCATCGAGACCAAGTACAAGGGCGCGGTGGTGGCCGCCTGGTAAGCCCAGCACCGCCAGCTCCAGGAACGGCCGCCGCGAGCGGCCGTTTTTGTTGCTCGGTGGAAGTTTTGGGCTGGAGCCTTGCACCGAATTTTGACAAACGGCGCCAAATCGGCCATAATTTCTGGCTTCGGTCGGGTTGTTAGCTCAGTCGGTAGAGCAGCGGACTTTTAATCCGTTGGTCGCGAGTTCGAGTCTCGCACAACCCACCACCCCAATTCTCGTACAAAGCAATGGCTGTCCAAGCATTGCTGTACTCAAGAAAAACGCCGCTATTTCTAGCGGCGTTTTTTTTTTGCTTCTTGATCATTGTGGTTCATGACCTGGCTATGGACTCGGCTTGTGGCCGGGTTGAAGCCGCTGCTGGACCGGCGCGCGTTGCAGCCGGTCCATTCGTGTTGCTCTCTTACGTAGAGGCCGCAAACGCGATGAGGGTCGGCTCCGCCATCGGCACATGCCGCGGGGGCTGGGACGATGCCGTCTTGAACACTTCGACCGCATGTAGCAGGTCGCGCGCCTGTTCCGCCATGGAATGCGCCGCGGCAGCGGATTCCTCGACCAATGCCGCGTTCTGCTGCGTCACGGAGTCCAGTTGGGCGATGGCGACGTTGACCTGTTCAATACCGATGGCTTGTTCGCGCGACGCGGTGGCGATCTCTCCTGTTATTGTCTTCATGCGCATCACCGAGGTCACGACGTTCTCCATGTCCCGGCCAGCCCGCGCGGCGAGATCCCGTCCGGCCTGGACCACGGAAGTGGAGGTCTCGATCAGGTCTTTGATTTCCCTTGCGGATGTGGCGCTGCGTTGAGCCAGCGCCCGGACCTCGCCGGCGACCACGGCGAAGCCGCGGCCTTGATCCCCGGCCCTGGCGGCTTCCACCGCAGCGTTCAACGCAAGTATGTTCGTCTGAAATGCAATGCTCTCGATCAGCGACACGATCTGAGCGACCTTTTCGGAGTTGGCGGAAATCTCTGTCATGGCTGCGAGCATCTCGGACACCACGCTGCCAGCTTTCTCGGCTGCCTTGGCTCCTTCAATGGCTACTTCGTCTCCGCTTGCCGCGTTGTCTTGATTCAGTCGCACGGTGGACGTCAGCTGTTCGATGCTGGCGGCTGTCTCTTCCAGAGAGGCGGCCTGCTCCTCGGTACGGTGCGACAGGTCTGCATTGCCTTGGGCAATCTGACCAGCAGCCGTCGAAATCGACGAAGCCGACGATTTGATTGCATCGACGATTCTGGATAGACGTGATCGCATGGATTCCAGACCATGCATCAAGCTGTGGTCATAGCGGGAATCGAGCTGCAGTCGGCTGGTCAGATCGCCATCCGCGATGCTTACCGCCAGGACTTGTGCATCGCCGGGATCGCCACCCAGCTGGCGCAGGATGCTGCGCGCCGTGAGACAGCCAGCAAGCACCCCAAGTAGCAGCGCGATCATGACGGTCGTTCCTACAGCCCATTGCAACTGGTTCGCGAACGTTCGGGTATCCGCCGCGCGTGCGTCGTTGATCTGCGTTTCGAGCGCCGCGAGTGTGGAAAGCGTTTCCTGGAGCACGCGTTGCTTGGGCCGCAGTTCCTCTTCCAGCAGATGTTGCGCGTTCTGGCGGTCGCCGTTCAATCCTTCTTCCATGACACGCACGAACTGCGAACGCATGTCTTGTTGTGCAACGCCGGCGGCGGCGAACAGACGCCTTTCCTCGTTGGTGGTGCCAGAGCGGCTGGAGAACATGCCGCCCAGCTTGTCTCGAGATTCGTTGTAGAGTTTCTCCGCTTCATTTGCCCGCAGTAATTCGGCCTTCAGCACCGACGGATCCGTGAGGAGCAGAATGTTGCGGATCGCGATGGCCTGTTCCTGGACTTGGTAGCGCATGTCGATTGCCAGGCGCCGCTGTTCGTTGTTGATCGAGGTGATCTGATAGACATCCTGCTCCAACGCCCGGATGCCAAACGCGCCGAGAACGCCGGACACCAGCAGCGCCACCATGATCATCGCAAAACCCATGGCAAGGCGAGTACGCATCTTCAGCTTTGATGGCTTCATTTCAGTTTCGCTTTCAAAAATGGAATCTCTGTATTCGGTTC
Source organism: Achromobacter sp. ACM03 (assembly GCF_014851665.1). Lineage (NCBI taxonomy): Bacteria > Pseudomonadati > Pseudomonadota > Betaproteobacteria > Burkholderiales > Alcaligenaceae > Achromobacter > Achromobacter sp. ACM03. The sequence goes on along the minus strand of NZ_JACVAD010000003.1, from coordinate 710,141 downwards.
ACGCTGTCCGGACTATACGGACGCGCTGCGCGCGACAAAAGACAGAAATTTTGTTCCGCCAAGCACTTTTTCCTATTTTGTAGGCGACCGTAGATCACGCCGCGCAAGCCCGCGCGGCGCAGGTGAAAGCCATCCATCGATTTATCGCGCCGGGTTGTCGGACTGCGTGATGACGCAGTTGCGGCCAGAGGCCTTGGCGCGATAGAGCAGTGCGTCCGCTTGCTTCAGCAACGCGTCGATATCGCTGATTTCATCTGCCCGCGCGCAGACCACGCCAAAGCTGCTGGTGATCGACGTTATGGTCCTGCCGTCGGCAGGGACCGTCAGGCGTTCGATGCGGCGGCGCATGCTCTGCGCCATTGCGCTTGCTTGCGCCATGCTGGGAACCGTGCATAGCACCGCGAATTCTTCGCCGCCGATGCGCGCAACGATGTCGGTGCGCCGCCATGTCTGATGGCATGCCTGGGCCACCGCCACCAGCACGTTGTCGCCGCCGGCGTGGCCGTAGGAATCGTTGATCCGCTTGAAATGATCGATGTCGAAGACGATCAAAGTCAGCATCTGTTCCAGCTCATGCAGGCTTGCGCACAAGGCTACGGCGCGGACGTGAAATGCGCGACGGTTGAGCAGCCCCGTGAGGAAGTCTGTCTCCGCCAAGGTCGCCAGATCGGCGATGAGCCGCTCGCGTTCATGCTCTGTCCGGGACTTGGCGATGGCGTCCTCCTTCAATCTCTGAATGGCGTCGAACAGGCCGCGGACTTCCTTCCGATAGCCGGCGCCGGAGATTGGCGCGGGGGCGTTGTCATTGATGGAGTTGATGATTTCGGTGGCCACGACGAATGGTCGTATCAGACGCCAGCGGAACTTGGTGAATCCCCAGGTGGCGGCCAGCAACAGCACGATGGCGACCGCTGTGGTCGTGACCAGTTCCGTCACCGCGTTGACGCGTTGCCGTTCCAGGAGCTTTTCCAATACGCTCAGCACTTCATCGCGGAAGTCGACGATGGATTGCATCAGCGGAACATAACGCTCCTGCGTGCCCGCCTGCGGACTGGGCGAGTCAGCGCTTGAAGGCGGCGTGTGGCGCAAGGTTTCGATGTACTCCAGGCCTGCGCCAAAGTACTCAAACTGAACTCGGGGATAAGCGCGCGTCTCGAGGTCCGCATGGGTGGAAAGCTGTACTTCAAGCAACGCACGCAATTGCGAAACGCGTCCAAGCTGCTGTTCGATGCGTTGCGTTTCCAAGTCACTGAGAGGGCGACGCTGAACCTGTGCGGGCATGAAGGAGGATCCCAGCAGGCCGGCTTGTTCGCGCAGGCCTGCAGCAAGCATGGCAATGGTCATGAGGCCGGGGCTTTCGACTTCATGTCGGATCACGACGGCCGAGTTGTCGAGCGCGGTTTCCTCGAGAGCGGGAATGAGCCCGGCCATGATGACCACCACGTCATTCAGCTCTTGCGCGCTGATCAGCGCACGCGGCCTGGCGATGAGCCGATCTGCGGCGGCGCGGTGTTGGACCAGGGTCCGCGCGATGTGCTGGATGGTGGCTCGGACATCCCTGCAACTGTCGCAGCTGCGGGTTCGGTGCAGTTCCAGCAGCTCGGCAATTCTGTTGTCGCTGGCGTTGCGCGCGAGTTGTAGTTCTTGCTGTCTGGCCTCGGAAACCGGCTGGCCTTCAATCAGCGCCGCATTCATCGAACCGCGTTCCATCAGGACGGTAGCCATCGCCTCCAGCGTGCCCTGGACGACGCCCAGGCTCGACATGGCATCGCGCGCCGCCGCGTGGGCCCGCCAGCTATGCGTAAGTTGAATGCCTATCAGCGCGCTGACCGGGATGAGCACGCCGATGACATAGGCCACCGTGTAGCGGTTCAGGGATTTCAAAAGAACGGTGCGGACGAAGAGATTTCAACAGGCGGGAGGGGTAGCGGCAGACTTGCCGCGTCGCGCGCGATTCACTCCTTGGCTCCGAGCGTGTCCTGCAGTATCACTTTGTTGAGCGCCAGGATGGCGATAAGGCGTTCAAGCCGGTTGCACTCGCTTTCCAGCTTGTTCAGCAACTTCAGTTCAGAGGACGCAAGCCCGTCGTAATGCGTCTTCCACTCGTGGAAAATCGCTACGCTCACGCCCATGCGCTTGCAGATGTCAGACATCGGCGTGCCAAGCGTCGCCTGTCTCAACGCATGCCTGATCTGTTCTTCCGTAAAGCCCAATCGATCCATGTTATGCACCCCCCGTATCCTGAGACGAAGTCAATTCCTTTCAAACCATGAGCGCGTACACCCCGCGCAATCGCTTTGACTCATTGCGTCAAGCTACCTGCAAGCCGCGTAGCGCCTGTAGCACTGCAACCCGGGTTTGTCCCAGCACCATGCCGTGCCAATTCGCCTCGTTGCAATAGAACGCGTCCAGCGTGGTCTGCAGGATGGTCCGCCGCAATTCGTCCGGCGCTTCGGGGTGCGCGTGCAGCCAGTTCCTGCCGCACAACGCATGCACCATGGCGTCGAAACGGACAGCCCCGAAAACAATGGCCATCGACGTCGGCAGCGACAAAGGACAGGCCTGATAAATCAGATCGGCAAGCTGGCCGGAGATATCTACCGACACCGAGTTGCCTTGATAGGGAACGGTGATGTCGCTTCCCCACCACTGGCGTGCGCGCGCCACTTCGGCGTCGTCGTGGCGGCCGGCGTAGAGTTTTTCGCCGTGGCCGCGCGGTCCCCAACCGGTGTGCACGTCGATCCAGCCGATATGGGTACGCGTACGCGCATGCTCGTGCAGGATACGGCGCAGGTTTTGCAGCGATGCCGCCGGACGGTCACCGCCATAGAACAGGCCGTTGGCGTGCGAATACTGGCCCCGCGAGACCGCTTGCGCGAATGTGGACTGCCCGTGTTCGGCGATGTACTGGGCGATCAGTTGCTGGTTGGATTCCGTGGGGGGCCATTCCTCGGGCAGCAGCAGGTCGTGCAGCCTTGCGTATTCGGGGTTTGCCGGTAGCGGTCGTCCGTCGAAGGGCAGTCCGTTGCGGTTCAGGTCGATGTTGTACTCGTCCGTCCGGGCGATCCAGGAATAGCCGTAAGGATTGACCGCATGCACCAGCAGCAAGGCCACGCCGGCCTCTCGTGCACGGGCCAGCATGACGGTATCGTCGAGCAGCGCGAGCTGGCACCCGGAGCCGCAGAATCCTTCCACTCCCAGCACGGCGGATGTCATGATGAGAATCCGATCGGCGTCGGGGTCGCCGATGTAGGCGACATCGGTGCTCAATGCCTCGCCTTCGCTGCCGGTCTGGTCGATGCCATAGGAGTGGAACGAATCGGCGAGCGGCCTGGCCGCCTGCGCAAAACGCTCGCGCGCCTGGGCGTAGCTGCGGGAAAAGTAGCTCGCGCTGGTTCGCATCAGGCCTCCTGTAAGCCGGACAGGGCTTGCAGAACGGCCACGCGGCTTTGGCCCAGGATCATGCCGTGCCAATCGGCGGCGTTGCAGTAGAACGCATCCAGCGTGGCGTTCAGGATGGCGTCGCGCTTGGCGTCGTCGGCCTCTGGATGAGCGAGCAACCAGTTGCGGCCGCGCAGCGCTTCGATCATGGCGTCAAGGGGAACGGTGCCGAATTCCAGCGCCATCGGCGTGTGCAAGGCGTTCGGACAAGTCTGGTAGATCAGGCCCGCCAACTGGCCGGTAATGTCCACCGATGCGGAACTGCCTTCGTAGGGAACCGCGATATCGCTGCCCCACCATTGGCGGGCCCTGGCGACCGCGGCAGCGTCGCGGCGGCCCGCGTAGATTTTTTCGCCGTGACCGCGAGGCCCCAATCCTGTATGTACGTCGATCCAGCCGATATGCTTGCTGCGACTGCCGTGCTGTTGCAGGATATGGCGCAGATTCAGTAGCGACGCAGTGGTGTGGTTGCCGCCGTAGAACAGGCCGTCGGCGTGCGTGTACTGCCCGCGGGTCACGACCTGGGCAAAAGCCGCCCGGCCGTGCTCGGCGATGTAGGCTTCGATTCGCGCGATGTTCGACGGGGCGGGCGGCCATTCCTTGGGCAGCAGCAGATCGTGTACTTCGGCATATCCAGGGTTCTGCGGCAGGGGACGTCCGTCGAAGATCTGGTCATTGCGATTCAGGTCGACATTGTCTTCGTTCGTACGCGCCAGCCAGGAAAACCCGTAAGGGTTGATTGCGTGCACGAGCAGCAAAGCCACGCCGGCCCTGCGGGCGCGTTCCAGCATGGCGGCGTCGTCCAGCAGGGCCAGTTGGCAGCCCGAGCCGCAAAAGCCTTCCACGCCATGCGTGGCGGAGGTCATGATCAACAGCCGTTCCGCGTCCGGCGGACCGATCAACGCGACATCGGTTGCCAACGCTTCGCCTGCGCGGCCCGCGGGTTCGATGACGTAGGAGTGAAAGTGCGTGGCCAGTGGTTTGGCCGCGAGCACGAAACGGTGGCGAGCCTCTTCGTAGCTGCGCGAGAAGTAGCTGGAACCGAGCTGCATCAGGCCTCCTGAGCGTCGATGTCGTCGTGGGTGCGGTCGTCGATCCAGAACAGCACCACTGTTGAAAGAGCTATCGCCACCATCAGGAACCACGCCGGCGCCATGGAGTTGCCGGTCACGTGCAGCAGCCAGGTCACGAAGAACTGCGCGAAGCCGCCGAACACGGAGATGCCCAGTCCGTACACGACCGACATGCCCGTCGTGCGTACGGCCTTGGGGAAGAGTTCGGGAAGCATCGTGAATGCCGGCGCCGACTGCAGCGCCACCAGTACCGCAAACAGGGCGACGAGCAACATCAGCCGTTCGGTACTGGGTGCGGTCATCAGCCACTGGAAGCAGGGCAGCAGGACGATCAGGGTCGCCAGACGCGACCAGAAGATCACGCGCTTGCGGCCATAGCGGTCCGCAAGCATGCCGACAAATGGCGCAATCAGGAAGCCGACAGCGCCGAACACGACGCTTGCCGACAGCGTGGACGTCGCCGGCAAGCCCAATTCCCGGTTGGCATAGGCTGGCATGTAGAAGCTGAGGATCTGCGTGCTGACCATGCCGCCGATGAGCAACAGGATGCCCTTGAGTATGGTGACCTTGTAGTCAGCGAAGACGCGGCGCAAAGGTTGGTGAGTGGTGGCGCGGTGCGCGGTCGCGCGTTGCGGTTTGCCGGTGTTTTGAGGCGAGCTGGTCAGCGTTTCTTCGAGGTTCCGGCGGATGTAGGCGCCCACGGGCACGGTCAGGATGCCGATCACGAATGGCACGCGCCAGCCCCAGGCCTGCATCTGTTCCGTTGTCAGCCCCATGGTCAGCAGCGTCACGACCAGTGCGCCAAGCATTACGCCCAGCGACTGGCTGCCGAACTGCCAACTGGAATAGAAGGCGCGCTTGCCTCGTGGCGCATGTTCAACCAGCAGGGTGGTGGAGGCGCCGACCTCGCCGCCCGCGGCGAAGCCCTGGATCAGTCGGGCCAGCACCATCATGACCGGGCCGACCATGCCCATTTGCGCATACGTGGGGGCCACGGCGATCAAGGCACAGCCCAGGCCCATCATCCACAGCGTCAGCGTCATGGCCGCACGGCGGCCGTGGCGGTCGGCATAGGAACCGATGAGCATGCCGCCCACGGGGCGCATCAGGAATCCGACGCCGAAGGTGGCGGTGGTCAAGAGCAATTGGCCGTAGCCCGAGGCGGCCGGGAAGAACAGCGGGCCGAGCACCAGCATCAGAAAGGTGAAAACGGTGAAATCGAAGAATTCAAGTGCGTTGCCGATGGTGGTGCCAGCGATGACGCGCCGGCGCATGGACGGCGTGTGGAGCGCGTTGGACGCGGTCGCTGCGATTGCGATAGACATGGTTTCCCCTGGTGTCTGGTGAGAGGTGCGCCGATCCGTGGTCCCGGGCCTTGGGCTCGCCTCTCGAAGGGCACTATACGGATGCCCTTGGATAAGAAAAAGAAAGAAAATTCGATTTGGTGAACACTTTTTTATATAGAGCAGCCTCCCTTTCCCCCAGTGTTTTGATCTGGTCGCCAACATGGAATGGCGATTCAGATTCGGGTGTGACGCCACAGGCGCGTCAGTGTCGTCATGGGGCGGCCATGCCGATCGGCAGGCATGGTTTTCCCTGGTGTCTCTCGGGGGGGGCGCGGTCTGTGCATCCGGGTCTCGGCCCCCCTTCTTTGAGAGGCACTATAAGGACGCCTTGAAATAAGAAAAAGACAGGATTTGCGTTCTAATGAATACTTTTCCTTATAGGGCGGGTGACCTGGAAAGTCCTGCGCATATACCCCGGGGGCGAATCGTGGCTTGCATGAATGGTGGCCGCGCCGGTCGCGGCGTTCCTGCCGCAGGCTGCCGGTGAATTCCGCGCGAGCACATCGGTGCGCCGCTGCTATATGGTTGCCATAGAATGAAAAACCGAAGTTGCGCGCAGTGATCTGTCCTTTTGTATTCCGCAAAAGTCCGCCGGAGCCGAACGCATGAACCTACGCCAATTGCGCGCCTTCGCGTTGATCGCCGAGCACGGCAGCATCCGCGCCGCGGCGCGAGCGCTCTCCGTGACGCAGCCCGCCGCGACCCGCAGCTTGCGCGAACTCGAACAGACCGTGGGGGTCGATCTCGTGCGCCGCAGCGTCAAGGGTGTGGAGCTGACTACCTACGGCGAGGCGCTGTACAAGCGGGCCATCGTCATCCTGCAGGAGACCCGCCGCGCGCGTGAGGAAATCGGTCAGATGCGCGATGGTGAAGGCGGTACGTTGAACCTGGCCGTGAGTTCGGCGGCGCTGGTCGTCGTGCCGGACGCGCTGGTTGCATTCCGCGCGCGCATGCCGCGCGTGGCGGTTTCGTTCAATGAAGTGGCGCCGCCTTACAGCCATGAGCAGCTGGAGTCCGGACGCTACGATTTTCTGGTGCAAACCGAGTACGACGGCGAGATCATCGACGGTTTCGCGCATCGTCCGCTGTTCACGCTGCCGCTCGCGGTCGGCGCGCGTCTGGGGCATCCGCTGCGCAAGGCGCGCAGCCTGGCTGAGTTGCATGACGCGCCCTGGCTCGTGCCGGGCAACCCGGAAGCCCCCACAAACCTGCTGAGGCTGGCTTTCGCCGCGCACGGCCTGTCTTTGCCGCGCGACACCATTTCCTGCCATTCGGTGGCAGTGGCGTTGGCCATCATGGCAAAAAGCGATGCGCTGGGCATTTTCGTACGCCCTTTGTTCGAGCATGACCTCCTGCCGGCGAACATGCGCATGATGCCGTTGGCGCATGAGTTGCCTTCTGCCCGCATTTCGATCCTGGCAAAAAAGGAGTCGCCGCCCACGCCGGCCGCCGAGTGCTTCATCGATTGCCTGATCGCCACACGGGACTCCATGTTCGCTGCCTCCAAGGAAGGGCGGTCCAGCGCGCAAAAATCCGGTCTCATGGACTCCGCGGGACTGGCCCTGCCGTGATGCCGGCTGTCGCCCGGAATTTGGGTCAGCGCGCCGGCCTGCCGCGCTTGGGAAGGCTCGCGCCCAGCAGCGCCATGAGCTCCCGATGGTTGCGCACGCCCAGATGCTGGAAGGCCCGGTAGCGATAGGTCAGGGCAGTGGTCTCGGACACGCCCATTTCCAGGGCTGCTTCCTTGGTGGTCAGTCCGTCGAGCACATGCGTGATCAGTTGCCGTTCGCGGCCCGATAGCTTGGTCAAGAGTTGTACCTGCAGCGGCTGGTCCGCGGGCGCGCGCCGGGTCACCTGGACATGGCGCATGACTGCCGCCGCGATCAGCGACGCGTGTTGCGACATGCGCTCGAAGTCCTTGGGACCGTAGTCCGGATACGAAAAGTTCCGGTGCAGACTGACCGCCACCCGGTAGCCGTCAGGGAACACGGCCAGCAGCGACATGCGTTCGCGTATGCCGGGCTCGTCATAGCAGACGCGGCGGTAGTGGGCATCGGCGACCTCTTCGGCGAATTGATGCCCGATCCAGAGTTGGCGCGCTTTGGCGGGTTTGCGCCGGGACAGCCAGATCATGTTGGAGTCCTGCTTGTCGAAGCCCAGGCGCATGTATTCGATGGCGGTCAGCGTTGCGACTTCACCGATGGCGCTGGCGCTCGAAACGGCTTCCACACGCCCGCTGCTGCGCAGCGCAAACACCGTGCAATGACTGGCGGGCAAGGTGGTGCCCAGCGCGTCCAGCACCCCGGCGGCGAAGTTTTCGGCGCCGATTGCATTCATCAGTGCAATGCTCAGCGCCTGGCCGGGAGGAAGGGGCCGCGGCGGCAGCGGCAGCAATTTCATAGCGGGTTAGTCTGTCCTGATTAATTAGGACATATTAACCAGTCCGGCCCCGCAGAATATGACGCAAGCCAATACGGCCTTTTTTTGATGACACGTTCAGGACTTGCGCATGCCCTTGGAAAGAATCGGACCCTTCGAGTACCGGCGCTACCCGCCGTCGCTGCCCCGGCTCAACGCGGAAGGCGGTGAGGCCCGGCATCATCGCGTGCTGATTGCGGGCGGCGGTCCGGTGGGGCTGGCGGCCGCGCTGGGTCTGGCCCGACTGGGCCTGGACAGCGTGGTGATCGAGGCCGACGACTCGGTCTGCGAGGGCAGCCGCGCGGCCTGTATTTCGCGCCGCAGCCTGGAAATCCTGGACCGCCTGGGCGTGGCGCCGGCCTTCATGGAAAAAGGCCTGGCCTGGACCCGGGGCCGCAGCTTTTACGGCACCGAGGAGGTGCTGGTGTTCGACATGCCGTCGACGCCGGGCGACAAGTACCCGCCGATGATCAATCTGCAGCAGTACTACATCGAGCAGTTCCTGCTGGACGCCATCGACGACATCAATGGCCGCTTCCCGGGGCGGGTGGATATTCGCTGGGCCAGCAAGGTGGCCGAATGCCGTCCCGACGCCGGGGGCGTGAGCGTGCGGGTCGAAAATCCGCTGGGCAGCTACGAGACGCGCGCCGACTGGCTGCTGGCCTGCGATGGTGGCCAGAGCTTCATACGCTCCAGCCTGGGTCTGGAGCTGAAGGGTACGGGCTATCAAGGCCGCTACGCGATCGTCGATATCGAGCTCGCCAGCGACCATCCTGCGGAGCGCCGCGCCTGGTTCGACCCGCCCTGGGCGCGCGGGACCACCATCCTGATGCATCGCCAGCCGGACAACATCTGGCGGGTGGACTATCAACTGGCGGCCGGCGCGGATGCCGCACAAGCCTTGCAGCCGGATCAGGTGCAGGCATTCGTGCAGACGCATCTGGACGCCATCGGCGAAGGACATCTGCCCTGGACGCCGGTGTGGACTTCGGTGTACCGCGCCGGCGCGATGACGCTGGATGCCTATCGGCATGGCCGCATCCTGTTCGCTGGCAACGCCGCGCATGCCATGCCGATTTTCGGCGTGCGCGGCTTGAATTCAGGTTTTGACGATGCCGACAACCTGGTCTGGAAGCTGGCGGCCGTGCTGCAAGGCAAGGGCGCGGATGCTCTGCTGGACAGCTATTGCAGCGAACGGCGGCAGGCGTTCCACGTCAATGCCGAGAACGCCATGCGCAGTACCGAGTTCATGTCGCCGCCGCATCGCGGCTTCGATCTGATGCGCGAGGCCTGCCTGTCGCTGGCGGGCCGGCATCCGGGCATCGCGCGCCTGGTCAATCCGCGGCAGACGCGAGCCATCGCCTATGCGGGATCGCCCTTGTCGACGGATGACGAGGGCGGGGGCGATTGGGCGCCAGGCGCGCCGCTGGCGGATGGCGGGACGGCGGGCGGCGGGCACCTGACCGATCTGCTGACGCCTGGCCGTTTCACTTTGTTGGCGTTCGGCGGCTGGCCGGAACAGGAGGCGCTGGAAGCGCTGACGGCTTCGCCTGCGTGGCGGTTTCTGCCTTGCCGTTGTGCCGCGCCTGCGGCGCACGCGGAGTCGCCGCAGGCCGGCATGGCCTATCTGTTGCGGCCCGACGGCCATGTCTGCGGCCGGTGGCGTTCGCCATCGCTGGATACCGTGCTGTCCGCCATCGAACGCGCCTGCGGGGCGCAAGGAGCCATTCAATGATTGTCGACGCCGCGGTCCAGGACCGTATCTATGCCCGCTGCAGCAACGCCATCGCGACCGCCGGGCGCGGGCGTGAGTCCTTGTTTCTGGCGCGCCTGGCCCTGCTGTTGTTCGAGCAGGTCCAGGACGAGCAGCGTTGCCTGGACGCCATTGAGCACGCCTTGCTTGACCTGCCCAATCCCTCGCTTTCAGCCGACTGACCGGCGACGACCATTCCAAAGGAGACAGACTTGAACCGACGCCATTTCCTCGCGGCGCTGGGGGCCTCGGCCCTGGCCGCAGCCACGCCGCTGGCCCGCGCCCAGGGCAAATACCCCGACCAGCTGATCAAGTGGGTGGTGCCGTATCCCGCGGGCGGAGGCACCGACAACCTCGCGCGCACGCTGGCCGAGTCCATGCGCGCCGCGCTGGGCCAGCAGATCATCATCGACAACCGGCCGGGGGCCGCGACCAATATCGGCGCGGAGCAGGTCGCCAACGCCAAGCCCGACGGCTACACCGTCATGTCGGCGGACAACGGCGTGCTGGCCTTTAACGAGCACCTCTTCCGCAAGCTGGCCTTCAGTCCGGAAAAGGACTTCACCTATATCGGGGCCATCGGCAAGTTTCCGCTGGTGCTGGTGGTGAATCCGGCGTTTCCGGCTGCGGACTTCAAGACGTTCATGGCGCGCGTGCAGGCCGAGCCGGGCAAGGTGGACTACGCTTCGGTCGGCAACGGCTCGCCGCATCATCTGGCCATGGAGCTGTTCCAGAGCCGGACCGGCGCCCGTCTGACCCACGTGCCTTACCGCGGCGCTGCGCCCGCCATGCAGGACGTGATGGGCGGGCAGGTGCCGGTAATGTTCCTGGACCTGGCTTCGGGCGCGTCCATCATCAAGGCCGGCAAGGTGCGGCCGCTGGCCATCGGCTCGCAGGCCCGTTCTCCGCTGCTGCCGGATGTGCCGACGCTGGCCGAACTGGGCGTGCCGGACGCCGAGGTGTTCGCGTTCCAGGGCATGCTCGGCCCCAAGGGCATGCCGGCGCCAGCGGTCGCGCGCCTGAACCAGGAGCTGAATGCGGCGCTGGCCAATCCCGCCGTGGTGAAACGCTTTGCCGAGTTCGGCTTCGAGCCGCTGCCCGGAACGCCTGATGAATTCAGGACTCTGGCGCGCGCCGAATCGGCGCGCTGGGGCGAAGTCATCCGCGCCAACAAGATCTCGCTCGATTGAGGAATCGCATGGACCATACCGCCGCTCGTCCCGTGCAGGGACTGCATCACTTCGCCTGGCGCTGCCGGGATGCCGAGGAGACCCGACGCTTCTACGAAGACCTGTTGGGCTTGCCGCTGGTGCATGTCATCAAGAAGGACTCCGTGCCCAGCACCGGTGAATTCTGCCCCTATGTGCATATTTTTTTCCGCATGCGGGACGGCTCCTGCATCGCGTTTTTCGACCTGGGTGACCAGACCGCGGCGCTGCCATCGCCGAACACGCCCGGGTGGGTCAATCACATAGCCCTGCGGGTGCCGCAGCGCGACGATCTGCTTGCCATGAAGGCGCGGCTGGAGGCCCATGGCGTGGAAGTGGTCGGCGTTACGGACCACGACAGCTACATCGAATCGATCTATTTCTTCGATCCCAACGGTCTGCGGCTGGAGCTGACGGTCGAAGTGGCCGCGCCCGAAGTCGTCGAGGGCTATGTGCGGGAGGCCCGCGCGGCGCTGGACCGCTGGACCGAGGACAAGCGAGGCGCCGCGGCGGCGCCGGGGAGACTGGCATGACCAAGCCTGCCTTGCCATTGCGCGTGGCGACGCGCAGGAACGGCGCGCGTGACGGCGAGCTGATGCTGGTGAGCCCGTCGGGCCTGCGATGGATATCCGCGGGGAGCTGCGCCGCTACGCTGCAAACCCTGCTGGATGATTGGGATGCGCTGGCGCCGCAGCTCGCCCGCCGCGCGCAGGAGCTCGACGCCGCCGAGTGGGCGGGAGCGGGCGCGTTCGACGCCAGCCAGTGCATGGCCCCGTTGCCACGGGCCTATCAGTGGGCGGATGCTTCCGTCTACCGCAATCATGCGCGCTTGATCTACCAGTGGCGCCGGGAGCCTATCCCGCCGCGCTACGAAGAGGAGCCGCTGGTGTACCAGGGCGGGTCGGACGTGATGATCGGGCCGCAGGACGCCATCGTGGCGATCGACGAGGCCCATCAGGTCGACCTGGAAGCCGAGGTCGCCGTGATCACCAAGGATGTGCCCATGGGCACCGATGCCGCCCGGGCCGCCGATTTGATCGCGCTGGTGGTCCTGCTCAACGACGTGTCACTGCGCGGGCTGATTCCGGGTGAGCTCTCCAAGGGCTTTGGGTTCTACCAGAGCAAGCCGGCGACCAGCTTTGCGCCCATCGCGGTGACGCCGGACGCGCTGGGCGCCGCCTGGAAGGATTGCATGCTGGACCTGCCCGTGCGCATCGAGATCAACGGCGAACGCTTTGGCGAGCCTCACGCCAATAGCGAGATCGTCTTCAACTTCGCACAGATCATCGCGCACCTTGCCAGGACGCGCAGCCTGGCGGCAGGCAGCATCATCGGCGCGGGGACCATCAGCAATGCGGATCCGGGCGCGGGCAGCGCCTGCATTACCGAAGCGCGGGTTCGCGCGCAGCTCGACGGAGTGCCGGAAGCGCGGCTGCCGCCCTACCTGCGGCATGGCGATCGCGTGCGCATCCTGGCGCGCGGACCGGATGGCGATGCGCCGTTCGGCGCCATCGACCAACGTGTGCAAATCGCAGGAGGAGGGCGCTGACCGCGGGGATTTCAGGACAGGGTGCGCGCCGGCATGGCCGACAGATCGTGCAGGTTCAGGCCGCAGCTGCGGGCGCGCTCCGCCATCAATTCGCTATGGGCCAGGGCGCGCCGGCTTTCGTCCAGCAGCACGTCGAGCTGTTCCTGCAGGCTGGCCGCCATGGTCCAGGCGCGTTCGGAGAACCGGGCCGAGAAGCTGTCGGCACAGGCCTTGCAGATGGCTGCACCGTTCTGTTCGAGCAGCGGGGCGCCTTGCGCAAGCGTCGATTGGCAAAAAATGCAGGCGAGTGCGCGATTCATGCTGGGCGGCCGGTCCTGGGGTTGAAGGGGCGCGCAACCCGGCGGGTACCAGCGCCCTGACATCAATGGACAACGGCGCTGGCGGCCAACTCTTAAATCGACGGGCCCTTCTAGTCGACGATAAAGCCCCCCGGGCCCGACTGGCCCAGCAGTTCGCGGGCGCATTGCGCCGCCTGGCCGACGGTGGCCACGGCCAGGAATGGCACGCCGAAGGCGCGGGTCATCTTTTCGCCGCGCTTGCGGATCTTGTCCAACGCTTCGGCATCGCCCTCCACGGCGATGAATGCCCGGCAGCGGGCCTTCAGGCGCGGCATGTTGGCGGTCTGCCATTCGATCATGGCCTTGCGGTCGGCCTGGCCGGCTTCCTGCCGCATGTCGGGCACGACCATGACGAAGCTCTGGGGGTTGTTTACCAGCATTTCCATTTCGCGTATCCAGCTGGCGGAATAGCCGTCGGGCGCGCCGCCATGCCTGGACGTGACGATGGGAAACTGGGACAGATCGTGGAAGAAAAACTGTTCGTGGTTCATTCGAATTCTCCGTGAGGAAGGGCGGCGGCGTTCTTGCCGCAGCCGCAGTGGCCGTAAAGCACCAGGCTGTAGGAGTCCAGCAGGAAGCCGCTGCGCTTGGCGATCTTCCTGACCAGCTGGCCCATGGCCGGGTCGCTGGACTCAAGGATCCGTCCGCAATCGGTGCAGACCAGATGGTCGTGGTGTCCTTTGTCGTTGAGCTCGTACACGGTGGTGTGGGCGTCGAGCTGAGTTCGTTTGAGCAGGCCGGCGCCTTCAAGTTGCGTGATGACGCGATAAACGGTGGCCAGTCCGATGTTGCTGCTGTCCGAGAGCAGGTTGCGGTAGATGTCGGCCGGGCTCATGTGCAGGCCGGCGTGCTGATAGAAGAGATCCAGGATCTTCATGCGCGGGAAGGTGGCCTTGATGCCGGCATGGCGCAGTCTTGAGTGGTCCATGGGAGGTTTTCCTTGCGTGGCTGATATCCAGGTGAGAATGATGTACATTTCCAACTGGATCCGCTCACCGGAAACCGTCAACCTGTAGCTCAAACCTGCCAACCATGCTTCACGTGGCCGTTGCGCCTCCCCTGCCGGACGTATTGCTGACGCCGTTCAGCGTCCAGGGACGGCGTGAATCCAAAGGCATTGCCGTACCCTCTCATGTCCATGACGAGGGCATGCTGGTGCTCGTGCACGAGGGGCTGGTGCTGGTGCAGGCGGGCGCCCAGGTTTGGACGGTGATGCCGGGCAGTTTGGGCTGGATTCCGCCCGGCGTGCAGCACGGCGCGCGCTGGTTCGGCGAGGCACGCGGGTCCTTCCTGTACGTGCGCCGCGACGCCTGCGGGCGCCTGCCGGACCGCTGCCGCTCCTGGCCCGCGTCCAGGCTGATCGAAGCCCTGATGGACCGCTTCACGTCGGTCCAGCCGAACACGACCTTGTCTCCCGCCTACCAGGAACAGTTGTTCGACGTGCTGCTGGAAGAGCTCAAGCAGCGCGAGCATGAACCCGTGCTGTTGCCCATGCCTGTCGATCCGCGTTTGCAGGATCTGGCCAATACGCTGCTGGACCGGCCAGACGACACCGCCGGCATCGATGAGTGGGCGCAGCGCCTGAGCATGTCCTCGCGCACGCTGATGCGCCGCTTCCGCCAGGAAACGGGCGTCACGCTGGGGCAATGGCGCCAGCAGGCGCGCCTGTTGCGCGCCCTGGAGCTGCTTTGCCGCGGCGGCTCGGTCACCGAGGCCGGCCTCTCGGTGGGTTACGAGAGCACCAGCGCCTTCATCGGCAGCTTCCGCGCCGCTTTCGGCGTGACGCCTACGCGCTACCTGGCCGAACGCGAGTAGTTCAGCCCCCCGGCCGTGGGCTTTACGGATTTTCACGGTTCTCCGACAGTTTTGCCGATCTTCCCGGACACCCCCTGCCTAGTATGACGCCAGGGTCGGACAGGCCTTTTCGTCCTGCCCGCCATGCTTCAGGGGTGTTTCATGAATGACTTGTTTTTATTGGCGTTGCCGCCGGCCGGGAGTGCGCCGTGAGCCAGCAACGCGTCGGCGCGCTGCTTATCCACGGCTTGGGCGGCACCGAATTCGACATGGGCGCCATGCACAAGGTGCTGGCGCGCGCCGGGGTCGAACCCCACGGCGTGACCTTGCCCGGCCATGCCGGTTGTCCGGAAGACCTGCTTGATGTGACGGTCGAGGACTGGATGGCGGTGGTCACGCAGCGCTATCGCGAACTTTGTGCGCAATACGAGGTACTGCATGTCATCGGCATGTGCCTGGGGGCGCTGCTGGCGGTGGAGCTATGCAAGCGCGAATCGCACACGCGCGGCGCGTTGGTGTCGCTGTCCGCGCCGGTGTTCCTGGATGGATGGAGCACGCCCTGGTACCGGGCCGTGCGCTACCTGGTGTATCGCCTGCCGGGCCTGCGGCGGCGGATTCGCGTGCGCGAGGAAGATCCATATGGAGTCAAGAGCGAACTGGTGCGCGCCTTCATCAAGGCGGGGTTCGCGCGCGGCGACGGTTTCCATTACCAGTGGGTGCCGCTGGCTTGCGTGCGCCAGGTGGACCGGTTGCGCGGCATGGTGCGGCGCGGGCTGGAGCGCATGCGCTGCCCGACTTTGATCATGCATGCGGAAGAGGACGAGCTGACCAGTCCGCGCTCAGCCCGCTTCCTGGAGCGGCGCATATCCCAGTCGACGGTGGTGATGCTGGAGGACAGCTATCACATGATCTGCGTGGACCAGGAGCGCGAACGCGTGATGCGCAATGTGCTGGGCTTCCTGGGCAAGGACCCCGACATCGTCCGAATGCGCAAGCGGGTTCGGGCCCCCGCGGCCGATGTCTGCTCCAGGCAGGCGATGCTGGCGCAGGCCGGCCATTCCTGCGCCGGCTGAAACCCGACTCAGGCCGCGGCGGGCTGGTTGGGGTGCAGCGGGCCTTGCGGGTCGTTCTCGGCGTCCGGCCGGGGCGGCACCGGGGCCAATCCCAGCGCCAGGCGCAGGCGCTGGCAATCCGGATTGGGCGAGCCGTCCGGCATCCAGATGTCGAATTCCCGGCACGGCGTGGGGCGGTTTTCGTAGATGGCGCAATGGATGCCGGGCTGGCCGAGTTCGCCGCGCAGCGAGATGCAGCGGCCGCCGCCGGTTTCCGTGCCCTTCATGCACGCGCGCAGCGGGCTCATCTGGGTGACCAGTTCCACCGGCACATGGCCGCCGTTCTCGCCTGCCAGTTCGCCGCAATAGAACGACACCCTGAAATGCGCACAGCACGCCCCGCAGTCCAGACAGGGGTTGGCGGCCGGGTCGTCGCCTGCCAGGACGGCGGGAGAGACGAAGGAAATAAGAGAGGACTCTAGCAGGGACATGGCGCGCGGAAGGCTGAAAACCTGTCCGGGCCCCGGCTGGCTCGCAAAACGGGCTGCATGATGCAGACCCCCCGTGCAGCGCCGGGATGCGCGCGGACAGGGCCGGCGCGGGATCAGGGCTGCAAATAGTAGCGGGATATGATCGGCGGCCGCCATGCTTTTTTTGCGCATGGGCGGACTTTTATCGGGGACGTTGCTGCGGTAGCATCGGTAGCCCCGATAGCGCCCAGGAGCCTGCCTTGAACGCCAACATCGAATCCCCCGACGGTCTGATCCGTTGCGGCTGGGTGGACACGTCCGCCGAGTACATGGCCTACCACGACACTGAATGGGGCTACCCCGAGGGCGACGACCGGGCGCTGTTCGAGCAGCTTTGCCTGGAAGGATTCCAGTCGGGGTTGAGCTGGCGCACCATCCTGTCCAAGCGCGACGCCTTCCGCCGCGGCTTCGCCAACTTCGAGCCCGCCAAGGTGGCGCGCTTCGGCGAAAAAGAGGTGTTGAGGCTGCTGGACGACGCCGGCATCGTGCGTCATCGCGGCAAGATCGAAGCCGTGATCAACAATGCCGCCCGCGCGTTGGAAATGATCGAGCGCGAAGGCTCGCTGGGCGCCTACCTGTGGCGTTTCGAAGCCCCGAAGGGGGCGCCGTCGACCCGCGGCGCTTCGACCTCGGCGCAATCCGAGGCCTTGTCCAAGGCGCTGAAGAAACTGGGCTGGAAGTTTGTCGGGCCCACCACCGTCTACGCCTTCATGCAGTCGGTGGGCATGGTGAATGACCACAGCCCCGATTGCCATTGCCACGCCGCCAGCGAGAAAGCCCGCAAAGCGTTCAAGCGGCCGGCGTAGCGGCCGCGGGGCAGGGAACTCACAGGGCCGGCTTGTCGCCGGAGGCGGAGGCTGCGCCAGCCTGTTCCGGCAGGCTGTAGCGGCCTTCGCGATAGGCCCAGCTGGGCCACAGCGCATGCGCCAGCGCCTCGGCCGCCAACTCGGGATCCAGCGGCACGGGTGCGTATTCCTCGGGCGCCGTGTAGCGATATTGCAGCGGCGTCTTGTTGGGCGCCATCACCAGCAGATCGTCTTCCTTCAGATAGCCGTAGGTGTTGTCGTACTGCATGATCGCCCGGCCTGGCGTGCTGCGGGTAAGGTCGTGGCCGATCATCGGGTGCTCGGTGTCCACGCCTATCAGCGACAGCAGGGTCGGCGCCAGGTCGATCTGGCTGATCAGGCGGTCGTCGCGGCGCGGCTCGATGCCGGCGCCCAGGATCACGGCCGGAATATGGAAGTGGCGCACGGGCACCAGGCTGGCGCCGAAGACGCGGGAATCGTGGTCCGCCGCTATCAGGAACACGGTGTTTTCCCAGTACGGCGAGGCTTTGGCGCGTTCAAAGAAGCGGCCCAGCGCCCAGTCGGCGTAGCGCACGGTGTTTTCCACGGTGGCCGGGTTGCCGTCGGTCTGGATGCGGCCTGCCGGGTACTCCCAGGGCGAATGGTTGGACACGCTGAAGGCCAGCGTGAAGGTGGGCTGGTCGCCGTCTTCGCGCAGCAGCCGGTCAAGCTGGTTGAACATGTCTTCGTCCGACGCGCCCCAGGTGCCGACGAAGGCCGGGTCCACGAAATCGGGCCGGTCCACGATCTGCTTGAAACCGTTGCCCAGGAAGAAGCCCTTCATGTTGTCGAAGTGCGATTCGCCGCCGTAGATGAAGCGCGAATGGTAGCCATGGCGTCCGAGCAGGTCGGCCAGCGAGAAGAAGCCGCGCTGCGAGCGCGGCAGCTTCAGCACCGCCTGCGCCGGAGTGGGCAGAAAGCCCGTGACCACCGCTTCCAGCCCGCGCACCGAGCGGGTGCCGGTGGCATAGGCGCGGGTGAAGGTCCAGGCTTCGCGCGCCAGGGCGTCCAGTTCCGGCGTCAGGTCGGCTCCGCCCAGGCCGGCGCAATACTGCGCGCCCAGGCTTTCTTCCAGGATGATCACCAGGTTCAGCGGCCGCGCCGTTTTGCGGGTGGCCACCTGGCGGTGCAGGCTGGGGTAGTCGGGGTTGGCGGGCGGGTTGGGCAGGCCTGCCTGGGCCAGCACCCTCGCGTGCATCTTGTCGTCGTCCATGCCGCCGTACACGGCGGAGGCGGACTTTTCGTTTTTCATGCTGTAGACGGCATAGAACACGTTATAGAGCGAGTTCAACGCCAGCGTGTTGAGCATGCCGTCCGAGCTATAGGCGACCGAGGACGGGTTGATCGGGCGGTGGCCCAGCGTGCCGCGGATGGCCAGGATGACGATGACCAGGATCGCCAGACTGGCTAGCGGCATCTGCCACCAGCTCAGTTGCGCGTCGGGCAGGGCGTGGCCGAACAGGCCGTAGGCGCCCCAACCAATGAGGGCCACGACGGCCAGACCGCCCACCAGTGCGCCCTTGTAGCCGCGCCAGAGCATGCCGGAGACTTCGCGCGGATGCTTCAGGTATTCGACGAACAGGCGGTTGGGGCGGGAGTCGTATTCCAGGATGAAGGGCGGGGTGGCCACTTCCAGGAAGGCCAGCAGGATGAAGGCGACCAAATACCAGTAGCCGGCCAGCGTGGCGGCCAGCGGGATGTGTCCGAACAAGGGCGACAGCACGGCCGGCAGCGCCGCCAGCACGGCGATCTGGTGCGCGTCGATGCGCAGCCCGCCGAGCAGCAGGGGGAGGAGCCCCCCGGCATTGCGCACGCGCTTGGACTGCCAGGCGGCCAGCGCCAGGCGGCTGAGCGTCAGCAGCGCAAATGCCGCTACCACGAAAATCAAGGTCGAATGCCGCATCGGGCCTCCAGGTTGTTCTGCTGCCCGGTCAGAGGGGCCGGGGTCTGTCGTTCAGGCATTTGAGCGTGACCGGCGTCGAAAATTCGGTAGGCGCCGACGTCTGGGTCACATTTCGCCGTAGGAAGCCATTTCGGTTTGTAACCGGCCGTCCCAGGGCTGGGCACGCGCCATGCTGCGCAAACCCCGGCTGGCACGCGCCGGGCGCCGCCGCCTGGAGAGCCGGGCGAGGAAAAATCCGCACACATTATGGGGCCGGAAAGCCTGGCTGGCCCTGCGGGCCGCGATACCCTTAAAGGTAACGAGGGCCGGTAGCGGTGCGCCGGCCGCAATGCCAAGGATAATAACCATGACGCGCTCAGGAAAAATAGCGATCGGGATTGTAGGGGGAGCGGCGCTCCTCGTGGCGATTTTGGTGGCGGTGATCGCCACCTTCGACTGGAACCGCGCCAAGCCCTTCATCAACGAACGGGCCAGCGCCGCGATCGGACGCCCCTTCGCCATCAACGGCGATCTCAGCGTCAAATGGACTCGCGAGCCCGATGAAGGCAGCTGGCGGGCCTGGGTGCCATGGCCGCATGTGATTGCCAACGATATCTCGGTGGCCAATGTGCCCTGGGCCAAGGCCCCCCAGTTCGCAACCCTCAAGCGCGGCGAGTTCAGCCTGGCGCTCCTGCCGCTGTTGCGCCAGCGCGTGGTCATCCGCCGCATCCAGCTGACCGAACCCGCCGCCGATTTGCAGCGCCTGGCCGACGGCCGCGCCAACTGGGAATTTACGTTGCCAGAAACCGGCGAGCCTTCGCCCTGGGTGCTGGACATCAACGAGATCGGCTTTGACAAGGGCCGCGCGGCGCTGGTGGACGAAGTCCTCAAGGCGGACCTGACCGTGATGGTGGATCCGCTGGGCAAGCCAGTGCCGTTCGCGGACGTAGCCGGGACGGCCTTCGCGGCACCGGAGGGTGGCGCCGCGACGTCGCCGCGCGACTACGTATTCGGCTGGAAGCTGGACGGCAAGTTCAAGGGCCTGGCCACCAAGGGCGAAGGCAAGGTTGGCGGCATGCTTGCCCTGCAGGACGCCAGCCAGCCTTTTCCTGTGCAGGCGGGCGTGACCATCGGCGGTACCCGGGCGTCAGTCGCGGGGACCTTGACCGATCCGGTCAATCTTGGCTCGCTGGATCTGCGTTTGAAGCTGTCGGGCGCGTCCATGGCGCAGCTGTATCCGCTGACGGGTGTCACCCTGCCGGACACGCCGCCGTATTCCACTGACGGCCATCTGGTGGCCAAGCTGCGCAATCCCGGCGGGGCGGTGTTCGACTACAAGGATTTCAACGGCAAGGTAGGCAACAGCGATCTGCATGGCGACATCAGCTTCGCATTGGGTATGCCCCGGCCCAAGCTGACCGGCAAGCTTTCCTCCAAACAATTGCGCATGGAGGACCTGGGGCCGCTGATCGGCGTGCCGTCGGGCAAGGTGGCGGGCGCCGCAACGGACAAGGCCAAGGACGCGCCGGCCAAGCCCAAGGGCGGCAAGGTGCTGCCCACGCAGGCATTCCGCACCGACCGCTGGCGTGACATGGATGCGGACGTTGCGCTGGACGCCGGCCGCATCGTGCACGACAGCAAGCTGCCGCTGTCGGACCTGTCCGTGCACCTGGTGCTGCAGGACGGCAAGCTGACGCTCGACCCCCTGCGCTTCGGCATGGCCGGCGGCAACATCAATTCCACCATACGGCTGGACGGCTCCGGCTCGACCCTGACCGGGCGCGTGGACATCAGCGCGCGCCGCCTGCGGCTCAAGCAGCTGTTTCCCGCCACAGCTGCCATGCAGAAAACGCTGGGCGAGCTGAATGGCGACATGGCGGTGAGCGGCGCGGGAAATTCGGTGGCCGCCTTGCTGGGCACGGCGACGGGCGATGTGAAAATGCTGGTCAACGATGGCGTCATCAGCCGCAGCCTGATGGAGATCGCGGGGCTCAACGTGGGCAACTACGTCGTCTCCAAGCTGTTCGGCGACGACGAGGTGAAGATCAATTGCGGCGCGGCCGATCTGGAAATGAAGAACGGCGTCATGACGCCGCGCGTGTTCGTGTTCGACACCGAGAACGCGCTGATCAGCATTACCGGCACGGCTGACTTCAAGAACGAGAAGATGGACCTGGACATCACCCCGGACAGCAAGGGCTTCCGCATCTTCTCGCTGCGCTCTCCCTTGTATGTGCGGGGTACGTTCGGATCGCCGGACGTGGGCGTGCATGTGTTGCCGCTGGCGGCGCGTGGCGCGGGCATGGTGGCCCTGGGCGTACTGCTGACGCCGGCCGCCGGGCTGTTGGCGCTGGTTGCGCCCAGCACCACCGACGACAATGCCTGCGGTCCCTTGCTGAAGGAGATGCGCGTGCCGCCCAAGGCCCCGCCGCCCGCTCAGCCCAAAGGCAAATAGGACTCAGGCCGGGGAGGCCCGGCGCGCTCCGGCCTGGGCATCGTCGTCCGCGACGCAGACGGCGTTGCGGCCATGGTTCTTGGCGTAGTAGAGCGCCTGGTCGGCGCGCTGTAGTACGGCGTCGAGCGTCGCGCCATGTGCGGGGTAGGCCGCCACGCCTGCCGAAATGGTGAGGGGCGTGGCGACGGCGCCCGGCTCCGTGGCAATGCGCTGGCGCAGCCGCTCGACCAGCGCGATGGCGGCTTCCAGGGGTGCGCCGGGCAGCAGCATGACGAATTCTTCGCCGCCGGCGCGCGCCACGGTGTCGCCGCTGCGCGAACCTTCGCCCATCAGCTTGGCCAGGGACTGCAGTGCGCGGTCTCCCACCGCGTGGCCGTAGCGGTCATTGATGTGCTTGAAGTGGTCAATGTCGATGACCACGGCGGCCACCGGTTGCTTCTCGGCTTGCAGCAGCGCCAGCGCCTCGTCCATTCCTCGCCGGTTCAAGAGGCCCGTCAAGGTATCCGTGGTGGTTTCACGGCGCAGGTCGCGGATCTTGTGATGGATCGAGGACAGGCCCGCCAGCAGCGCGCGCTTGAGTTGCGCGGCTTCAAAGTACCAGGAGCGCACGTCGCGGATGCGATCCGCCGAATCCGCGTTCTGCATGTGCTTGGCGATGCCGGCCAGTTCGCCTAGCGGCCGGGCGATCCAGCGCGACAGCAGCCAGATGGAAGCCACGGAAAGCAGCAGCAGGGGCAGGGTATGGAGAGCCGTGGTCAGAAGCAGATCGCCCAGGGGCTGCAACGTGGCGTCGACGTGGCGTTGCGCGATGATGCTCCAGCCCATGCCGGGCACTGGCGCATAGCCCGTCAGCAAGGCGTGGCCGTCGTCGTCGGTGAAGCGCATTTCACCGGTTTCGCCCCGCAAGGCGGGGGCGAACGCGTCGGATTTGGAGACGCTTTGTCCCAACCGGCCGCGGTCGGGGTGATAGATCAGGGTGCCGTTGCGATCGATGACGTAAAGAGAGGAGTCGCCGCGGTAGAAGTGCTGGCTCAGCAGGTGATCCAGCATGTTGTGCTCATGCAGATAGAGAGTGCCGCCGAGAAACCCCAGATAGCGGTGGTCGGCCGAGAAAATAGGGTGGGTGTACAGGATCAGCCAGCGGTTCTTGAGGTCCATGAACGGAGGGCTGACCGTGGGGAGCAAGGTTGCCTGCGCGCGCCTGACGGCCTCGCTGTTCAGCTGCTGGCCCAGCAACGCGCGGTCCGATGTCGATGCCGCCAGTACCTTGCCTTGCGGCGACACGACAAACGTGGAGTTGAATTGGCCGAGTTGCCGTTCCTGCCGCTGCGTCTCGGCCACCATGTGTTCGGGGTGCACTTCCATGTCGGCCAGCATTTCCGCGCTATACGACAGATAGTTTCTGAGGTCGGTCAGGAACACGTCGGTCACGGAAGCCAGCTTGGACGCGTAGGCCTGATTGAGTTCCAGCGCGGTGCGCAGCAGAAGGTCGCGCTGCACCAGGTAGCTGGCATGCAGGCTGCCCATCAGCGCGAGCACAACCGACAGCAAGCTGATCCACAGGATGAGATGCCGCAGATTGATCCGGAACATGACGTTATCCGTTGGGTATGCTTTCGGTCAGCGCGTCCCAGGCTCTCATTGCCTGTCTGGCCACGGCTTGCAAGGTCTTGCGGCTGGCGCCGTCGCGCGCCTGGATCGACATGCCGTGCAGCACGGTGGTGTAGAAGGCGGCCAGGCTCTTGAGGTCGGCGCCGGCCGGCAGTTCGCCATGCGAGGCGCCGGCATTGAGGCGGGCCAGGATGCGGCTTTGCATGTCGCGGCGGTTGTCGCCCAGGAAGTCGCCCACGCCGGCCGGATTTACGCAGCCTGCCGGCGCGCTCAGCACGATCATGCAGCCCGAGGGCGTGCCGGGAGCGGTGAAGCGTTCGGCGGACGCCAGCAGCATGGACTGGATGGCTTCGCGCGCCGTGGGCGCTTCTTGCAGCGCACGCCGGGCCGAGCCACCCTCGGTCTCGCGGTAGAGCTCCACCGCTTCGCGGAATAGTCCTTCCTTTGAGCCGAATGCGCCATAGAGGCTGGGCGAATTGATGCCCATCGCCGCCGTGAGGTCGGTCAGCGATGCTCCGTCATATCCCTTCGACCAGAAGACGTCCATGGCCTTGCGCAAGGCCTGGGCACGGTCGAAGTTCCTGGGGCGCCCACGTTCTGCCATAGGCGTGATTTTACCCGGCAGGGATTTTTGTGGTGATTGATAAAAAAATAGTTGACGGGCGATGGAGGGCTCGGCGAATATATTTGTACTGATCACTACAAATATGGGTATCGCAATGCCGAATCTGACTGGAAAAATTGCCTTCGTCACCGGCGGCAGCCGGGGTATCGGGGCCGCCATCGTGCGCCGCCTTGCAGCCGATGGCGCCGACGTGGCGTTCACTTACGTGAGCGCCTCCTCGGCCGCCGGTGCGCAGGCGCTGGCGCGTGAACTGTCGGTGGACGGGCGCCGCGGGCTCGCCATCCAGGCAGATGCGGCAGACGCGTCCGCAGTCCGCGGCGCGGTCGACCGGGCCATCGCCGAGCTGGGCCCTATCGACGTGCTGGTCAACAACGCCGGCATCTTCTTGACCGGCGCGATCGGCGAGACCAGCCTCGACGACTACGAGCGCACCATGGACGTCAACGTGCGCGCGCCCTTCGTCGCCATCCAGGCGGCACAGGCGTCCATGCCGGACGGCGGACGCATCATCAACATCGGCAGCTGCCTGGCAGGCCGCGCGGGCCGCGCCGGTGTCGCGCTGTATGCCGCCAGCAAGTCCGCGCTGGTCGGCCTGACCCAGGGCCTGGCGCGCGACCTGGGCGCACGTGGCATCACCGCCAACGTAGTGCACCCCGGCCCGATCGACACCGACATGAATCCCGCCGACGGCGCGCATGCGGCGGATCTGGTGGCGGTGCTGTCCTTGCCGCACTACGGCGAAGCGCGTGACATCGCCGGCATGGTGGCGTTCCTGGCCGGGCCGGAAGGGCGCTACGTCACGGGTGCGAGCCTGGCGGTGGACGGCGGATTTGCGGCTTGAGGCCGGTCTGGAAAAAGTTTTTTCCACCTGACTTGCACAAACCAAAAAAGCTGCATATAATCTTGCTTCTTCGCACTACACACATAACGAAACGCAGCGGCAGCGGACTAAACAACGCGCAGCAAAGCGGACGAGACTGAGTGAAGTTGCAGGGCTGTTAGCTCAGTTGGTAGAGCAGCGGACTCTTAATCCGTAGGTCGAGTGTTCGAGCCACTCACAGCCCACCAGAATTTCAAAGGCCGTTGACGTCATCGTCAACGGCCTTTTGTTTTTGCCGCGTCAAGCTGATGTCAGGGCAGGCTGCGTGAATCGCCGGGTGTAGGGAAAACGCATCCGCGCAGCGGTGGAAAAAGCGCGATGGCGGGGCATGGACTTTGATATGATTGCTAATCATTCTTATTCCAGTATTTCCTCGCGCGCACCATGTCCGCTCCCGATACCGCCCGCCACGCGGCCTTGTTGACCTGGTACAGCGATCATCATGGCTGGCTGGTCGGGTGGCTGCGCCGCAAGCTGGGCTCGTCCTGCGACGCGGCTGATTTCGCGCAGGACACCTTTGTGCGGTTGATCGGCCGCGACGATCTGGCGGCGATCAGGACGCCGCGCGCCTACCTCACGACGACCGCCACCCGGCTGGTGATCGACGACGCACGGCGGCGCAAGCTTGAGGCGGTTTGCCTGGAAAGTTGGGCCATCCTGCATGGCGGCGAGACATCGCCCGCTCCCGAACAGTTGTTGGAAACCGTCGAGATCCTGGCGGAACTGGCGCGCATGCTCGATGCCTTGCCCGCCAAGCCGCGTAGCGCCTTTCTGCTGCATCGGCTGGAGGGATGGAACTACGGCGAGATCGCGGTCGAACTGGGCGTCTCTTCCAGCATGGTGAAGCAGTATGTCGCGCGCGCGCTTGCCCATTGCTACTTGGTGATGGAGGCGGCGTGAAGGCAGACGCTATTCCTTGCGTCGTGACGGACGCGGCCCAATGGATGGCCACCTTGCGCGATGAGTGCGCGAGCGACGCCGACCGCGAAGCCTGTCTGCGGTGGCGGGCCGCGGATCCCGAGCACGAACGGGTCTATCGCCGGCTTGAGGATCTTTGGGGAAGTTTCGACCGGGCCGCGGCCTTCGATTCGCCTGCGGCAGCCCGCCGCATCCTGGAGCAGGCCGACCGCAAGCCGCGTACCGGCCGCCGCGCACTGGGAGCGGCCGCGCTGGCATTGCTGGTGTGTGGGGCCGGCCTGTGGCGCATGGCGCCGCCGGCCTGGCTGCTGGCCGATCACCGCAGCGGAGTCGGCGAGTGGCGCGTCATCGAACTGGACGACCACAGCCGCATTACCTTGAACAGCGATTCGGCGATCGACGTGCGCTTCGATGCCCGGCAACGGCTGATCACCTTGCGGCAAGGAGAGATCCTCGTCGACGTGGCGCACGAGGACGCGGGACGGCCCTTCGTGGTGCAGACGCCGGACGGCACGGCGCAGGCGCTGGGCACGCGTTATGCGGTGCGGCGCGGCGACGGCCATACGGATGTGGTCGTGCAGGAATCCCGCGTGCGGGCCTGCGCTCAGGCTCCCGCGCCGGTGTGCGCCGATCTGGCGGCGGGGCAGCGCGTGCGCATGGGCGCGGGCCAAGTCGGCGAGGTTGAACCAGTAGACGCAGAACAGGCGCTAGCCTGGACACGGCACAGCCTGGTGGTGGATAACCAGCCACTGGCCGATGTGCTGGCGGAGCTGAGCCGCTACCGCAAGGGGCGCCTGCAGTACGACGCGGGTTCACTGGATGGCCTGCGCGTGTCGGGCGTATTCCCGCTGGAAGCGCCCGATCAGGCCCTGGCATCGCTGGCGGCTAGCCTCCCCATCACGGTCAGCCGATACACGCCCTGGCTGGTGCTGGTGCAGCGTCGTTGAAAAAAATCTGCATTCCGCTGTCCCTGTCGCGGTTTGCTTCGTCATGACTCATGAGTAGCCATCAATCTGGAGAGGGTCGTCCGCTCATGAGTCATTCCGAGTTCACAGTGCGCATCTTGCGCGCGCTGTCCGCCGCGGCCGCGCTGGCCGCGGTTCATCCCGTCTGGGGGCAGTCGTCGACTGCGTCCGTTGCGGCAGTTGCCCGCACGGTCAACGTGCCGCCCGGTCCTCTGGCTCCCGCGCTGAATCGCTACGCCGAGCAGGCCGGCCTGATCCTGTCGTTCGATCCGGCGTTGACTGCCGGGCTGCAAAGCCCGGGCCTGTCAGGCACGGTGGCGCCCAGGGAGGCGTTCGCCGGCTTGTTGGCAGGCACCGGGCTGGAGGCGATTGCGCGCGGCGAGGCAGGCTATACGATCCGGCGCGCGTCCGGCGCTGCCGCCAGCACGCTGGAGCCGATCACGGTGCACGGCAGCGGCGAGCAGGCCTGGGGACCGGTCGACGGCTATGTCGCGCGTAACAGCGCGACCGCCACCAAGACCGACACGCCGCTGATCGAGACACCGCAGTCGATCAGCGTCATCACCCAGGCGCAGATGGCGGCGCAGGGCGTCAGCCGCGTGGACGAGGCCTTGCGCTATAGCGCAGGGGTGCGCACCGAACCCATCTACGACACGCGCCGCGGCACCTACTATGTGCGCGGCTTCAACGTCGCCAACAACGGTCAGTATCTGGACGGCCTGAAGCTGGCCTACTCGGGCGGTTACGGCGGCTGGGAGGTCGACCCCTACACGCTGGAACGTCTGGAAGTCCTGCGCGGTCCTTCGTCCGTGCTGTACGGGCAGACCGTGCCGGGCGGGCTGGTCAACCAGGTCAGCAAGCGTCCGCTGGATACGCGCAGCGGCGAACTGGCGGTGCAGTACGGCAGCTTCGACCGCAAGCAGCTCTCCGGCGACTTCACCGGTCCCTTGGACGATGCGGGCCAGTGGCTTTACCGCCTGACGGCGGTGGGGCGCGAGGGCGGCACGCAGACCAACCACGTCGATGACGACCGCGTCCTGCTGGCGCCGTCGCTGACCTGGAAGCCCAGCGCGGCGACCTCGATCACGCTGCTCGCGCAGTACCAGCACGATCGCACGGGCAATACGGCCAACTTCCTGCCCGCTGCGGGCACGCTCTGGCCGGTCGCCAACGGCCATATTCCGGTGGACTTTTTCACGGGTGACCCGACCTTCGACCAGACCGACCGGCGCAAGGCGCAGGTCGGCTACCTGGCCGAGCATCGGGTCAACGACCAGCTGACGCTGCGCCAGAACCTGCGCTATTCCACGCTGGACGTCGATTACCGCAGCCTGGGGGCGAACGGAGGCTGGGTGCAGACGCGTGAACCCTACACCGACCTGCGCCGCATTTCGCTGGTCAGCAAAGAGGGCTTCCACCTGTTCACGCTGGACAACCAGGCGCAGTTCAATCTTGCGCATGGGCCGGTGGCGCACACGCTGTTGCTGGGCGCGGATTATCAGGAATCGCGCTTTGACCGGCTCTACGGCTTGCGCACGGCCGCGGTGGATCCGATCAATGTGTGGGACCCGGTGTATGGGCGGCCGTTCCCCGGCGCGACGCCGCAGGCGTCCAACGATACCAATCAGGCGCGCCGGCAGTTCGGCCTGTATGCGCAGGACCAGATCAAGTTCTACGACAAATGGGTGCTGCAACTGGCCGGCCGCTACGATTGGGCGCGTTCCACCACGGGCGAGACGATCCTGCGCACCGGCGTGGAAACCACGACCCGCAGCAACGACGAACAATTCAGCGGCAAGGTCGGGCTGGTTTACCTGGCCGACAACGGCCTGGCGCCTTACGCGTCGTATACCGAGTCTTTCGAGCCGGTGGCGGGCGCGGGCTACGGCGGCACGCCATTCGAGCCCACGCGCGGCAAGCAGTATGAGATCGGCCTGAAGTATCAGCCGGCGGGCGCCCGCAGCTTCGCGCAGGTCTCGCTCTTCGACCTGCGGCAGACCAATGTGTCGACCGCGGACCTGGCCCATCCCGGCTTCAGCGTGCAGACCGGCGAAATCCGTTCGCGCGGCATCGAGCTGGAAGGCACCTGGGAAGTCACGCCGCAGTTGAACGTGCTGGCGTCCTACACCTACAACGACGTCAAGGTGACCAAGGCGGCGCGGACGGCGGTCAACCTGGGCAAGCGTCCGCCCTACATTCCTGATCACATGGCGTCGCTGTGGGCCGATTACCGCCTGTCGGCGACGGGGCCGCTGGCCGGCCTGTGGTTCGGCGCGGGCGTGCGCTACATGGGGTCGACCAATGACATTCCGGACGCGGTGCATGTGCCTGCCTACACGCTGGTGGACGCGGCGCTGCGCTACGACATGGGGAGCTACCAGTTCTCGCTGAACGCCAGCAACCTGTTCGACAAGCGCTATGTGGCGGCGTGCGACAGCGTGACAAACTGCTATTACGGTCTGGAGCGGACCATCATGGCGCGGGTGGCGTATCGCTGGTAGCACGATTAAGTTCAGGCTTAATTCTGGGTAAACGCAGGTTGAACCACAGCGGCTGCGTTGCTCTTTATAGTGGGTCCGTACCCACCCGAGAGAGCCGCGCATGTCCAGTCCCGCCGCAGTACCCGCCTATCCCCGGGCCGTGTTGTTCGACCTGCTGACGGCCTTGCTCGATTCCTGGACCCTATGGAACCGCGCCGCCGGCTCCGAGGCCGCCGGACGCGCCTGGCGCGCGGAGTACCTGCGCCGCACCTATGGTTGCGGCGCCTATCAACCCTATGAGCGCCTGGTGCAGGAGGCCGCGTCCGCGGTCGGCCTGCCGGCATCCGCACCCGCCGCGTTGGAGGCGGGCTGGGACGAGCTGCCCGCCTGGGATGGCGCCCGTGAATTGCTGCAGGCCTTGCGGCCGCATTGCCGCCTGGCCGTGGTCACCAACTGTTCCGCCCGTCTGGGGCAGCGCGCCGCCGGTTTGCTGGGCGTGGACTGGGACGTGGTGGTGACGTCGGAGGAGGCGGGCTACTACAAGCCCGACCCGCGCCCCTATGAGCTGGCCTTGGCCCGATTGCAGGTGCAGCCGTCCGAGGCTGCGTTCGTCGCGGGCTCGGGCTACGACATGTTCGGCACCAGCAAGGTGGGCCTGCGCACGTATTGGCATAACCGGGTGGGACTGACGCTGCCTGAAGGCGCGGCGCAGCCGGAGCTGGAATCCGCGCGGCTGGAAGCGGCGCTGCCGTGGCTTGCGCGGTTCAACGCGGCCTGATGGCTGGCCGCCGTGGATGCCGCGCGTCAGTCGGCCGGCAATGAAATCGCATCCCCCAGCCCCTTGACCTCCTTCAGCACGAAAGAGGTGTAGACCTCCTTCACGCCGGGCAGGGCGCCAAGCACGTAGCGCGCCAGGTCGCCGAACGCGTCCAGGTCGCGGGCGATGACCGTCAGCTGATGGTCGTAGCGGCCCGACACGCAATGGCAGGTCAGCACCTCCGGCACGTCCTTGATGGCGTCCTCGAACGCCTTGACGTGTTCGGCGCCCTTCATGTCCAGCGAAATCCAGACGAACGCGGTTACGCCGAAGCCGAGCTTCTTGACGTCGACCTCGGCCCGGTAGCCGCGGATCACGCCCTCGTCTTCCAGGCGCTTGACGCGCCGCCAGCAGGGGGAGGGGGTGAGCGAAACGCGCTCGGCCAGATCGGCGCTGGAAAGCCGTCCGTCGACCTGCAAGGCGGCCAGGATCTGCAGGTCCGTGGGATCGAAATTCTTGCTTTGCACGATTTTTCCAAGAAATTGAAGGTTTCGCTAATTTCAATCCAAAATATTACACATTCGCGTTGAAAATTCGGAAATATTCGCGATTCCGCTCCGGTATCTTTGTTCGATTGCTGGAGGGGGCGTCGACGTCATGAATGCTCCCCGTTTGAACACTATGGAGCAGACATGAAAGATCCGAATCCGATACGCAAGAAGCTGTTGGCCCTGGAGCCTTCCGAGGGGTGCTGGCTGACCCTGGCGAGCCCGGCCGTGGCCGAGGCGATTGCGCATTGCGGCTTCGACTGGCTGGTCGTCGACATGGAGCATGCGCCCAACGACATGGCGGGCCTGACGGCGCAATTGCAGGCCATCGACGCGGCACGCGCGCATGGCGCCGCCGCGTATCCGGTCGTGCGCGTGACGGTGAACGATGCCGCGCTGGTGAAGCGCGCGATGGATTGCGGCGCCCAGACGATCATTTTCCCGAACATCGACACGGCCGAGGACGCGGGCCGCGCCATCGCGGCCATGCGCTTTCCGTGCGAAGGCAATGGCGGCGTGCGCGGCGTGGCGGGGCTGGTGCGGGCCGGCATGTACGGGCAGGACCCTTCCTACGTCAGGCGGGCCAATGAGCAGGCCTGCGCGATCCTGCAGATCGAATCGGCGCAGGCGGTACGCAACGTGGCAGCCATTGCCGCGCTGCCTGGGGCGGACTGCCTGTTCGTCGGCACCGCCGACCTGGCCGCCAGCCTGGGCCGGCTGGGAGACATGGCCCACGCCGAGGTGCGCGAGGCCGTGGGCCGCGTGATCGACGCCGGCCGCACGGCGGGCAAGGCGGTCGGCATTTTCGCCAACGATCCCGAAGAGGCCGCGCGTTACCGCAAGCTGGGCGTGCAATTCATTGCGCTGCACTCCGATGTGGCCTGGCTGGCCCGCGGCGCCCGCCAGGCGCGCGCGCAGTTCAGCGAGGCATGCCGCTGAGTGGCGGCGCGATCTCAATCTACTGGCAAGTCAGGAACAGGCATGAATACAGCAGTATCTACCGGCGGCGTCACGGCGAATGCGCGCGCCAGCGTGCAGAGCTTGCGTTCGTCGCAAATCCGCGAAGTCGCCAATGCGGGCATGGGCCGCGCCGACGTGCTGCCCTTCTGGTTCGGCGAACCCGACGAGCAGACGCCGCCCGCGTTCCGCGACGCGGCCATCGCCCACATCGCTTCCGGGCAGACCTTCTATGTACAGACCCTGGGCGTGCCTGCGTTGCGCGAACGCCTGGCCGGGTATGTGAGCGGGCTGCACGGCCAACGTGATGTGGACAACATCGCAGTCACCAGCTCGGGCACGTCGGCGCTGATGACGGCCGTGCAGGCCATCGTGGGCGCGGGCGATCACGTGGTCGCCGTGACGCCCTTGTGGCCCAACCTGGTGGAAATGCCCAAGGTGCTGGGGGCGCGCGTGACGACGGTTGCGCTGTCGTTCTCCGAGAGCGGCTGGCGCCTGGACCTGGACGCCTTGCTCAGCGCCCTGACGCCGGACGTGCGCGCGCTTCTGGTGAATTCGCCGAACAACCCGACGGGCTGGGTGATGACCGCCGAGCAGCAGCGCGCGGTGCTGGAGCACTGCCGCAAGCACGGCATCTGGATCATTTCCGACGACGTGTATGAACGCTACTACTACGAAGGCGCGGTGGCGCCCACCTTCCTGGACATTGCTGCGCCGGACGACCGGGTGGTCAGCTGCAATTCGTTCTCCAAGGCCTGGCTGATGACCGGCTGGCGCGTGGGCTGGGTCGTGGTGCCGCGCGGGCTGCTGCCGGAAATCGGCAAGCTGATCGAATACAGCAACACCTGCACGCCGGGTTTCGTGCAGACCGCCGCGCTTTGCGCGCTTGAACAGGGCGAGCCCGTCATCGCGCGTACCGTGCAGCGGCTGCGGCTGGCGCGCGACCATCTGGCGTCGAAGCTGTCGCAGGTGCCCGGGGTTGAACTCGCGGGTGCGGCGCCGGGGGCGATGTACACCTTCTTCCGCATTCGGGGCGTGTCGGACAGCCTGGCGTTCTGCAAGGATCTGGTCGTGCGCGGCGGGCTGGGCCTGGCGCCGGGCATGGCGTTCGGTCCCGAGGGCGAGGGCTATCTGCGCTGGTGCTATGCCAGCGCGCACGAGCGCCTGGATGAAGGCGTGGCTAGACTGGCGCGCTTTCTGGACGCGGCGCGGAGCAAGGCTGCCTGAGCGCCAGGCCTCAACCTTAGGGTACGACCCATGAATACTGCAGAGCTTCCCCGTTCCCTGGAATGGATAGAACGGCTGGTGCGTTTCGACACGACCAGCCGCCTGTCCAATCTGGGCTTGATCGAAACGGTGCGCGACCACCTGGTCGCGACCGGTCTGGCGCCCCGATTGATCTACAACGCCGACGGCAAGAAGGCGAATCTTTTTGTGACCGTGCCTGCCGCGGACGGCGGCACCCAGGGCGGGGTGGTGCTGTCCGGCCATACCGACGTCGTGCCGGTGGACGGCCAGGCCTGGAGCAGCGATCCGTTCGCGCCCGAGGTGCGCGATGGCCGCCTATATGGCCGCGGCACTTGCGACATGAAGGGCTTCATCGGAACCGCGCTGGCCATGCTGCCGTCGTTCACGTCGCGGCGTTTGCGCGTGCCGCTGCATCTGGCGCTGAGCTATGACGAGGAGGTCGGCTGCCTGGGGGCGGACATCATGCTGCGTGAATTGGCCAAGCTGGATATCCGTCCCGATAGCTGCATCGTGGGCGAGCCCACCGAGATGCGCGTCATTTCCGCCCACAAGAGCAGCAATCTGTACCGCTGCACCGTGCATGGGCACGCCGCGCATTCTTCGTTGACGCCGCGCGGCGTCAACGCGATCGAATATGCGGCGCGCGCCATCTGCCACATCCGCGACATGGCCGACGCCCATCGCCAGAACGGCCCTTTCGACCAGGACTTCGAGGTGCCGTACACCACGGCCAACACCGGCACGATCTCGGGCGGCTTGTCCGTCAACACGATCCCGGACCGTTGCCAGTTCGAGTTCGAATTCCGCACCATCCCGGGCGTGCTGGCGCCGGACGTGATCGGCGGTTTGCGCCGCTACATCACTGGCGAGCTGCGCGAGCGCATCAAGGCGGAGAACCCGCAGGCCGACATCGAGCTGGAAGCGCTGGCCGAGGTGCCCGGTTTCGATACCGCCGCCACCGCCGAAATTGCGCGGTTGGCGCAGGCGCTGACTGGCGCGCGCGGCACCGAGAAGGTGGCGTATTGCACGGAGGCCGGCCTGTTCCAGCGGGCCGGCATGACGGCGGTCATTTGCGGTCCCGGCAATCTGCAGCAGGCGCAGCGGCCGGACGAGTATGTCGCGCTGTCGCAGATCGGCCTGTGCGAACAGTTCATGGAAAAGCTGGCGGGCCATCTTGCGATGACCGGCCAATGAGTTGATCGATCGTTAATTTTTAGAAAATAACAGAGGGAAAAATGGCTTATTCGGAGAAGACAACGTGGAATGCGGCCGCCGCCGGCCGCAGCAAGGCGGCGCCGGCAGGCGACCGGCGCGCCCAGGCGCGGCGCGCGGTGATCGCCGCGTCCATCGGCAATGCGCTGGAGTGGTTCGACATGATCGCGTATGGCACCTTCGCGCTGATCATCGCCAAGCTGTACTTTCCGTCCGCCAGCGAGAGCTCCTCGCTGTTGCTGGCGCTGGCCACCTTCGGCGTGTCGTTCCTGATGCGGCCGCTGGGCGCCATCGTGTTGGGCAGCTATGCCGACCGGGCGGGCCGCAAGGCGGCGCTGACGGCGTCCATTTTCCTGATGATGATAGGCACGCTGATCATCGTGGTGGTACCCACGCATGCGCAGATCGGCGTGGCCGCATCGATCATCATCCTGGTCGCCCGGCTGATCCAGGGCTTTTCGGCGGGCGGGGAATTCGGCAGCGCCACGGCCTTCCTCATTGAATATGCGCCGGACCGGCGCGCCTATTACGCCAGCTGGCAGGTCGCCAGCCAGGGCGCGGCGATCCTGCTGGCCGCCTTGTTCGGCGCGGTGCTCAACGCGACGCTGACCCAGGCCCAGCTGGAAAGCTGGGGCTGGCGCATTCCGTTCGTGTTCGGCCTGCTGATCGCGCCGGTGGGCTACTACATCCGCCATCACATGGATGAAACGCCGGAGTTCAGCGCGGCAGAGGCATCGGCTTCGCCGCTGAGCGACATGTTCGCGGGGCAGAAGCTGCGGCTGCTGGTTACCGTTGGCTTCGTGGCGCTGGGCTCGGTGGGCAACTACCTGGCCCTGTACATGCCTACGTACTCGATCCGCCAGTTGGGTCTGCCGCCTACCATCGGTTTTCTGGCGACGCTGGTCACGGGCGTCATCATGACGGTAGGCGCGCCCTTCGTCGGCGCGCTGGCCGACCGCATCGGACCCGCGCGCATCATGATGGCCGCGGCCCTTTCGACCGCGCTGCTGTGCTATCCCTTGTTCTATCTGCTGGTGTCGTATCCGACGGTGGGCGTTTTGATGATCGTCCAGGTCATCCTGGGCATCCTGGCGACGGCGTACTTCGCGCCCATGCCGGCGCTGATGTCCGCCATCTTCCCCGTGCAGGTGCGTACCACCGGCTTGTCCCTGGGCTACAACATTGCAGTGACGATCTTCGGCGGCTTCGCGCCATTCATCCTGACCTGGCTGATCGCGACCACCGACTCCAAGCTGTCGCCCAGCTATTACCTGCTGGCCATTGCGCTCATGGCGATGGTGTCGCTGAACGTGGCGCGCCGGACGTTCCAGCAGCGTTAGGCGCCGGGCGCCGGCCTTCGCATCGGAGGCCGGCCGGCGGCGGGTGGAATGTAGCCCATTGTTGCGGGCCTGAGAGTCTTTCCGCCCAGGCTGCGGCCGTGTTCCACAGCGCGGTCGCACTATCTTCGGGACCTTCCTGATAGTACAAAATGTTGCCTGCCTCCCTTCGTGTGCTTGCTAGCATGGTCTGGCCGGAATGATCCGGCACACCGACGGAATAAGTGGAGGTTGCCATGAGCTCAAGAACAATATTCAACCGGATCGCAGTCGTTGCGGCGGCGGGTGCATTGCTGGCGGGATGCGCCACGCAGCAGCAGACCAATACCGCCGTGGGCACGGGCGCGGGGGCGGCGATCGGCGCCGGCATCGGCGCCTTGATCGGCCACGGCAAGGGCGCGGCCATCGGCGCCGGCATCGGCGCGGTGGCGGGCGGCCTGGTTGGCTACAACTGGAAGGTCGTCAAGGAAGACGTGCAGAAGTCGGGCGCTTCGTCGCTGGGCATCGACGTGGTCGAAATGCCCGACGGCAGCCTCAAGGTCAACATTCCCAGCGGCGTGTCGTTCGATACCGACAAGACGCAGCTCAAACCCGCGCTGTTGCCGGTGCTGGACAGCGTGGCGCGCTCGCTCAACCAGCATCCTGAACTGCGGGCCAAGGTGGTCGGCCATACGGACAGCACGGGCGCCCTGGCGCATAACCAGACCCTGTCGGTCAACCGCGCCAAGAGCGTGACCGACTACCTCAGCAAGCAGGGCGTGGCAGCGGGCCGCCTGACGGTCGAGGGCCGCGGGCCGAACGATCCGATCGGCGACAATGCGACCGCCGAAGGCCGCGCGCTGAACCGCCGGGTGGAGATCTACCTGTACGCGGTCCAGCAGTAAGCCGGGGCCAGCCCAGTGTCCGAGGCGGCTGGCGCAACGCGCCGCCGCCCGTTTTTTTTGGAGTCCGTCATGAGCATGTTCCCTCCCGCCCGCATCGGCACCGATACCGCCGTGGCCGCCCTGTCTGGCTGGCAGGCCGTGGCGATGCGCGACGCCATCGAAAAGCGTTTCCGCTTTCCCAATTTCAATACGGCATTCGGCTTCATGACGCGCGTCGCCATGTTCGCGGAGAAGCTGAATCATCATCCGGAATGGACCAACGTCTACAACCGCGTGGACGTGACCTTGACCACCCACGATGCCGGCGGCGTGACCGAGCTGGATGTGCGCATGGCGCAGTTCATGGACGAGGCGGCAGCGCAATTGGGCGCCACCGCGCCCAAGGCTTAGGGCGCGTTTCCTGGCGGCGTGGGCGGGAGCGGCTCTTCCGAGCCGTCCGCGTCGGGCTGCAAATGGCTGTTCACGCGGTCCAGCATGTCGCCCAGCAGGCGCTGCTCGTCCGCGCTGAGGCAGCCGAAGATCTCTTCATTGCGGCGGGCGATCAGGTCGATGACGCGCTGGTATTGCACCAGGCCTTCCGGGGTGGGCGCCAGCACCACGCCGCGTCCATCCGAGGCGGACATGGTCTTTTCCACCAGGCCGCGGTCCACCAGCGCTTGTGCCGAGCGGCTGGCCTGGCCTTTGTTCAGATTGGCCGCCAGCGCCAGATCGTTGACCGACAAGGGCGCGTAGCGGCCGATGGCCGCCAGGCAGCGCGCCTCGCCCAGAGGAATCCCGCATTCTTCCAGATAGGCGCGATTCGTGTCCCTGTCCGTGATCTTGTTGAGCACGTGCAGGCGGTAGGTCAGGAATCGTTCCAGGGCGGGCTGTTTCACGTCGGGCGGGCAGGGGCGGAGGCGGGATAGTGTGCCACAGGGCCGTTGGCCAGGCAGGCGGCTTCCGCCTGGGCCAGCAGCGCGGCGGCGTCGCGTGCATCGCTCACGCGGGCCAGCAGCGACAGGCTCAGGATCGACAGGAAGAGCGACGCCTGTTCTTCGCCGACGCGCGTCAGGGTCTGCGCCATGGCGGTATAGACCTGGTCCAGTTCATCGTTGTTCATGCTAGCTCTTCCTTGTGCGCGTCCAGTGCGATCGAGGGGTAGTAGGGCTTGAGCGCGGCGCGCAGGGTGGCGGCCGAGGGGGCAATCCAGCGTCCCAGAACGTAGCCGTCGGGCCGCAGCAGGTAGACGGCGCCGGCTTGCGCGCCGTAGCGCTGGCGTAGCTGCCCGTGCGGGTCCTGCAAGGCATCATCGCCCGTCTTCAGCACGCGCAGCGGCTGGGGCGAGTTGCGGGTGGCGGCGGCCAGGGCGTCCAGTTCGGCCGCCAGAGCGGTGTCGGGAGCCAGCGCCAGCGCGACGAAGCCGGCGCCAAAGCACGCGCTGAGATGCAGCGGCGCGCCGCGATCATGCAGCAGCGCTTCGGGCGCGGGCTGGCCGGGCGCGGCGGTTACGCCGGCCTGCGGCGCGCCATCATCAAGGTTCAGCGGCGAGGCATCGTAGGAGATGGGCGCCGATTGCCGCGGGTTGATCAGCTGGCGCACCCGCTCATCCGTCAGCGCCAGGCGCAGGGCGGCCTCGCGCATCAGGCGGAATCCGAAGTCCGGCGGGGCCATGAATTCGGTGCTCTTGGCGCCATAGGTCAGGTTCTGGCGGGTGGCGTGGACGCGCTCCACGCTGTAGCTGTCCAGCAGGCTGTCGGGAGCCTGGCCTCGCAGCACCCAGGCCAGCTTCCAGGCCAGGTTGCCGGCATCGTCCAGTCCCGAGTTCAGGCCCCGCACGCCGAAGATCGGCACCAGGTGGGCGGCGTCGCCGGCGAACAGCACGCGTCCGTGGCGGTAGTTTTCCAAGGTCAGGCACTTGGCGTTGTAGATGGAGATCCACAGCGGCTTCCAAGGCGCGGTTTCGCCGATCATGTCCAGATGGCTTTGCACGCGGGGCAGCACGTTCTCGGGCTTTACGGCCTCTTCGGGGTCCTCGTCGTCGCGGATCTGGTAGTCCACCCGCCACACGTTGCCGGGCTGGCGGTGCATGAGCAGGGTGGAGCCGGGATTGGAAGGCGGATCGAACCAGGCCAGGCGCTCCACGGGGCGGCTGGACTCCTGTTCGATGTCCACGATCACGTAGCGTCCTTCGTACTGCATGCCTTCCAGCTTCAGGCCCATGGCCTCGCGTACGGTGCTGCGGCCGCCGTCGCAGGCGATCAGCCAATCGGCGCGCACAGTCTGGCGGCCGCCTTCGATGTCCACTTCAGCCGTGACGCCGTCCGCGTCGGCGCTCAGGCCGGCAAGCCGCGCCGACCAGCGCAGCTCGGCCAGCGCCGGATGGCGCTGCATGGCCTGATGGGCGTACTCCTCCACGGCGTATTGCTGGATGTTGACCATGGGCGCGTAGCGCTGCAGCGGATCGTGCGGCATCTCGAAATGCAGGACTTCGCTGTTGCGGAAGTAGCTGCGGCCGCCGGTCCAGGCCAGGCCGGTGGCGGTCAGGGGCCGGTCGGCGCCGACCCAGCCCATGATTTCCTGCGACCGCCGCGAGATGCAGATGGCGCGGCTGCCGCTGCAATAGTCGTCGTCGGCCTCCAGGGTCAGCGAGGGGATGCCGTATTCGGCAAGCAGGGCGGCCAGCGTCAGGCCGACGGGGCCGCCGCCGACGATGAGGACGGGAACGTGCGCGGGGAGCGGCATGCTGTCTCCAGAAATTGGTTGTTTGCGCAACTATATGCTTAAGAGGTTGCGTGCGCAACCATATTTTTGGGGCAAAAAAAACCCGCCGGATCAGGGCGGGTCTTCGGGCGCGGCGTATCTATCAGTTGCGCACGTAATAGATGCGCATCGCCTGCTGCTTCTGGGCGCCGTCCAGCACGCGCAGCACCACGACCTTGGCAGTGAAACCGTCGGGCAGCTTCAGTTGGCCCAGGGCGTAGTCGTAACGGTCGACGTTCAGGGCGGGGCCTTCCGGCGTGACGGTGGCGGCGCGGCCGTTGGGGTAGGTGCCGTCGATGGAGAAGGTCAGGGTGCCCTTGAACGGCGCGCCCTGGCGATCCTCGCGCATGACCAGCACCTGGTAGTCCAGCAGACCGGGCGCGCGCTTGAAGGTGGCCGAGCGGATGCCCAGGTTGCCGCCGCGCGGGTCGGCGGGCATGGCGTCCTGGAACAGCACCAGTTCCTTGTTCAGCGTGTCA
Source organism: Achromobacter sp. ACM03 (assembly GCF_014851665.1). Classification (NCBI taxonomy): domain Bacteria; kingdom Pseudomonadati; phylum Pseudomonadota; class Betaproteobacteria; order Burkholderiales; family Alcaligenaceae; genus Achromobacter; species Achromobacter sp. ACM03. Next base: position 670,817 of record NZ_JACVAD010000003.1, on the reverse strand, counting down.
ATCTTGCTGCGGGCTTCAGAAAGGTCGGCGGTCAGCTTTTCATGGCCGGACTTGTTGGCGTCGCGTTGTTGGGTGGCTTCCTCAAGCTGGCTTTGCAGGCGCTGGCGCTCCAGGTTGGCGGTGCTCAGTTCGCTGTGCAGCTGCTCGGATTGCTCCACGGTCAGGCGTTGCGGGCCGTAGTTGGTCTGCAGGAAGAGCACGCCGCCGGCGCCCAGGGCGATGCCCACCAGCAGCAGGACCAGCCAGCGCGGCATGCGGCGCGTGCGTTGGCCGGGCTGGTATACGGAAGGCTTGAATACAGCCCGTTGCGATCTTCCAAACATCCCCATTCCTAGAAAACTTCCTGTGTGTTTGCTCGCCCGCGCGCTGCGCGCGCAGGTCAAAGCGCTAGAGAATACCCCGTTAGCCGGGACCGTTGGGTGCGCGGACAAGCCTGGTTGCGCACCTTGATATTGTGAAATATGTGGACATCAGCGTGCTTGGCCGGTGAGCTCGGCATCCAGGTCGGCGAGCCGCTGCGGCGTGCCGACATCCGTCCATTTGCCCTGGTGGCGCGCGCCGCGCACCAGGCCGCGGGCCATGGCTTGCCGGAGCAGAGGCGCCAGGGGCGCTGCCGCGCCCCGGGGGACGTCGGCGAACAACGAGGGATGGTAGACGCCGATGCCCGCAAAGGTCAAACGAGGTTCGCCCTGGGCATGGACGCTGCCGTCGGCATCCAGGCGGAAATCGCCAGCCGGATGCTGGGGCGGGTTGTCCGCCAGCAGCAGCCAGGCGCCGCCTTCAGGCAATGTGCGCGCCAAGCCTGCGGCCGCGGCGGGGTCCCAGTCGCACCAGACGTCGCCGTTGACGACGAGGAAGGGCTCGTCGCCCAGCAACGGCAGCGCCTGAACGATGCCGCCGGCGGTTTCCAGCGCGGAGGTTTCGGCCGAATAGCGGATCTGTACGCCGTATGTGCTGCCGTCGCCCAGCGCCCGCTCGATTTCGTGGCCGAGCCAGGCATGGTTGATGACCGCGTCTCGGATGCCGGCGGCCGCCAGCCGCCGCAGGTGCCAGACGATGAGCGGCTGGCCGCCCACGGACAACAGGGGCTTGGGCAGGCGGTCGGTGAGGGGGCGCATCCGTTCGCCGCGGCCCGCCGCGAGGATCATGGCCCGCATCAGAAGGTGTATCCGACGCTGACCTGGCGGTCGTCGAGCTTGTCCAGCAGGCGCAGCAGCGGCGTGAAGACGCCGTAGCGCTGGGCCACCTGGCGCACGTAGCCGTTCATGCGCGGAATGTGGGCCAGGTAATGCGCCTTGCCATCGCGGTGATTCAGGCGGGCGAACACGCCCAGGATGCGCAGGTTGCGTTGCAGGCCCATCCATTCATAGGCGCGGTGGAACTCCGCGAAATCCGAGTCCACCGGCAGGCCGGCCGCCCGCGCCATTTCCCAATAGCGGATGGCCCAGTCCAATTGCTGGGGTTCTTCCCAGGTCGTGCGGGCATCCGTCACCAGGGAGGCCAGGTCATAGGTGATGGGGCCGGCCAGCGCATCCTGGAAGTCGATGATGCCCGGGTTCGGTCCGTACTTCGGCTGGTCGCAGACCATCAGGTTGGGCGAATGGTAGTCGCGATGCACCAGCACCTGGGCCTGTCCGCCATTGCTCGCGGACAGCAATGCGAAGATCTTTTCCAGCGCGTTTGCGGTCTTGTCGTCCAGCGTCACGCCGTGATGCTTCTGCACGTACCACTCGGGGAAGAGCTTGAGTTCGTCAGCCAGGCGGGCGGTGTCATAAGTGCCCAGGCCGGCAGTGGAGGCCTGTTGCAGGCGGACCAGGGCGGCCAGGGCCTCTCGATACAGCGTCTGCAGTTCGCTGTCCGGCAGTCCGGCCTGAATGCGCTGGTAGTAGGTCTGCTCGCCCAGGTCGGACAACAGCAGCAAGCCCTGGTCCAGATCCTGCTCCAGCACTGCAGGCACGTTCAGGCCGACGTCCGCCAGCAGACGGTCCACGTGCAGGAAGGGCCGGCAATCCTCGTGTGCGGGCGGGGCGTCCATGACTATCAAGGTGCGCTCGCCGGCGTCCAGCCTGAAATAGCGGCGGAAGCTGGCGTCGGCTGACGCCGGACGCAGCGTGTCGATGGCCAGGTTCAGGCTGGCGGGCAGGCCGCCCAGCCAGTGGCGGATCTGCTCCAGGCGGGGGTCGTGATCGTTTTTCAAGGAAGATCCGTGTCAGAAAGGCAATATTGCTGAGAATTGTGTCCCGAGCACATAAGTCTGGGCCTATGGCGCGGCTTCTCTATAATACCGGCTCGTTTCCGTTAGCATTGGCCCTCCGTGGGTGCCGGTGTCGCGTTCCCACCATCGTCAAAAAGGGCTGTTTTCACTCGTGCGCAAGGTTCGATGGTTGATCCTCTCTGCTGTCAGTGTCGCCGCCGGAGCCGTCCAGGCCCAAGGTAGCCAGGGCAGCGCTCCCGCCGCGTCGTCGACCTCGGCGACTCCCGTGTTGCGCACCTCGCCGGGCCTGCGGATCCACCGCCTGCCGGACGACAGCATTCCCGCCTTCATGGAGGCGGACAGCATTGATGGCGATCCCGACTCTGACCTGACCCTGACGGGCAATGCCCAGGTGCGCCGCATCGACAGCGTGATCAAGGGCGACCGCATCAACTACCGCAAGGACACGGGCGAAGTCGACGTGCAGGGCAGCGCGCGCATGATGCGCGACGGCACCCTGGTGATCGGGCCGAATGCCAAGTTCAACGTCGACAAGTCCTCGGGCGAGATCGAAAAACCCAATTTCTGGATGGGCGCCAACGGCGGCTTCGCCGTCGCCGAGCATGCGGACATCTTCAGCCGCTCGCAGATGCGGCTGCACACGGTGACGTACAGCGGCTGCGCCTGCGAAACGCCGTCCTGGTACATCAAGGCCAATACCGTCGACATCGACTTCGATGAGAATGAAGGTGTGGCCCGCAGCGGTGTGCTGTATTTCAAGGACGTGCCCATCCTGGCGTCGCCTTACATGACCTTTCCGGTCAAGCGGGAGCGCAAGTCGGGCTTCCTGATGCCGACCTATGGCACGACCAGCCAGGGCGGTTTCGATTTTTCGATTCCGTACTACCTGAATCTGGCGCCGAACTATGACATGACCGTGCAGCCGCGCTACTTCTCCAAGCGCGGGCTGCAGCTCGGAGGGGAGTTTCGGTATCTTGGTCCGGGTTTCGCAGGTGATCTGAATGGCACCTACTTGCCCAACGACAATATTACGGGCACCGACCGCTGGATGTATTGGTGGCGTCACCAGCAGACGTTCTCTCATGGCTTCTATGCAGATTGGGATTTCGCCAAGGTCTCGGACGACAATTATTTTCGGGATATTTCCCAGCTGGGCTTGAATCAGGCATCCACAACCTATCTGCCTCAGCGCGCGCGCGTGGGCTGGGGATCGCCTTCCGGCTACTGGAGTGCATACGCCCAGGTCTACAAGTATCAGACGCTGCAGGATCCGGATGCGCCGTTGTCGCCGCCGTACGATAAGGAACCCGAACTCTTCTTCCGCGGAGCACGCTACGATTGGGGTGGCTTCGATGTGGACTGGACCTCGACTGCCGTACGCTTCAAGAAGCCCCTGCTGAACGGCGCACGCACAGGCCCCGAAGGCGACCGCTTGCAGTCATATCCCACGGTTTCCTATCCGATCGTGCGCCCCGGCTGGTTCATAGTTCCGAAGGCGGGGGTGAACTACACCCAATACCAGACCAATTGGTATAGCAGGGACTGGCTGGGCTTGAATGCTGGGACGTCCAGCGCGGGTACCTCGTTTGGCTACCCGCAGTCGCAATCGCGCACGGTGCCCATCATGTCGCTGGATTCCGGCCTGATTTTCGAACGCGATACGACCCTGTTTGGCAAGGCATCTACACAGACTCTCGAACCGCGCCTGTACTACCTCTACGTGCCTTACCGTGACCAGTCCAAGCTGCCGGTCTACGACACGTCGCTGGCCGATTTCAGCTTCTCGCAGGCATTCGAGGAAAATATCTACAGCGGCGGCTGGGATCGCATTGCGAACGCGAACCAACTGACGGCGGCGCTGACCACGCGCTGGCTGGACGCCAATACGGGTTTTGAGCGCATGTCGCTGGCCGTCGCGCAGCGCTTGTATTTCGCCGATCAGAAGGTCACGTTGCCCGGCGAAACGCCGCGTGAAAACGTCCGCTCGGACTTCCTCGTTGGTGCGAGCGCAGCGCTCACGGACACGCTCAGTACTGAAGTCGCTGCGCAATACAACCCATACGACAACAATTGGTCTCGCGGTCTGATCAGTGCACGCTGGGCGCCGCAACGTTTGACCACGATTGCCTTGTCTTATCGTTATCAGCGTGACCCTCAGCCTGGTGTCTACTATCAGCCGCAGGGCCAGAACCAGGTCAGCATGGCGGTACAGTGGCCGTTCAGCAAGCGCTGGTATGGTGTCGGACGGGTGGACTATTCCTTGCGTTCCGGGCCTTCCAGCACGATTGCCGATACGACGGAATCGCCCCGCGTGACGCAGGCCATCGCCGGCCTGGAGTACAAGGGAGATTGCTGCTGGGTGGGCCGCGTGGTCTACCAGCGATATGCGGTCTCCGCCACGGACGCGAACTCTGCGGTGTTCTTCCAGCTTGAACTGACCGGTCTGGGCTCCCTGGGAACCGACCCGATGAACCTGCTGAACAGAAGTATCCCTGGCTACACGCGCATTACGCCGCCTGTGCCTGCCGGGACCACATTTGAAAGGTATGAATGATGCGTAGGTTGCACTCTTTGCGCCGCCTCTCTGGCAATGCGCTGCTGTTGGCCGTGTGCGCCGGCTTGCCCGTGGCCCATGCGGCCGAGCAGGGCGGCAAGGCCGCGAACAATGGCGCCAAGCCGAATTCCGCCGCGCAGAAGAACGCTGCGCCCGCGCCGCAGCGCGAGCAGTTCGTCGATGGCATTGCTGCTGTCGTGGACAAGGACGTGATCACGCTGCGCGAATTGCGCGATGCGTCGTTGCGCATTTCGAGCGAGCTCAAGACCCGGGGCATCCAGGTGCCCGATGATCAGACCTTGCAGCATCAGGTATTGCAACGCCTGATCATGGAGCGCGTGCAGCGCCATGAGGCGGATCGCCTGGGCATACGCGTGGATGATGCGCAAATCGACCAAGCCATCCAGACCATTGCGTCCCGCAACAAGATCACCGTGGCCCAGCTACGCCAGGAAATCGAAAGAACCGGCACGAGCTGGGACGGTTATCGCAAGTCGCTGCGCGACGAGATCCGCACGGATCGCCTGCGTCAGCGCGCGGTGGATTCCACGATCGTGATTTCCGACGCCGAAGTCGACGCGTTCCTGAAGGATCAGCGGCGCAATCCGGCGTTCGGCGCCGCGCCGCAGGCAGCCCCGCAACCGCAGGCCCAGCCGCAGCCCGAACCCCAACAGGCCGCTGCGCCGTCGGGCCCGATGCTCTACGCCCTGGCCCAGATTCTGGTGCGCGTGCCGGAAGGTTCGTCGCCCGAGCAGCTGGCGGTGCTGCGCAAGAAGGCCGAAAGCCTGCTGGCGCAAGCCAAGCGTGGCGATGACTTCGCCAGCCTGGCCGCCGCGGCCTCGGACGGTCCCGAAGCCTTGCAAGGCGGCGTCATGGGTGTGCGCCCGCTGGACGGCTGGCCCGACCTGTTTGTTCAGGCCGTCGGCAATCTGCAAAAAGGCCAGGTCAGCGGCCTGATCCAGAGCGGCAACGGTTTCCACATCATCAAGGTGATGGACCGCGGCACCGCCCAGCCGGCGCCCGCCCGCACGGCCCGCGCTCCGGCGCCGGCCCAGGCGCCGCAGCCCGCCGCCGCGCCCGCGCAGGCGCCTGCGCACCAAGGCCCTGTGGAAGTGATGCAGACTCGCGCGCGCCACATCCTGATCAAGACCTCCACCGTCATGAGCGACGAAATGGCGCGTCAGCGCCTGGAGCAGGTGCGTCAGCGCCTGGTGAGCGGTGGCGCCAAGTTCGAGGACATGGCGCGCCAGTATTCGCAGGACGCGACCGCCCCGCAAGGCGGCGAATTGGGTTGGTTGAACCCGGGCGAAACCGTGCCGCCGTTCGAGGCCGCCATGAACGCCCTGAAGCCGGGTGAAATCAGCCAACCGGTGCAATCGCCCTTCGGCTGGCACCTGATCGAAGTGGAAGAGCGCCGCCAGCACGACGCCACCGACGATATGGCTCGCATGAAGGCCCGTCAGACCTTGTTTGAACGCCGCGCCCAGCCGGCTTTCGAGGATTGGCTGGAGCAGTTGCGCGCCCAGGCGTACATCGACAATCGTCTGGAAAAGCAGCAGAAGATCCAGCAGAACAACCGCTAAACGCATTACAGGCTTTACATGTCCCAGCACCAGGCGCGCAAGCGCTTTGGCCAGAACTTCCTGACCGACGAGAGCGTGGTCGAGTCCATCGTCCGGGCGGTTTCGCCCGCCCGCGACGACACCGTGGTCGAGATCGGCCCGGGCTTGTCCGCGCTTACCCGGCCGTTGCTCGAACGCCTGGATCACCTGACGGCGGTCGAGATCGACCGCGACCTGGCGGCGCGCCTGCGCAAGCAGTTCGACGCCAGCCGCCTGACCGTGGTCGAGGCCGATGCCTTGACGGTGGATTTTTCCCAGTTCGGGCCTGCGCTGCGCGTGGTGGGGAACCTGCCCTACAACATCTCCAGCCCGTTGCTGTTCCATCTGATGACCTGGGCCGATCACGTCCGCGACCAGCATTTCATGCTTCAGCGGGAAGTGATCGACCGCATGGTCGCGCAGCCCGGTTCAGGCGACTTCAGCCGCCTGTCGGTGATGCTGCAGTCGCGCTACCGCATGCACAAGCTGTTCGACGTGCCGCCGGAAGCCTTTGACCCGCCGCCCAAGGTGGTGTCGGCGATCGTGCGCATGGTGCCCTTGCCGGCGGACCGTCTGCGTCCGGTCAGCGAGCGGGCCTTCGAAACCGTGGTGGCGCGGGCATTCTCACAGCGCCGCAAGATGCTGCGCCGGGTGCTGGCGGACTGGGCGCAGCAAGTGCCCTGGGAAGCGCTGGACATCGCGCCCACGGCGCGCGCCGAGGATATTTCGGTGGACCGGTACATCCGTCTGGCGGATGCGCTCGTGGCGGCCGGAGTGCTGCAGGCCGAGTGAGGCTGGATCCGCAAAATGAAGAAGCCCGCGCAAGCGGGCTTCTTCATTTGGGTTTCTACAACATGCGCTTCTGCGCGGTCATCCAGAGCTGCATGACGTCGCGGGCGCGGTCGGCCAGCAGTTTTTCGGCGTCCGTGAGCGCCTGCTGCAGCGTGATGGGGCCGGGCGCCAGGCTGAACGCGGCGCTGATGCCGCAGGCGTGCAGCGCTTCGTAGCCTTCGCCCAGCGAGCCGGCCAGCGCCACTACGGGCACGCCCGCGCGCTGCGCGATCTTCGCCACGCCGGCCGGAGTCTTGCCCCGCAGGGTCTGCGCGTCCATGCGGCCTTCGCCCGTGAACACCAGGGTCGCGCCTTCGACCGCCCGGGCCAGTCCGCCCAGTTCGGCCACGATCTCCACGCCGGGCCGGAAACCTGCGTTCAGGAACGCCTTGGCGGCGAATCCCAGGCCGCCCGCCGCGCCCGCGCCTGGGTGGTCGCGATGGTCGGAGCCCAGGTGCTTGGCGCACACATCGGCGAAATTCGTCAGCATCTGATCCAGGATCAGCACCTGTTCAGGCGTCGCGCCCTTTTGCGGGCCGAACACATGCGAGGCGCCCTGTGGGCCGCACAAAGGGTTGTCCACGTCCGAGGCAATGTCGATGCGGATCTGGGCCAGGCGCGGATCCAGGCCGTGGGTATCGATGCTGGCCAACTTGCCCAGCGCGCCGCCGCCGGGCGGCAGGCTGCGGCCGTCAGCGTCCAGCAGGCGCACGCCCAGCGCAGTCAGCATGCCGGCGCCCGCGTCGTTGGTGGCCGATCCGCCCAGGCCCAGGATGATGCGCTTGGCGCCTGCGTTCAAGGCTGCCAGCATCAGTTCGCCCACGCCGTGGCTGCTGGCGCGCATCGGATCGCGCTTGGCAGGGGCGATGAGTTCCAGGCCCGCCGCCGCGGCCATCTCGATCACCGCCGTGCCGTCCTCGAGCAAGCCCCAGACGGCGTCGACCTTGTAGCCCAACGCATCGTTCACCGTCTGTTGGCGTTCCTTGCCGCCGGTCGCCGCGAGCACGGCTTCGACCGTGCCTTCGCCGCCGTCGGCCATCGGAATGCATACCGTGTGAGCGCCGGGAACAGCGGCCTTCACGCCGCGTGCAATGGCTGCCGCGGCATCGGGGGCGGACACGCTTTCTTTGAAAGAGTCGGGGGCGATGACGATTTTCACGGGTTCAGTCGAGCTCGTTTTTCGGTTGAGGTGATGCCCATGATACCTGCGCGGGCGCGGCCGGCGTACCATAGCGTTTTTGTTGTTTTAGCGAGAGTGGATCGTCATGCCCGTATTGCGCCGCACCAAAATTGTCGCCACCCTGGGACCTTCGACTTCGACGCCTGAACGCATAGAAGCGCTGATCCGCGCGGGTCTGGACGTGGCCCGCCTGAACTTCTCGCACGGCAGCGCGGACGACCATCGCGAGCGCGCCCGCATGGTGCGCGAGATCGCCGCCAAGCAGGGCCGCTTCGTCGCCATCATGGGCGACCTGCAAGGCCCCAAGATCCGCATTGCACGCTTCAAGGACAAGCTGGTCCAACTGCAGATCGGACAGCCGTTCACGCTGTCGCGCGTGCATCCCAAGGAAGAGGGCACGGCCAGCATCGTCGGCATCGATTACCCCGAACTGGTGCAGGACTGCCGCGTCGGCGACGAGCTGCTGCTGGATGACGGCCGCGTGGTGCTGGTGGTGGACAGCGTCGAAGGCGACGAGGTCCACACCACCGTTACCGTGGGCGGCCCGCTGTCGAACAACAAGGGCATCAACCGCCGCGGCGGCGGCCTGTCCGCGCCCAGCCTGACCGACAAGGACCGCGTCGACATCAAGCTGGCCGCCGAGATGGAACTGGACTACGTGGCCGTGTCATTCCCGCGCTATGGCAGCGATATCGACGAGGCGCGCACGCTGCTGGCGGCCGCCGGCAGCCAGGCGTGGATCATCGCCAAGATCGAACGCGCCGAAGCCGTGGCCGACGACGAGGCGCTGGACGCGCTGATCCGCGCCAGCGACGGCGTGATGGTGGCGCGCGGCGACCTGGGCGTGGAGGTTGGGGATGCCGAACTTGTCGGCATCCAGAAGCGCATCATCCAGCACGCCCGCACGCTGAACAAGGTCGTCATCACCGCGACGCAGATGATGGAGTCGATGATCTCCAGCCCCATGCCCACGCGCGCCGAAGTGTCCGACGTGGCCAACGCGGTGCTGGACTACACCGATGCCGTCATGCTGTCGGCGGAAAGCGCATCGGGCCAGTATCCCGTGGAAACCGTGCAGGCCATGGCCCGCGTCTGCCTGGGCGCGGAAAAGCACCCGACCTCGACCAAGTCGCATCACCGCCTGGGCGAGACCTTCACCCGTTGCGACGAGACCATCGCGCTGGCGGCCATGTACGCGGCCAACCATTTCCCCGGCGTCAAGGCCATCATTTCGCTGACCGAAAGCGGTCACACGCCACTGATCATGTCGCGCATCCGCTCGGGCGTGCCTATCTACTGCTACAGCCCGCACAGCATCACGCAAAACCGCGTGGCCATGTTCCGCGGCGTCTACACGATTCCGTTCGCGCCGTCGGACTACGAGCCTGCCGACCTGAGCAACGCCGCCATCGATGAACTTCGCAAGCGCAACCTGGTGCAGACCGGAGATTGGGTGATCCTGACCAAGGGCGACTTCTACCGCGACAGCGGTGGCACCAACGGCATGAAGATCCTGCTGGTGGATTGATACGGCGGGGCAGGAGCGCCGCCCTGGCGCTCCTTGCCGCCGGGCGGCGGGTTTCAGCCGAAGAACCAGTAGCACACGCCGATGGCCGCCAGCACGCCGGCCAGGTCGGCAATCAGGGCGCAGCCCACCGCGTGGCGCGCCCGCAATATGCCCACCGATCCGAAGTACACCGCCAGCACGTAAAAGGTGGTCTCGGTGCTGCCCTGGACCACCGCGGCCAGCAGCGCGGGGAAGCTGTCCACGCCGAAATGCGTCATGGTTTCCAGCATCATGGCGCGCGCCGCGCTGCCCGAGAATGGCTTGACCAGCGCGGTAGGCAGGGCATCCACGAAGCGCGTGTCCCATCCCGCTTGCATCGCCAGCCAGCGGATGCCGTCCAGCAGGAAATCCAGCGCGCCCGATGCGCGCAGCACGCCCACCGCGCAGAGCATCGCGACCAGATAGGGCAGCAGGCTCTTGGCGATGTCGAAGCCTTCCTTGGCGCCTTCGATGAAGGCCTCGTAGACCGGCACCTTCTTCCAGGCGCCCGCCACCAGGAAGGCGATCAGGATGCCGAACAGGACCAGATTGCCCAGCAGCGACGACAGCGCGGCGATGGCCGCCGCCGACATGCTGGCCAGCAGCGCCATGAATCCGCCCATGAGCAGCGCCGCGCCGCCCAGCCACAGCATCACGACCGGATCGATCAGGCGCAGGCGCTGGCAGGCCGCCACGGCCAGGAAACCTGCCAGGGTCGATGCGCTGGTGGCCAGCAGGATGGGCAGGAACACCAACGTCGGGTCCGGCGCGCCCTGCTGCGCGCGGAACATGAACAGCGTCACCGGCAGCAGGGTCAGTGATGACGCATTCAGCACCAGGAACAGTATCTGCGCGTTGCTGGCGGTTTCGGGCGTGGGATTGAGCGACTGCAGTTCGCGCATGGCGCGCAGGCCGATGGGCGTGGCGGCGTTGTCCAGGCCCAGTCCGTTGGCGGCGAAGTTCAGCGTGATCAGACCGATGGCCGGGTGGTTGCGCGGCACGCCGGGCATCAGGCGCGCGAACAGCGGTCCCAGCACGCGCGCCAGTTTTTCCACCAGGCCGGCGCCCTCGGCGATGCGCAGAAAGCCCAGCCACAGCGTCAGCGTGCCGAACAGCAGCACCATCACTTCCACCGACACGCGCGCCATGTCGAACAGGCTGGCGACCATCATGCGGAAGACATCGGGGTCGCCGATGACCAGCCAGCGGTACAGAGCCGCCGCGGCCGCGGTAAGGAAAAAGCCCAGCCAGAGTTTGTTCAGCATGCGGAGACTGCCCGGATAGCGATGGATTGCGCGCTGCGCGCCGAGGCCCATTGTCGCAGAGTCGGCAGGCCGCAGCTTGGCCCGACGCCGCCAATTCTGGTACTTTGACCTGATACGCCCTGGGGCCTGGGGCCATAACAGTGAGGAAAACTCATGGACTTCAACGCATGGCGCCGGCGCCGCATCTCGGAACCCGCTTACCGCTGGGCGCGCAACGCACTGCCCGCCATGTCGGCGACGGAGCGCGAAGCCATCGAGGCCGGCGACACCTGGTGGGATGCTGATCTGTTCACCGGCAATCCCGACTGGCGCAAGCTGCTGGACGTGCCGGCGGCCACGCTGACCGCGGACGAGCAGCGCTTCATAGACGGCCCGCTGGCGCGGCTTTGCGCCATGCTGGACGAATGGGACATCACCTGGAACCGGCGCGATCTGCCGCCCGAGGTATGGGACTTCCTGAAGGCCGAACGCTTCTTCGGCATGATCATTCCGCGGCGCTACGGCGGCCTGGGCTTTTCGCCCTATGCGCACTCCGAGGTCGTGCGGCGCATTTCGGCCTACTCCATCACCGCGGGCGTCACCGTCATGGTGCCCAATTCGCTGGGCCCCGGCGAATTGCTGATGCAGTCCGGCACGCCGGCGCAGCGCGACTACTGGCTGCCGCGGCTGGCCGACGGCCGCGAGGTGCCATGCTTCGGCCTGACCAGCCCCGAGGCCGGTTCGGACGCCGCGTCCATGGTGGACACGGGCGTGGTCTGCCGCCAGGTGATCGACGGGCGCGAACTGATCGGCATCCGGCTGAACTGGCACAAGCGCTACATCACGTTGGGGCCGGTGGCGACGGTGCTGGGGCTGGCTTTCAAGCTATCGGACCCCGACGGCATCCTGGGCGGCGCCAAGGACATTGGCATATCGGTCGCGCTGGTGCCGACCGAAGCGCCCGGCGTGGAGATCGGGCGCCGCCACCTGCCCGCCATGCAGGTCTTCCAGAACGGCCCCAACCGCGGGCGCGACGTGTTCGTGCCGCTGGACGCGCTGATCGGCGGCGCCGAGCGCGCCGGGCATGGCTGGCAGATGCTGATGAGCGCGCTGGCGGCGGGGCGGGGCATTTCCTTGCCGTCTCTGTCGGCCGCGGCCGCCGTGATGTGCGCGCACACCACGGGCATGTATGCCCGCGTGCGCGAACAGTTCGGCATTCCCGTCGGCAAGTTCGAGGGCGTGCAGGAAGGGCTGGCCCGGCTGGCGGGCAATGCCTATCTGGTCGAAGCCGCCAGGCGCTTGACCTGCGCCGCGCTGAACCAGGGCGTCAAGCCGGCAGTGGTCTCGGGCATCATGAAGTACCACGCCACCGAGCGCATGCGCGGCTCGGTCAACGACGCGATGGACATCCATGCCGGCCGCGCCGTCATCGACGGTCCCAGCAATTACCTGGGCGCGCTGTACCGCGCCGTGCCCATCGCCATCACGGTCGAGGGCGCCAACATCCTGACGCGCAACCTGATCATCTTCGGCCAGGGCGCGATCCGCGCCCATCCCTATCTGATGCCGGAAATCCTGGCGCTGGGCAACCCCGACGAAGACCGTGGCATGGAGGTCTTCCACGACGTGTTCTGGCGGCATCTGCGCCACACAGGCATCAACGCGCTGCGGGCCATCGGCCGCGCCTGGACTGGCGGGGTGCTGGCGCCTGCGCCTTCATCCGGTCCCGTGGCCGGCCACTACCGGCGGCTGGGCCGCTATGCCTCGGGCTTCGCGCTGCTGGCCGATGCCACGCTGGCGCAGCTGGGCGGAGGCCTGAAGCGCCGGGAAATGATCTCCGCCCGCCTGGGCGACATCCTGTCCGAACTGTATCTGCAGTCGGCGGTGCTCAAGCGCTGGGAAGACGAGGGCCGCAAGCACGACGATCTGCCGCTGGTGCAGTGGTGCCTGGAGCAGGGCTACGCCAGCATCGAGAAAAGCATGGATCAGGTCCTGCGCAATCTGCCGGGCCGCGTGTTGTCGTGGGGACTGCGCGCGGCCATCCTGCCGCTGCGCCTGGCCAAGGGGCCGAGCGACGCCTTGACCCGGGAATGCGCTGAACTGCTGCTCAAGCCTTCGCCCACGCATGTGCGCCTGGCGGCCGACCTGCATCGCGACGCCGGCGCTGCCGGCGACGATCCGGTAGGCCTTCTGACCCGCGCCTTCGCGCTGGCGGACGCCGTGCAGCCGCTGCGCGACCGCCTGCGCCAGTCCGGCGTGCGCGATTGGCGCGAAGCCCATCAGCGCGGCGCCATTACCGACGCGCAGGCGGCCTCGCTGGAAGAGGCCGAAGCCCTGGTCTCGCGGGTGTTGCAGGTGGACGATTTCGCGCCCGAGGAGTTGTCGCCGCAGGTCGCCAAGGCGGACTCCGGCGAGGCTTAGGGTAGGGACGCAAGCCCCCGCAAGGCGGGAGCGGGGCCTTAGTCGTCCTGATTCGGATCCATGTCCGGGAACAGGATTTCAGTGAACCCGAATTTGCTGAAGTCCTGGATGCGCGACGGGTAGAGCCGGCCGATCAGGTGATCGCATTCGTGCTGCACCACCCGGGCGTGAAAACCCTCGGCCTCGCGCTCGATGAGCTGGTCGTAGGGATCTCGTCCGCTGTAGCGGATGCGGCGGTAGCGCGGCACCAGGCCGCGCAGGCCCGGCACCGACAGGCAGCCTTCCCAGCCGTCTTCCGTCTCGTCCGACAGCGGCGTGATGACGGGATTGCACAGGATGGTCTGCGGCACGGCGGGGGCGTCGGGATAGCGCTCGTTGCGGTCAAAGCCGAAGATCACCAGCTGCAGATCCACGCCGATCTGCGGCGCGGCCAGGCCCACCCCTTGCGCGGCGGCCATGGTTTCGAACATGTCGTCGATCAGCGCATGCAACTCGGGCGTGTCGTAGCGCTCCACGGGCGCGGCCACGCGCAGCAGCCGCGGATCGCCCATTTTCAGGATGGTGTGGATCATGGAAGTGTCTTCCTGGCTTTGGCCGCGCGGGGCTCAGTCCTGGCGGCCCTTTTTCTGGATGAACTCGATCTTGTAGCCATCGGGGTCTTCGACAAAGGCGATGACCGTCTTGCCGTGCTTCATCGGGCCGGCTTCGCGCGTGACCTTGCCGCCTTTTTCCTTGACCTTGTCACAGGCTTCGTAGGCGTTGTCCACCTCCAGGGCGATGTGGCCGTAGCCGGTGCCCAGGTCGTACTTGTCCGTATCCCAGTTGTGGGTCAGTTCGATGACGGCGCCTTCGGATTCGTCCTGGTAGCCGACGAAGGCCAGCGTGAACTTGCCTTCGGGGTAGTCGTTGCGGCGCAGGACGCGCATGCCGAGCACATTGGTGTAGAAGTCGATGGACTTGTCGAGATTGCCGACTCGCAGCATGGTGTGGAGCATACGCATGGGATGGTTTCCTTAAGCGGTGAGGGGGAACGGGAAGAATCCGCCGTTGCCGGCGGCTTCCCGGGTGATGCCGATGTCGCGCAGCGCGCCGCCCATGGCGTCGACTGCCTGCCGCATCTGGTCTGGCCCGAAGGCGCCGATGCAGCCGACCCGGAACGAAGGTTGTTCGGTGTTGTAGAAGTTGCTGAGCACGTAGCCGCGGCGCTTGAGGGCGTCCACGAACAATTGCAGGTTCCAGGTCGGCGCATCCGGGGCGCGGACGTTGACGACGATGGGCCCCTGCAGCGCGGGCGGCAGGTAAGGCGCCAGGCCCAGTTCCCTGACGCCATCATATAGCGTGTGCATGTTGGCGGTGTAGCGCGCCAGGCGGGCTTCGCGGCCTTCTTCGCGGTGCAGCTCCAGCGCCACGGCCAGCGCGGCCAGCGTGGGCGCGGGCGGCGTGAAACGCGGGCCGGCATTGGGCTGCTGGCTTTGCTGGTAGATGTCGGCCAGGTCCAGCGACCAGCTGCCGGCGATGCCGCGCGCCGCTTCCAGGCTGTCGCGCCGCGCCACCACGAAGGCGGCGCCGGGCATGCCTTCCAGGCACTTGTTGGCCGTCAGCACCACTGCCTCCACGGCGGGCAGGGCGTGCAGCTCCAGGGGCAGCGCGCCGAAGGCGGATACGGCGTCGACGATGACGCGGCGGCCCAGCGCATGCGCGATGCGCGCGAGTTCGGGCACGTCGTGGCAGATGCCGCTGCCGGTTTCGCTGTAGACCAGCGCCAGGTGCGTGAGCGTGGGATCCTGTTCCAGCGCCTGCGCGACCGCTTGCGGATCGATCCGCTCTGTGGGGCCTACGGGCAGCGGCACGGCGACGCGGCCGGCATCGCCGGCCAGCTTCTGCAGGCGGGCGGCGTAGGCGCCGGTGGAGGGCGCCAGCAGGCGGCCGGCGGCGGGGATGAAGCTGCGGATGGCGGCTTCCACCGCGAAGTGGCCGCAGCCCGGCAGCGCCAGCGCGGCGTGCTCGTCGGGCGACGCCTGCGCCGCCCGCAGGACGCCATCGCAGACCTGCCGGTAGGTCTGACGGAAATCGTTGTCCCACGGCGCATAGTCTTGCGCCATGGCGGCCTTCACCCGCGCGTCGGTCGTGACCGGGCCCGGAATCAGCAGCAACATTTTCGTGTCTCCAGAATGCCTCAGAACTGAGGCAAGGATGCGGGGTCGTGACGTCGCAGGATGTTCTTGGCGTCTTCGAAATCGGGCAGGATCTGCCCTACTTCGCGCCAGAAGTCCTGACTGTGGTTCATTTCGCGCAAATGGGCAAGCTCGTGCGCGATGACGTAGTCGATGATGGCGGGCGCGAAATGGATCAGGCGCCAGTTCAGCATGATGTTGCCGTCGCTGGTGCAGGAGCCCCAGCGGGTGGCGGCCGAGGACAGGCGCCAGCGTTGGATCTTCAGGCCGCTGACCTGCAGGAAATGGGCCAGGCGCGCGCCGAACCAGGCGCCGGCGCGCTGCTGCAGCCAGGCTTGGGCCGAATCGCGGATGCGGCCCTGGTCCGCCGAGGACGGCAGCGCCAGCCACAGGGTGTCGCCGTCCTGGGGGGCGTCGGCATCGCCCGACAGGCTGGCCTGGCGGCTGTCGCCGCCCACGCCGATCACGATGCGCTTGCCCAGGTAGGGCAGTTCGCCTCCCGGCTGCCAGCGCGTATGCGCCATGGCCAGTTGCTGCTTGCGGGCATGCCATTCGCGCAGCTTGGTCAGGATCCAGCGGGCCTTCTCGCGCACGGCGTCGTCCACCTGCGTCAGCGTCACCCAGTTCGGGGCGGTGACGCGCAAGCCGTCGTCGGTGATCACGAAGCCTATGCTGCGGCGACGCGAGCGCAGCAGCACGAAGCCGATGGACTGCTGCTCGGTCGCGACCTCGCGCCAACGCGCGCCGGGCGGCAGCGGGTCGGGGCAGGGCGTGGGGACGAGCGAGGCCGCGTTGGGCGACAGCGTCAGCAGCGGTTCGCCCGCAGGGGCGGCGGCCGGCGGCAGATCGGGGAAGAGGGGCTTGGGCGGGACCGGCTTGGGCGAGGCCGCCTCAGGCGCGGCCGGAGCCTTTGGCGCGGCGTTCAGCGGCGGCGCGCCCGTGGGCGCGTCGTGCTGCTGTTCGTCGAACAGGAGTTCGAGCTGATCAGTGCTGGCCATACCTTTCTGGATTGAGACGCCGCATTTCCCCTTCGATCCAGTCCTGAACCTTTTTGTTCAGTTCCTCGGGGGAGAGTCCCTTGGATTCTATCGCGGGACCGATGGACACGGTAACCATGCCCGGATACTTCACGAAGGCGTTGCGGCGCCAGCATTCGCCGGCATTATGCGCCACGGGGATGACGACCGCGCCGGTGCGCGAGGCCAGCAGCGCGCCGCCCATCTTGAAGCGGCCGGTCTTGCCGGGCGGCACGCGGGTGCCCTCGGGGAACAGCAGGGGCCAGCGGCCTTCGTCCAGGCGCGTCTGGCCTTGCTTGACCACTTGATCGAAGGCATCGCGACCCTTGGCGCGGTCGATCGGGATCATGCGCAGCAGCGCCAAGCCCCAGCCGAAGAACGGCACCATGTGCAGTTCCTTCTTGTAGACGAAGCAGACTTCGCGCGGCATGTGGGCCGGGAAGAACAGCGTTTCCCAGGCCGACTGGTGCTTGGACAGCAGCACCGCCGGGC
Source organism: Achromobacter sp. ACM03 (assembly GCF_014851665.1). NCBI lineage: Bacteria > Pseudomonadati > Pseudomonadota > Betaproteobacteria > Burkholderiales > Alcaligenaceae > Achromobacter > Achromobacter sp. ACM03. Next base: position 653,543 of record NZ_JACVAD010000003.1, on the reverse strand, counting down.
CGTCGGGCAGGTTTTCCCAGCCCTTGACCTGCCAGCGGATGCCGCAGAAGAAGCGCGCGCCCCAGATGGCCAGGCGCGGCCAGCCCACGGTCAGCTTGTAGCGCCAGTGCAGAGGCAGCGGCGCCCACAGGATGCAGGCGAAGGCATAGGGAATGACCGTGACGGCCAGGAACAGGAAGTACAGCAGCGAACGTAGGCGGGCCATTGGATCAATGGTCCTGCAGCAGCGCGTCGACCACGGCCGACAGGTCGTCGCAGACGCGGGTGTTGTCAGGCAAACCGCCCTTGGCCAGCGTTTTCTTGCCGTTGCCGGTCAGCACCAGCCAGGGCGAGCAGCCGACCGACGACGAGGCCTGCAGGTCGCGCAGCGAATCGCCCACCGCCGGCACGCCAGCCAGGTCGACGTCGTAGCGGTGTCCGATCTGTTCGAACATGCCGGGCTTGGGCTTGCGGCAGGAGCAATTGTCATCGGGGCCGTGTGGGCACATGAAGACCGCGTCGATACTGCCGCCAGCGGCGGCCAGTTCGCGGCGCATCTTGGTATGGATGGCCGTCAGGGTGTCCATGTCGAACAGGCCGCGCGCCAGGCCCGACTGGTTGGTGGCGACCACCACCTTCCAGCCCGCCTGCGTCAGCCGGGCGATGGCCTGCAGGCTGCCGGGCAGGGCGATCCATTCGTCCGGATTCTTGACGAACGAATCGCTGTCCTGATTGATGACGCCGTCGCGGTCTAGGATGATGAGTTTCACTGTGCCAGCCTGGAGATGTCAGCGACCTGGTTCATCAGGCCATGCAACTGGCCCAGCAGGGCCAGCCGGTTGGCGCGCACGGCCGGGTCTTCGGCCATGACCATGACGTCGGCAAAGAAGGCGTCCACGGCTTCGCGGACCTGGGCCAGCGTGCTCAGGCTGCCGGCGAAGTCGCCCGCGGCCAGTTGCGCCTCGGCCTTCGGGCGCAGCGCGGAAACGGCGGCGGCCAGGGCCTTTTCAGCCGGTTCCACGAGCGCGCCGTCGTTCACCGCGCCGATCTCGCCTTCGGCCTTCTTGAGCAGGTTGCCGATGCGCTTGTTGGCGGCGGCCAGGCTGGCGGCCTCGGGCAGCTGCGCAAAGGCGGCGGCCGCGCGCACGCGCTCGGCCACCTGGTGCAACGGCGGGGTCAGCGCGATCACGGCTTCGACGGCATTGCGGTCGAAGTCGTTGATGAGCTGGTTGCGGTAGCGTTCGTAGATGAAGGCGCGGACTTCGGCCAGCGTGTCGGCGGGGATCTTGCCGGCGGGGAAGGTCCCCGCGGCCAGTTCCAGCAGGCCGTCCAGCGACAGGGGGCCGGTCTCGCTGATCTTGAGCCAGCCGCCTGCGGCCAGTTGTTCGAAGGCGCTGATCAGGCCCAGCGCGGCGCGGCGCAGGCCGAAGGGGTCGCGCTCGCCGGTGGGCGCCAGGCCGATGGCCCAGATGCCGACCATGGTTTCCACGCGCTCGGCGATGAACAGGGTGGCCGCGGTCAGCGTGTCGGCGGTGACGGGCGCGTCGTAGCGGTTGCGGTACTGCGTGCGCAGGGCCTGCACCACGCTGTCGGGCTCGCCGTCGCCGGCCGCGTAGTAGGCGCCCATGACGCCTTGCAGCTCGGGGAATTCGCCCACCATGTTCGAGCCCAGGTCGGCCTTGGCCAGCATGGCCGCGCGGTCGGCGGCGGAGACGTCGCCGCCCAGTTGCTCGGCCACGCCGCGGGCGATGGCGCGCACGCGCTCCACGCGTTCCAGCTGGGTGCCCAGCTTGTTGTGGTAGACGATCGAGCCCAGTTGTTCGACGCGCGCCGCCAGCGGCGTCTTGCGGTCGGTTTCGAAGAAGAACTGCGCATCGGCCAGGCGCGGGCGCACCACGCGCTGGTTCCCTTCAACGATGTTCACCGGATTGTCGGTGTGCATGTTGCTGACGATCAGGAAGCGGTGCGTCAGGCGGCCGGTAGCCGGATCGAACAGCGGGAAGTATTTCTGGTTCAGCCGCATGGTCAGGATCAGGCATTCCTGCGGCACTTGCAGGAACTGCTCTTCGAACTGGCCCACGTAGACGGTGGGGTGTTCGACCAGGGCCGTGACTTCGTCCAGCAGCGCGGCCACTTCGGGATCGTCGCCCAGGGTGGCGTTCAGGCGGCCGGCATGGTCCAGCAACTGGCGCTGGATCTCGTCGCGGCGACCTTCGAACGAGGCCACCACGCGGCCCTTTTCGGCCAGGGTGGCGGCGTAGGCGTCGGCGTCGGCGAAGGACACGGGGCCCGCGCTCATGAAGCGGTGGCCCAGCGTGTCGCGGCCGGCGGCCAGGCCCAGCGCGGACACCGGCACCACGTCGGCGCCGAACAGCGCGACCAGGCCGTGCGCCGGACGCACGAACTTGACGGTGGTGACGCCGTCGGCCAATTGGTAGCGCATGACCTTGGGAATGGGCAGGCCGTTGATGGCGGCGTCGATGCCTTCCTGCAGGCCGGCGGCCAGCTGGGCGCCGGGAGCGGTGCCGCGCGCGACCAGGTAGTCCTGCTTGCCGTCGGATTCACGTTCCAGGGTCGACAGGTCGATGTTCTCAAGGCCCTTGGCGGCCAGCTTCTTCTGCAGCGCGGGCGTGGCCTGGCCGTCTTCGGTCAGGCCGATCTTCACCGGCATCAGCTTTTCGGCATAGGGCTGGTCGGGCGCCTGAGCCAGCACGGCGGACAGGTGCACGGCCAGTCGGCGCGGCGTGGAATACGCGGTGGCGGCGCAGCCGGCGGCCAGCAGGCCGTGGCGCTCCAGCGTGGCGCGCACGCCTTCGGCAAAGGCCTGGCCCAGCTTCTGCAGGGCCTTGGGCGGGAGTTCTTCGGTCAGCAGTTCGACCAGCAGCGGGCGGATGTTCGTCGTCATTTATGCAGCCTCCCCGGCGGCCTTGTCGCGGCCCAGCATGGGAAAGCCCAGTCGTTCGCGGGAATCGTAGTAGGCCTGCGCGACGGCGCGCGACAGGTTGCGGATGCGGCCGATGTAGGCGGCGCGCTCGGTGACGCTGATCGCGCCGCGCGCGTCCAGCATGTTGAACGTGTGCGCGGCCTTCAGCGCGGCCTCGTAGGCGGGCAGCGCCAGCGGCACGTCCATCAGGCGCTTGGCCTCGGCTTCGTAGTCATTGAAGTGCGAGAACAGCATCTCGGCCGACGAATGCTCGAAGTTGTAGGTGGACTGTTCCACTTCGTTCTGGTGGAACACGTCGCGATACAGCACGCGGTTGCCGTTGGCGCCTTCGGTCCAGACCAGGTCGTACACGCTTTGCACGTCCTGCAGGTACATGGCCAGGCGTTCCAGGCCGTAGGTGATTTCGCCGGTGGTCGGCGTGCAGTCCAGGCCGCCCACTTGCTGGAAGTAGGTGAACTGGGTGACTTCCATGCCGTTCAGCCAGACTTCCCAGCCCAGGCCCCAGGCGCCGAGGGTGGGGTTCTCCCAGTCGTCCTCTACGAAGCGGATGTCGTGCTGGGTGGGATCGATGCCCAGCGCCTTGAGCGAACCGATGTACAGGTCCAGGATTTCCGGAGGCGCGGGCTTCAACACGACCTGGTACTGATAATAGTGTTGCAGGCGGTTGGGGTTTTCGCCGTAGCGGCCGTCCTTGGGGCGGCGCGAGGGCTGCACGTAGGCGGCGCGCCAGGGCTCCGGGCCGATCGCGCGCAGGAACGTGGCGGTATGCGAGGTGCCGGCGCCGACTTCCATGTCGTAGGGTTGCAGCAGGGCGCAACCCTGCTTGTCCCAGTATTCCTGGAGCGTAAGGATGATTTGCTGAAAGGTGAGCATAGGATTCTTGGAATTCGGCCGCCGGGCAAGGCTTGCCCTGGGCGTGGGAAACCCGACATTTTAACTGGCCTGGGGCGGTCCGGTTCCCGAATGCCGGGCGGACGGTTACATCTGGGCCTTCGGGGCGGTTCGCAGGGGGACAGTGTGCCGCTGGTGGACGCCTCGCGGGCCTGTCGCTGCGCCTGGAAACCAATGATCGTATGATTCCAGGTTGCGTACCAAGTCTTATATAAAACCCGGAACCTGATTCCGAGAATTCCCGGAAGGAGCAGTCCCATGTCAGACCTGATCAAGGTAGAAGTCACCGACGGCATCCAGATCATCACGATCAACCGTCCCGAGGCCAAGAACGCCATCAACCTGGAGACCGCGCAGGCCATGGCCGCGGCGCTGGACCAGTTGGACAGCCGCGACGACATCCGCATCGGCATCCTGACGGGCGGCGGCGGCACGTTCTCGTCGGGCATGGACCTGAAGGCTTTCGCCAAGTCGGGGCAGCGTCCCTACGTGGAAGGCCGCGGCTTCGCGGGCCTGAACGAGCGGCCGCCCAAGAAGCCGCTGATCGCGGCGGTGGAAGGCTATGCGCTGGCCGGCGGCTGCGAAATGGCGCTGGCTTCCGACCTGATCGTGGCCGCCAGCAACGCCAAGTTCGGCCTGCCTGAAGTCAAGCGCGGCCTGGTGGCGGGCGCTGGCGGCATGCTGCGCCTGCCGCGCCGCCTGCCGTACCACATCGCCATGGAAGTGATCCTGACCGGCGAAATGTTGACGGCCGAGCGCGCCCATTCCTTCGGGCTGGTCAACCGCATCACCGAGCCGGGCGCCGCCCTGGCGGGCGCTCTGGAACTGGCCCGCGCCATCGTCGAGAATGGCCCGCTGGCGGTGCAGACCGCCAAGAGCATCGTGGCGCAGTCGGGCGACTGGGATCAGGCGAGCATGTTCGACCAGCAGCGTCCGCTGATTGCGCACATCTTTTCGTCCGCCGACGCCAAGGAAGGCGCGACCGCCTTCGCCGAGAAGCGCAAACCGGTCTGGCAAGGCAAATAGGAAATGCCCCCACGCCGCGCCCCTGCGGGGCTAGCTGCCCCCCGAGGGGGCGCTGTTTGCCTTGGGGCGGCCCGGCGGCAAAAATAGTTCTTTCTCCATCGCGGCGGGCTAGTCACGCCGGCCGCGTTTTCACGTTTTTCATCTAGACCCGATATCGCCATGTCAGTCATCATCAAAGAAGAAGACTTCATCCAGTCGATAGCCGATGGCATCCAGTTCATCAGCTACTACCACCCGGTCGACTACATCCGTCACCTGGCCCGCGCCTACGAGCGCGAGGAAAGCCCCGCCGCGCGCGACGCGATGGCCCAGATCCTGACCAACTCGCGCATGTGCGCCGAGGGCAAGCGTCCGCTGTGCCAGGACACGGGCATCGTCAACGTGTTCCTGAAGGTCGGCATGGGCGTGCGTTTCGAGACCAAGCGCACGCTGCAGGAACTCTGTGACGAAGGCGTGCGCCGCGGCTACCTGAACCCGGACAATCCTTTGCGCGCCTCGGTGCTGGACGATCCGCTGTTTGCGCGCAAGAACACGCGCGACAACACGCCCTGTATCCTGCACGTCGAGCTTGTCCCGGGCGACAAGGTCGACGTGCAAGTCGCTTCGAAGGGCGGCGGTTCGGAAAACAAGTCGAAGTTCGCGATGCTGAATCCGAGCGATTCGCTGGTGGACTGGGTGCTGAAGACGGTGCCGACGATGGGCGCGGGCTGGTGCCCGCCGGGCATGCTGGGCATCGGCGTCGGCGGCACGGCCGAGAAGGCCATGCTGATGGCGAAGCAGTCGTTGATGGAAGACATCGACATGTACGAGCTGCTGGCCCGCGGTCCGCAGAACAAGCTGGAAGAGCTGCGTATCGAGCTGTATGAGAAGGTCAACGCGCTGGGTATCGGCGCGCAGGGCCTGGGCGGTTTGACGACGGTGCTGGACGTCAAGATCAGCACGTTCCCGACGCACGCGGCGTCCAAGCCCGTGGCGATGATCCCGAACTGTGCGGCGACGCGCCACGCGCACTTCGAACTGGACGGCTCGGGCCCCGCTCGCCTGGATCCGCCGTCGCTGTCGGAGTGGCCGGAAGTGCACTGGGCGCCGGACTACAACAAGTCCAAGCAGGTGGACCTGAATACGCTGACCAAGGAAGAAGTGGCCAGCTGGAAGCCGGGCCAGACGCTGCTGCTGTCGGGCAAGATGTTGACGGGCCGCGATGCGGCGCACAAGCGTATCCAGGACATGCTGGCCAAGGGCGAGCCGCTGCCGGTGGATTTCAAGAATCGCGTCATTTACTACGTGGGTCCGGTGGATCCGGTGCGCGACGAAGTGGTCGGCCCGGCGGGTCCCACTACCGCTACGCGCATGGATAAGTTCACGGACATGATGCTGGAGCAGACGGGCCTGATCGCGATGATCGGCAAGTCGGAGCGCGGTCCGGTGGCTATCGAATCCATCAAGAAGCACAACTCGGCTTATCTGATGGCGGTGGGTGGCGCGGCTTACCTGGTGTCGAAGGCTATCCGTGGCGCGAAGGTGCTGGGTTTTGCGGACCTGGGCATGGAAGCCATCTACGAGTTCGACGTGAAGGACATGCCGGTGACTGTGGCGGTTGACGCTCAGGGTACCTCTGTCCATACCACGGGGCCCAAGGAATGGCAGGCCAAGATCGGGAAGATTCCTGTCGCTGTGGCTTGATTCCGTAGGCTGTGAGAAAAACGGCTGCCAGGGGACTGGTGGCCGTTTTTTTTGGCTTTAGTGCCTAGTGCTTCGTAGGTCGCCCGTCGGCGCGGGCGCCTGGGTGGCGAGCGCCCACGATTGCGGTCCGGAGCGTTCGCTCCGGACTGCCCCGTTGTCATCCTCGTCCTCGCCTTCGGCGACTCCTACGGATTCCCTCGGGCGCATCGAGGTTGCTCGCCACCCAGACGCCCGCGCCGACGGGCTACGTTTGTCTTGGCCTGGCGCGCTACTGGAGCCGTGGTCGGGGGAGAGGCTTGATTTGCCCGTCATTATTGGCCGCCCGGGCGGCCAATAATGACATACGTGATTTATTTGATTGCTGTGGTGGCCGCTAGCGCGCATGCGGTGAGTGGCGTGTGGGGCTCATCGTCGTCCTGTGACTGGAGTCTTCGCTGTAGGCGCGGCCCTCGTCAGTTCGTCGTCTTTAATCCCTCGCGAAACACGGCGATCTCTTCTTGCGTCTTCCCCAGCACCTCCCGCAGCACTTCCTCCGTATGTTCCCCCAGCAGCGGCGGCGCGCGACGGTATTCCACCGGCGAGGCCGATAGCCGCAACGGGCTGGCTGTCACCGCCGCCATGCCGCCCGCCGGATGCGGCATATCGCGGCGCAGCTGACGTGCCAGCGCTTGCGGATGTGCCTGGGCCTGGGCGATATCGTTGATCGGTCCGCAGGGCACGCCCACGGCCTCGAGCTTGGCGATCCAGTCGTCGCGCTGGCCCTGGCGCATGATCTCGGTCAGCAGGTCGACCAGCAGCTCGCGGTTGGCCAGGCGCATGCGGTTGGTGGCGAAGCGCGGGTCGTCGCCCAGTTCGGGTGCGCCGATGGCGCGGCAGTATGCGCGGTACTGCGATTCATTGCCTGTGGCCACGATCAGGTGGCCGTCGCTGGCGGCGAACACCTGGTAGGGCACGACGTTCTGGTGGGCGTTGCCGGCGCGCTGGGGCGCCACGCCGGAGTTGAAGTAGTTCGAGTTCTGGTTGGCCAGCAGGGCGACGTGGCTGTCCAGCAGGGCGATGTCCAGGTGCTGGCCCAGGCCGCTGTTGTGGCGTTCCTGCAGGGCGGCCAGGATGGCCACGGTGGCGTACATGCCGGTGACGATGTCGGTGACCGCCACGCCGGCTTTTTGCGGACCGCCGCCGGGCAGGTCGTCGCGTTCGCCGGTGATGCTCATCAGGCCGCCCATGCCCTGGATCATGAAGTCGTAGCCGGGGCGTTGCGCGTAGGGGCCGTCCTGGCCGAAGCCTGTGACGGAGCAATAGATCAGGCGCGGGTTGATCTGCTTCAGGCTGTCGTAGTCCAGGCCGTACTTGGCGAGGCCGCCCACCTTGAAGTTCTCGACCAGGATGTCGCTGGCGGCCGCCAGTTCGCGGATCAGCGCGGCGCCTGCGGGCGTGGCCATGTCGGCTTCGACGGAACGCTTGTTGCGGTTGGCGCTGAGGTAGTAGGCGGATTCCTCGGTGTCTTGGCCCGCGCCGTCCTTGAGGAACGGCGGGCCCCAGGCGCGGGTGTCGTCGCCGACGCGCGGGCGTTCGATCTTGATGACGTCGGCGCCCAGGTCGGCGAGGTTCTGCGTGCACCAGGGGCCGGCCAGGATGCGCGACAGGTCCATTACGCGGATGCCGGTCAATGCGGGCGGGCGGTTCATGGCTTCAGCTCCGCGGTGCCGTGGCTCATGACCACCACGCCGCGTTCCTGCGCGCGGGCCTGGAAGCGGAGCTGGCCGTCGGGCAGGCGCCAGATGTCGCACTGCAGGGTTTCGCCGGGATAGACCGGCGCCGAGAAGCGCGTGTTCAGGCTGACCAGGCGCGAGGCGTCGTAGCCGCAGCAGCTTTTGACGATGGCGTGCGCGACTACGCCGTAGGAGCACAGTCCGTGCAGGATGGGTTTGGGGTAGCCGGCCGCGCGTGCGACCTCGGGGTCTGCGTGCAGCGGATTGCGGTCGGCGTTCAGTCGGTACAGCAGGGCGGCGCTGGCGGGGATGCGGATTTCGCAGCTCAGGTCTGGGGCGCCGTCGGGCGCTGCGGGCAGGGCGGCGGGGCTGTCGTCTCCCTGTCCGAAGCCGCCGTCGCCGCGGCAGAAGGTGCTTTGGCGCAGGGTGGCGAGGCAGGCGCCGTCTTCGCCGTGCAAGGTGCGTTCGGTGATGATGATGGCGCCCTTGTCGGCGCCCTTGTCGATCACGTGCGTGTTGCGGCTTCTGCCGGTGACCACGCCCGCCGCCGGCAGGGGCGCATGCATGGTCAGCCGTTGTTCTCCGTGGACCACGCGTACCCAGTCGATGCCGGCGCGCGGATCCTGGACCCAGAAGCCCGGATAGCCCAGCACCACGCTCATGGTGGGGAAGGATTGCAAGCCTTTTTCGTACACGTAGCGCAACTGGCCGGCGTCTTCGGGGTCTTGCCCCAGGCCTATGCCCAGGGCGTACAGCATGGTGTCTTTTTCGTCGTAGCGCTGGCGGACTTCGTCGAAGCGCCAGTTCTTCACGGTTGCGTAGTCCAGGGGCATGGCGGCCTCAGATGGGATCCCAGTCGATGACGTCAGGCGAACGCTCCAACGCGTAGAAGTGCTTGCGCATGGCGGGCACGGCGATCTCGGCGATGCGCTCGGGCGTCCAGCCTTCGCCGTGGTGCACGGTGCGCAGCGGGCGCGGCTGGCTCATCAGCATGATCTCGTTGGCGCGCACCGCGAAGATCTGCGCGGTGACCTCGCTGGCCGCGTCGCTGGCCAGATACACGGCCATGGGCGCGACCTTGCCGGCTTCCATTTTCTTCAGCTTTTCGACGCGGGCTTTTTCTTCGTCGGTTTCGGCGGGAATGGAGCTGGTCATGCGGCTCCATGCGAACGGCGCGATGCAGTTGGAGCGCACGTTGTAGCGCGCCATGTCCAGCGCGATGGATTTCGACAGGGCCACGATGCCCAGCTTGGCCGCCGCGTAGTTGGCCTGGCCAAAGTTTCCGATCAGTCCGGACGTGGAGGTCATGTGCACGAACGCGCCGGACTCCTGTTCGCGAAAGTAGGGCGCCGCCGCGCGACTCATGAAGAAGGAGCCGTTCAGGTGCACGCCCAGCACCTGACTCCATTCCTCTTCGCTCATCTTGTGGAAAACCCGGTCGCGCAGATTGCCGGCATTGTTGACCACGGCATCGATGCGGCCGAAGGCGTCGATTGCCGTCTGCACGCAGCGGCTGGCGCTGTCGTACGCGGCCACGCTGTCGGTGTTGGCGACGGCCTGGCCGCCCGCCGCGACGATCTCCTTGACGACCGCTTGCGCGGGGCCGTCCGCGCCGCCTTCGCCGGTGAGCGATACGCCGATGTCGTTCACCACCACCTTGGCGCCGGCCTGCGCCATGGCCAGTGCAATGCTGCGGCCGATGCCGCCGCCCGCGCCAGTCACGATCACCACTTTTCCGGAAACTATGCCGCTCATTGAAGCTGACTCCTGTGCTGCGGCGCGCGCGCCGTGTGGAAAACAGTTCCGCATCGAACGCTCTGGTTCGAGGGGATGCACCATGGTAGATTCGACGAGGCATGCGAAGAATTCAAAATTAGATATGCCCCCCTTCTGCGTGGTGGAACATGAGACACGATCTGACGGACCTGCGTTTGTTTCTGAACGTGGGGGAAACACTCAATCTGACCCGGGCTGCGGAACGCACCTTCCTGTCCCTGCCGGCGGCAAGCGCGCGGGTGAAGAACATGGAAGAGGCCTTCAAGGCCCGGCTACTGGTGCGCATGGCCACGGGCGTGGCGCTGACGCCGGCGGGCGAGGTGCTGCTCAAGCATGCGAACGCCGTGTTCCGCCAGCTGGAATGCCTGAACGCGGACCTGCAGCCCTATGCCAGCGGCCTGAAGGGACGCCTGCGCCTGCTGGCCAACACCACGGCCACCAATTCGTTCCTGGCCGACGCCTTGTCCACGTTTCTTGCGGAAAACCCTGACGTGGACGTGGAGCTGGAGGAAAAAATATCTGGCGATATCGTCATCGCCATACGCGCAGGCCAGGGAGACCTGGGGCTGGTGGCGGGCAATATCGACGTGTCGGGCCTGGACGTCACGCCGCTGTTCCGCGATGAACTCACCGTGGTCACGTCGCTGGACCACCCCCTGGCGGCCACGGAGTCCGCGCATTTCGCCGACTTGGTCGATGCCTACCAGTTCGTCGGCATACATCCCGACAGCGCCATCCAGACCTTCCTGGAAGATATCGCCAGCGGCCTGGGCAAGCGCATCTGCCAGCGCGTGCACGTGGGTAGCTTCGAGGCCGTGTGCCGCATGGTGGAGGCGGGCGCGGGGATCGCGGTGGTGCCGCGCGCCTGCGCGGCGCGCTACAGCCGTCCGGATGCGCTGCACGTGCTCAAGCTGGATGACCCCTGGGCGTTGCGCGACCGTCTGCTGTGCCGCCAGCGCGGCCGCGACCTGCCCAGTTTCGCGGAATGCTTCATCGAACATGTGCAGCGTGCGGCGCGCGGCCTGTAGCGCGTTCCGAAGAGGGGCTTTTGCAAATATGTAGCGGTGACTCCGCAGGTTCGGCAAATAATAAAAAAGGCGTCAGGCAGCAGTCCTAGAGCTTGGCCGCCCATAAAACCGAGAACCAGGAGACTGCCGTGACCGATCTACTACGCCGCCGCGCCGTTGCGCGGCTGGGCGCCGCGTGCGCCGCCGCCGCGCTGCCCGCGCTGTTCCCCAAGATGGCCCGCGCCGCCGCCTGGCCGGCGCATGCCGTGAACTTCATCGTGCCGTTTCCTGCGGGCGGCCCCGTGGACACGACCGCGCGCTTCACCACGCAGCCGCTGGGGCAGCTGTGGTCGGTGCCCACGGTGGTCGACAACAAGTCGGGCGCTGGCGGCATCGTGGGCGCGCAGTTCGCGGCCAAGTCCGAGCCCGACGGCTACAACTATTTTTTTGCCTCCATCCACCATGCGGTGCTGCCCAGCCTGCGCGGCAATCTGAGCTACGACATTACGCGGGACTTCGTGCCGGTCGGCATGGCGGCGGTGTTTCCCATCGTGCTGGTGGTGAACGCGACGCTGCCCGTGAATTCGGTCAGCGAGCTGATCGCCTATGCCAAGGCCAATCCGGGCAAGCTCTCGTTCAGCTCGTCAGGCACGGGCGGCGGCACGCACCTGGCCGGCGAGTTGTTCAACGCCATGGCCGGCGTGCGCATCCAGCACGTGCCCTACCGCGGCAGCGCGCCCGCCATGCAAGACCTGCTGGGCGGACAGGTGCAGGTGATGTTCGCCGACGGTCCATCCGCCGTGCCGCATCTGAAGGGCGGCAAGGTGCGTGCGCTGGGGGTAGGCAATCCCACGCGTTCCAGCATGCTGCCCGACGTGCCTACCATCGCCGAGTCCGGTCTGCCAGGCTACGAGGCATACTCGTGGAGCGGCGTGATGGCGCCCAAAGGCACCCCGCCCGACATCGTGAAACGCGTGAATGCGGATCTCGTGAAGGTTCTGTCTGACCAGGCCACCGCGCAGGGGATGATCGCCGCAGGCGCCGAGCCCAAGCCCGGCACCCCAGAACAGTTCGGCGAGTTCGTCCGCGATGAAATCGCGAAATGGCGCGACGTCATCAAGACCGCCAACATCAAGCTGGACTAAAGCTGGCGCAGGGCTTCGCGCGCGGCGAGATATTCGGATTCCAGCTGATCCACCAGCATCGCGGCAGGCAGGATTTCCTGCGCCGCGCCCACGCCCTGGCCCGCGCTCCACACATCCTTCCAGGCCTTGGGCCGCGAACTCTTGTCCATGTTCGCGGGCGGGGCTACGCCGTTCCTGGCAAGCTCCAGGGGATCCAGGCCGGCTGCCCGGATGCTGGCCGACAGGTAGTTCGCGGGCACGCCCGAGAAGTAGGGCGTGTAGGTCACGTCTGCCGCCTGCGCCTGCAGCACCATTTCGCGATAGGCGTCGCCGGCCAGCGATTCCTGCGTCGCGATGAAGCGTGTACCCATGTAGGCGAAGTCGCAGCCCAGCACCTGCGCGGCCAGAATGTCCTTGCCGTGGCTGATGCAGCCGGACAGCGCCAGCGGGCCGTCGTAGAAGGCGCGGATCTCGTTGACCAGCGCGAATGGGCTGATCTGCCCTGCATGGCCGCCTGCGCCCGCCGCCACCAGGATCAGGCCGTCGACCCCGGCGTCCAGCGCGCGCTTGGCGTGCCGCACATTGGTGACGTCATGGAATACCAGCCCGCCATAGCCGTGCGCGGCGGCCACCACGGCTTCGGGGGCATGCAGCGAGGTGATGATGAGCGGCACGCGGCGCTCGGCGCAGATGGCCAGATCGCCCTGCCAACGCGGATTGCTGGGGTGGACGATCAGGTTGACGCCATAGGGCGCGATTTGCGCGTCGGGTGCGGCCTGGCGCTTCGCGGCCAGGCCGTTCTCGATGCGCGTGAGCCAGTCGTGCAGCTGCTCCTGCGGACGGGCGTTGAGCGACGGAAAGGTGCCGATGATCCCCGCCGCGCATTGCGCCACCACCAGGTCCGGTCCGGAGACCAGGAACATGGGGGCGCCGATGACGGGGAGGCGGGTGTGGGCGTGCAGCGCGAGCGGGGGATTCATCTGGATGCTCCGGTGGTACTCAATTGGCCTGGATGTTGGCGCTTTGGATGACATCGGACCACAAGGCGTATTCACGGTCGATGCGCGATTGCAGCGCCTTGGAGTCGCCGGTGTTGATGGTGTAGCCGCCATCGGTCATGGCCTGGCGGAAGGCCGGATCGCTGGAGACTTCGTTCAGCGCGCGGGTCAGGCGGGCCGCGACGGCGTCGGGCAGTTTCTTCGGCCCAACCAGCGCGTACCAGCCGACCACTTCGTAGTCCTTCATGCCGGCTTCGACCATGGTGGGCACGTCGGGCAGTTCGGGGTTGCGGGTCTTGGACGTGACCGCCAGGGCGCGCGCTTTGCCGCTCTTGACGAAGGGGATGGCGGTGCTGGTGATGTCGAACATGAAGGTGATCTTGCCGCTGATCACATCGACCATGGCAGGCGAGTTGCCGCGGTAGGGCACGTGCAGCATGGGCGCACCCGCCTGCTTCTTCAGCAGCTCGGCCGACAGGTGGTTGGACGCGCCGATGCCGGCGGAACCGAACGACACGGCATCCGGATGGGCGCGGGCGTAGGTGACCAATTCGCTGACGTTCTTGGCTGGGATCTGCGGGCCGATCAGCAGAACGTTGGCGTAGTCCACCACCAGCCCGATCAACGAGAAGTCCTTGCGCGGATCGAACAGCGTGCTGCGCTGTACCAGCGGCGACATGGTGAGGGTGGGGCTGGCGGCGAAGCCCAGCATGTAGCCGTCGGGCGCGGCCTTGGCGGTGGCGTCGGAGGCGATCATGCCGCTGGCGCCGGCGCGGTTTTCCACCACCACGGACTGGCCCAGCTTGTCGCCCAGGTACTTGGCGAAGACGCGGGCGGTGGTGTCCACGGGGCCGCCGGGGGCATAGCCCACCAGCAGCCGGATGGGGCGTTCGGGATAGGCGTCGGCCCAGGCGTTTGAGGCCGTGGCCAGCGCCGCCGTGGCGGCGGCCGCGGCGAGCAGGGTCTTGATGTTCACGCTGTAGTCTCCTTGTGGGTAAGTGGCGGGTCGTGCAGCGGAACAGCTAGCCGCGGCTATGCCAGCCTTTCTTTCAGCGGCTGCTTGAGGATCTTGCCGCTGACGGTGGTGGGAATGGTGTCGATGGGGATGATGCGGGCGGGCCGCTTGTACGGCGCCAGCTGCGCGCGCAGATGCAGCATCAGCAGGTTGGTGTCCACGGTGGCGCCGGGCAAGGGCTCGACGAAGGCGATGACTTCTTCGTTCTGGTCGGCGGTGGGGCGCCCGACCACGGCCGACAGGCGCACGCCGGGGAACGCGTTGATGACGGATTCGACTTCCAGCGGATAGACATTGAAGCCGGAGCGGATGATCAAGTCCTTGGAGCGTCCTGCGATGTACAGCGCGCCCTGTTCGTCGACGTAGCCGATGTCGCCGGTGTTGAGCCAGCCGCCGGGCAGCAGCGCCTGCGCCGTTTGTTCGGGATTGCGGTAGTAGCCCAGCATGACGCCCGGGCCGCGGATCAGGATGTCGCCGCGCTCTCCGGGTGCGGGCGCGCCGTTGTCGGGGTTGCCGATCCGCATTTCCACGCCTTCGACCGCATGGCCGGCCGAGCAGTCGCTGCGCGGCGCATCGATGCGGGTGACAAACATGGAGCCCGCGTATTCGGTGATGCCGTAGCCGTGGTGCATGGCGACGCCGAAATAGCGCTCGGCGTCGCGCTTTAGCGTGGGATCCAGCGCGGCGCCGCCCGTGTACAGGTAGCGCAGGGCAGGGGCGCGCAGCTCCGCGCGCGGCGGCGCCACGGCCATCATGCGGCTGAACATGGTGGGCACGCCCTGCAGGATGCTGACGCCGGGATGGGCCAGGGCCTTGAAGGCGTCGGCGGCGTCGAAGCGGCTGCGCAGCACCAGGCTGGCGCCGGCGTGCACCGTGGCCATCAGCACGGTGGCGATGCCGAAGATGTGCGACATGGGCAGTGCGGCGTAGCCGATGTCCTGCGGCGTCAGGCGGCGCGAGGCGGCGGACACGCGGGCGAAATGCAGCAGGCCGCGGTGCGGCACGAGGACGCCCTTGGGCGCGCCCGTGGTGCCGGACGTGTAGATCACGGTGGCCACTTCCGCGGCCGTGTCGCCAGTTTCGGCCTGCGTGGGCGCATCCGCTCTTGCGGTCTGCATGCCTGGGCCCCAGACGTCCGGGTCGGCGTCGGCGGCGCCGGCGTGCTCGGCATGGGCTGCGGCGGCGGGCGAGACGCCGCTGGTGTAGAGCAGCAGTTCGGGCTGCGCGTGAACGCGGATGGCGTCGATCTCGCGCGCGGACAGGCGCGCGTTCACGCCCACCGGCCAGGCGCCCGCCACGCTGCAGGCAAACAACGCGGCGACCATGGCCGCGCAGTTTTCGCCGGCGATCAGCACGCGGTGCCCGGGACGTACGCCCTGTTCTTCGAGCCATGCGGCCGCGGCCTGCACGCGCCGCCAGAACTGCGCGTAGCTCAGTTTGCCGCCGCCCTCCTCGTACAGAAAGGTGGCGTCGGGCCGCTGGCCGGCTTGCTGCGCCAGCAATTGATGGATGCGGGTAAGAGGGGCTGCCGGGGACATGGTTGCGTCGCTCAAAGCGTGGCCTGGGTGCCCAGGATGGCGGTGGATTGGCTGGACAGGGTGCCGCCGTTGCCGTGCACCAAGGCCAGATGCGCATCGGCGACCTGGCGCGCGCCGCATTCGCGGCGCAGTTGGCGGACGGCCTCGATCATGATGAAGACGCCGTACATGCCGGGATGCACGCAGCACAGCCCGCCGCCGTTGGTGTTGACCGGCAGCGCGCCGCCAGGGGCGATGGCGCCGCCCGCGATGAAGTCCTTGCTTTCGCCCTTGGCGCAGAAGCCCAGGTCTTCCAGGAACAGCAGGGTATTGATGGTGAAGGCGTCGTACAGTTCCACCACGTCGATGTCCCGGGGCGCAACGCCTGCCATCTCGAAGGCCCGCTTGCCGGACTCGGCCGCGGCGGTCACGGTCAGGTCTTCCATGGACGAGATCTGGCGGTTCCAGACCGCGGTGGCGTTGCCCAGCACGTAGACCGGCGGACGCGGCAGGTCGCGGGCGCGCTCGGCGCGCACCAGCACGTAGGCGCCGGCGCCGTCGGTGACCAGGCAGCAATCGCGCACGCTCAAGGGATCGGACACCATGCGGGCCGAGAGGATCTGGTCCAGCGTGGCGGGTTCGCGCAATTGCGCTTCGGGATTCAGCTGGGCCCATTGGTTGGCGGCCAGCGCCACCTGCGCCAGGTGCTCGCGACGCGTACCGTATTGATGCATGTGGCGCGCGGCCGCCAGTGCGTAGGAGGACAGGGGACTCAGCGGCTCGTAGGGCGTTTCGTACGGCTGTGGATCGAACTGCTTGCGGACCCGGCCGATCTCGGCGCGGCTCAAGGTGGAAGTGCGCTGCGTGCTGCCATAGCAGACCAGCACCGCGTTGCACTGGCCGGATGCCAGCGCGTGCAGCGCGGGCAGCAGGTGCGCGACGAAACTGGAGCCGCCCAGCATGGTGCTGTCGATGAAGCTGGGGCGGATGCCCAGGTGTTCGATGACCGGCATGGCCCACATGGGCGCGGCCACGCTGGCGGTGCAGATGCCGTCGATGTCGCGCATGGTGAGGCCGGCGTCTGCCACCGCGCGCTGCGCGGCCTGCACCAGGATTTCCATTTCGGTGTAGCCCGCGGCCTGGCCCAGGCCCGCGTGGCCCACGCCGGCCACCGCCACGGCGCCGCGCAGATCGTTCAGCGTCATTGCGCCTCCTGGTTGGGTCGGAAGATCAGGAGGCCGCGGCCGTCCTGCTGCGCCACCTGCGCGCGCACCGCCATGCCGATATGCACGGCGTCCGGCGCCACGCCTTCGACGCGGCTCATCAGCCTGACGCCTTCCCGCAGGTCTATCAGCGCCACGTTGTAGTCGCCGCCCGCCTCGGGCTTGCGGCGCACCACGGTGGTGGAATAGACCTCGCCGCGCCCGTCGGGCTCGGTCCAGGCGAGTTTGTCCGCGCCGCAATGCGGGCAGATCATGCGGGGGTAGAACACGGCGCGGTCGCAGCCCGCGCAATGCTGGATGAGGAAGCGGCCTTGGTCCAGCGCCTGGCGGTATTGCGCCTCGACGCCTTGCGGCGCGACGGCCTGCTGATCGGGAACGGTCATGATGCCTACAGGTTCCAGTGGATGACGCTTGCAAGTGTCGGCACTGGCGGCGGGTTCGGCCATTCTTCATTGCTGAAGCTGGCCTTCTGCCGGCCCGTAGTGGGGCGCCCTATGTCCTGCGCGAAGCCCGTCTTCGGAAGAGGCAGATTGTCCGGCGTGCCCCCGCGTGGCTAGATATCGGAAAAGGAGCCCGACCATGAATCTGACCTGGACGCCGCAGGAGCGGCTATTCCGCGAAGAAGTGCGCGCCTTCGCCACGGACAAGCTGCCGCTGGACATACGCGACAAGGTGCTGCGCCACCAGCGGCTGGAGCGCGAGGACTACGTACGCTGGCATAACATCCTGGCCGACCAGGGCTGGGGCGCGCCGAACTGGCCGGTCGAGCATGGCGGCACCGGCTGGAATGCCTTGCAGCGGCTGATCTTCGAGGTCGAATGTTTCAAGGCCGGCGCGCCGCGCCTGTTGCCATTCGGCCTGTCCATGATCGGCCCGGTCCTGATGAAGTACGGCAGCGCCGAGCAGCAGGCGCGCCTCTTGCCTCGCATCATCCGCGTGGAGGACTGGTGGTGCCAGGGCTATTCCGAACCGGGGTCGGGGTCCGATCTGGCCTCGCTCTCGACCCGCGCCGTGCGCGACGGCGACGAATACGTCGTCAACGGCCAGAAGACCTGGACCACCCTGGCTCAGTACGCCGATTGGATGTTCTGCCTGGTCCGCACCGACCCCGAGGCCCGCGCGCAGCGCGGCATCTCCATGCTGCTGCTGGACATGCGTACGCCGGGCGTGACCGTGCGCCCCATCCGCACGCTGGATGGGGGGCACGACGTGAACGAGGTCTGGCTGGAGAACGTGCGCGTGCCCGTGGCCAACCTGGTGGGCGTGGAGAACCAGGGCTGGACCTATGCCAAGTACCTGCTGGGCCACGAGCGCACCGGCATCGCAGGCCTGGGCCATTGCCACCGCGAACTGGGCGTGCTCAAGCACATGGCGGTGCAGGCGCAGTCCCGGGGCAAGCCCCTGCTGGCCGACAGCCGGTTCCGCGACCGCATCTCGCGCATCGAGGTGGACATCATGGCGCTGGAAATGCTGCTGCTGCGCGTGGCCTCCAGCAACGACGGCACGCCGGGGCCGGAAGCGTCGGTGCTGAAGATCCGCGGCTCCGAGATCCAGCAGGACCTGGCCATGCTGCAGATGGAGGTGGCGGGGCCGGACGCCTGGCCCTATGACCCCGATTGGCTGCAGGCAGACCATGGATACAGCGGTCCTGGGCCGGAACTGGCGGCTGCGGCCGGCGCCGGCTATGCCGACATGCGCAAGACCTCGATCTACGGCGGCACCACCGAAGTGCAGAAGGGCATCATCGCCCGCCTGGTGCTGGGCCTGTAGGCCCGGCCTCGCGCAACCCGACAGGAAGACGACGCATGGATTTCATCTATACCGAAGAACAACGCATGCTGGCGGACAGCCTGCGGCGACTGGTGGACCAGGAATGGACGCACGCGCGCCGCCGGGCCCGGCAGGCGGCGGGCAAGCTGGATGCCGACGCCTGGGCCGCGCTGGCTGAACTGGGCGTTCTGGGCCTGACCATCCCGCAGGATTTCGGCGGCTTCGGCGAAGTGCCCGCCAGCCTGCTGCCCGTGCACGTGGAACTGGGACGCGGATTGGTGTCCGAGCCGGTCATTCCCAGCGCGGTCATGGGCGCGGCGCTGATCGAAGCCTGCGGCGGCGAAGCGCGCGGCTTGTGGCTGCCGGCCATCGCCTCGGGCGACGCCGTGGTCAGCGTGGCGTACCAGGAGCCCGGCCGCCGCTACGACACCGATCCGCGCGATTGCCGCGCCAGCAAGACTGCCGATGGCTGGCGGCTGGACGGCGCCAAGCATCTGGTCTGGCACGGCGCGGCGGCCACCGCGTGGCTGGTCAGCGCGCGCGGCGACGGGGGCGAGACCCTGTTGCTGGCGGTGCCGGCGGATACGGCAGGCGTGAGGATCACCGATACGCCCACGCTGGACGGCGCGCGCTGCGCCCGGCTGGATCTGAACGCGGTCAATCTGGCGCCCGAGGCCTTGCTGGCGCAAGGGACCGCCGCCGACCAGGCGCTGGCGCAGTCCTTGCAATGGGGCACGGCCGCGCTATGCGCGCACGCCGCGGGCGCAATGGAGCGGCTGCTGGAGATCACCGTCGACTACCTGAAGGCGCGCAAGCAGTTCGGCCAACCGCTGGCCTCGTTCCAGGCCTTGCAGCATCGCCTGGCGGAAATGCTGGTGGCCAAGGAACTGGCTTTGTCCATGGCTTATGTGGCGGTGGCGGCGCTGACCGAAACCGACGCTGCGCAGCGCCGCCGCATGATCGCCTCCGCGAAGTTGGAAGCCGCGCGCGCCGGACGCCTGGTGGCGCAACTGGCGGTGCAGCTGCATGGCGGCATGGGCATGACCGACGAGCTGGACGTGGGCGATTACTTCAAACGGCTGACCGTCGTGGACCAGCTGCTGGGCGATACGGCCGAGCAACTGGCGGTGCTGGAGGAACTGGCATGAGCGCAGCGGCGACGACACAGGTCGAAGGCGGCTACACCCAGATCCGCTTCACGCTGGAGCGGGGCGTGGGCGTCATCACACTGAACCGGCCCGACCGGTTGAACAGTTTCACGGAAGTCATGCATGCCGAGCTGGCGCGGGCGCTGGATGCCATGGAGGCGGACAGCGGCCTGCGCGGACTGATCATCACAGGCTCGGGCCGGGGCTTTTGCGCTGGGCAGGACCTGGGCGAGCGCAAGCCGGCTGAGGACGGAGCACGTCGCGACCTGAGCCTGATTCTTGAGCAGTGCTACCGACCGCTGATCACCCGGCTGCGTAACCTGCCGGTGCCGGTGGTGTGCGTGATGAACGGCGTCGCGGCCGGCGCAGGCGCCAGCCTGGCGCTGGCTTGCGACGTGGTGTTCGCAGTGGAGTCGGCGCGCTTCATTCAGGCCTTCAGCAAGATCGGCCTGCTGCCGGATGCCGGCGGCACCTGGTTCCTGCCGCGTTTGGTGGGCTCTGCGCGGGCCATGGGCGCCGCGCTGTTCGGCGAAGCGCTCAGCGCCAGGCAGGCGGAAGCCTGGGGCCTGATCTGGCGTGTGGTGCCAGACGCCGCGCTGGCGGACACGCTGGCCGAAGTCGCCGATACGCTGGCGGCCGGACCTACGCGCGCCTATGCGGCTACCAAGGCGGCGCTGCACGCGTCCAGCGGCAACACGCTGGCGCAGCAGTTCGATCTGGAATGCCGCTTGCAGCGCGAACTGGGCTACACCGACGACTACCTGGAAGGCATGCGGGCGTTCGCGCAGAAGCGCCCGCCGGCGTTCACCGGCACCTGAGCTTTGCAGACGGCCGTCAGGGCGTCCGCGCCGCCTGGATCTGTTCTATGAGTTCGCGCGCGCAACCCGGCAGGGCGTCGATGTCGCGCACCAGTAGCTTGCGTTCGCGCACCACCCAGGGCTCGTCCAATTCGACCACGCGCAGCTTCATGTCGGCGCCATAGCGCCGCGCGGCGGAGTCGGGGATGACGCCGATGCCCACGCCCGCCTGCACCATCCGGCAGATGGAATCGAAGCTGTAGAGCTGGATGCGCTGGGGCAGGCGCTGGCCCACCTGTTCCAGCTGGTCGCGCAGGAAGGCGACCAGGGTGGAACCTTCGTGCATGGTGATGAAGGGGTAGCGCACCGCCTCGGCCAGCTTGATCTTTTCCTGATCCTGCAGCGGGTGGCCATTGGGCACCACCAGCACCAGCTTGTCGGTGCTGAAGTGGATGGTCTGCAATTCGGGCGCATCCACCGGGCCGGCCACGATGCCCAGGTCGGTGGTGCCGTCCAGCACGCCGCGCACGATGTCGCGGGTCAGGCGTTCCTGCAGGTCCACGGTGACGCCAGGGTGGCCGGACAGGAATTGCGCCAGGATGTCCGGCATGAATTCCGTGACCGCCGTGGTGTTGGCGAAGATGCGGATGTGGCCGGCGTCGCCGTCGGCCTGCTCCTGGAAGTCATGTTTCAGGTGGTCCACCTGGCGCATGATGACGCGCGCGTGCTGCAGCAGCTTCTGGCCCGCAGGCGTGATCTCCACTCCGCGGCTGTCGCGGTACAGGAGGCGGGTATTGAGCTGGTTCTCCAGCGCCTTGATGCGCACGCTGACGGCTGCCAGGGACAGGTGCGCCCGCTTGGCAGCCTGGGTCAGGCTGGGGGATTCGGCGATGTGGATGAACAGGCGTAGGTCGGCGAGGTCGAAGTGCATGGGCCATATATTACGGCGCGAGGCGTCGGGCCGGGAGGCAGGGGTGCGATTCAGGCAGCGCAAACCCCGCCTTGAGCAAAAACGAATTCACAAGCGGGACGGCTTGCGGGCATGCTTCAGTCTGTAAAAACCCCAGCAGAGGATATCGGCATGACATCTACAGATCCGGCCGCCTGGATCGGCAGCGGCGAACGCAGGGCGGACGCCATGGATCCTGGCCACGGCGCGCGCATCGCGGCAACCCTGGGCGGTCCGGCGCCGGTCCAGGGCGATGCCTTGCCGCCGCTGTGGCAATGGGCGTTCTTCATTTCCACGGTGGACATGGGCGGGCTGGGGACGGATGGCCATCCGGCGCGCGGCGGCTTTTTGCCGCCGGCCCAGGACCGCAACCGCATGTGGGCGGGCGGCCGGGTCGAGTTCCGCCGGCCGCTGTTGGTCGGCGTGCCCGCGGAGCGCGAATCCACGGTGATCGATGTCAAGGAAAAGGCAGGGCGCACTGGCGCACTGCTGTTCGTGACCGTGCGCCACGAGTTCCGCCAGGAAGGCGAGGTCGCCATCCACGAGGAGCAGGACATCGTCTATCGGCAGCCGACGCCGCCCAAGCTCACGGGCAGCGAGCCCGCGCCGCAGGCGCAGTGGCGCGATACCGTTGAGCCGTCGCCGGTGCTGCTGTTCCGCTACTCGGCGGTGACCTTCAACGGCCATCGCATCCACTACGACCATCCCTACGTGACGGGCACCGAGGGCTATCCCGGGCTGGTGGTGCACGGCCCGCTCATCGCCACCGAGATGGTTGCCGCCTTCTCCCGCGCCCATCCGCAGGCGCGCCTGACCCACCTGTCGTATCGCGGCCTGCGTCCGCTGATTGCGCCCGCACCCTTCCAGGTGGCCGGCCGCTTGACCGAGCCGGGCGTGGCCCAGCTCTGGGCTGAGCAGGACGGCACGCTGGCCCACCAAGCTGAACTGAGGTTTACAGAATGAGCATAGAGGCCCCCCGTCCCCTGGACGGCATCACCGTCGTCAGCCTGGAGCACGCGATCGCCGCGCCGTTCTGCACCCGCCAGCTCGCGGACATGGGCGCGCGCGTCATCAAGATCGAACGTCCCGGCGGCGGGGACTTCGCCCGCGGCTACGACGAGCGCGTGCGCGGCCTGTCCTCGCATTTCGTCTGGACCAACCGGTCCAAGGAAAGCCTGACGCTGGACCTCAAGCGCGAGGAGGCGGGTGGCGTCATGGAGCGCCTGCTGGAGACGGCCGACGTGCTGGTGCAGAACCTGGCGCCCGGCGCCGCTGCGCGTCTGGGACTGTCTTTTGACGCCCTGCACAAGAAGTATCCGCGCCTGATCGTCTGCGATATCTCGGGCTATGGCGAAGGCGGGCCCTATCAGGACAAGAAGGCCTACGACCTGCTGATCCAGAGCGAAAGCGGTTTCCTGTCCGTGACGGGTACCAGGGACGATCCGGTCAAGGCCGGTTGCTCCATTGCCGACATCGCGGCCGGCATGTACGCCTATTCCGCGATCCTGAACGCATTGCTGCTGCGGCAGAAAACGGGCCTGGGCAGCCGCCTGGACGTCTCCATGCTGGAGAGCATGGTGGAGTGGATGGGGTTTCCCATGTACTACGCCTTCGACGGCGCCACGCCGCCCGTGCGCGCGGGCGCGGCCCACGCCTCCATCTATCCCTACGGGCCGTTCCCCGTGGGCGACGGCGCCACCATCATGCTGGGCCTGCAGAACGAGCGCGAATGGCGCGTGTTCTGCGCCCAGGTGCTGCGCCAGGCGGAACTCGCGGAAGACCCGCGCTTCATCTCCAATTCGCTGCGCACCGCCAACCGCGACGACCTGCGCGCGCTGATCGTGGCCGCCTTCGCCGACCTGTCCATCGAACAGGTGACGCAGCGGCTGGAGGACGCGCAGATCGCCAATGCGCGCGTCAACGACATGGCCGGCGTCTGGGCCCATCCGCAATTGCAGGCCCGAGGCCGCTGGAGCCAGGTGGACAGCCCCGCCGGCGAGCTGCCCGCGCTGCTGCCTCCGGCCAGCAGCAACGCCTTCGCGCCGCGCATGGCCGCGGTGCCCGCGGTGGGCCAAAACACCGATGCGGTGCTAGCATCATTGGGATACGCGCCCGATCAGGTGGCGCAGTTCCATGCATCGGAGGTCGTGTGACGCATCCCGTTGTCCGTAGCGCGCTGTTCGTGCCGGCGTCGCGCCCCGAGCGCATCCCCAAGGCGCTGGCCGCCGGCGCCGACGCCGTCATCGTCGATCTGGAAGACGCGGTGGAGCATCTGGCCAAGGCGGCCGCCCGGGAAGCGCTGTGCGATTTCCTGGGGACGAATCCGCGCGTCCGGCTGTGGGTGCGGATCAACGACGCCTCCACTTCCTGGCACGACGACGATCTCAAGGCCTGCCGCGGCAAGCCCGGGGTGGCCGGCGTGCTGCTGCCCAAGGCCGAGAGCCTGGCGCAGGTGCGCCATGTGGTCCAGGCGGGCCTGCGGGTGATTCCCATCCTGGAAACCGCCCAGGGCATCCTCAACGTTGCGGAAGTCGCCGCCACGCCCGGCGTGGAGCGCCTGGCCTTCGGCAGTCTGGACTACGGCCTGGACCTGGGACTGACGCCCGATACGCCGGGGGCGCAAACCGTGCTGGACCAGGCGCGCGTGCAGGTGCTGCTGCACAGCCGCGCAGCCGGACTGGCGCCCGCGCTGGATGGCGTGTTTCCGGGCATCCAGGACCAGGCCGGGCTGGCGCATGCCGCCGGCCGCGCGCAGCAAATGGGCTTTGGCGGCATGCTGTGCATCCACCCCACGCAAGTGCCGGTGATCCACGCGGCCTTCGTGCCCGCGGCGCAGGAACTGGCCTGGGCGCGCCGCGTCATCGCCACGCATCGCGACACTTCGGCCGGCACCTTCATGCTGGACGGCAAGATGGTCGACGCCCCAGTCATCGCACGCGCGCGACTGGTGCTGGCGCAGGCGGGCGAAACCACCGGCATCTAGGCCGGTTCCGATCACTTCTTTCCGGCAGCTCCATGGGCGAAGCGCTCTTCATCGGACACACTTATATCGACGTCACCGTGCTGGCGGACGTATGGCCTACGGGCGATGAAAAAAGCGTGGCGCGCGACTACGCGGTGTCCTTCGGCGGCAACGCGGTGACGGCCGCGTTCGCCTGCGCGCGGCTGGGCACGCCGCCGGACCTGATCTGCTCGCTGGCATCGGACTGGCTGGGCCACATGTACACGGACATGGCTGCGGCGCACGGGGTGTCGCTGCATGCGCGCAAAGTGAGCCGTTCGTCCCTGTCCTTCATCATGCCCAATCACGGCAAGCGCGCCATCGTGCGTGCGCGCGACGTGGACTACCTGAACGACTTTCCGCGGCTGGACATCGGCGGCTACCGTGCCTTGCACCTGGACGGGCATCAGCCCGACGCCGCCCTGCATTACGCGCAGGCGTGTCGGCAGGCGGGCGTGCTGACCTCGCTCGATGGCGGCGGCGTGCGCGAGAACACCGACGAGCTGCTGCGCCACGTCGACGTGGCGGTCTGCGCGGAGCGCATGTGCGAACAATTGGGGCTTGCGCCGTCAGGCCTGCTGGAACTGCTGAAGGCGCGCGGCTGCCGCATCGGCGCGGTCACCATGGGCGAGCGCGGCATGCTCTGGTACGACGAGACGGGAACGGTGGATGTCCTGCCCGCGCTGGACGTGCCGGCCGCCAGCATTGTCGATACCTCGGGGGCCGGGGACGTGTTCCACGGCGCCTACGTCTGGTCCTATCTGAACCGGCCGGAACTGCCGTGGGCGGAGCACTTCACCTTTGCGCGCGCGGCTTCGGCCCACAAGATCCAGCATCTGGGCAATGAAGCGGGCCTGCCGCAGGTCGAGGACGTGGAGCGCGTGCTGATGGCCTACGCGCCGAAGGAATAGCGGGCGGGCTTGGCCGCCGGCGTTCAGTCCGCGATGCGCGTTATCGGCTGGTCGTGGATCGCGGCGATCCAGTCGCCGATGGGCTTGCCTTGCAGCGCCAGGCCGGGAGCCAGGTCGCGCAGGGGCAGCAGCACGAAGGCGCGCAGGTGCATACGAGGGTGGGGCAGCGTCAGCCGCTCATGGTCCAGCACGGTGTCGCCGTACAGCAGCAGGTCCAGATCCAGCGTGCGCGGCGCATTCTTGTAGGGGCGCTCGCGGCCGTGCCGGTTTTCCAGCGCCTGCAGCGCATCCAGCAGGGCCAGCGGGGTCAGATGCGTGTCCAGCGCCGCCACTGCGTTGACGAAGTCGGGGCCGGTGGCTTCGACCGGCGCGCTGCGGTAGAACGGCGATGCCGCCACCGCGGCGATGCCGCCGGTTTCCTGCAATTCAGCCAGGACACTGCGCAGCGTGGCTGCGCCGTCGCCCAGGTTGGCGCCCAGCGCGACGTAGGCGCGCACAGGAGCGGTCATGACTTAACCCGCTGCGGGCGGCGTGCCACGCGAGGGCGAACGGCGGGGACGGCGGCGCTTGCGCGGGGCGGAGGGGGCGTCGCCGGCATCGCGCGGTTGGCGGGACACCTCTTCGATCATCTCGCTGCGGGTGACGTCGTCGGCGTTGGCCAGGTCCATCCACCATTGCGCCAGCACGCTGTCGAACTCGCCGGCGGCGGCGCGCAGTTGCAGGAAGTCGCAGGCGGCGCGGAAGCGCGGCTGTTCGATCATGCGGTAGATGGTCTTGCCCATGCGGCGCTCGAAACGTGGCTGCATGAACCAGATCTCGCGCATGTCGGACGAGAAGCGGCGCTGGATGGCGAGCTTTTCGGTCTGTTCGTCCAGCACCGAATCGGCGGCTTGCGACAGGGCGGGGATGGTGTGCTCGCCCTGCGCGCGCAGCTGCTTCCAGCGCGCTTCCACCTGTTGCCACAGCAGCGCGGCGAACAGGAAGCTGGGGCTGATGGTCTTGCCCGAGCGCACGCGCGCGTCGGTGCGTTCCAGCGCAAGCTCCACGAAATGCTCGCCGCCGGGTTGCTCCAGCACCACGTCCAGCAGGGGCAAGAGGCCCTTGTGCAGGCCGTCGGCGCGCAGCTGGCGCAGGCAGTCCATGGCATGGCCGCAGGTCAGCAGCTTGAGCATTTCGTCGAACAGGCGCGAGGCCGGCACGTTCTCGATGAGCTCGGCCATGGTGCTGATGGGCTGGCGCGTGGCCGGGTCGATGGTGCCGTTCAGCTTGGCGGCGAAGCGCACGGCGCGCAGCATGCGGACCGGGTCTTCGCGGTAGCGCTTGGTCGGGTCGCCGATGATGCGGACCTGGCGCTTTTTCAGGTCGGCCACGCCGTTGTGGAAGTCGATGACTTCCTCGTTGTGCGGGTCGTAGTAGAGCGCGTTCATGGTGAAGTCGCGGCGCGCCGCGTCTTCTTCGTGCGAACCGAATACGTTGTCGCGCAGGATGCGACCGTGTTCGTCGGTCTCCTGGTCTTCCGAGGCGGGGGCGCGGAAGGTGGAGGTTTCGATGATTTCCTGGCCGAAGACCACGTGCACCAGCTGGAAGCGGCGGCCGATGATGCGGGCGCGGCGGAACAGCGGACGGATCTGCTCGGGCGTGGCGTTGGTGGCCACGTCGAAGTCCTTGGGCTCCAGGCCCACGATCAGGTCGCGCACGGCGCCGCCGACGATGTAGGCGTCATAGCCGTGCTGGCGCAGCACCTCGCAGACCTTGATCGCGTGGCGCGAGACGTTGCGGCGGTCGATGCCGTGCTTGTCGCGCGCGATGCGCAACGGCCCCCGGGCTGCCGGCGCGAATAGTCGGCCGACGAATTTTTTTATGGTTTCAGTGATCATTTAGGACTTCGAATCTTCCATGTGGTCGAACAAGTCGATCACCTGCCAGCCGCGCTCCTGGGCGATGCCGCGCAGGGTGGGGCTGGGGTTGGCTGCGATCGGACGGGTCACTTTCTCCAGCAGGGGTACATCGTTGACCGAATCGCTATAGAAAAACGATTCCGAAAAATCCGCAAGTCCCAAACCCATGCCGGCCAGCCAGTCGTTGACGCGCACCACCTTGCCTTCCTTGAAACTGGGCGTGCCCAGGATGCGGCCGGTGTAGCGCCCGCGCAGGTATTCCGCGTCGGTGGCCACGAGGTGGGGCACGCCGAAGGCGCGCGCGATGGGAGCGGTGACGAAGCTGTTGGTGGCCGTGACCACCGCGCACAGGTCGCCGGCTTCCAGGTGCGATTGCACCAGGTCGCGCGCGGCGGGCGTCATGGACGGGCGGATCACTTCTTCCATGAAGGCTTCATGCCAGGCCGCCAGGTCGTAAGGCGTGTGCGCGGCCAGCAGGCCGAGCATGAACTCGGCCGCCTGCTCGGCGGTGAGCTCGCCGCGGTTGTAGCGATCCATCAGATCGTCGTTCTGGCGGCGGGCTTCGGCGGGATCCCCGGCGCGGCCCGTGCGTGCCAGATAGTCGGCCCATTGGTAGTCGCTATCCAGCGGCAACAGGGTGTGATCCAGGTCGAACAGGGCGAGACGTCGGGAGGTCATGTGCGTTGTGAATCAGGATCTGCGAGCATGGCCCGCAGCAGAGGTAGGGTGATGGGACGGCCGGTGGCCAGGGAATAGCGGTCCAGCGCGTCGATCAGCTCCGCCAGCTTGCGGATGTCGCGCTCGTGGTGCGTGAGCATCCAATTGATGATTTCGGGCGCCAGGTGCATGCCGCGGGCAGCCGCCTGGGCCGACAGGGCGGCCAGCTTGTCGGCGTCGGACAGCGGGTCAAGGCGGAAAACCAGGTCCCAGCCCAGGCGCGTGCGCAAGTCCTCGCGCAGCGGCATCGACAGCGGAGCGCGGTCGCCCGCCAGCGCCAGCGCGAAGGCGCGGCCGGTGGCGGCGGATTCGCGCCAGCGGTTGTAGAGCGCGAACAGGGCGGCCTGGCGGCTGTCGTTCATGCGGTGCACGTCGTCGACCGCCACGAACTTGGGCATGGGCGACTTGGAATCGGCTTCGGCCAGGCGGCGCAGCATGTTTTCGCCAGTCTCGGCGTCGATATAGACGGCGTCGGGGCGGGCGGTCAGCGCGCGCAGCAGATGGCTGCGGCCGCAGCCCGCGGCGCCCCAGATGTACAGGGCGCGGCCAGGAAGCAGCGCGCGCACTGCCGCCAGCGCTTCCCCGTTGGGGCCGGCGATATAGTTGTTCAGCGATGGCGCTGGCGCGGGAAGAACGTCAAGCAGCAGCTGGCGGTTCATGGGAGCTTACAAGGTGCCGAAACGAGGCGGGTAGTACGGGTCAATACGGCTACAGGTCAGTACAACGGGTCAAAACGTCGCTGGCCGGGCGCGAAACTCCGGGGTTTGCACCACGGAACCGACAAAATCAATACCGGCCAACCCTACACTTTAAACCACCTGGGGCCAGGGTGTCGCGTCGATGGGCCTGGGCTGGCTTGGGTTTGCGCCGATCCGGCCCCTCTTGCCCGCCCTGGCCGGGCGAGCCGGCGCGGTCGCCGTCCGGACCGCTTTGGCGGCGCCGATCCCTGCTAGTCCCCGCAACATCGTAAAATGCAGGGCGTTCCACCAAAATCCCAGCAATTGTTACATACCCCACGGCATTTCTCATGACGAATCAACCTACCGCCCCTATGACCTACCGCGATGCCGGTGTCGACATCGACGCAGGCGACGCCCTGGTCGACCGTATCAAACCGCTTGCGGCGCGCACCATGCGTCCCGGGGTGCTGGCCGGTATCGGCGGCTTTGGCGGCCTGTTCGAAGTGCCGAAGTCGTACAAGGAACCCGTGCTGGTCTCGGGCACCGACGGCGTGGGCACCAAGCTGCGCCTGGCGTTCGACTGGAACCGCCACGACACCGTGGGTATCGACCTGGTCGCCATGAGCGTCAACGACATCCTGGTGCAGGGCGCGGAGCCGCTGTTCTTCCTGGACTATTTCGGCTGCGGCAAGCTTTCGGTGGATACGGCGGCGGCCGTGGTGGGCGGCATCGCCAAGGGTTGCGAGCTGTCGGGCTGCGCGCTGATCGGCGGTGAAACCGCCGAAATGCCGGGCATGTATCCGGACGGCGAGTACGACCTGGCCGGCTTCGCGGTGGGAGCGGTGGAAAAGTCCGCCATCATCACCGGCCAGTCGATCAAGACCGGCGACGTGGTGCTGGGCCTGGCTTCCAGCGGTGCGCACTCCAACGGCTATTCGCTGCTGCGCAAGATCCTGGAACGCGCCAACGCCAAGCCCGACGACGATTTCCACGGCCAGCCGATGGTTGACGTGGTCATGGCGCCGACGCGCATCTACGTGAAGCAGGTGCTGGCCGCCCTGGCCAAGCACGGCACCAGCATCAAGGGCCTGGCCCACATCACGGGCGGCGGCTTGCTGGACAACGTGCCGCGCATCCTGCAGCCCGGCCTGTCGGCCAAGCTGCACCGCGCCAACTGGGAAATGCCCAAGCTGTTCCAGTGGCTGCAAGAGCAGGGCCAGGTCGAAGACACCGAGATGTACCGCGTTTTCAACTGCGGCATCGGCATGGTGCTGGTGGTGGATCCGGCGCAGGCCGAAGCCATCGCCGCCACGCTGCGCGAGCAGGGCGAGACCGTCAGCACGCTGGGCGAGATCGTCGAGCAGAAGGAAGGCATGGCGCAAACCTTCGTGGTGTAAGCCACGCTGTCCGCAACGAAGAACCGCGCCACGGCGCGGTTTTTTTGTGTCTGGCGCCTGGCTAGGCGCGTCCCGCCAGCGCGACGGCCATCGCGTCTATGGTTTGCGCCACGGCATCCGCCGCCAGGCAGTCGACGATGACGCGCTCGGGCTGCGCGCGCAGCCAGGTGATCTGGCGCTTGGCCAGCTGGCGCGTGGCGGCGATGCCTTGTTCGCGGGCGGTGGCGAGGTCGACCTCGCCGTCCAGGTGCGCCCACATCTGCCGGTAGCCCACGCAACGGACCGAGGGCAGCCCGGTATGCAGGTCGCCCCTGGCGCGCAGGGCGCGGACTTCGTCGAGCAGGCCGCGGTCCAGCATGGCGTCGAAGCGTTGCTCGATGCGGGCATGCAGCGCGGCGCGGTCGGAAGGCTCCAGGCTGATGGTGAGGTACTGGTTGCCCGTCGCGTCGCGCGGACGCTGGCTGCGCAGCAGCAGGGCCGACATGGGCTGGCCGGACAGCATGCAGATCTCCAGCGCGCGCTGGATGCGCTGGCTGTCGTTGGGCGCCAGGCGTGCGGCAGTGACGGGATCCAGCTGCGCCAGTTCGGCGTGCAGCGCGGGCCAGCCCTGGACGGCGGCGCGCGCTTCCAGCTCGGCGCGCAGCGCCGGATCCGCCTGCGGCAGATCGTCCAGGCCGTCGCGCAGCGCCTTGTAGTACATCATGGTGCCGCCCGCCAGCAGCGGGATGCGTCCGCGTGCGCGGATCTCGTCTATCAGGCGCAGCGCATCGGCGACGAAGTCGGCTGCGGAGTACGACTGGATGGGGTCGAGGATGTCCAGCAGATGCTGCGGCACCTGCGCCTGTTCCTCGGGCGAGGGCTTGGCCGTGCCGATGTCCATGCCGCGATAGATCGTGGCGGAATCGACGTTGACGATTTCCAGCGGCCAGCGCTCGGCCAGCGCCAGGGTGGAGGCGCTCTTGCCGGCCGCGGTGGGGCCGGCCAGGCAGATGACCAGCGGCGTCGCGTTGGGGGAGGAGGACGGCGACAAGCTTATTGTCCGCGCAGGAAGAGCTTGTCCAGGTCGGACACCGACCACTGGATCCAGGTGGGGCGGCCGTGGTTGCACTGGTCGGCGCGTTCGGTTGCTTCCATCTGGCGCAGCAGGCCGTTCATTTCTTCGATGGTGAGCTTGCGGTTGGCGCGCACGGAACCATGGCAGGCCATGGTGGACAGCAGCTCGTTGCGCTGTTCCGTCAGCAGGCGCGACACGCCCACGGCGCCCAGGTCGCGCAGCACGGCGCGGGCCAGCGTTTCGATGTCGCCGCGGGCCAGGATGGCCGGCACCGAGCGCACGGCGATCGAGGTGGGGCCGGACGGGCGCATTTCGAAGCCGAGTTCGTTCAGCTGCTCTTCGTATTCCTCGACCAGCGCCACATCCTTTTCCTGGGCATGGAACACCACGGGCACCAGCAGATCCTGGCGCGGCAGGCTGCGCGCGTCCAGGGCTTGCTTGAGCTGTTCGTAGACCACCCGCTCGTGCGCGGCATGCATATCCACCAGCACGATGCCGCGGCGGGTCTGCGCCAGGATGTAGATGCCATGCAGCTGCGCCAGCGCCATGCCCAGCGGATGTTCTTCGTCCGCGGGCAGAGCCGCGACAGGCGCGGGTGCGGGTTCGCGCAGCGGCGCGGTTTTGGCGGCCGAGTCGTCATCCAGCGGGCGGTAGAGCGATTGCCAGTCCGCGGCCGGAATGCCGGCGGGTTCGGCATGCAGGCGGAACGGCACCTGGGTGTGCGGGCGCTGCGGCGCGGGCGATGGGCGCAAGCCGTAAGACGATGATGATGCGTTGCCGCCGGCGTAGGCGGGCCGGGGCGCGTCCGTCATGGGCCGGGGGCTGCTGGCGGGCGCGTAAGGCGAGGCTTGCGGCGCGGCGTCGGTCGCCGCGGCGGTGGCGGGCCGGGCCACGGTTTCGAACCCGGCGTCGTCCGCGTCGTCGTTTTGCGCCGCGGGGGCTGCGGCGGACGCGCCGCCCGTCTGCGCCAGGGTCTGGCCGACCGCATGGGACACGAAGCGATGCACCGCGCCGCTGTCGCGGAAACGGACCTCATGCTTGGCCGGGTGCACGTTCACGTCCACGGCGGCCGGGTCGATGTCCAGGAACAGCACGTAGGCGGGCTGGCGGTCGCCATGCAGTACGTCCGCGTAGGCGGCGCGCAGGGCGTGGCTGACGGTGCGGTCGCGCACGTAGCGGCCGTTCACGTAGAGATACTGGCGGTCCGCGCGGGCGCGGGCTGCGGTGGGACGGGTGATCATGCCCGCCAGGCTGACCGTGCCGACCGAGTGCGACAGCAGCAGGCCGTGTTCGGCGAATTCCGCGCCCAGCACGTCGCGGATGCGCTGCGGCGGTTCGGCGGGCAGCCATTGGCGCTGCGCGCGGTCGTGATGGAACAGGCGGAAGGCGATCTGCGGATGCGCCAGAGCGATGCGCTCCATGGCGTCGACGCAGTGGCCGAACTCGGTGGCCTCGGAGCGCAGGAATTTGCGGCGGGCCGGCACGGCGTCGAACAACTGGCGCACGTCCACCGTGGTGCCCGGAGGACCCGAGGCGGGGCTGACCTGCATGCTGCCTGCATCGATCTGCCAGGCGTGCTCGCCATCGCGGGTGCGGGAAATGATGGTGACCTGGGCCACGGACGCGATCGAGGCCAGCGCTTCGCCGCGGAACCCCATGGATGCCACAGATTCCAGTTCGTTCAAGGAGCGGATCTTGCTGGTGGCGTGGCGCGCCAGCGCAAGCGGCAGCTCTTCGGGCGGAATGCCGCCGCCGTCGTCGGTCACGGCAATGCGGCGTATGCCGCCGCCTTCCAGGCGCACTTCAATGGCGCGTCCGCCCGCGTCGATGGCGTTTTCGAGGATTTCCTTGAGCACGGATGCCGGCCGCTCGATCACCTCGCCGGCGGCGATCTGACTGATCAGCAGGTCGGGAAGCGCAAGAATGGAGCGGCGTTCGGTCATGTGGCTGGCGTTCAGGTATGGCTATGTGGACGATTTTAGCGTCATGGGCGGGTGGGCTATAGTCGCGGACTGATATCCCATTCCGCTGGCAGGGTTGCTTCAATGCTCGAATTCTTCAATATGGTGCTCCACATCGACAAGACGCTTGGCGTCTGGGTCGCGCAGTATGGCGTGTGGGTGTACCTGGTGCTGTTCCTGATCGTTTTTGCGGAGACGGGGCTGGTCGTGTTGCCCTTTCTGCCGGGGGATTCGCTGCTGTTCATCGCGGGCGCGTTCGGCGCGACCGGGCACATCGATCCGTTCCTGATGGGCGGGCTGCTGATCATCGCCGCCATCACCGGCAATACGGTGAACTACTTCATCGGACGCTATATCGGGCCGCGCGTGTTTTCGATGAACCTGCGCTTTCTGGACCGCGGCGCGTTGATGCGCACGCACGCGTTCTATGAAAAGCACGGCGGCAAGACCATCGTCATGTCGCGCTTCATCCCGGTCGTGCGCACTTTCGCGCCCTTTGTCGCGGGCGTGGCCGACATGCCGCAGTCGCGCTTCCAGCTGTTCAACATCCTGGGCGCGCTGCTGTGGGTGGTGAGCCTGGTGGCCGCGGGCTACTTCTTCGGCAACATCCCGCTGGTGCGCGAACACTTGAATACCATCGTGCTGCTGGGGCTGGCCGCCGCCATCGTGCCGGTGATCGGCGCGGGCCTGTTCAAGCTGATCAAGGCCAAACGCGGCGCGTGAAGCGCCGCAGCGGATGCTGCGGCACACGCGTCACATTGAAAAGGGCGTTGCGCCGTGAAGCGCAACGCCCTTTTTCATGCGGCGGCAGACGTCGCCGTCAGCTCACATCGCCCAGCCGCGCCAGCGGCGGGTTGGCGGTGAAGTAACGCTGGATGCCCGTCATCATGGCCTGCGCCAGCTTGTCCTGATGCGAGGTGCTGCGCAGCAGGGCTTCTTCCTGCGGGTTGCTGATGAAGGCGGTTTCGACCAGCACCGAAGGAATGTCCGGCGCTTTCAGGACCGCGAAGCCGGCCTGTTCGACGCTGTTCTTGTGCAGGCGGTTGATCTTCTTGATTTCGTCCAGGAAGGCGCTGCCCACCTTCAGCGAATCGTTGATCTGCGCGGTGGTGGACAGGTCCAGCAGTACCTTGGCCACCTGGCGGTCGTGGCTGCCAAGGTTGACGCCGCCGATCAGGTCGGCCGCGTTTTCCTTGTCCGCCATCCAGCGCGCCTGGGCGCTGGTGGCGCCGCGCTGCGACAGCGCGAACACCGACGAGCCATTGGCCGAAGGCTTGATCCAGGCGTCCGCGTGGATCGAGATGAACAGGTCCGCGTGCACGCGGCGCGCCTTCTGCACGCGCACGTGCAGGGGCACGAAGTAGTCGTCGTCGCGCGTGAGATAGGCGCGCATGTAGGGCTGGCTGTCGATCAGCGCCTTCAGGCGCCGGGCGATGCGCAGCACCACGTCTTTCTCGCGCAGGCCGCTGCTGCCGATGGCGCCCGGGTCCTCGCCGCCGTGGCCGGGATCCAGCGCGATGGTGACCATGCGCTGCTTGCCGCGGCTGGCGGTGGCGGGCGGAGGCTTGGGCGCGGTGGGCAGCGGGGGCGCCGGTTGCTGGCCGCGCACGCGCGGCGGCTCGGGCGGATCGGCGCGGGTCACCGGGTTGCGCTGGATGTCTTCCAGGATGCGCGCCAGCGGGTCGTCCACGTCGGGGCCGGTCTGCTTGTTCAGGATCGCGACCAGCGGATCCTGGGCGATCTTCGGATACAGGTCCAGCACCAGACGGTACTGGTAGTCGGCCACGGGCTTGAGCGTGAACACCTGGGGCGCCACGGGCTGCTTCAGGTCGAACACCAGCCGCACCACGTTGGGGCGGTTTTGCGCCACCCGCAGGCTCTGGATGTAGGGGTCGTCAGGCCGGACCTTGGAAACCAGGTCGTTCAGGGCCGCGCTGATGGTCAGTCCCTCAATGTCCACCACCAGGCGGTGGGGGTTTTCAAGCGTGAACTGCTCAGCCTTGAGCTCGCTGTCGAGCTCCAGCGTGACGCGGGTGTATTCGTCGGCCGGCCAGGTGCGCACAGCCAGGATGGTCGCCGCCTGCGCCAGGCGCGGCAGGACCGGCAGGACGAGCAGGGTGGCGGCGACGCTGATCAGGCGGCGCCGGGTGGCGCCTGCCGAGGGGAGGGCGCCGACTGGGGCGGGGGGACAATCGCGTTCAACCATGTTTGTCCTCGAGCGGTGTACGCGGTCAGGGTGGCGTCGCGTCCGTCGCCTGCATAGGCTAGGGAAATCAGCAGGTCGGGAGGGGGCAAAAGGCCCCCGGCCCGCTCCGGCCATTCGATCAAAACGACTGCGTCGTCACGCAGTAAATCCCGGAATCCTGCGTCCAACCATTCTCGCGTATCACTAAATCTATAAAAATCAAGGTGATAGAAGTATAAGTTAGAAACTTTATAGGATTCAAGCAGCGCGTAGCTGGGACTTTTGATCCGTCCCGTGATGCCGCTTTCCCGCAACAGGGCCCGTGTGAAGGCCGTTTTCCCCGCGCCCAGGTCCCCCTGGAGGTGGATATGTCCCCCAGCCGGACCGGCCTGGCCGCCGGAAACCAGGGGGGCGAGCTGACGTGCCAGCGATTCCGTGGCGGCTTCGTCGGGCAGGTGCAAGGTCAGGCTGCAAAGAGGGGCGGACATGGCGCGGGGCGAGTGGTAAAAACGGTGGAGGGAGCACGGATGTTTGCGCAATTATAGGAATGCGGGTTTCTGCTAACCTATAACTGATTGTCATTCTCAACATTCTCGCGGCTGGCGCGCTGCCGTCAGCCGTAATCGACGTCGCCACGGAGTAGCACGCGCCATGAAGACCCGCATTGAAAAAGACACGTTTGGTCCCATCGAAGTCCCTGAGGATCACCTCTGGGGCGCCCAGACCCAGCGTTCGCTGCATTTTTTCGCGATTTCCACCGAGAAGATGCCGGTCCCCCTGGTCGAAGCGATGGCGCGGCTCAAGCGCGCGGCGGCCAAGGTCAATGCCGATCTGGGCGAACTGGATCCGAAGATCGCCGATGGCATCGTCCGCGCCGCCGATGAAGTGATCGCCGGTAAATGGCCCAACGAGTTCCCGCTGTCGGTCTGGCAGACCGGCTCGGGCACGCAAAGCAACATGAACATGAACGAGGTGCTGGCCAACCGCGCTTCGGAACTGATGGGCGGCGTGCGCGGCGAAGAACGCAAGGTCCACCCCAACGACCACGTCAACCGCGGGCAGTCGTCCAACGATACCTTCCCGACCGCCATGCACGTGGCGGCGGCGGTGCAGGTCGAGCATCATCTGCTGCCCTCGCTGAAGGCGCTGCGCGCCACGCTGGCGGCCAAGAGCGCCGAGTTCTACGACATCGTCAAGATCGGCCGCACCCACCTGCAGGACGCCACGCCGTTGACGCTGGGTCAGGAGCTGTCGGGCTACGTGGCCCAGCTGGACCTGGCCGAGCAGCAGATCCGCGCCACCCTGCCTGGCCTGCACCAGCTGGCCATCGGCGGCACGGCCGTGGGCACGGGCCTGAACGCGCACCCGCAGTTCAGCGCCAAGGTTTCCGCCGAACTGGCGCATGCCACCGGCACTGCCTTCGTGTCGGCGCCCAACAAGTTCCAGGGCCTGGCTTCGCACGAAGCGCTGCTGTTCGCGCACGGCGCGCTGAAGTCGCTGGCAGCCGGCCTGATGAAGATCGCCAACGACGTGCGCTGGCTGTCCAGCGGTCCGCGTTCGGGCCTGGGTGAAATCAGCATTCCCGAGAACGAGCCGGGTAGCTCGATCATGCCGGGCAAGGTCAACCCGACGCAATGCGAAGCCATCACGATGCTGGCGGCGCAGGTGCTGGGCAACGACGTGGCCATCAATATCGGCGGCGCCAGCGGCAACTTCGAACTCAACGTGTTCAAGCCGCTGGTGATCCACAACTTCCTGCAATCGGTGCGCCTGCTGACCGACGGCATGGCCAGCTTCAACGAGCATTGCGCCGCCGGCATCGAACCCAATCGCGAGCGCATCGCCGAACTGGTCGACCGTTCGCTGATGCTGGTGACGGCATTGAATCCGCATATCGGCTACGACAAGGCCGCGCAGATCGCCAAGAAGGCGCACAAGGAAGGCCTGTCGCTGAAGGAATCGGCGTTGGCGCTGGGCTACGTGACCGAAGCGCAGTTCGCCGAATGGGTGGTGCCGGCTTCCATGACCAACGCGCACAAGTCCTAGTAAGCGGGCCTGTGCGTGCATGAAAAAAGACCGCCGCGGCGGTCTTTTTTCGTTGTCGGGCCTTGCCGCTCAACCTGCGCCGGTGAGCATCAGCCACAGCGGAATCGTCAACGCCGAAAGCAGCGTGCCCAGCGATATCAGCACGGCCACCATGCGGCCGTCGCCGCCCATGCGCATGGCCAGCACATAGGCCGCGGACGCGGTGGGCAGGGCCGCGAACAATAGCAGCATCTGCGATTCCAGCGGCGGCAGCGCCAGCAGATGCGCGATCAGCAGGGCCGCCGCGGGCAGCGCCAGCAGCTTGACCCCGAGCATCCAGGCGATCAGCGCGCCATGGCCCTTGCCGCCTTCCCATGAAAGGCTGGCGCCCACGCACATGATGCCCAGCGCGAGCGCGGCAGCGCCCAGGCGTCCCAGCGCCGTGTCCAGCGGGCCGGGCAGATGCACGCCGGCCAGATTGCAGGCCAGGCCGGCCAGCGTGGAAATGACCAGCGGGTTGCGTG
Source organism: Achromobacter sp. ACM03 (assembly GCF_014851665.1). NCBI lineage: Bacteria > Pseudomonadati > Pseudomonadota > Betaproteobacteria > Burkholderiales > Alcaligenaceae > Achromobacter > Achromobacter sp. ACM03. The sequence goes on along the minus strand of NZ_JACVAD010000003.1, from coordinate 615,631 downwards.
CCAGTTCGCGCAGCAGGTTGCCGCCGCTGTGGCGCGCCAGGCCGTAGACCGCCGCCATGTTGGCCATCGGCACGGCGAACCCGACGATCAGCGCCATGACCGTCTGGCCCTGGGCGCCGCCCAGGCTGGCCGACAAGGCCAGGCCGAGATAGGTGTTGAAGCGGTAGCCGCATTGCGCGGACGAGGCCAGGCTGAGCGGCGACGGCCGCAGCGCCCAGCGCGCCAGCCAGGTCAGCGCGACGCCGGTCGCGATGACGGCTGCGCAGGCCTGCAGCAGCATGGCGGCGTTGCCGGCGGTGATGGGGGTGCGCAGGATGGACTGGAACAGCAGTGCGGGGAGCAGGACGAAGTAAACCAGGCGCTCGGTGCCGGCGAAGAATTCGCGCGAGAAATCCAGTTTGTGACGCAGCGCCCAACCCAGCGCGACCAGCATGAAATCAGGGAAAACCAGAAGGGCAACGGACATGTGAGAGCAGGTATTTGATGCGCGTCAGAAGGGGATCCCGGCGCTATGCGTCTGTAAGCATTTGCTGCTATTCTCCGTCATTCTGGCGGGCGCATGTGCCACAAGCAACCTATAAAAGCAGTGCTCTCCCTGCGCACAGAACTTGCGCCCTCCCGCCGTTCATTGCTGACCTGTCTACAGGCAGGCGCATCACACAACGGTCCGTACACACACGGGCTCGCATATTGGAGGAAACACACCTATGAATAAAGTCCGCTCCCTGGCCGTGGCCATTGCCCTGGCCTCCGGCGTTGCCGGCACCTTTGGCGCCTCCGCCGCCTTCGCTGCCGACAAGTACCCGAGCAAGCCTATCCGCGTGATCGTTCCGTTCGCGCCTGGCGGCTCGACCGACATCATCGCGCGCCTGGTGACGCAGCGCATGAGCCAGGAACTGGGCCAGCCCATGGTTGTGGAAAACAAGGGCGGCGCCGGTGGCGCCATCGGCGCATCCGAAGCCGCGCGCGCCGATGCCGACGGCTACACGCTGTCGATCGCCACCGTGTCGACGATGGCCGTGAACCCCGCTTGCCGCCCCAATGACCTGCCCTACGATCCGATCAAGGACTTCCAGCCGGTCACCAACTTCGCCAACACCGCCAACGTGGTGGCCGTGAACCCGAAGTTCCCCGCCAAGGACTTCAAGGGCTTCCTGGAAGAGCTGAAGAAGAACCCGGGCAAGTACTCCTACGGCAGCTCGGGCACTTGCGGCGTGCTGCACCTGATGGGCGAATCGTTCAAGATGGCCACCGGCACGGACATCGTGCACGTGCCGTACAAGGGTTCGGGCCCGGCCGTGGCTGACGCCGTCGGCGGCCAGATCGAAATCCTGTTCGACAACCTGCCGTCGTCGATGCCGCAGATCCAGGCGGGCAAGCTGCGCGCCATGGCCATCGCGTGGCCGACCCGCATCGATTCGATCAAGGACGTGCCGACCTTCAAGGACGCCGGCTTCCCGGTGCTGAACCAGCCGGTCTGGTACGGTCTGCTGGCGCCCAAGGGCACGCCGATGGAAGTCGTGAACAAGCTGCGCGACGCTGCCGTGGTGGCCCTGAAGGACCCCAAGGTCATCAAGGCGCTGGACGACCAGGGTTCGGCGCCGTCGGGCAACACGCCGGAAGAATTCGCCAAGGAAATCAAAGAGCAGTATGACTGGGCGAAGGACGTCGTGAAGAAGCAGAACATCAAGCTGGATTGACGCCGCGCGGGGCGGGCGCTGCCTGCCCTGTCTGCACGCAATGACGGGCGCCTTCGGGCGCCCGTTTTTTTTTGTGCGCCGGCCGCTTCAGGCCGCGGCGTCGAGTCCGGCCTGCAGCGCTTCGCAGGCGGCGCGCAAGCGTTCGATGAAGTCGCGGTGCAGCGCTGACAGCGGATCCTGGTTGCGCACCATGATGCTGATCGGCACGCGCAGCGCGGGGTCCAGCCGGCGCAGGTTCATGCCGGGACGCAGCATCGCCTGCGCGGTGATGGCGTCCACGATGGCGTCGCCGCAGCCTGCGTCCACCAGCGCGCAGGCCACGTAGTGCGTTTGCACCTGGATGGCGACTTGCGGATCCAGGCCCTGCGCGTCCAATGCCATCTGCAGCAGGGCGCCGGAGGCGTCGGCCGCGTCCAGCACGATCAGCGTGTCGCCCGCCATGGCCGTCAGCTCCGCCAGCGGCAGCGGCCCCGTGCCTTCCTTGCGGCTCAGGTGCACCAGCTCCGTGTGGCCCAGCCCCATGCGGGTCAGGCCCGGATAGTCGTTGGTGTCGAAGGTGATGGCCAGGTCCAGTTCGCGCGTCAGCAGCCCCTGTACGAGTTCGGTGCTGTGATGCGTGTGGATGTCGAAGGTGATGCCGGGCTGCGCCTCCCGGCTGTCGCGCACCACGCCGGGCAGCAGCCCCAGGCCCAGCGCTGGCGCGCAGCCCAGTCGCAGGTGGCCGTTGGGATGGTCGCGCAGGCTGGCGGCCAGCCTGCGCACGCTGTTGAGGTCCTGGTTCAGGCGCGCGACTTCGGGCGTGAGGATCTCGGCTTCGCGCGTGGCGACGAGCCGGCCCTTGACGCGCTCGAACAGCTTGAAGCCCAGCTGCGCCTCGGCGTGCGCCAGGAGCTTGCTGGCCGCGGGCTGCGAGATATGCAGCGCGGCCGCGGCCTCGGTCAGGGATCCGGTACGGCGGATCGCTTCGAAAATCTCGATGTGGCGCAAACGCATGGCACGGTGGGGACGGTGGGCGGAAACCGCGATTCTAAGCCGGATGCGGCTGGCGTCGCGACAGCCGCGGGCGCCTTGACTATCATGAACCCCTGCCGGAAAGCCGGCGCACACAGGAGCTTCCCATGCGCGCACCCCGCCACGCCGCCGCCCTCATGCTTGCCGCCGCGCTTGCCGCCATGCCCGCGGCCTGGGCCCGCACGCCGCAGGCCGCCGAGGACCTGAACCCCGAGGCCGCCAGCGGCATACAGACGCGCCAACTGGTGCGTGCGCCGCATTTCATGATGGCATCGGCCAATCCGCTGGCGACGCAGGCGGGCGACGAGATGCTGCGCCGGGGCGGCAGCGCGGTGGACGCCGCCATCGCCGCCCAACTGGTCCTGAACCTGGTGGAGCCGCAATCGTCGGGCATCGGCGGCGGCGCCTTCATGGTGGTGTATTCGGCCAAGAGCGGCCGTATCCAGACCTACGACAGCCGCGAGACCGCGCCCGCCGCGGCCCAGCCGCAACGTTTCCTGGATGCGGACGGCAAGCCGGTGCCATTCGCCCGCGCGGTGAACAGCGGCCTGGCGGTGGGCGTGCCGGGCTTGCTGCGAGGCTTGGAGCTGGCGCACAAGGAGCAGGGCGCGCTGCCCTGGGCCGACTTGTTCCAGCCCGCGATCCGGCTGGCCGAACAAGGTTTTGCCGTGTCGCCGCGCTTGCATAAGCTTTTGGCCGGCAACAAGGAACTGCGCACGCAAGCCGCGGCCGCGGCCTACTTCTACGCGCCGGACGGCGCTCCCTGGCCGGTGGGCCACGTGCTGAAGAACCCGGAATTCGCGCGCACGCTGCGCGCGGTGGCGGAGCAAGGCGCGGACGCGTTCTACCAGGGCGACATCGCCCGGGATATCGTCGCCGCCGTGCGCGGCCACGCCGTACCCGGCGACCTGACCCTGGCCGACCTGGCGGGCTATCGCGCCAAGACGCGCGATCCCGTCTGCGGCGCCTATCGCGGCTACCAGCTGTGCGGCATGGGGCCGCCCAGCAGCGGCCCGATCGCGGTGCTGCAGATGTTGGGCGAACTGGAGCAGTTCCCCCTCGCCCGCTACAAGCCGGGCAGCCTGGAGGCGGTGCATTACTTTTCGGAAGCTGGCCGGCTGGCGTTCGCCGACCGCGATTTCTACGTGGCCGATCCGGACTTCGTGCGGGTGCCGGTGCGCGCCATGCTGGACCCCGCCTATCTGCGCGCGCGCGGCGCGCTGATCCAGCCGGACCGCAGCATGAAGGTGGCGCTGCCCGGCGATCCGGAAGGCAAGCTGCTGTCGCTGGGCAAGGACGACGCGTGGGCGCTGCCCTCGACCAGCCATCTGGTGGCGGTGGACGCCCAGGGCAATGCCTTGAGCATGACGACCACCATCGAAAACGAGTTCGGCAGCAAGATCTTCGTGCGCGGCTTCCTGCTGAACAACGAGATGACGGATTTTTCCTCGTCCTACAAGGATCCCGAGGGCCGCCTCGTCGCCAACCGCATCGAACCGGGCAAGCGCCCGCGCAGCTCGATGGCGCCGATGATCGTGCTGCGCGATGGCAAGCCCTATCTGCTGGTGGGGTCGCCGGGCGGCAGCGCCATCATCAACTATGTGGCCAAGACCATTGTGGGCGTGCTGGACTGGGGCCTGGACATCCAGGCGGCCATCGACCTGCCGAACATGGGCAGCCGCAACAAGGAGACCGAGCTGGAGAAGGGCACCGCGCTGGAGGCGCTGGCGCCAGAGCTTGAGCGCATGGGGCATCCGGTGCGCATCACCGAATTCCCCAGCGGCATCCACGGCATCGTGATCGATGCTGGCGGCCTGCAGGGCGGCGCCGATCCGCGCCGCGAAGGCGTGGCCCAGGGCGGCTGAGGCCGCGCGGGCCTATTCGCCGGCGTCGGCGGGACGCAGCGTCGGCGGCAGCTTGCGCAGCGTGGCTGGCGTGCGCGACAGCTTGATCGGCGAACCCACGCCGCGATAGTCGCCTTGCTCCAGCACCATGCCGCGATGGCGGGTATGCGGATGCGCCAAGGCCTGGTCCACGGTCTGTACGGCGGCGGCGGGGACGCCTCCACGCAGCAGACGGTCGGCCAGCGCAGCGGCGTCGTGGCCCGCCAGCAGCGCGGACAGGTCGTCGCGCAAGGATGAGCGGTTGCGCAGGCGGTCGGCGTTGGTGGCGTAGCGCGCATCGTCCGCCAATCCTGGCGCTTCCAAAGCCTGAGCCAGCTGCGCGAACTGGCGGTTGTTGCCGACCGCGAGAAAGATCGGGCCGCTGGCCGTGGGCAGCGTTTCGTAGGGCGCGATGTTCGGGTGCGCGTTGCCGCTGCGCGCGGGCACCTTGCCGCTGTAGAAGTAATTGGGCGCGTGCGGATGCAGCAGCGACAGGGCGCAGTCGTACAGCGTGATGTCCAGGAATTGCCCCAGTCCGCTGCGCGTACGCTCATTGAGCGCCAGCAGGATGGCCACGGCCGCGTTCAGGCCGGTCACCATGTCCACCACCGGCAGTCCGACCCGGGTGGCTTCGCCGTCCGCATCGCCGTTCACGCTCATCAGGCCGCACATGGCCTGGGCGCAGGCGTCGTAGCCGGGCAGGCCGCCCAGCGGACCGTCCGCGCCGAAGCCGCTGACCCGGCAATGGATCAAAGCGGGGAAGTCGCGGCTCAGCGTTTCGTATCCCAGGCCCCATTTCTCCAGCGTGCCGGGCTTGAAGTTCTCCACCAGCACATCGGCGTCGGCCAGCAGATGGCGCAGCAATTCCTGCCCAGCGGGCTGCGACAGGTCCAGCGTCATGCCGTCCTTGTTGCGGTTCACGCCGATGAAGTAGGACGCCGTATCGCCCAGGAAGGGGGGGCCCCAGCCGCGCGTCTCGTCGCCGCCGGGCGGCTCGATCTTCAGCACGTCGGCGCCGTGGTCGGCCAGGATCTGCGTGCAATAGGGGCCGCCCAGCACGCGCGACAGGTCTATCACTTTGCAGCCGGCGAGCGCGCCGGCGTTGGGCAGGGTTGCAGCCATGTGGGGTCCGTTCAGTCGATGGAAACGTGGGCGCTCTTGATGAGGTCGCGCCATTTGGGCACTTCGGCCGAGATGAAGGTCGCCAGGCCCTGCGGCGTCTGGTCCTGGGCTTCGACGATGCCCTGGCTGCGCAGCGTCTGCGCGACCTCGGGATCGGACAGCGCGGTCTTGAAGGCGCGGTTCAGCGTGTCCACTACGTCAGCCGGCGTGCCCTTGGGCGCGACGATGCCGAAGAAGACGCTGACGTCGTAGCCCTTGAGTCCCTGCTCGGAAAGCGTCGGCAGGTCGGGCAGCGCATCCGAGCGCTGGGCGCTGGCCAGGCCGATGGCGCGCAGCTTGCCCGCCTTGATGTAGGGCAGCGCGGTGAGGATGTCGGTGAACGACATCGACACCTGCCCGCCCAGCAGGTCATTTAGGGCCGGTCCCGTGCCTTTGTAGGGGATGTGCATGATCTGGGTGCCGGCCATATTGTTGAAGAGAATGCCGGCCAGGTGCGACGAGGCGCCGTTGCCCGACGAGGCGTAGCTCAGCTTTTCCGGATTCTTCTTGGCGTAGGCGATCAGTTCCTGCGCATTGTTGGCGGGCACCGACGGGTTCACCACCAGGATGTTGGGCAGGTGGCCGATGCGGATGATGGGCGCGAAGCTGGTCTCGGGGTTGTAGCCCTGCTTCTTGTACAGGCTGACGTTGATCGCCAGCGGCCCCGAGGTGCCGAACAGCAGGGTGTAGCCGTCCGGCTTGGCGGTCGCCACGTACTCGGAGCCGATGTTGCCGCCGGCGCCTGCGCGGTTTTCGACGATGACGTTCTGGTTGAGCGGTTGCCGCAGCTTGTCGGCCAGCCTGCGCGCCAGGGCGTCGGTGGGACCGCCCGGCGGGAAGGGCACGATCAGCGTCACGGGCCGGGCCGAGGGATAGGCGTCCGCGGCCAGCGCGGGTGCGGCGGGGGCGATGGCGGCGGCAGCCGCCAGCAGCAAAGGGGCGAAGGTTCGGTTCATGCTTGTCTCCAGTGGTTGCGCGCCGGCTGTGCCGCCGGCGTCGGTTCTTACAGCGCGTATTGCAGGATGGCGCGGCACGCCGTGCTTTCGTCGGCCGCAATGGCATAGGGATCGCGCGGGCCCAGGCGATGCTGCAGCACCTGGTCGGCCAGCAGCGCGCGGCTTTCCAGGCCGGGTTCGGTGGCTTCCCAGCGCAGGGCGGCCATGGAAACGGCGTGGTACAGCAGCGAAGCTGCCTGGCGCGCCAGCTCGGGGCGGTCGGCCTGCGCGGCGTGTTCGGCCAGGGCATAGGTCTGCTCCAGCGCGCGCGCCTGCATGTCGGCCAGTTCGGGCGGGCAGGGGCGGCCTGCGGCCAGCAGGCCGTCGATATGGCTGCGCAGCGCCGGCAGCGAGTTTTCCCGGGTGATGGCGCGCAGCACGTCCAGCGCCACGATGTTGCTGGTGCCTTCCCAGATGGAGCCCAGGTGGGCGTCGCGCACCAGACGCGGTTCGGTCCATTCCTCGATGTAGCCGCAGCCGCCGCGCACTTCCATGGCGTCGCCGGTCACTTTGCGCGCATCGCGGCAGGCGCGGAACTTGATCAGCGGCGTGAGGATGCGCGCCAGCGCCGGATCGGCCGCGCCCTGGTCCGCGTCGGCCAGCGCACGCGCCGTCTGGAACATCACGCTGCGGGCCTGTTCGGCCCAGACCGTCATCTTGACCAACTGGCGCTGCATCAGCGGCATGTCGATCAGGCGCTTGCCGAAGGCGCGCCGGTGCTGCGAGACATAGACCGCCTCGGTCACGGCGCGGCGCATCAGGCCGGCGGCGCGCATGCCGTTGGACAGGCGCGAATTATTGATCATGTCGGCCATGTGCTTGAAGCCGCGGCCGCGCTCGCCCACCAGCCAGGCCACCGCGCCTTCCAGGCGGATCTCGCCGCTGGCCATCGAGCGCGTGCCCAGCTTGTCCTTCAGGCGCAGGATGCGGTAGTGGTTGTGCGTGCCGTCGGCCAGGTCGCGCGGCAGCAGGAACAGCGATACGCCCTTCAGGCCGGCCTGGGCTTCGCTGCGCGCCAGCACCATGGCGTAGCCTGCGTCCGGATTGGAGCAGAACCATTTGTCGCCGTGGATGAGCCAGGTGCCGTCGTCCTGCGCCGTGGCGGTCACTTCGGTGGCGCTGACGTCGGACCCGGCGCCCTGTTCGGTCATGAACATGGCGCCCTGGCGCAGCGCATCGAAATCCTGCGAGGTCACTTCGGGCAGGACTCGCTCGACCAGTTCCGGGTCGCCGAACTTGCGCAGGGTGCGAGCCAGCGAGTCGGTCATGCTGACCGGGCAGCACAGGCCGAACTCCGCCTGCACGAACAGGTGGCTGAGCGCGTACTTGGCGGCCGCGGGCATGGGTTCGGGCCAACCCAGGACGCCGCCGCGGTGCGACAGCGCCGCCAGGCCGAATTCGCTGTAGGCCAGGCGCTCCAGTTCGACGTAGGCCGGATGCTTGTCGATGCGGGACTCGTCGGCGCCGGCGCGGCTGCGCACGGACAGCGTGGGCGGGTGCTTGTCGGCGGTGGCGGCCAGTTCGTCCATGACGCCGCCTGCCAGCGCGCCCAGCCGTTCCAGGTGGGGCAGCAGGTGGGCGTGCAGCGCGGGCGGCAGGTAGCGCCGGCTGAGCGCCTCGGCGTAAGGGTCCGCGCTGAACAGGTTTTGTCCGCGCGAATCCGGAACGGGCGTGGCGGCGGTGGGCGCGGTCTTGACGGGGGTATCCATGGCGGCATCCTGCTGAAGACGGGAACGATGCCTGTGATGGTGCTTGCATGGATTAATCTATACAAATACTGTTTGTGTGTAGAACAATCCAAAAAAAGTATGGATTGCAGTCCCAGGGGAGACAAATGGACCTGGATCCGCGCCTGTTGCGCTATTTCATCGCCGTGGCCGAAGAACGCCACTTCAGCCGCGCGGCCACGCGGCTGCACATTTCCCAGCCGCCGCTCAGCTACGCCATCCGCCAACTGGAGGACAACGTCGGCGCGCGCCTGCTGACCCGCACCAGCCGCCACGTCGAGCTGACCGACGCCGGCCAGGTGCTGTACCGGGAAGCCCTGACGTTGCTGCGCCAGGCGGAAGAGGTGCGCACACTGGTGCAGCGCGTGGACGCGGGCCTGCGCGGCCGGCTGCGCATCGGCTTCGTCGGTTCCATGCTGTACCGCGGCCTGCCGGCGCTGCTCAACGCCATGCGCGCCGAGCTGCCCGACGTGGAACATGTGCTGACCGAATTGAATTCCCATGACCAGATCGAGGCCGTGCGCCGCGGCGAGCAGGATCTGGGCTTCATCCATGCCAATCCGGTGCCGCCAGGCGTGCTGGCGCGCGACTTGATGGCCGAGCCTTTCGTGGTGTGCCTGCCGCAGGCGCATCCCCTGGCCGGCCGGGAATCCCTGCGGTTGGCGGAATTGGCCGCGGACGACTTCGTGTTCTTCGCCCGGGCCGCTTCGCCCAGTTATTACGAGACGGTGCTGTCCATGTGCGTGTCGGCGGGCTTCATGCCCGTGATCCGGCACGAGGTCAGGCACTGGCTGAGCGTGGCGTCGCTGGTGTCGCAGGGGCTGGGCGTGTCCATCGTGCCGGCCTGCCTGTCGCGCAGCGGGCTGGCGGGGACGCGCTTCATTGCCTTCGAGCACGCGGCCCGCTCGGTCAGCCAGATGATCTGGCCCGAGGCTGCGCGTTCGCCGCTGCAGGAAAAGGCGGTGGAAATGGCGGCGCGCCAGTTCCCGCTGGGGGCAGGCGCGCCCGAGGATCCGCCGCCAGGCGAATCCGCCGGACGGCGATCCGCAAGCTGAGGATCAGCGGAAGACGACGGTCTTGTTGCGGTTGAGCAGGATGCGGTGCTCGACGTGGCTGCGCACGGCGCGCGACAGCACCAGGGATTCGATGTCGCTGCCGACCTGGGTCAGGTCCTGGGCGGTCATCGTGTGGTCCACGCGTTCGATGTCCTGGTCGATGATGGGGCCTTCGTCCAGGTCCGAGGTCACGTAGTGGGCGGTGGCGCCGATGATCTTGACGCCGCGCGCATGCGCCTGGTGGTAGGGGCGGGCGCCCTTGAAGCTGGGCAGGAAGCTGTGGTGGATGTTGATGGCGCGGCCGTTCAGCGCGCGGCACATGTCTTCCGACAGGATCTGCATATAGCGGGCCAGCACCACAAGGTCGATGCCTTCCTGATCGACCAGGGCCAGCACCTGCTTTTCCTGTTCCGCCTTGGTGTCGGCGGTGACCGGCAGGTGGTGGAACGGGATGCCGTAGGACGCCGCCAGGCTGGCGTAGTCGTTGTGGTTCGAGACGATGGCGGCAACTTCGGCGTGCAGATGGCCGCTGTGCACGCGGAACAGCAGGTCGTTCAGGCAGTGGCCCTGCTTGCTGACCATGATCAGCAGGCGTTCCTTGCGGCGGGCGTCATGCAGCTTCAGCTCCATGCCGTACTCCGCCGACATCCCGTCCAGCCGCGCCCGCAGGTCGCTGGCGGCTACGCCCGCCGGGACGTCGAAGTGCACCCGCAAGAAGAAGCGCCCGGTCTCTTCGTCGCCGAACTGCTGCGAATCCAGGATGTTGCAGCCCAATTCGAACAACAGGCCGCTGACGCGGTACACGATGCCCGTGCGGTCGGGGCAGGACAGGGTCAGGATGTAGTCGTTGTGCTGCATGGTTCAGGGAGAGGAGAAAAAGGAGAAGAGGTGACAGTATTTGTTGATGGCGCCACGCGCGGCATGCGCGGCGTGGGGATCATCCGTTCAGACGGGCCAGGGTCTCTTCGGCCAGGGCCAGGCTGGAGGTCAGCCCCGGGGATTCTATGCCGAACAGGTTCACCAGGCCGGGCACGCCATGCGCGGCCGGGCCGGCGATGACGAAATCGGCCGCGGGCTCGTGGGGGCCGGAGATCTTGGGGCGGATGCCGGTGTAGCCGGGCGCTAGCGCGTCATCGGGCAGGGCCGGCCAATAGCTGCGCACGGCCTCGTAGAAGACGTCGGCGCGGGCCGGGTCCAGCGTGTAGTCCTCGGTTTCGACCCATTCGGTGTCGGGGCCGAACTTGGCCTGGCCGCCCAGATCCAGCGTCAGATGCACGCCCAGGCCGGCATGCTGCGGCACAGGGTAGATCAGGCGCGAGAACGGCGCGCGGCCGGACAGAGTGAAATAGCTGCCCTTGCACAGGTAATCCTTGGGGATGCTGGACGCGGGCAGACCGTCGATGCGGCGCGCCAGCGCCGGCGCGTGCAGGCCGGCTGAATTGATCAGCACGTTGCAGCTCAGGGTCATGGCGTCGTCGCCGCCGAATTGCAGCTCGAAGCCGCCTTCGGGGCGGACCCGGCCGGACACCAGCGGCGTGTGGAAGACGCACTGGGCGCCGGCGTTTTCGGCGTCGCCCTGGAACGAGAGCATCAGCGCATGGCTGTCGACGATGCCGGTGGACGGCGAGGACAGCGCCGCGGTGCAGCGCAGCGCGGGCTCCAGGCGCATGGCGTCCTCGCCGGAAATGAACTGCAGGTCGTCCACGCCGTTGGCGCGGGCGCGCTGGGCAATGCCCTCCAGCTGCGCGGCCTGTTCCGTCGTGGTGGCGACGATGAGCTTGCCGAGCCGCTTGTAGGGCACGCCGCGCTCGGCGCAATAGGAGTAAAGCAGGTGCTTGCCGCGCACGCAGAGCCGGGCCTTGAGGCTGCCCGCCGGGTAGTAGATGCCGGCGTGTATGACTTCGGAGTTGCGCGAACTGGTGCCGGTGCCGATCGCCTCGGTGGCTTCTGCCACCAGCACCTCGCGTCCGGACTGGGCCAGCGCGCGCGCGATCGCCAGGCCCACCACGCCCGCGCCGATGACGACGCAATCCACATCCACGCTCATGGCGTTTTCCTTTCCGAACGGGCGCCAGCCGGGGTCAGGTCGAAACCGCCGGCATGGAAGACCAGCGGCGGCTCGCCGCTATGGCCGCAGCGCTCCACTTCGCCCACCATGATGACATGGTCGCCCTCGACGTAGCGGCTGCGGTTGTGGCATTCGAACCAGGCGGCGCAGTGGCCGTCCAGCATGGGCGTGCCGCCCGGCGCGTGATGCACCGTGAGGCCTGCGTAGCGGTCCGGCGTCTTGCCGGTGGCGAAGCGGCGCGCCAGCGCGATCTGCTCCGCGCCCAATACGTTGACGACGTAGCGCTCGCACTGCTCGAAGGCGGCCAGCGACGACGAACTGCGCGACAGGCTCCACAGCACCAGTGGCGGGTTCAGCGACACGGAGTTGAAGGAGCTGACCGTCAGGCCGATGGGCGCGCCATCGGGGTCGGCGGTCGTCACGACGGTCACGCCCGTGGCGTAACGGCCCAGCGCGGTGCGGAAAAAGGCGGCGTCAAAATCAGGGGAGGAGGCGGTCATGCAATCGTTAATTGGGGGCGGGCGCGCGGCGCCCGGCATCAAGGCGACAGGCGTTCGATCTTCCAGGCCTGGCCGTCGGCGACATAGCGCAGGCGGTCATGCAGGCGCGAGGGCCGGCCTTGCCAGAATTCGAAGGCGGTGGGCTTCAGGCGGTAGCCGCCCCAGTGCGGCGGGCGCGGCGGCTGTTCGCCGAAACGCTCGCGGAATTCCCGTTCGCGGGCTTCCAGCTCTTCACGGGTGATGGGCTGGCTCTGGCGCGAGGCCCAGGCGCCGATGCGCGAACCGGCGGGGCGGCTGTGGTAGTAGGCGTCCGACTCGTCGCCGGCCACTTTTTCGACCACGCCTTCGATGCGGACCTGGCGCTCCAGCGGCTGCCAGAAGAACAGCAGGCTGGCGCGCGGCTCGGCCTGCAGGTCCAGGCCCTTGCGGGATTCGTAATTGGTGAAGAACGTGAACCCGCGCTCATCGAAGCCCTTGATCAGGACGATGCGCGCGCTGGGCTGGCCGCTGGCGTCCACCGTGGCCAGGGTCATGGCGTTGGGTTCGGGGACCTTGGCGGCCAGGGCCTCGTCGAACCAGCGGGTGAACTGCTCGAACGGGGAGGCGGCGGCCTGGCCTTCGAGCAGCACGTTCTTGTCGTAGCTTTGACGCAGATCAGAGACGGACATGGGGCTAGTAGTTCAGCGTTGATAACAAGGAGTTTATACCGCCTGGGAGGCGGTACCCTCATTGACCCCGCTCAGGGCGCAGGCAAGATTTCCCGAGGCCGGGCCTCAGGCGCCTTCCGGCAGGGTGTGCCCGTCCAGCTCCAGCCGGCGCGCGATGGCGTCCAGGCGGGCGTCATGGATGCCGGCGGCGCGCAGCGCCTGGGCGGTCTGCACCACGTATTCGGTGCAGGGGCCATAGCGTCCGGCGGCGCGGCGCACGATGGCCAGCAGCTCGGGTTCGGGCAGGGCGCGGATGTAGGCCGGATTGTCCCGGTTCATGATGAAGACCAGCGCCCGCACGGTGCCGGTATCGGTGGCGCAGTTGATCCAGCGGGGCAGATAGGCGCCAGTGGACATCTCGCGCTCCCAGAGCGCGGGGAAATAGGTCGGCACCTGGTCGCCCGCCAGGCGGTAGACCACCCCGCGGCAGGAGCCTCCCCGGTCCAGGCCGAATACCAGACCCGGGCATTCCGGGGTGCCGCGGTTGACCCGCGACCACAGGCACAGCGCCCGGTGGTGGCCGCGCAGCGTTGCCAGCCGGCGCTCCACGAAGTCGAAGTCGGGCCGCCAGATCAGGGAGCCGTAGCCGTAGACCCACACGTCTTCGCCCGATTGCCAGTGGCGCAGCGCCTCGTCCAGTGATTCCTGCCGCTCTTGCGCAGTCCAAAGACGAAAGGGCAGGCTGGCGCCGGAATTGCCGGCGGCGGGAGGAGAGGACTGCATGTTCACGGCTACGCTTTGCGTTCAGATTCGATCGGGGGATTGCGGTTGGCCCAGCCTCCGGCCATCAGGGCCACGGAGTACGCCCAGAAGAGGGGGGCAACGCCAATTACCGCACCGAGCGCGCCGAAGGTCAACGGCAGGGACACCTGCGAGCCGTTGATCAGGGCCATCCGCAGGCCCACGGCCTCGGCGGCGCGGCCCGGCGGCGAATGCTGGTGCAGCAGGGAAAGCATACTCGGCTGGCAGCAGCCCAGGGCCAGCCCGAGGATGAAAGACAGCACGATCAGGACGTTAACGTCGGTGAACAGCGGGTAAAGCATGAAATCAATGGCGGCTGTCGCCATCGCTACCCGCACCAGCGTCCAGGATCGCACGCGGCGCTGGATGAAGGGCAATATCAGGCGGATAACGAAAGTAGCCGCCGCGAAGGACGCAAGAATGACGCCAATGGTGGTGGCCGACAGGCCGATGGCGACGCCGAAAATGGGCACGACGAACAAATGGGTGTCCCACGCGCCGGACAAAATCGTGTTGACCATCAGGATGCGGCGCAATGCCGGCACTTCCAGCAATTCAGTAACGCGCCGCTTTTCAGCCTCTTTTTTGCCTGACAGCTGCGAATCCACCGCCTTCAATTGGTGACGCAAGACATAAAGGCCGCCCGCCGAAAGCAACGGACCCAAGGTCAGCAGGCCGAAGGCCAGACGCGTCCCCAGATGGTCGATCGCCAGCCCGGCGATCAGCGGGCCCGAGAATCCGGACCCCGCCAGCGCCAGCGACATAAAGGAGAAATTGCGCAGCCGTTGAGCCGGTTCCGCGTGGCCCAGCAGGTCTTGCGTGGCGACCTGATGCAACATGAAGCCGATGCCGATGCAACAGGAGGCTATCAGCAGGGCGAACTGGGTCTGTGAGATGAAGGGCAGCGTGGTGCCCGAGGCGACCAGGGCCGTGCCGATGACCAGCGGCCGCACAATGCCGACCCGGTCAACCCAGCGGCCGGCGCGCACAGAGAACAGCATGGGCAGCACCGCGAACACCGCGACCAGCGTGCCCACCTTGAAGGTCGACAGCCCCATCTGCAGCGCGGTGAGGGAAACCGTGATCCGTCCCCCAGTGAGCGCCACGTGATTCATCATGGCCAGCAGGCACAAAAGCACCGCCCCGGAAAATTCTGGGGAACTGGGTGACGAAGAGGGGGATCTATGAGAAGTGGACACGGATACGGCGTAACTGCGTTCATTCTGGCCATATCGTCGCCCTATGTCGAGGCGCTGCTGTTTTGCAGCGCCGCAAACGTATTTTGGCGCCAATCGCATGATGGCGGCTATCTAGGGGCGAAGTCGCATGCTTATGGCGCAAGATGGCGGCACGTTCGCCGCATCTGCGTGCGAGGGCTTGCGTGGGTGACGGACAAAGCGTTGTATCGTTCATGCAACGGAACAATCACGCGGACCTTGACGTTCCGTTCCGCTTTACTGTTTTTCACCGTTTCGCCACAGATCGTCGATGGTTCGGACGCACTAGACGTTTAGGATGTGCAGGCAGCGTGGGCAAGCCTCCCCTTGTCCGGTCCGCAATTCGCAATACCGGCGCTGGCTCGATTTCCAGCGCCACATCCGACAGGTTCAATGAAAAAGTCTCGCAGCAAGTTCAAGCGCTACGCCCTGATCGCCGTTTTTCTGCTTTTAGCCGGTTTCGGCGTGCGCGCCGCATTCTTTTCCGCGCCGCCGCCGCCCACTTTCGCGGTGGCCGAGGTCACCCGGGCCGACCTTGAAGACAGCGTGCTGGCCAGCGGTACCATCGACGCCATCGAACGCGTCAGCGTCGGCGCCCAGGCTACCGGCCAGCTCAAATCCCTGAAGGTGGCGCTGGGCGACCGCGTCAAAAAGGGCCAGTTGGTCGCCGAGATCGACGACATGACCCAGCAGAACGAGCTGCGCAACGCCGAGGCCGCCTTGCAGACCCGGCGCGCCGAGCGGGCCGCCAAGGTCGCCACGCTGAAGCAGGCCGAGCTGGCCTTCCGCCGTCAGCGGCAGATGCTGGCGGCCGACGCCAGTTCGCGCGAGGCCTACGAGAGCGCCGAGGCTACGCTGGGCGTGACCCGCGCCGAAATCGCCTCGCTGGATGCACAGATCGCGCAGGCCGAGATCCAGGTCGACACCGCCCGGGTCAACCTGGGCTATACGCGCATCGTCTCGCCCATCGATGGCATGGTGGTCGCGGTGGTGACCAAGGAAGGACAGACCGTCAACTCGATCCAGAGCGCGCCCACCATCATCAAGGTGGCCCAGGTGGACACCATGACCATCAAGGCGCAGATCTCGGAAGCCGACGTGACCCGCGTGAAGCCCGGCCTGCCGGTGTACTTCACCATCCTGGGCGAACCCGACGAGCGTTACCGCGCCGCCCTGCGCGCCGTGGAGCCGGCGCCGGATTCGGTGCAGAAGGACGACGCGGCGTCTTCGCTTACCGGATCGACCAGCGGCAGCTCCACCACCGCCGCCGTCTACTACAACGGCCTGTTCGACGTGCCCAATCCGGACGAGAAGCTGCGCATCTCCATGACCGCCCAGGTCTTCATCGTGCTGGGGGAGGCCAAGAACACGGTCGTGGTGCCGGCCTCGGCGCTGGGCAAGCGCGGCGAGGACGGCCGCTACGCCGTGCGCGTGGTCCTGAAGGACAACAAGACCGAAACGCGCCAGGTCAGGATAGGCATGAACAACAACGTCCAGGCGCAGGTGCTGGAAGGGCTGGAGGTGGGCGAGCGCGTCGTGTCGGCGGATGCCGCGCCGGCCGCGGCTGCGCCGGGGGCCTGACATGAGCGGGCCTTTGATATCGCTCACGGGCGTGCGCCGCGAGTTTCCCGCGGGCGAACAGACCATCGCGGTGCTGAAGGACGTCAACCTGGCTATCGAGGCCGGCGAGATGGTGGCGATCGTGGGTGCGTCCGGGTCGGGCAAGTCCACGCTCATGAACATCCTGGGCTGCCTGGATCGCCCCACCCGCGGCGAGTACCGGGTCGACGGGCGCAGCACGGGCGAGCTGGACCCGGACGAACTGGCCGAGCTGCGCCGCGAGCACTTCGGCTTCATCTTCCAGCGCTACCACCTGCTGTCCGATCTGACCGCGCAGGGCAACGTCGAGGTGCCGGCCGTCTACGCCGGCAAGCGGCGCGAGGCGCGCCTGGAACGCGCCGATGAACTGCTCAAGCGGCTGGGATTGGGCGACAGGTCCGGGCACCGGCCCGGCCAACTGTCCGGCGGCCAGCAGCAGCGCGTCAGCATCGCGCGGGCGCTGATGAACGGCGGCGACATCATCCTGGCCGACGAGCCGACCGGCGCGCTGGATACGCACACCGGCCAGGAAGTGCTGCGCATCCTGGAAGAACTGAACGCGGCCGGCCACACCATCATCATCGTCACGCACGATATGAATGTGGCGCGCCACGCCCAGCGCATCATCGAGATCAGCGACGGCGAGATCGTCGCCGACAAGCGCAATCCCGACGCGCCGCGGCGCGAACGCGTCAAGGAAGATGCGCCGGCGCTGGCCGCGCGGCCTGTGTGGCAGGCCTACCTGGACCGTTGCCGCGAGGCTTTGCGCATGGCGTTGCTGGCGATGAATGCGCACCGGCTGCGCACCTCGCTGACGATGCTGGGCATCATCATCGGCATCGCGGCCGTGGTGTCGGTGGTGGCGCTGGGTGAAGGCTCGCGCCGCAAGATCCTGGACGACATCAGCGAGATCGGCACCAACACGGTGGAGATCTTTCCGGGCAAGGACTTCGGCGACGAGAAGGCCGTCAATATCCGCACCCTGGTGCCGGCCGACGCCGACGCCCTGGCGCGCGAATCCTATGTGGACAGCGTTACGCCGGAAGTCTCCACCAGCAACACGCTGCGCTATCGCAACGTGTCGGTGACCGGCGTGATCCAGGGCGTGGGCGAGCAATATTTCCGCGTGCGCGCCATCAAGCTGGCCCAGGGCAAGTTCTTCGACGAGACCAGCGTGCTGCGGCGTGCGCAGGAAGTGGTGATCGATGACGCCACCCGGCGCAAGCTGTTCGGCTCGCATACCGAGCCCATCGGGCAGGTGGTATTCCTGGGGTCGATGCCGGCGCGCGTGATCGGGGTGACGCAAAAGAAAGAAACCGTCTTCGGCAGCAATGATTCGTTGAACGTGTGGGTCCCCTACACCACGGCGCTGTCGCGCGTGCTGGGGCAGCAGCATCTGAAAAGCATCACAGTGCGCGTCAATGACGCCTCGCCGCCCGCCGCGGCGGAGCAGGCCATCGTGCGCGTGCTGACGCGGCGTCACGTGACCAAGGATTTCTTCGTGTTCAACACGGACGCGATCCGCAAGACCATCGAACGCACCACCGCCACCATGACGCTGCTGGTGTCCATGATTGCCCTGATCTCGCTGATGGTGGGCGGCATCGGCGTCATGAACATCATGCTGGTGTCGGTGACCGAGCGCACCCGCGAGATCGGCGTGCGCATGGCGGTGGGGGCGCGGCGCAGCGACATCATGCAGCAGTTCCTGATCGAAGCGGTGCTGGTGTGCCTGATAGGCGGCGCCATCGGCATCGTGCTGTCCCTGGGGCTGGGCGTGCTGGTGTCCAAGGCCACGGGCGGGTCGTTCCAGATGATCTATTCCACGACATCGATGGTGGCGGCGTTCAGCTGCTCGACGCTGATCGGTGTGCTTTTTGGCTATTTGCCGGCGCGCAATGCCGCGCGCCTGGATCCCGTCGAGGCCCTGGCCCGGGAATGAGGAAGATGAAAGCGGTTTCCCTGATCTGCAAACCTGCCGCCCTGGCGCTGCTGCTGGCCCTGGCCGGCTGCGGCAGCCTGCTGCACACCGACTACGAGCCGCCGCTGACGTCCATTCCAGCCGCCTGGACCCATGCGCCCGCAGGCGACTTCCAGGCCGGGCCGCTGGCCGATGGCGGCCAGTGGTGGCGCAATTTCAACGACCCGACGCTCAACGGCCTGGTCGACGCCGCGCTGGCGCGCAACAACAACCTGGCCGCCGCCGCGATCCGCGTGCGCCGGGCGCAGTACCAGGCTGGAATCACCGAGGACAAGCTGCTGCCGCAACTGGGCGGCAACGCCAATGTGACGCGCAACCGCAATCTGTACGGAGATCGCGCGATCTCTCGGACCAACGCGGCGGAGTTGACTGTCAGCTACGAAGTGGACCTGTGGGGCAAGCTGTCCAGCCAGCGCGACGCGGCGCAGTGGGATGCGCTGGCGACCGAGCAGGACCGCCAGAGTGCCGCGCTGTCCCTGGTGGGCACCACGGCCACGCTGTACTGGCAGACCGCCTTCATCAACCAGCGTATTGCCAGCAGCGCCGAGAGCATCGCGTACGCACGCAGGACGCAGGACCTGGTGCGCGCCCAATACGCGGCGGGCGGCGCGTCGGCGCTGGAAATGGCCGAGGCTGAACAGACCGTGGCCAGCCAGGAAGCCGCTCATACGCTGCTGGTGCAGCAACGGGTGGAATACGCCAACGCCCTGACCATCCTGTTCGACGGCCCGCCGGACCGCATGATGGCCGACCCGGCGCGATTGCCGGGCTATCCCTTGCCGCAAGCGCGCGCCGGCGTGCCGGCCGACCTGCTGGGCCGCCGTCCCGACTTGCGCGCCGCCGAGCTGCGCCTGCGCCAGTCCCTGTCCACCGTCGACGCAACCCGCGCCAGCTTCTACCCGCCGTTGACGCTGACCGGCGCCTTGGGAAGTTCGAGCCCCACGTTGTCCGATGTCCTGAAGAACCCGGTGGGCTCGCTGGGGGCGGCGCTGACGCTGCCGTTCCTGCAATGGAACCAGATGCAGCTCAACATCAAGATCTCCAAGGCCGACTACGAAGAGCGGGTGGTGAATTTCCGGCAGGCGCTGTACCAGGCGATGGCGGACGTGGAAAACGCGCTGTCCAATCGCACGCAACTGCGCTTGCAGGCAGAGCAGCTGGACGCGTCTCTGCGCGCGGCGCGCGAGGCCGAGCGTCTGTACGAAGTGCGCTACCGGGCGGGGGCGGTGCCGTTGAAGGACTGGCTGGACGCGCAGGAGAAGCGGCGGGTGGCTGAGGTTTCTCGGGATGAGAATATGTTGAATCGGTTGGTGAATCAGGTGACGGTTTATCAGGCGCTCGGGGGGGATGATGTTGTTGGCGGTGGTGCTGCTGAGTCTGCTGCTGGCGCAGCGGCGGGTTCTTAATCCGTCTGGCGCGTCGGTGCGCTGGGGCGCGCGGGGCAACGATTGCGGTCCGGAGCGTTCGCTCCGGACTTCCCCGTCGTCATCGTCGTCCAGGCCTTCGGCCTTCCCTTCCGATTCCCTCGGGCTTATCGACGCCCCACGCGCCCCAGCGCACCGACGCGCCAGACTCCGCTTTTGAAACTTGGCGTCAGCTGGGGTGACTGGTCTTCGTAGGATTCTCGCCGACGGTGGGGGTTGGGCGATGGTCTTGCGGGGCCCGCCCCAGGCCGGCCGCCCGGGCGGCCTTTTGGGGCTTACGCGGCGTCTTGCGATTGGTGATGCCGCTGTGCGCTGATGATGATCTGCGCTTGAGCAGGAATCGTTGCTGGGCGACGGATTGCATATGAGTGCATGCCTGCACCCGCGCGCAGCGCCATCCGTACAACTGACTGCAACCATATGCCAAAGAAGGCCGCCCGCGCGGCCGTCTTTGGCGTCCCCGCAAGATCTTTCTCTCTTCCTCGTCGGGGAGAAGAACGCCAAGCACACCACCCGTCCCAGCGACCGGCAAGATTCAATCAGCAGAGCCTGGCGCGGCGGCGCCTGGGGTGGCGCGGGGCGTCGATAAGCCCGAGGGAATCCGAAGGAACCGCCGGAGGCGGTGACGAGGATGACGCAGGGGAAGTCCGGAGCGAACGCTCCGGACCGCAATCGTTGCCCCGCGCCACCCCGGGCGCCGCCGTGCCAGGCGTCTCAAGAACCAGCACCCGTCCCCCAACACCCGCCTGCAATAAAATACGCCCTCATGAACACCCCAGAACCCCAAGCCGACCTCGACCGCCGCTTCGGCAGTCTTTCCCGCCTCTACGGCCCCGAAGCCCCGACCCGCCTGCGCAACGCCCATGTGGCAATAGCAGGCCTGGGCGGCGTGGGTTCCTGGACCGTCGAAGCCCTGGCGCGCTGCGGGGTCGGCGCGTTGACGCTCATCGACCTGGACCACATCGCCGAATCCAACGTCAATCGGCAGATCCACGCTTTGACCGAGACGCTGGGCCAATCCAAGGTCGATGCCATGGCCGAGCGCGTGCTGGCGATCAATCCGGAATGCCGGCTGACGCGGGTGGATGACTTCGTTTCGCCCGAGAACGTCGCCCAGGTCCTGTCCGGCCCGTATTCGGTCATCATCGACTGCACCGACCAGGCCGCGGCGAAGATCGCGATGATCCTGCATGCGCGCGAAATCGGCGTGCCCATGCTGTTGTGCGGCGGCGCTGGAGGCAAGACCGATCCGCTGGCCCTGCGCGCCGGCGACCTGTCGGCTGCGGTCAACGATGCACTGTTGTCCAAGCTGCGCAACAAGCTGCGCCGCGAACACGGCTTTCCGCGAGCTTCCGATCAGAACGGCAAAGCACTGAAGCGCGTGCCGAAGATGGGCATCCATGCCCTATGGTTCGACCAGCCCGCCATCCTGCCCGACGCCTGGACTCGCCCCACGGAAGGCGAGGACGACATGGGCGCTTCGGGCCAGACCCTGGCGCCGCAAGGCCTGTCCTGCGCCGGCTATGGCTCGGTCGTGACCGTCACGGCCGCCATGGGCATGGCGGCCGCCAACGAGGCGCTGCGCCTCGCGGTCTGACAAAGACGCTACAACGCCACGAACACCACGCCGTCCTCGATCCTGACCGGATAGGCGGCAATGTTCTCGCGCAGCGGCGAACAGAGCGCGCGCCCGTCGCGCACGTCGAAGCGCCCCTGATGCAGCGGACATTCGATCTCATGCCCCTCCAGAAAACCGTCGCACAGCCGCGCATTGCCGTGCGTACAGAGATTGGCGGTGGCGTAGACCTCGCCGTCCACGCCATACAGCGCGATCTCGCGGCCGCCGGCCTGCACGGCGATGACGTCGTCTTCAGGCACCTCGTCCCGCGCGATGGCCTTGATCCATTGCGTGCTCATTGCTGTCGTGTCCTTTCTCAGATGGGGTAGATAAGCGAATTCGGCACCAGCTCGCTGTCGAAGATGCAGAGCCGCGATTCGAACTTGAGCCCGTCGGGGCCGCGCCGGACCACGTCCAGATAACGGCCCACGTTGAACACCGTGGTCAGTTGGCTGGGCTTGGTGCGGAACACGGCGTAGTTGGCCTCGGACTCGATGCGGTCGCCCTGTACCGACAGCACTCGCGGCGCGCCCACCACGTGGCGCTGGTAGTAGGGATCGTGGAAGATGGTGTCGGTGGCGCCGTAGATGCGGTCCTTCAGCATGCCGCGGCTTTCGAAGGACATGGTTGCCAGCGGATAGCCGCGCTCGTGGTTCTCGCGCGGCAGCACCTTGTACACGCAGTCTTCCAGGAAAAACTCGGGCCACTTTTCCCATTGTTCCGCGTCCAGCGCGGCGGCGTAGTCGTTGTACAGGCAGGTCAGTTGGTAGTAGAGCGGAAAGTCCAGCATCGTCAGGCCTCCATGACCCGACGCCAATACGCGTACATGCCGCGGATCAGCGTTTCCGTGACCATGTGGTCGGTGTTTTCGGCGGTCTTGCCGCCCAGTTCCGCCACGCTGCGGTGCCAGGGCTTCTGTTCGAAGCCGGATTGCGAGAACTCGATGACCTCGCCGTCGTCCGCCGACACGAAGCCCGCCGGGCCGAACAGATTGGCCTGGCGCAGCCGGCGGCGCGTCATCTCGGGCGTGTCGTCGGCGAAACCGAAGTGCGTCCAGACGAAGTCGAAGGCGTCGTGGCCCACCGGCTGGATGTGGCGCGTGGACAGCGAGTTCACCTGCTGCTGGATGATGACGCTGGGAAACAGCGTCATCAGCACGGCGGTGGGGCCGTTCCACCAGGGCTCCGGCACGATGTCGAGAAAGCGGTCGTCGTTCAGCGACATCTGCTCCTTGAAGCTGGACACGCCGCTGGTCACGCTGCCCTTGCCGCCCTGGCCGCGCGTCGAGATCATGGCGGCGTGGCGCAAGTGCCGGTCCATCTTCAGCTCGGAGCGGTTGTCGGCCCGCCACAGGCCGAAGGTGACGAACCAGGTGTGCAGCAGGCCCGGATGATACGGATCCTTGATGTTTTCCTGCATCAGCTTCCAGTTGCCGGGGATGCGCTGGCGGCTGTAGCCGTGGATCACCAGTTCGCGGCCGTCGAAGACGCGGTCGAAATAATGCAGGATGTCCGGCCCCAGATAATCCTCCAGCGGCTCGACGTCGTGGTCGAACGAGGCGAACACCACGCCGTTGCGGCAGGCCACGGCCAGCTTGGTCAGGCCGTGCTCTTGCGGGTTGAAGTCGGGCGGCATGCCGCCGTTGACCTTGCCGTCCTGCTTGACGCCGCGGCGGAACGGCACGCCGATCAGATTGCCCTGCAGGTCGTAGTTCCACTGGTGGTACGGACAGACGAATTCGCTGCGGTTGCCCGAACGTTCGCGGCAGAACTGCACGCCGCGGTGGGCGCACACGTTTTCCACCACGCGCACCTGGCCGTCGTTGTCGCGCAGCAAGATGACAGAGCGTTCGCCCACCGCAGTGCGCTTGAAGTCGCCCGGGTTCGGGATCTCGGCTTCCAGGCCCACGTAGCTCCAGTGCGCGCGGTAGAAGAACCGCTCCATTTCGCGCTGATGCAGGGCGGCGTCGGTGTAGACGCCGAAGGGGATGCGGTGGGATCCGTCGTCCTGCCAGCGCGGGGCGAATTGGATGGGCTGCTCGGGGGCGTTCATGATCCGCTCCGGCGACAGGGCGCGGCGGCGGACAGCGTACAGGTACGCATGGCGTGTCTCCTTGGTTCGGCGGACCGCGGGCGCGATCCAGCAGAGCCGGCGCGGCATGGGCGCTGGCGTTTTTTGCATCATCGGGCAGAAGGTGAAATAAATAAATAGAATCTGCTTGATGAGATAAATCACCAGAATCAATATTGGTGGAGACAGCCCATGAACCTGCAAGACGTGGACCTGAACCTGCTGGTCGTCTTCAACGAACTGCGCAAGCACGGCCGGGTGTCGGCCGTGGCCGAGAGCCTGGGCATCTCGCAGCCGGGCGTCAGCAATGCGCTGGGCCGGTTGCGCAAGCTGTTGGGCGACGAGCTATTCCTGCGGACCTCGCGCGGCATGGTGCCCACGCCCTACGCGCAGGATCTGGCGCAGCCCATCGCCGCCGCGCTGGAGGCGCTGCACAGCACCCTGAACGCGCGCGCCGCGTTCGACCCCGCGCATAGCGGTCGTGCCTTCGTGATCGGCGTGAACGACGTGGGCGAGACCTATTTCCTGCCGCGGCTGATGCGCGCGCTGGACCGCGCCGCGCCCGGCGTCACGGTGCGCACCGTGCGCACCACCTCGATCGACGTGAAGGACGAGATGGAGCGCGGCCGCATCGATCTGGCCATGGGCTTCCTGCCCGATTTGAAGAGCGGCTTCTTCCAGCGGCTGCTGTTCCGCCAGCCCTATGTGTGCATCTTCCGCCGCGACCATCCGCTGGCGCGCACCGGGGTCTCGGCGCGGCAGTTCCGCGCGGCCGAGCACGTGGCCATCGCCTCGGAAGGCACCGGCCACGGCGTGGTCGACCAGGTGATAGGGCAGGCCGGCATCCGGCGGCGCCTGCGCCTGACGGTGCCGCACTTCATTGCGGTGGGGCCGGTGCTGGCCGCCACCGACATGATTGCCGTGGTGCCGCAGCGCTTTGCCGACTGCGCCTGCGGTCCGTTCGGCCTGGCAACTGCGCCCTGTCCGGTGAAGATCCCGGAGTCCGTCATCAACGTGTTCTGGCACGCCCGCAACCACCGAGAGCCCGCCAACCAGTGGCTGCGGCAGGTGGTGGTCGACGAGTTTGCGGATTAAGTGTCGCGCAGCGTTACCGGAAACCAGCCGCGCAGCGCATTGGACAGGCGGATTTCCTCGGCGGCATGCAGGTCGGCCAGGGTCAGGACGCGTTCTTCCACCTTGCCCGTTTCGAGCAGTTCGGCGCGCTGCACGCCGGGCAGGCAGCCGCTGTCCACGGGCGGCGTGTACCAGTCGCCATCCAGGCGCAGATAAACGTTGCTGCGGCTGCCTTCGCAGAGTTCGCCGCGCTCATTCAGGTAGAGCAGATCGAAGATGTGCGGATGCGACGGCAGCCATTCGATGGTCTTGGTGTACCAGGGGCGGTAGGTGGTCTTGTAGCGCAGCAGCGGTTCGGATGAACGCAGCGCTTCGGGCGCCAGCATGGCTTCCTGTGCGGGTTGCAGGGGTGGCAGCGGCGCGGTCTGGATGTTGCGGCTGCCGTCGCGCGCCACCAGCAGGCGCAGCCTGTGCGGCCCCGGCGTGGCTAGGCCCAGGGCGGTGATCATGATGTCGGCTTCGACGGCCCGGCCTCCCCAGCCGTAGCCCAGGGCCTTGCAGGACGCTTCCAGACGCTTGAGGTGGCGCCCCAGCAGCGGCACGCGTCGTTCGGCATCGACCAGGATGGTCTCGATCAGTTCGGGTTGCATGGGACTCTCCTGGCGTAAAGGCGCGCTGCGGCCGCGCTCTATCCTACTACCGATGGCGGCCGGCGCGCAGGGGCGCCGGACATCCGGACTGTGGCCTCAGGCCCGCAAGATCCGGGCCTTCCAATGGCATTCCTGCCATTCCTCGGCCGGGTCGGAATCGTGCACGATGCCGCCGCCCACGCTATAGATGCCGTGGCCGGCGTGGTCCAGGACCAGGGTGCGGATGGCGACGTTCAGCGAGAAGTCGCCGTCCGGCGCCAGCCAGCCGATGCTGCCACAATACAGGCCGCGCGGCGCTGTTTCCATCTGGCGGATGCGGCGCATGGCCGCGACCTTGGGGGCGCCGGTAATGGAGCCGCAGGGAAACAGCGCGCGCAGCACCTCTTCCAGCGAGGCGTGCGGCGCCAGCGCCGACACTGTGGACGTCATGGTCCAGACGGTGGGATAGCGCTCCAGCGAGAACAGCGCGTCGACCCGCACCGAGCCCGGCTCGGCCAGCCGGCCCAGATCGTTGCGCAGCAGGTCCACGATCATCAGGTTTTCGGCGCGGTTTTTTTCGCTGGCCAGCAGCGCCTGGCCCAGCCGTTCGTCCTCGGCCGGATCGGGGGCGCGCGGGGCCGTGCCCTTCATCGGGCGCGTGGTCAGGCGCGGGCCGTCGCGGCGCACGAACAGTTCGGGCGAAAACGACAGCACCGTGCGTTCGCCGTCCTGGATGAACGCGCCGTGCGCCACCGGGTTGCGGGCGGCGATGCGCCGGTACAGGGTGGCCGCGTCGCCCTGGAATTGCAGGTCCAGCGGCTGGGTGTAGTTCACCTGATACAGCTCGCCGTCGCCGATCAGGCCGCGGATGGCTTCAATCTGGCGCACGTAGTCGACCTCGGTCATGCGCGGCGCGGGCAGGCTGATGGCGGCTGGCGCGCTGCCTGCATCCGGCGCGTCCCAGGGCGCTTCGTCGTGCTTGCTTTCGAATGCAAGCGCCGTCAGGCGTGGCCTGGCGTCGTCGCGCGGCGGCGTCCAGGGGCCGGCGGGCGGCGCCAATGCGGCTTCGGGCAACAGCCATTCGCCCAGTTCGTAGTCCAGCAACAGGGCGATCCAGCGCCCCTGCTGCCGCTGCGCCTCGATGGCGGCCAGGGCCGGGGCGACCTCGGTGGCGCAGCGCGCCTCGATCCGCGAGCACAAGCCCTCGAATCGCAGCGCGCGGCCCGCCAGCCGGTCTTCAAAGCGACATTCCATGCTTCTTACTGCTGTTGATGTGCCAGGAATTCCTTCAGGACCCGCCCGGTATGGGAATGGTCGCTCAGGGTCATGACGTGTTCGGGCGAGCCTTCGCCCACCAGCTTGCCGCCGCCCGTGCCGCCTTCGGGGCCCAGGTCCAGCAGCCAGTCGGCTTCGGCGATCACGTCCAGGTTGTGCTCGATCACCACCACAGTATTGCCGGCTTCCACCAGCCGGTGCAGCACGTGGATCAGCTTTTCCACATCGGCCATCGACAAGCCGACGGTGGGCTCGTCCAGCACGTACAGCGTATGCGGGATGCGCGAGGCGCGGCCAGTCTTGATCAGACCGTCGGTGAGACGGGCCTTGGACAGCTCGGTCACCAGCTTGATGCGCTGTGCTTCGCCGCCTGACAGCGTGGGGGAGGGCTGCCCCAGCGTCAGGTAGCCCAGACCCACGTCCTGCATCAGCTGCAGGGGACGATGGATCTTGGGATGCGCGGCGAAGTAGCCGATGGCGTCGTCCACTTCCATGGCCAGCAGTTCGCCGGCGTTCTTGCCGCGCATCTGCACGCTGAGGGTGTCGTTGTTGAAGCGCGCGCCGTTGCAGGCGTCGCAAGGCACCTTCACGTCCGGCAGGAAGTTCATCTCGATGGTGCGCATGCCCTGGCCTTCGCAGATCGGGCAGCGGCCGTCGCCGGTGTTGAACGAGAAGCGCGCCGCGGTCCAGCCGCGCATGCGCGATTCCCGGGTGTCGGCGAACTGCTTGCGCACGTCGTCCCAGAAACCCACGTAGGTGGCCGGGCAGGAGCGCGGCGTTTTGCCGATAGGGGTCTGGTCCACTTCCAGCACGCGGTCGATGGCTTCCCAGCCCTTGATGCTGTCGCAGCCGGCCCAGCCCGGCGCCTTGCCTTGCGACACGGCCTGCATCAGGTTGTCCAGCAGCACTTCGCGCGCCAGCGTGGACTTGCCCGAGCCCGACACGCCGGTCACCACGCTCAGGCGGCCGACCGGGATCTTCGCGTCCACGCTGCGCAGGTTGTGCAGGCGCGCACCCTTGATCTCGATCATGGGCGTGTCGGCCTCGACCGGCCGGCGGCCTTGCAGAGGATGCTGCAAGGGCTTGGCCAGGTAGCGGCCAGTGACCGATTCGGGCGCTTCGATCAGGTCCTGCGCGCTGCCCTGGGCCACCACGCGGCCGCCGCGGATGCCCGCGCCCGGACCGATGTCGATGATGTGCGAGGCGCGGCGGATGGTGTCGTCGTCGTGCTCCACCACCACCAGCGTGTTGCCGTTGCCTTCCAGGCGCGCCAGCGCGTCCAGCAGGATGCGGTTGTCGCGCGGATGCAGGCCGATGGTCGGCTCGTCCAGCACGTAGCAGACGCCCTGCAGGTTGGAGCCCAGCTGCGCCGCCAGGCGGATGCGCTGCGCTTCGCCGCCGGACAGCGTCGGCGCGGCCCGGTCCAGCGCCAGGTAGTTCAGGCCCACTTCCTGCATGAAGTTCAGGCGTCCGCGGATTTCCGTGAGAATGTCGCGGGCGATCTCGCCTTCGCGGCCGCGCGCCACCAGTCCGGTGAAGAAGGTATGCGCGTCCGACACCGGCAGCGAGGCGAGTTCGGCGATGGACTTGTCGCGCCAGCGCACGGCGCGGGCCACGCGATTCAGGCGGTCGCCATCGCACTGGGTGCAGACCTTGGCCTCTCCTTCGTACCACGCGTTCCAGGCGGTTTCCTCGCCGGTCTGCTCTTCATCGAAGCCTTGCAGCTGCAGGCCGGTGCCGTAGCAGCCCGTGCACCAGCCATGCTTGGAGTTGTACGAGAACAGGCGCGGATCCGGTTCGGGGAAGCTCGTGCCGCAGGACGGGCAGGCGCGCTTGACCGAGAAGTGCTGCTGCTGCAGGTCGCTGTCCAGTGCCTCGTGCAGCTTGTTCACAGGCCAGACCACGGACATCACGCCCTGGCCGTTTTCCAGCGCGTTCTTGACCGCCGCGCGCAGCTCGGCCTCGTTGGCCGGATCCACGACCACGTCCGCGATCGGCAGTTCGATGGTGTGTTCCTTGTAGCGGTCCAGGCGCGGCCACGGGGCCACGGGAATGAACTCGCCGTCCACGCGCAGGTGCGAGTGGCCCTTGGATCCGGCCCATTTGGCCAGGTCCGTGTAGTAACCCTTGCGGGCCGTGACCAGCGGCGCCAGCAGGCCGATGTGCACGCCCTTGTGCTCGCGCAGCAGACGCGCCACGATCTGGTCGGTGTTCTGCGGCTCCACCGCCACGTTGCAATCCGGGCAGTATTGCGTGCCCAGCTTGACGTACAAGAGGCGCAGGAAGTGATGGATTTCAGTCATCGTTGCCACGGTGGACTTGCGTCCGCCGCGGCTGGTGCGCTGCTCGATGGCGACCGTGGGCGGGATGCCGAAGATGGCGTCCACGTCCGGCTTGCCGGCCGGCTGCACGATGGCGCGGGCGTAGGCGTTGAGCGATTCCAGGTAGCGGCGCTGCCCTTCGTTGAACAGGATGTCGAAGGCCAGCGTGGACTTGCCCGAACCGGACACGCCGGTGATGACGGTGAACTTGTCGCGCGGGATTTCCACGCTTACGTTCTTCAGGTTGTGTTCGCGCGCATTGCGGATTTCGATCGCCATATTGGCCTGGCGGCGCTCGCGCATCAGGGACTGCAATGGGCGGCCGACGTCCGCGTTGTAGGTTTCGCCGGGCTCGGCGATGCGGGCCGTCAGGCCGGCCTGCTCGACTTCCTGCGCGTCGGCGTCGGTGCTTACCACCACGTCGGCCGGCAGGATGCTGACTTCGTAGTCGCGCAGGGCGGCGCCCGTATGCGACTTGGGGTTGTCCATCAGGTCCTGTGGCGTGCCGGTGCCGATGACCAGGCCGCCGGCGTCGCCGCCTTCGGGGCCCAGGTCGATCAGCCAGTCCGCCGCGCGGATCACGTCCAGGTTGTGCTCGATCACCAGCAGCGTGTGGCCGGCGGCCAGCAACTTGCGGAACGCGCGCATCAGCCGCGCCACATCGTCGAAGTGCAGGCCGGTGGTGGGCTCGTCGAACAGGAACAGGCTGCCCTTCTTGGCGACCTTGGCGGTGGAGATGCCGCTGCGCGCGGCTTCGGCCAGGTGGCCGGCCAGCTTCAGGCGCTGAGCCTCGCCGCCCGACAGGGTGGGCACGGGCTGGCCCAGCCGCACGTATTCCAGGCCCACGTCGGCCAGCGGCGCCAGGCCCGTCTGCACGTCGCGCAGGCCCTTGAAGAAGTCCAGCGCCTCGCTGACCGTCATCTCCAGCACTTCATCGATGGACGCGCTCTTGCCCAGATGCTCGACGCGCACTTCCAGCACTTCCGGGCGGAAACGCTTGCCGTCGCAGTCCGGGCAGCGCAGGTACACGTCCGACAGGAACTGCATTTCCACGTGTTCGAAGCCGGTGCCGCCGCAGGTGGGGCAGCGGCCGTCGCCGCCGTTGAAGCTGAACGTGCCGGCCGTGTAGGCGCGCTCGCGCGCCAGCGGTGCCTGGGCGAACAGCTTGCGGATCGCGTCGAACGCGCCCACGTAGCTGGCCGGGTTGGAGCGCGCGGTCTTGCCGATAGGGGTCTGGTCCACCATGACCACATCGGCGATCTGTTCGGCGCCCAGCAGGCGCTCGAAGGCGCCCGGCGCTTCCGATGGCTTGCCCTTCTGCTTGAGCAGGGCGGGGTAGAGCACGTCCTGCACCAGCGTGGACTTGCCCGAGCCGGACACGCCGGTCACGCAGACCAGGCGGCCCAGCGGCAGCTCGACGGAGACGTTCTTCAGGTTGTGCGCGCTGACGCCTTCCAGCAGCAGGCGCGGCGTGTTCGCCGCCACCGGCATGGGGCGCGGCGCTTCCACGCGCTGGCGGCCGCCCAGGTAGTCGCCCGTCAGCGTGCGCGCCGAGCGCAGCTGGGCCGGCGTACCGTCGAAGACGATCTGGCCGCCGCGTTCGCCGGGGCCGGGGCCGATGTCGATGATGCGGTCCGCGGCGACCATGACCTGCGGATCGTGCTCCACCACCACCAGCGTGTTGCCGGCGTTGCGTAGCCGGTGCATGACTTCGACGACGCGGTGCATGTCGCGCGGGTGCAGGCCGATGGAGGGTTCGTCCAGCACGAACAGGGTGTTTACCAGCGAGGTGCCCAGCGCCGTGGTCAGGTTGATGCGCTGCACTTCGCCGCCAGAAAGCGTTCGGCTCTGGCGGTCCAGCGTCAGGTAGCCCAGGCCCACGTCGCACAGGAACTTGAGGCGCGCGCGCACCTCGGTCATGAGCAAGTCGGTGGCGGCGTCCAGCGCGCCTGAGAACGACAGCGTGTCGAAGAAGGTCCGCACCCGTTCGATGGGCAGCAGCATCACGTCATGGATGGACAGGCCGCCCAGGTTGTCGAGCTGCTCGCGGCTCCAGTTGGCGCTCACCGGCATGAAGCGCTTGTAGCGGCCGTCTTCCGGCGGCAGCACGGTGTCGGCTTCTTCCTTGGTGCCCAGGCGCCAGAGCAGCGCGTCGGGCTTGAGGCGCGCGCCATTGCAGGTGGGGCAGGGCGTGTAGCTGCGGTACTTGGACAGCAGCACGCGCACGTGCATCTTGTAGGCCTTGGTTTCCAGCCAGTCGAAGAAGCGCTGCACGCCATACCACTGGTGCTTCCAGGCGTCGTTGCCGCCCTTCCAGTCGGGAGTGCCATAGAGCACCCAGCGCTTGTGCTCTTCGCTCATCTTTTTCCAGGGCACGCCCAGCGGCACGCCGGCCTTGGGCGCGTATTTCTGAAGTTCGTCCTGGCATTCCTTGTACGACGGCGTGGTCCAGGGCTTGATGGCGCCTTCCAGCAGGGTCTTGTTTTCGTCCGGAATGACCAGGCCGAAATCGATGCCGATCACGCGGCCGAAGCCGCGGCAGGCCTCGCATGCGCCCAGGGGCGAGTTGAACGAGAAGCTGCTGGGCAGGGGATCGGTGTATTCGATGTCGCAGTCGGCGCAATGCAGGCGGTCGCTGTACTTCCAGATGTGGGCGTTGCCGCCCTCGGCGTCCATGACGTACACGGCCAGGTGGCCGGCGCCCATGCGCAGCGCCGTGTCCAGCGCTTCCATGACGCGTTCGCGTTCGGTGCCGGCGAAGCGGAAGCGGTCCTGCACCACGTGCAGGATGCGGCGTGATTCAGTGCTGCCTTTTGCGGCCTTGGCCTTCTTGGCGCCCTTGGCCGGGGCGGCTGCGCGCGGCGCGGCGTTTTCCTCGGCGTGCACGCGGGTGTAGCCCTGCTGCTCCAGGAAGCCGCGCACTTCCTCTTCGGTGAAGTTGGCGGGAACGGCAATGGGAAAAGTCACCACCAGCCGCGGATCGCCGGCGGCGGCGGCGCGTTCGGCCAGCGAGTGGTACACGGAATCCGGCGTGTCGCGCCGCACCACCTTGCCGCACCCGCGGCAATACAGTTTGGCGCCGCGCGCGAACAACAGCTTCAGGTGGTCGTTCAGTTCCGTCATCGTGCCGACCGTGCTGCGCGAGCTGCGCACCGGATTGGTCTGGTCGATGGCGATGGCGGGCAGGATGCCTTCGATGCGGTCCACCTGCGGCTTGTCCATGCGGTCCAGGAACTGGCGCGCATAGGGCGAGAAAGTTTCCACATAACGCCGCTGCCCCTCGGCGTACAGGGTGTCAAAGGCCAGCGAACTTTTGCCGGACCCCGACACGCCGGTCACGACGACGAGTTCGCCGGTGGCGATGGTCAGGTCCAGGTTCTTGAGATTGTTCTGGCGGGCGCCAACGATGCGAATTTGGGAGCTCATGGACGGTATCGTAGCCTGAGGGGAGAGGCCTGCCCGAGCGACAACCCATCGCTGGTTCCGAGCGCGGCGATATGGAATAATTGACTATATTGTGAGTCATGAGTCCAATATATGGACAAAACAAGAGCTCACTAGCTGTACAAATAAACAGTATCGCAGATTCGTCTGAAATTCGCGCTGTCGGCGTTGCACGTTCTGCAGATTCACTGCTAAAGGCATATGGCCATTAGCTGGAGACAAACTTGCTGGAAACCAAGGTCCCGGGCGCCGCGGCGTTCGCCAAATTCATGACGGTGCTGCAGGCGGTGGCGGATGCGCCCCAGCCGCCCACGGCCGCGTCGTTGGCGCGCAGCTGCGGCTATCCCCGGCCCACCGTCTACCGCATCGTCGCGGCGCTGGCCGAACAAGGCATGGTGGCCGAAACCGGCGGCGCCTACCGCCTGGGGCCGCGCCTGATGTCGCTGGCCAGCCGGGCCTGGTCGCAGTTCGACCTGCGCGCGGCGCTGGCGCCCGACCTGCAGGCCTTGCGCGATGAAACCGGCGAAACCGTGCACCTGGCCGTGCCTGCCGGACACGAGATGACCTATATCGACAAGCTGGAAAGCCCCGGTCCGGTGCGCATGGCCTCGCGCGTCGGGGCCAGCGTGGCGCTGCATTCCAGCGCGGTCGGCAAGGCTTACCTGGCGGCGCTGGATCCAGCCTCGCGGGAACGCCTCTTGCGCGAATTGCCGCTGACTGCCCGCATGCCCGGCACCGTGACCAGCCTGCCCGAACTGCGCGCCGTGCTGGACGCGGCCGCCGCCCGCGGCTACGCCACGGACGACGAGGAAAACGAAGCTGGCATCGTCTGCTACGGCGTAGCCTTGTGCGACGCGGCCGGACGGCCCATCGCGGGCGTCAGCGTCAGTACCCTGCTGTTCCGGCGGCGCGAAGACCCGCAAGCCGCCTATATCGAACCCTTGCTGCGGCTGCGCGATGCCGCCGCGGCCAAACTCGCCGTCCTGCCGGTATCGCCCGGCGGCGCCTGACCGTCTGCCCCCAAGGAATGCCATGACCGCAACCGCTGCCCCTCTTGCCTCCAAGCTCTCCACCCTCCTGGCCTCCCGGGTCGTCCCCGTGCTGCGCTACACGGACGCCGCCACCGCCGCCTATGCGGCCGAAGTCGCGGTGGCCGCCGGCTGCACCACGCTGGAACTGACCTGGACCATCCCCGGCGTCACCGACCTGCTGCGGGCGCTGCGAGACAAGCACGGCAGCGCGCTGCTGCTGGGCGTGGGCACGGTGCTGGACGAGCACCACGCGCGCGAGGCCTTGGTCGCGGGCGCGGACTTCCTAGTGTCGCCAGCGCTGGCCACCGACATCGTCGACCTGGCGCATGCGGCCGACGCGCTCTGCCTGCTGGGCGCCTTTACCCCCACCGAAGTGCTGGCGGCGCGCCGCGCGGGCGTGGACGTGGTGAAGATATTCCCCGCAGACACCGGCGGCCCCAAGCACCTGGCCGCGCTCAAGTCGGTGTATCCGGATACCATTTTCTGCCCCACGGGCGGCGTCACCCAGGACAACATGGGCTCGTACTTCGCTGCCGGCGCCGCCATCGTCGGCATCGGCAGCAATCTCTATGACAAGGCGGCCTTCGCTGCCCGCGACACCGCCGCGCTGGTGGCGCAGATCGTTCGCACCCGGGAGGCCGCCCATGGCTGATTTCGATATCGTCGCGTTGGGCGAGCCGCTGGTCGAACTGAACCAGACGCATCAGGACCAGCGCCAGTATCTGCAGGGCTTTGGCGGCGACACCTCCAACGCCGTCATCGCAGCCGCGCGGCAGGGCGCAAGCTGCGCCTATCTGACGCGTGTCGGCAACGACGCCTTTGGCCAGCAGTTCCTGGACTTGTGGCAGACCGAGGGCGTGGATACGTCAGGCGTGCAGGTGGATGAGCAGGCTCACACCGGCTTGTACTTCGTTCAGCACGGCCCCGACGGCCATGCCTTCAGTTACCTGCGCCGCGGCTCGGCCGCCAGCCTGATGACGCCGGCCAGCCTGGACTCGGGCCTGATCGAACGCGCCCGCTACCTGCACGTGTCGGGCATCAGCCTGGCGATCAGCACCAGCGCCTGCGACACCGTGTTCGCTGCCATCGAGCGCGCGCACGCGGCCGGCGTCCAGGTCAGCCTGGATTCGAACTTGCGGCTGCGCCTGTGGCCGGTGGACCGCGCCCGCGCCGTGCTGCGCGAAACCATGCGCACGGCCGACCTGTTCCTGCCCAGCATGGACGATATGCAGCATCTCACTGGCAACGACGATCCGGAACGCACGCTGGACTGGATCCGCGATGCCGGCGCCACCGGCGTGGTGGTGCTGAAGCTGGGCAAGGACGGCTCCATCATTGACGACGGCCAGCGCCGCGTACCCGTGGCCGCCTTGCGCGTGGATGCGGTGGACGCGACCGGCGCGGGCGACTGCTTCGCCGGCAGCCTGTTGGCGCGCCGTTGCCTGGGAGACTCCTGGGAAGACGCCGTGCGTTACGCCAATGCCGCGGCGGCCTTGTCCACGCTGGGCTATGGCGCGGTGGATCCGCTGCCGCGCAAGGAACAGGTGCTGGAGCGGCTGAAGAGCCTTTCCGGCTGATTGCAGGAGGGGGCCTGGACGGGTGCGGGCGCCTATTCCGGCTGACCGGGCGGCGTTCCGTCCCGCATTTGAGTGCTTCAGGCGCGAACGTGGCGGAAACACCGCATTTTTGCGTCGCTGGCGCCGTCAGGGCATTTCAGGCTAAAATGCCAAGTTACCCGAATTTTCCGCCAGCCCAGTTTCCGGTTGTGCGGGCAACATTTCCGCAAATTCAACAGGAGAATCAACATGGCTGAACGCAAACGCGTGCGTCGCAACACCCTGGAACGTCGTTGCCTGGGCAAGGCTTTCAAGCGCTTGTTCGTCACGTCGCCCAAGGGCGTTTTCAAGATGCTGGAAAAGATCAAGCGCGTCTAAGTGACGCGTCCGGCCGCAGCCCAGGCTCGGCCAGATCAAAAAAACCGCTCGGTGCGCCGAGCGGTTTTTTTTGTCCTGCGGGGGCCAGCCTATTTCTTGTCTTGGGGCGGACCGAGCTTGGGCCGGATGAAGTCCATGAAGGCCCGGGTCTTGGCCGGCTGGATGCTGGACGGATACACCACGTAGATCGAGATCGGATCCACCGACCAACCTGGCAGCACCCGCTTGAGCGAATTGCGCTTGATGATGGGCTCCAGCGCCAGGCAATGCGGCATGCGCGTGATCGCCAGATCCAGGCCCGCCAGGGTGCCCGCGATGCTCATGTTGTTGGCCGCCAGGTGGCCGCTGACCGGCACGCGTTCGCTGACCGCGCCGCGGCGCAGCGTCCAGTGCGAATGCGCCTCGTCGATGGTGGTGCGCAGGCACTGGTGCTGGGTGAGATCCGCCGGCGTCTTGGGCTCGCCGTAGCGTTCCAGGTAGCGGTCGGAGGCATACAGGTAGTTGTTCAGGGAGACCAGCTCCTGCACGACCGCCCCGCTGTGCATGCCCCGGTTGCCATTCAGATCGGCGGCGCTGGCCGACGCCAGCGGGTAATCCGCATTGCTGCCAAAGCGCAGCACGATGTCGAACGGCGTGCCTTGCGCGTCGGAGGCCGTCATCATGCTCAGGTCGAACTCGCATTCCACTTCCGGATAGCGGTCGGTGAAATCATTGATGGTTTCTGGCAACAGCCAGATCGCCAGGCTGTAGGGCATGGATACCCGGAGGTTGCCGGACGGGCCGCCGGACAGGGATTGCAGCTGCTCGTGCGCCAACCTGGCTTCGTCGATCAGGCCCTGGCAGCGCCGCATATAGGCCGCGCCGGCTTCGGTGAGGTCGAGGCGGCGCGTGTTGCGGTTGATCAACCGCAGGCCGATGGCGCGCTCCAACTCGTTGATGCGGCGCGATAAAGTCGAGGTCGGCATGTTCAGCGCGCGCGCCGCCAGGCTGAAGCTCTTGCGCTTGGCAACCTCCACGAACAAGGCGATGTCATTGAGCTGGACGGTCGAAGCTTCCATAGGCATTCCGGTTTTGGCCGCCCGAGTGTACGCCACTACGGAGTGCGTCCCAAGGCAACTACGGCTTCGCGAAGTCCCGCGAATTGCAGTTTTTGTCAGATTTGATTGCAAATTTGAGGCCGACGGGGCCGGTACGCGCGAGCATATCCCCTAAACTTCAGGCGAAAACACCAAAACCAAGACCGCAGCGCTTGCTCGACGCATCGCAAAGGGGCTCAGTGGGCATGACCGACACACCAACTTTATTCACTGTTTTAACGCCCACCTACAATCGGGCGGGCACGCTGCACCGGGTATATGAATCCCTTTCCCGGCAGACTTTCCGGGATTTCGAATGGGTCGTGGTGGACGACGGTTCCACCGACAACACCCACGAATCGATCCTGGACTGGCAGGCGCGCGCCGATTTTCCCATCCGTTATTTCTGGCAGAACAACCGCCACAAGAAAACCGCCTTCAACCGTGGCGTGCGCGAGGCGCGCGGCGAACTCATCGTCGCGCTGGACAGCGACGACGAAATGCCGCCCGATGCCCTGGCCACATTCAAGGAGGCCTGGGACAGCATTCCGCCGGCGCGGCGCGAATCCTACGTGGCCGTAACGGGCCTGTGTGCGCGTCCCGATGGCAGCATCGTCGGCGACCGCTATCCGCAGGACGTGTTCGACAGCACGGCGGTGGATGTCTATTTCCGCTATCGCATCAAAGGCGAGAAATTCGGCTGTATGCGCACCGACATTCTCAGGAAGTATCCCTTCCCCGAGGATGTCGCGGGCTTTGTGCCCGAAAGCCTGGTGTGGTGGGCGATTGCGCGGGCGGGGTATCTCAGCCGCTTCATCAACCGCGTGGTGCGGACTTACCACGACACGCCCGGCGGCCTGAGCCAGGGCGCGGTTTCCGTGGGCAACAATGCCCAAGGCCTGTACCTGCTGGCCTGGGACGTGTTGCAGCATCACCTGGAATTCTTCCGCTACCGGCCGCGCGAATTCATCATGGCCGCGATCCGCTACACGCGCTTTCGGCTGCATCTGAAGCATTCCGGCGTGCCGACGGCGGTGCAAGCCTACAAGCTGACCAATCCCATGGCGAAGTTCATGGTCGCGGCCCTGTGGCCGCTGGGCTATGCCATGTACCGCCGCGACAGACGCCGCGGCGTGGCCTGAAGCCTGCCAAGCTGGCAGGCCCTTGGCAGGCTTCTGCCGGCGTTTCAGGCGGGCGTTGAGGCAGCGGCTCCGTGCCCCAGTCCCAGATACACCTCGACCACGCGCGGGTCTTCCGCCACCTGGGCGGCCGGGCCTTCCAGCGTGACGGCACCTGTTTCCAGCACATAGGCATAGTCCGCCACCTGCAGCGCGGCGCGGGCGTTCTGTTCGATCAGCAGGATGGACACGCCCATCTCGCGCAAGCGCGTGACGATGCGGAACACTTCGCGCACGATGCGCGGCGCCAGGCCCAGGCTGGGCTCGTCCAGCATCAGGAGCTTGGGCTTGGCCATCAGCGCGCGGCCCACCGCCAGCATCTGGCGTTCGCCGCCGGATAGCGTGCCGGACAGCTGGGCGCGGCGCTCCTTCAAGCGCGGAAACAGTTCATAGACCTCGGCCAGCGTCTGGTCCTGGTCGCGCAGGCCGCTGCGGAAGCGGTGGAACGCGCCCAGCATCAGATTGTCTTCCACCGTCATCTCGGCGAACAGCTCGCGCTTCTCAGGCACCAGGTTCATGCCGGCCGCCACCATTTCCTCGATCTCGGCATGCTCCTGGACCTTGCCGCCAAAGACGATCCGGCCGCTGGACGGCAGCACGCCCATGATGGCAGACAGCAAGGTGGTCTTGCCGGCGCCGTTGGGGCCGATCACGGTCACGATCTGGCCTTCGCCTACTTCCAGGCTGACGCCCGAGACGGCCTCGACCTTGTCGTAGGCCACGCGCAGGTCGCGCACTTCCAGCAGTTTCGCGCTCATCATTCCACTCCGCCCAGATAGGCTTCAAGCACCGCGGGGTTGTTCTGGATCTCGGCGGGGAGGCCTTCGGCGATCTTTTCGCCGAAGTCCATGACCACCACGCGGTCCACCAAGCCCATCACGAAGTCCATGTCGTGCTCCACCAGCAGGATGGCCATGCCTTCGGCGCGCAGCTTCTTCAGCAATTCGGCCAGCTCGCATTTTTCCTGGTAGCGCAGGCCGGCGGCGGGCTCGTCCAGCAGCAGGATGCAGGGGTCGGACGCCAGCGCGCGGGCGATTTCCAGGATGCGCTGCTGTCCCAGGGCCAGCGAGCCAGCCTCGTCGTGCAGATGCTTGCCCAGGCCCACGCGCTCGACCTGGCGGGCGGCTTCGGCCAGCAGGCGCGCTTCCTCGGCGCGGTCCAGCCGCCAGGCGGCAGGCAGCACGCCGCGATGGCCGCGCAGATGGGCGCCGATGGCCACGTTCTCCAGCACGCTCATGCGGCCCAGCAGGCGCACGTGCTGGAAGGTGCGCGACAGGCCCAGCCGCGCGATGCGGCGCGCGCCGACGCCGGCCACGGAATGGCCCAGCAGCGTCACCGTGCCGGAAGTCGGCGTGTCCACGCCCGAGATCTGGTTGAACATGGTGCTCTTGCCCGCGCCGTTGGGCCCGATCAGCGCCAGGATTTCGCCTGCGCGGATTTCCAGGTTCATGGCGTTGTTGGCGACCAGGCCGCCGAACTTGCGGGTCACGTCCACGGCCTTGAGCACCACCTCGCCGCGCGGCGGCATGGGCTTGCGCGGCAGCGGCTCGGCGTTCATGTCCAGCTTGCGCTGTTGCTTCTTCACCGGCACGCAGCGCGTCAGCACCGGCCACAGGCCGCTGCGGGCGCGGTGCAGCAGCAGCACCATGCCGAAGCCGAATACGATCACCTCGAAGTTGCCGGTCTGGCCCAGCAGTTTGGGCATCCAGTCCTGCAGCCATTGCTTGAGCACGGTGAAGACGCCCGCGCCGACCAGCGCGCCCCAGACCTGTCCCGCGCCGCCGATGACGGTCATGAACAGGTACTCGATGCCCATCTGCAGGCCGAAGGGGTTGGGGTTCACGAAGCGCTGCATGTGCGCGTACAGCCAGCCCGAGGCGCAGGCCTGCAGCGCGGCGATGATGAAGATCACCATGCGCGAGCGCGCAGTATCCACGCCCATCGATTCGGCCATCACGCGGCCGCCCTTGAGCGCCCGGATGGCGCGGCCCTCGCGCGAAT
This sequence comes from Achromobacter sp. ACM03, assembly GCF_014851665.1. Taxonomy (NCBI): domain Bacteria; kingdom Pseudomonadati; phylum Pseudomonadota; class Betaproteobacteria; order Burkholderiales; family Alcaligenaceae; genus Achromobacter; species Achromobacter sp. ACM03. The sequence goes on along the minus strand of NZ_JACVAD010000003.1, from coordinate 576,211 downwards.
CCAGCAGGTTCTGCGTGGACCATACGGCCACCAGCAGGAAGGCCCAGATCAGGTAGTAGATGTTGTCGCCCTGGTTCAGCGTCCAGCCGAACAGATTGATGGCGGGAATGTCCGGGATGCCGGTGTGGCCGCCCAGGCCCTCCACCGAGCCGAAGACGAAGTACAGCGACAGGCCCCAGGCGATGGTGCCCAGTGGCAGGAAATGCCCCGACAGCTTCAGCGTGATCGCGCCCAGCAGGTAAGCGATGACCAGCGTGAGCAACAGCCCCGCCAGCAGGGTCAGCCAGGGCGATGCGCCCAGCCATGCCAGCCAGGACGGCAGCGTGTCCGCGCGGGTGGTCAGCAACGCCGTGGTGTAGGCGCCCACGCCCACGAACGCGGCCTGCCCGAAACTCGTCAGTCCGCCGACGCCGGTCAGCAGCACCAGGCCCAGCGCCACCATGGCGTACAGGCCGATGTAGTTCAGCAAGGTGACGTAGAACGGCGGCAGCGCCAGCGGCGCCAGGGCCAGCAGCGCCAGGAATGCGAAGAGGATGTGGCGCGGGTTCATTCGTCTTCTTCCTCGACGTGATGGCTTTTCAGTGAACGCCAGAGCAGCACGGGGATGATCAGCGTGAACACAATGATTTCTTTGTAGGCGCTGGCCCAGAACGAGGAGAAGGCTTCGATCAGGCCGACCAGGATGGCGCCGGCCGCTGCCAGCGGATAGCTCACCAGGCCGCCGATGATGGCGCCCACGAAGCCCTTCAGGCTGACCATGAAGCCGGAGTCGAAGTACATGGTGGTGATGGGCGCAATCAGGATGCCCGACACCGTGCCGATCAGCGCGGCCAGGAAGAACGTGGCCTTGCCGGCGAAGATCGGCGAAATGCCCATCAGCCGCGCGCCCAGCCGGTTGAAGGCGGCTGCGCGCAGGGCCTTGCCGTACATCGAGCGTTCAAAGAACTGGTAGAGCACGACGATGAGCAAGGCCGACACCGCCACCACCCATAGCGCCTGGCTGTTGACGTTCAACGGCCCCAGCGCCAGGCTGGCGTCGCTGAAGGGCGCCGTGCGCGCGCCTTCCGCGCCGAAGGCCAGCAGCCCCAGGCCCACCAGCGCCAGGTGCACGGCAATGGAGACGATCAGCAGCACCAGCGTCGAGGCCGACGCGATGGGCTGGTAGAACAAGCGGTACAGCTGCGGTCCCATCGGCACCAGCAGCAGCAGCGTCAGCAGCGCCTGCGCCGCCATCGGCAGCTGGGCCAGCGGCAGGTTGTAGAACAGCGCGGCCAGCACCAGCGGATAGGCCACCTTGACCGCCATGCGCCAGACGCCGCGGTTGCGTCCGGGGCGCTTGCGCCGCGCCAGCAGATCGGCGCCGACCTCGGCCAGCGCGAAGGCAAACAGCAGCCACACCAGCAGCACCGGCTTGCCGGCCTGCAACGCGGCCATGGTGAGCGCGCCGAACGCGACGAACTCGCCTTGCGGGATGAACAGCACGCGGGTGACGGTAAAGACCAGCAGGATGGACAAGGCCAGCAGCGCATAGATGGCGCCGTTGGTGATGCCGTCCTGCCCGAGTATCAGGGCAATCTGAGCATTCATGCGAAATTCCGGGTAAGACAGACAAGCACGCCAGGCACCTCATTCCCCATCCGCGCGCCCACGGAGCAAACTCTGCGCATCCTCGGGATGCCGCGGAGCCGGCTTTGCCGGTCCGCAGGCATGCCCCCTGGGGGGAAGCGCGGAGCGCTTCGGGGGGAGTCCACCTTGCGGAGCCGGGCTTTGCCGGTCCGCAGGCATGCCCCCCTGGGGGGAAGCGCGCAGCGCTTCGGGGGGGACTATTTCACCAATGTCCAGGCGCCGTCCTTGACGGTGATGAGCTCGCGGCCGCGGTCGTCAAAGCCGCTGTGGTCGGCGGCCGTCATGTTGTAGACGCCTTGCGTGCCAACCAGCTCCTTGGTCTGTTCCAGCGCATCGCGCAGCGCGTTGCGGAACTCCTTGGTGCCCGGCTTGCCGGCCTTTTCCGCCAGCGGCACGGCCTTCTCAAGCAGCAGGCCGGCGTCATAGACGTTGGCGCCGAAGGTGGCGGGCTTGGAGCCGTTGAGCTTTTCGTAGGCGGCGATGTAGTCCGAAGCGACCTTCTTGGACGGGTTGCTGTCCGGCATTTCCGGCAGCACCAGCATCAGGCTGGCGGCCAGCACCGTGCCTTCGACCTTCTTGCCGCCCAGCTTCAGGAAGTCGGGCAGGGCCGCGCCGTGGGTCTGGTAGAACTTGCCCTTGTAGCCCTGGTCGAACAGGGTGGTCTGGGGCAGCACGCTGGCGGCGCCGGGGGCGGCCACCAGCACGGCGTCCGGCTTGGCGGCCAGGATCTTCAGCGCCTGGCCCGTGACCGAGCTGTCAAAGCGCAGGTAGCGTTCGTTGGCGGCGATCTTGATGCCCTTTTCGGCGGCCATGCCCGAGAAGACCTTGTACCAGTTCTCGCCATAGGGATCGTTCAGGCCGATGAAGCCGACAGTCTTGATGCCGGTCTTGGCCATGTGGTCGACCAGCGCGCGCGCAATGATGTCGTCGTTCTGCGTGGTCTTGAAGACCCACTTCTTCTGGTCGTTCATGGGCAGCACGACGGCGGCGGTGCCCACGGGCGCCAGCATCGGCACGCCGGCTTCCGCCGCGAACTGGATCACGCCCATGGCGTTGGGCGAGCCCGACGGGCCGATCAGCGCGTCCACGTTCTGCTCCGAGATCAGCTTCTTGAAGGCCGTCACCGAGTTGGTGGAATCGCTGGCGTCATCCAGCGAGATGTATTCCACGGTCAAGTCGCCGATTTTCTTCGGCAGCAGCGGCACGGTGTTCTTCTGGGGAATCCCCACCAGGGCCGTCGGGCCGGTGGATGAAGTGACGACGCCGACCTTGACTTGGGCCAGGGCGGGCAGGGCGAACAGCGCGGCTACCGCGGCGGCAGCGGCCAGGGGGAGTTTCTTCGACAGCATGGCAAAACCTCCGGATAGGGAGCAGGGTGGGGGTGCGGCTGGAAAACGGAGAAAACGGGTACTTCTGTGCTTGCTTGGTTTGCTTTAATACTTGTTGCTTAAACTTTCTGTGCGCAGGCTCGCACTGTAGACCTGGTCCGCAGTGCTTACCTATCCGTCAAAACCCGAAGCGGGCTCGCGCGACGCGTGTTCAGATGGTGATGGAGCTGACGCTGGCGCCGCCGCAGACGAACAGCGTCTGGCCGGTGACGAAGCTGTTGGCGGGATCCGAGAAGAACATGACGGCGCGCGCCACGTCGTCGGAACGCCCCAGACGCTTGACCGGTATGCCGGCCGCCAGCTGCTTTTCGCGCTCGCTGCCGGGCTCGATCACCTCGTAGAACATGTCGGTCTGGATCGGACCGGGAGCCACCACGTTGACCGTGATGCCATAAGGCGCCAGCTCCAGCGACCAGGTGCGCGCCATACCCACCATGCCGGCCTTGGTGGCCGAATAGGCAGTGCGGGTCGGCAGGCCCAGTGCGCCGCGCGAGGACATCATCACGATGCGGCCGAACTTGCGCTCCTGCATGCCGGGCAGGGCGGCCTGCACCAGGCTGATGGCCGCGCCCAGGTGGATCTGGGTCAGGCCGTGCAGTTCTTCCTGCGTGACCTGCGGCAGCAGGTTGGGCCAGATGACGCCGGCGTTGTGAATGACGTGGCTGATGGGGAACCTGGCAGCGGCTTCGGCGCCCGCTTGCGCGGTGGCCTCGGCGTCCAGCAGGTCCACCTGCACGTTGTGCAGGCGCGGGTGGCTGAAGTCGGCGGCACGGCGTGCCATGGAAATCACTTCGTAGCCCGCGTCCAGCATGCTGCGGCAGATTTCGGCGCCGATGCCGGCGCTGCCGCCGGTGACGATGGCGACGTTGGTGTGCGTCATGGGTATCCCCCTGTTGTCGTTGTCGTGAGGCCGGCTCTGGGGCGGCCTGCTCAGGCCTTGGGCGCCAGCGCCAGCACGCGCAGCGGGCTGCCCGAGCCGCTGCGGATCTTGAGCGGCGCCGAGAAGATCACCGCGCCGGTGGGCGGCAGCTGGTCCAGGTTGGTCATGCATTGCAGGCCGTAGCGGTTGTTGCCATGCATGTAGTAGTGGCAAGGATAGGGGGGATCCAGGTGCTGCGCCTGGCCCGCGTCGGTGCCGACCGACTCGGTGCCGAAACCGTGCACGTCGCGTTCCTTGATCAGCCAGGGCACCACTTCAGCGTCCGGGCCGGGCGAGTGCGCGCCGTCTTCCTGCTGGTTCAGGTAATCGGCGGGCTTGGCGCGCTTGGACCAGTCGGTGCGCATCAGCACCCAGGAACGCGCGGGAATGCGGCCATGCTGCTCTTCCCATTTCTTCACGAAGTCGATGGTCAGCAGGAAATCGGGGTTGTCGCGCGACTCGGCCGAGCAGTCGATGACGCAGGCGCTGGCGATGAAGGCTTCCACCGGAATGGTGTCGACGGTGTTGTCCGGCTGGTCCTTGCCCGTGACCCAGTGGGCCGGCGCGTCAAAGTGGGTGCCGGTGTGTTCGGAGCACGAGAAGTTGTTCCAGTACCAGGCGGGGCCGCGCTCGTCGTAGCGCGAGATCTCCTCGATGCGGAACGGCCAGGCCTGGCCGAATTCCGGCGGCAGCACGATGGTCGGGAATTCCGGCGTCAGCGTTTCGGTCAGGTCCACCACGCGGATGCGGCCGGACATCAGTTCGGCCATGAATTGGGCAAGAATGTTTTGGCTCATGTGCTGTTCCTCTAGGTTCGTACGTTGTCGGGGCGGCGGGCCGTCAGGCTCCCAGCTCCCGTTCCAGTCCCTTGGGGTTGTCCGCCAGCCGGGCGCGGAATTCCTGCGCGACATCGCCGACGTAGACGTCCTCGATGCCGTCCTTGAGTGCGCGCACGATGGCGGCCGCGATCGCGGCAGGCGCCACGCGCGGGGGCGGCGTGCGCTGCTCCCATTCGTGATCCACCGGCCCGGGGAACACGTTCACCACCCGCACGCCCGCGCCGCGCATCTCGGCGCGCAGGCATTGCGCCAGGGACAGCGCAGCCGCCTTGGACGCCGACCACATGCCGCGCGACGGCAGGTTCATGTGGGCGTAGATGGACAGCACGTTGACCCAGGCCGTGGCGCTGTTCACGCCGTCCGCCGCGCGTCCGCACAGGGCCGGGCCGAAGCTCTGCGCCAGGCGCATCAGCCCCAGCACGTTCACGTCCATGGCGTCGCGCGCCGTGTTCACGTCCTTGCGGTTCAGCAGCCCGCCTTCGCGTTCCAGGTCGGCGGTGTTCACCAGGATCTCGACCTTGCCGCCGATGGAGGCGGCGGCGCGCTCGACCGAATCGGTATCGGTCACGTCCAGCACCACCGCCTGCACCCGCGGGTCTGCCGCCAGGGCCTCGTAGGCGGCGTCGCGCTTCCAGGCTTGCGGGTCGCCCAGGAACACGGTCGGGCAGCCGGCGTCCAGCAGGGCGCGCGCCACGGCCTGGCCCACCGCCGACTTGCCGTCGGTGACGAGCGCGCGGCGGAACTTCGGATCGCAAGAGGTCTCGCGCAGGGTCTTGTCGTCTTCCATGTTGGGCGTATTCCTTTCAGGCAGGGCGATCATCACGGCCTGGCCGCTGCGGTCCAGCTTCAGCGCCAGGCGCACGCGGTCGCCGTCGGCGCAGTCCTGGTGCACATGCGCCACCACGGATGGGCCGGCAGTCATGCGCACCGTGCCCACGCGCCAGGGCAGGCGTTCGCGGAAATACAGGTCGTTGCTGTGATGCAGGGTGGTGCTGACCAGCAGCACGCCGCCGGGATCGGCAGGCCGCCAGGGCAGATGCTCGGACAGGCAATGGCCGCAGACTTCGCGGGGCGGATACTGGACCGCGCCGCAATCGGCGCAGGTCTGCAGGTCGAAGCGGCCCTCGGCTGCGGCGGCGGTCAGCCCAAGCGCGCTGCGGCTGCGCCAGCCCGGCGGCAGCGTCGGCTGGCGGGTGCGGGCGATCGGGTTCTTGCGGGGCGGCTTGGCCAAGGGTTCGGTCATGCGTGGCTCCCCAGGATGGCCGCGGCCGTGCACAGCCCGCGGTCGTAATTGATCATGCCGAAGCCGCTCACCATGCCGAGGCGGGCGTCGGCCACCTGCGTGCCGCCGGCCGTGCCGCTCAACTGGCGCAGCGCTTCGACCATGCCCAGATAGCCGCCGGCGGCGCCGGCCTGGCCCACGGACAATTGGCCGCCGTTGGTGTTGAAGGGAAAGCTGCCGTCCACGGTGAAGCTGTTGTTGCGCACGAAGTCGGGGGCCGCGCCCTTCGGGCAGAAGCCCAGGTCTTCGATCTGCATCAGGTTGATGACGGGATAGTCGTCGTAGGCCTGCAGGAAATCCATGTCGCCAGGCTGGACGCCGGCCTGGCCGTAGAGTTCGTCCAGGTCCACGGTCCAGCCGCCGCGGGTCTGGATCGGGTCCTCGATCCAGGCGTTGTGGCGTTCGATGGTGGAGAGGATGCGGGCGTAGGGCAGGTTCAGCGCGCGCGCCCGGTCTTCGCTCATGACCAGGAAGCCGTCGGCGCCGGCGCAGGGCATCACGCAATCGAACAGGTGTATCGGGTCGGTGATGACGCGGGCGTCCAGGTACTGGGCGAGCGTCAACGGCTTCTTCATCAGCGCGTGCGGATAGCGCAGGGCGTTGTCGCGCTGCGCCACGCAAAGCTTGCCGAAGTCCTCGCGGGTGGCGCCGGTCGCGCGCATGTAGTTGGCGGTCAGCAGCGCGAAGCTGGCGTTGGGGCCGCCTGCGCCATAGGGATAGACCGCGTCCTGCGCGAAGCGCGAGAACTGGCTGACCGTGTTGCGGAACGAGTCCACGTGGTTGGTGTCGCCTGCGATGCAGGCCACGATGCTGGCGTCGCCGGCCTGCACGGCGCGGGCCGCGCGGCGCAAGGCAGCCACGCCGCTGGCGCCGCCCATGGGGATATGGTCCAGCCAGCGCGGGCTCATGCCCAGGTGCTGCACCAGGCCGACGGCGGTGTCGGGCGCCAGGGTGAAGCTGGACACGCAGAGGCCGTCCACCTCGGTCTTGGCGATACCGGCCTGGCGGATCAGCGCGCCCAGCGCCCGTCCCAGCCACCAGTGGGCCGCATGGGTGGAATAGCGTTCATACGGAATCGTGACGGGCAGGGCCGCCACCACGCCGTCATAGCCCAGGCGGTTCATCGCGCGGGCTCCTGGCGCTTCTTCATGTGGCCGGTGTCCACGCAGCGGGCCGTGCCGGGCAGCGTGGGCGCCAGGGCTTTCATTTCGCCGCGCTGGATCTTGTTGGTGGTGGTCAGCGGCAGGCTGTCGACGAAGGCGACGTAGCCGGGGGCCTTGTAATAGGCCAGCTGCTCCAGGCTCCATTGCACGATGCTGCGGGCGGCCTCGGCCATTGCGACGCCCTCGGCCGGCAGGCTTTCGGGCACCACGCAGGCCAGCACTTCGTCGCCGCGCACGGCGTCGGGCACGGCGGCGACCGCCACGGCCTTCACCAGCGGGTGCTGCAGCAGCACGCTTTCGACTTCCACTGCGGAGATGTTCTCGCCGCTGCGGCGGATGACGTTCTTCTTGCGGTCCACGAAGCGCAGCGCGCCGTCGGCGTCGCGGCGCACGATGTCGCCGGTATGGAACCAGCCGTCCTCCCAGGCCTGGGAGGTCGCGTCCTGGTCCTTGAGGTAGCCGGCGAAGAATCCGTAGCGCGGGTCATCGCCGGCGTGGCGCACCAGCAATTCGCCCGGTTCGCCGGCGGCGGCTTCCAAGCCGGAATCAGCGACGATGCGCACCAGCACGTCTTCTTCCTCGCGGCCGAAGCAGCTGCTGCCGATGTGGCGCGGCTCATGGTTGGCGATGATGACGGCGCCCGCGCCAGTTTCGGTCATGGCCCAGGCTTCCAGCAGCGGAAAGCCGAAGCGTTCTTCAAAGGGCTGGTGCAGCTTGCGGTCCACGCCCGCGCCGAAGCCGAAGCGGATGGCGGGCTGCTTATCCCGTGCGGACGGTTCGGCCTTCATCAGGATGGCGGGCATGACGCCCAGGTAGTGCAGCACCGTCGCGCCGGAATCGCGCACGCTGTCCCACCAGGTCTTGGGATGGAAGCGGTCAAGCGGAATCAGGCAGCCGCCGGTCAGGAGCATGGCCATGGCCGAGTACGCCATGGCGTTCATGTGGACCAGGGGCAGCGGCGTCAGCATGCGTTCCTGGCCAGGGCGCAGTTCGCACAAGCCGCCGATGCGCGCGTACCAGCCGCCGGCATGCAGGAAATAGCGGTTGGGCAGGATGCAGCCCTTGGGCCGTCCGGTGGTGCCGGAGGTATAGAGCAGGGCGCATTCGGTCAGGATATCGGGCTCGCTGCCCGCCAGCGGCGCCGCAAAGGGCGCGGCGGGCGGCGTGTCGTCCGGTCCCATCACACGCAGTTCGCGGCCGGCGCGTTCTGCCGCGGCCAGCAGGTCGGCATGGCGTTCCGGCAGGGCAACGGCCAAAGCGATCTCGGAATGCCCCGTCAGGTATTCCAGTTCCGCTGCGCGCAGATCGGGGTTGATGGGCACCACCGACACGCCCAGCGCGTTCAGCGCGAACCAGTGCAGGAAGAACGAGGGGCGGTTCTCCAGCAGCAGGCCGGCGCGGTGGCCGTGGCCGTAGCCGGCGCGCGCATAGGCCGCGCGCAGGGCCTCGATGGACTCGGCGGCCTGGGCGTAGCTTAGTTCGCCTGCGGCGATGCCATAGGCCTGGGCCGTTTCCGGCAGGATGCACAGGAAGGGCTGGGCGCCGTAGCGGGCCGCGGTGTCGCGGAATGCCTGATGGACCGTGGTGCTCACAAGCCGCTCCTACATGAACAATTGGATATTGCCGAAGGCCGCGTCGCAGTTGACGAGGTCCACGCGCTTGAGACGGATGCGCAAGACGCCGTCCTGCTCCACCAGGTGGTGGGTGGTCCAGCCTGCATACAGCGTCTGCGCGTCCTGCCGCGTCTCGACGTAATGGAAGGCGGTGCGTACCACGTGGCGGCCTTCGGCGGGGGCGGCATCGGGATGGCCGTGCTCCACCGTGGGCGCCTGCAGCAAGTGGTGGCAGCGGCTCTTGGGCTGTTGCGAAAACGTGCGCTGGCCGGCCAGCCGCTCCACGCGCACGCGCAGCAGCAGCTTGTCTTCGTACATGAGCGAGGCGTGCAGCTTGGGATCGGTCTGGCCATGGGCCAGCGGCATCCAGTAGTAGCCGTCTTCGGTGTACAGGTTCAGCCAGTCCTCGAAGCGCAGCTCGTCCAGCATGCGCGCCTCGGCGTAGACAAAATCGATCAACTCGCGGTCGCTTGCGCTCATACCGACTCCGGTCCGGTCATGTAGCGGCCCCATGCGCGGTACTGGTTGCGCATCTGCCATTCATTGGTGCCATTGGTGGCGACGTTCTTCTGCCCGACCTCGTCGGGCGAGTACAGCCGGCCCACGTTGACCCAGTCCCGCGCCCGCGATTGCAGGCCGTCCTGGGCGCGCTCGTACATTTCCAGGTCGTCGTGCCCGACCACCGAGGTCGGCGCGTTGATGAGGCGGTTGTACATGAGCGTGCGTTCCAGCAGCAGGTCGGGCGCGCCCACCAGGCGGAAGGTCCAGGATTCCACCAGCGTGCGGTCGGCTGCGATGGGCTTGAAGACGCGCAGCGTCTGGATCGGGCCCTTGACCATGATGTTGGGGAAGTACACGGTGTTGTGGCGCACGTCGCCCAGGATCTGCTTGGCGCGTTCCTCGCCGTAGGCCGCGACCATGGAGTCCCAGTAGCCCGGAATGCCCGAGTACGAGGCATGGATGGAGTCCGACACGCCGGTATGGCCGTGGCCGTTCTCCCATACGCGGATGCCCATGTTCTCGAAGAACTCGTAAGGCGAGATGAAGGGGGCGAACAACTCGACGGCCATGGGCTTGGGCGTGCCTTCCGGCGCCTGTTCCCAGACCTTCACGGCGGTGCCTGCGGAGGACTCATGCGCCACCATCGGGTGGCAGGTGTCGGTCTGGTTGTCGACCAGCATCTTCCAGTTGCAGCGGTGCATGTAACGCAGCACGCCGCCGGCGACTTCCAGCCGGCCCTCGGGCGAGCGGTCGACCATGTTGTCCAGGGTGGACAGCGATTCGCCGAAGAAATCCTCGAAGGACTGGCCCTCGGGGTTCAGGCGGCAGAACACGAAGCCGCGATGGTTCTTCACGTCCTTCACGGCAGCCATGCCCTGGCTGGCTTCGCAGTTTTCCAGGCCGGTGTTCTCGTAGCCCTTTTTCAGCGGGATGGACAGCAGGCTGCCGTCGGTCTTGAAGGTCCAGGCGTGATAGGGGCAACGGAAGAACTTGCCGGTGTTGCCGCAGGCTTCACCCGCCACCATGGTGCCCTTGTGCGGGCAGCGGTTGTGCAGCACCCGCACCGAGCGGTCGCTGTGGCGCACCATCACCACGGGCTGGTTGCCCACTGTGGTGGTGATGTAGTCGCCCGGGTTGGGGACCTGGCTGTCGTGGCCGACGTAGACCCAGGTGTTGGCGTACAGGCGTTCCATCTCCAGCTCGAACAGCTCCTGGTCGATGAACAGATCCTTGTGCACCTCGGTGTCGCGCAGCAGGGCGCGGATGGCGTCGGGGTTGTCGCGGTATTTGGCCATGAGGGCGCTTCCTTGCGTCGGGGCTACAGGTCCAGCACCAGGCGCGCCGATTTCGCGCGCGAGATGCAGATCTGGATGATCTTGCCGCTGGCCTTCTCGGTGTCCGAGAGGTAGTAGTCGCGGTGGTCGGGTTCGCCTTCCAGCACGGTGGCCTGGCAGACGCCGCATTCGCCGCGCTTGCAGTCGTACATCGGGTCGCAGCCTTCCTCTTCCATCACGTCGATGATGGTCTTGTCAGCGGGGATGGTCAGCACCCGGCCCGACTGGCGCAGCTCGACCTCGAAGGGCTGGTCGCCGGCCTGCGGTGCAGCGGTGGCGAAAAGTTCGAAATGGATGTGGGCGTCGGGCCAGTGGCGTGCGTGCGCGCCCTGGATGACTGCGTCGATCAGGCCCTTGGGGCCGCAGACATACAGGTGCTGGCGCGGCGAGGATGCGTCCAGCAGCGCCTGCAGGTCGAAGCGGCAGGACGGATCGTCGTCCGCGTGCAGGCTCAGGTCGTCGCCGGCCAGGGCCTGCAGTTCGGGCAGGAAGGCCAGCTGGTCCTTGCTGCGGCCGCAGTAATGCAGATGGAAGGCGCGTCCCGCGGCCTTGAGCGCCGCGGCCATGGATGCCACCGGCGTGATGCCGATGCCGCCCGCGATCAGCACGACGGGTTCGTCGCCGGCAGGCGATTCGTGCAGCGGGAAATCATTCTTCGGGCCTTCGACATCGAGCGTGTCGCCCTCGGCCAGCGCATGCATGTGGCGCGAGCCGCCCTGGCTGGTTTCCTCCAGGCGCACGCCAAGCCGGTACTCCGCGGGCTGGGCGAACTTGCCGGCTTCCGGCGCCAACTGCACCAGCGAGTAGCAGCGCGGCTCGCGCAGGCCCGGCACCGTCACCTTCAGGTGCGCGCCCGGTCCGAAGGCGGGCAGGGGGCCGGCGTCCTCGCGCGTCAGCCGGAACGAACGGATCAGCGGCGATTCCTGCCGGACTTCCCGGACGATGAGTTTCAGTGTCTGCACGGCGTTTGTCCCTATCTTTGCTTGTCTCAGGCCGCCAGCTTTTCAGCCAGCTGGCGTTCCATGGGGCCGCATTTCTCGTTGGCCAGCGCGGTTTCTCGCAGCGAGCGCAGCGTTTCGGCGGCGTCGGGCCGGCCGGCCAGTTGCTCTGCCGCCGCGATCAGCTGGCGGTACTTGCCGCCGCCGCGCACGTGGGTGTCGCTATAGCCTTTGACCAGGCGGCGGCAATTGACGGTTTCGACGGCCAGCGCGTAGTCGCGCGGGACCAGCCGGGCGATCAGGTCCAGCCATTGCGCGAGGCCGGCGGCCTCGGCCTGATGGCGCAGCGTGCTGCGGCGGAAGCGTCGCATGCCGGCCAGCGTGTACAGCAACAGGAAACCGCCCAGCGTGCCGCTCTGCATGCGGCGGCCGTGGCCCAGGCGGCGTTCGACGAAGCCGCCGAACGACTTGGAGTTTTCGAGCCAGCGGCCCAGCCCGGCGGGCAAGGTGCCGCAGATCTCCTCCAGGCGCGGATGCATGAATTCGGTGGTGTAGACCAGCTGGTCCGGGCGCGCGCCCACTTCCTGGCGCACGCGGTCGAAACGCGTGGCGCGGGTCTTCAGGTCGGCGACGCGGATCACGTCGTCGTAGGCCATGGCCGTGGCCACGTAGCGCGCGGCGGCACAGGTCAGCGCCCATTGCCGGGCCTCGCCGCCATGGGCGGCGTCCAGGTCGCGGATGGCCTTCATGTGGCGCAGGTATTCGGTGGCGTAGGCCAGATCCTGGAATTCGATCTGGCGGCGCGTGCCCGCGGCCAGCATGGGCTGGGCACAGGCGGGAAAGTCGCGTTTGATCATATCCAGCAGGGCTTGGGCCTTGGCGCTGGCGGCGCGTTCCGGCACGGCGGGCACCGGCCGGGCCAGGTCGATGGGTGCGGGTTGCGCGGGCGCCTGGTCGGCGGATTCGTAGCCCAGCGCGAAGGCGCGCAGGCTGGCTTCCACGCCCAGGCCGGCGCGCCGCACCGTGGCTTCGAAATCGTCGCGCGAGAACGGCAGGGCGCCGCTGCCGGCTACCGCGCCGAACAGGCTGGCGCTGATGACGCTGCCGGCGCGGTCGGCCAGGTCTTGCAGGTCGAAGCAGAGGAAGCGCTTGGCCGCGGCGCGGCCCGCTTCCAGCACCTTGTTGGGATCGGCGATGCCGTTGCCGGGCGCGGATTTTTCGCTGACCGCATAGCTGCGGTGCGACGAAGTGAGCAGCACCGTGCGTTCCGGCGTGACCAGTCCGCGCTGGATGGCGCGCCCGCCTTCCATCAATTCGGCGGCGACCACCAGGTCCACGTCGCCCGGGGTGGGCATCAGCGCCAGCGCGGGCTGGCGGCCGGCGCGTTGCACTTCGGCTTCGGGCAGCAGTTCCAGGTAATAGATGGTGGCGCCGGTGCGCTGGGCCACGCCTGGCACCGAGGTGGTCTGGGCCCACCAGCCGGCGTGCTCGGCCATGTCGACGATCCAGTCGGCCAGCACGCCGCCGCCTTGGCCGCCCATGGCCAGGATGGCGATCTTGATCGGATTGGCTTGTTGCATAGCGGCCGGGTTCATGGAACGGGAATCCTCAGAGGGCGTGGTGGGCCAGGCGCGCGGCGCGGCGGCGTTGCAGGAAGCCGATGACGGCGGTGCGCATGCGCGCCATGAAGCGGTCGCGGCCGGTCGGGTTGTGGACGATATCGGCGCGGTAGAAGGACGGGCAGAGCACCGCGGCATGGGCGACTTCGCCGCAGTTGCCGCAGCCTACGCAACTGCTTTCCACGTGCGCCACCGGATCTTCCTTCAAGGGGTCGCCGCTGTCCTTGACCGTCAGCGACGGGCAGCCCGACAGGCGAATGCAGGCATGGTCGCCGGTGCAGACGTCAGGGTCCACGCCGAAGCGTTCCTTGACCACGCGCTTGCCTTCCTTGACTGCCTTGTTGAACAGCGGCTTGATGCGGCGCTGCTTGTTCAGCATGCATTCCGATTGCGCGATGATGACCTTGGGGCCTTTGATGTCGGTGGTCAGCGCCTCTTCGATGGTGGCGCGCACCTTGGCCACGTCATAGGTGCGGTCCAGCGTGCGCACCCACTTCACGCCCACGCCGCGCACGGCCTGGTCGATGGGATTGTTGGTGGAGCGGTCCGGGTTTTCGGCGCGCGAGGACAGGATGTCCTGTCCGCCGGTGGCCGAGGCGTAGAAGTTGTCGACGATGACGATGACGCCGTCGTACTTGTTGAAGACCGCGTTGCCGATGCCCGAGGACAGGCCGTTGTGCCAGAAGCCGCCGTCGCCCATGATGGAGATGGGGCGCTTGGCGGCCGGCACGTTGAAGGCCGCCGCGCTGGAGGCGCCCAGGCCGTAGCCCATGGTGGTGGCGCCCAGGTTGAACGGCGGCAGGATCGAGAACAGGTGGCAGCCGATATCGCAGGAAATATGGTGCTGGCCCAGCGTTTCCTGCGCCAGGGTCAGGGCCGAGAAGATAGGCCTTTCCGGACAGCCCGTACAGAAGCCGGCGGGCCGCGGCGGCACGACCGCTGCCAGGCCTTCGACGTGCTTGTGGAAGGTGATGGGCTGCTCGGCCGGACGCGCCGGCTTGGGCCGCGCCACCTCGGTGATCTGGAGCTGGCGTTCCGCGGCCTGGGCATCGGCCAGGGCGGCGGGATGCGTCTGCAGCGATTCCGGGCGTTGCCGCTTGAGGAATTCGCGCAGGCCGTCGCGCATGACCTGGGTGGTGTATTCGCCCGCCATCGGCAGCACGTCCTTGCCGGACAGCTTGGTGTCGATGCCGGCGCGGCGCAGCACGGCGTGCAGGTTCTGTTCGATGTAGTCCGGCTGGCCTTCTTCCAGCAGCAGCACGGCGCGCTTGCCGCGGCAGAAATCGATGACCTCGTCCTCGATGACGGGGTAGGTCACGTTCATGACGTACAGCGGGATGCGGCTGTTGCCGAAGTTGTCGGCCAGGCCCAGCAGCTGCAAGGCGCGGATCACGCCGTTGTAGAGGCCGCCTTGCAGGATCAGTCCGATATCGTCCTGGTCGCCGTCAAAGTGTTCGTTGAGCTTGTGTTCCTTGATGTAGCGGATGGCGGCGGGCCAGCGCTCCTTGATCTTTTCCTGTTCGTGCAGGAAGGAGGCAGGCGGCAGCACGATGCGGCTGGTGTCGCGCGCCGGGCTTTCCAGCGCCTGCGCCAGCGAGAAGGCGGGGCGCTTGTTTTCCTTGGCGATGAAGCGGCCGTGCACGTGGCAGCCGCGGATGCGCAGTTGCAGCATCACGGGCGTCTTGCTGGCCTCGGACAGCTCGAAGCCGTCTTCCACCGCCTTGACCATGCTTTCCAGGTTGGGGCGCGGATCCAGCAGCCAGATCTGCGACTTCATGGCGAACGCGTGCGAGCGTTCCTGCATGATGGACGAGCCTTCGCCGTAGTCTTCGCCCACGATGACCAGCGAACCGCCGGTGACGCCGCCGGAAGCCAGGTTGGCCAGCGCGTCGGATGCGACGTTGGTGCCCACGGTGGACTTCCAGGTGACGGCGCCGCGGATGGGGTACATGACCGAGGCGGCCAGCGTGGCCGCCGCGGTGGCCTCGGAGGCGCTGGCCTCGAAATGCACACCCAGTTCCTGGAGGATGTCGTTGGCGTCGGCCAGCACGTCCATCAGATGCGAGATCGGCGAACCCTGGTAGCCCGCGACGTAGCCCACGCCGGACTGCAGCAAGGCCTTGGTGACCGCAAGAATGCCTTCTCCGCGGAACTCTTCGCCCGCGCCGATGCGCAACTGCTGGACTTCTTTTTTGAAAGACCTTTCAGCCATTCTGGCACTCCTTCGCGGCCCGGCCTGCGGGTCTCAATGGTTGCTGCTGCGCAGCATCGTCACGTCAGGAAATTCTCGTCTTAAAAATACTTTAGGAGTCAACGTTTTAGCTGTCAACAAAAAAGATGAAATTTCATGGAAAACAAAAAATATCACGCTAAAACAATGACGTATATACTCGTTGTTCTCTAGGTCGCAGTGCTGTTCCGGCGCTGCGATGGTGCAAAAACGGGTTGCGATTCCGGGTATACCCTGTGCTGCGCAACAGCATTGCGGCACATCATGGCGCGCGTTTGCGCCGGCGTGGTGCAATGCGCATTTCGTCGGGCCGGCGTCGGCCCTGGTTTCCGGTGCGTGGGAGCAAAGCAACATGCGGTTGGACAAGCAGCGGGACACGGACGCGGCGGCGCACAAAGGCCGCTTCGTCGATGGCTATCTGGCCTATCTGCTGGCGCAGGCCAGCCAGCGCATTTCGGCGGAATTCCATCTGCAGGTAAAGGCGGCCGGCCTGTCGGTGACCGAGTGGCGGGTACTGGCCAGCCTGGAGGGCAGTCCCGGTGAAACCATAGGCACGCTGGCGGTGCTGGCGATCACCAAGCAGCCCACCTTGAGCAAGGTGGTGCAGCGCATGGAGGCCGAAGGGCTGGTGGCGCGCACGGGCGTGCGGGCGGACCGGCGGCAGACGCGCGTCTGCATCACCACCAAGGGCACGAATCTGATCGCCGCGCTGTGCGAGCAGGCCTTGCAGCACCAGAAGGCCGTGCTGGCCCCGTTCGGCGAGGAAAGGGCCGCGATGCTGATCGACATGCTGGAGGTGCTGATGACCGAGCACGTGCCGCTGGAATTGTCGGCGCCGGACGAGGAATAGGCGGGGGCGGAGGCGGGCCGCATGCCCAACACTGTTTACTTCGATTATTTTGTTACAAGCTTATGTGTCCCCAATTGGTTCTCCCTCTGTGAAAACCGTCTACGGTACGCATAAACCCTCAATTGACGGAGGTCCTGCGGCTAGGCAATATCGCGCCGGTATTCAGACTACAGTCAGGAGTTGAACCTATGCGCCGCACTTTGATTGCTATCGCGATCGCCGCCGCCGTTGCCGTGCCCACGATCGGGCAGGCCAAGACCTTCCGCTGGGCCGCCCAGGGCGACATCCTCACCTTCGATCCGCACTCGCAGAACGAAGGCATGACGATCGCCGCCAACAGCTACGTCTACGAACCACTGGTGGACTACGACAAGTCCTTCAAGGTCAACCCGCGCCTGGCGACGGAGTGGGAGCAGGTTTCGCCCACGCTGTACCGCTTCAAGCTGCGCCCCGGCGTGAAGTTCCATGACGGCGCCGCCTTCACCGCGGACGACGTGGTGTTCTCGATCCACCGCGCCATGGCGCCCACCTCGAACTACAAGGCCTACACCACCGGCATCAAGGAAGCCCGCAAGATCGACGACCTGACGGTCGAGATCGAGACCTCGGCGCCTAACCCGGTGCTGCTGCGCCAGCTGACCAACGTGTTCATCATGAACAAGGCCTGGTCGGAAAAGAACAACGTCGCCAAGCCGCAGGACTTCGTCAACAAGGAAGAGACCTACGCCGCGCGCAACACCAACGGCACCGGCCCCTACAAGCTGAAGTCGCGCGAAGTGGACGTGCGCACGGTGTTCGAGGAAAACAAGGACTGGTGGAACAAGGGCGGCAAGGTCGGCAACGTGACCGAAGTCGTGTTCACGCCGATCAAGCAGAACGCCACGCGTACCGCGGCGCTGCTGTCGGGTGAAATCGACTTCGTGCTGGATCCGGCGGCCCAGGACCTGGATCGCCTGCGCCAGTCGGCCAAGGTCGTGGAAGGCAACGAATACCGCACCATCTACCTGGGCCTGGACCAGAAGCGTCCGGAACTCCAGTATTCCAACATCAAGGGCAAGAACCCGTTCCAGGACATCCGCGTGCGCGAGGCGCTGTATCGCGCGATCGACGTGGACGCCATCAAGCGCGCCGTGATGCGCGGCCTGTCCGCGCCCACCGGCACGATGATCGCGCCGCAGGTGCACGGCTGGGCCCAGCAGCTGCAGGCGCGCGTGCCCTATGATCCGGAAAAGTCCCGTGCCCTGCTGAAGGAAGCCGGCTACGACGGCACGCTGAACTTCACGCTGGATTGCCCGAACAACCGCTACATCAACGACGAAGCCATCTGTCAGGCGGTGGTCGGCATGTGGGCCAAGGTCGGCGTCAAGGCCACCATGAACGCCATGCCGCGCTCCACCTATTTCCCCAAGGTGCAGTCGTTCGACACCAGCGCCTACCTGTTCGGCTGGGGCGTGCCCACGTTCGACGCCATGTACACGCTGCAGAACCTGATTCGCACCAAGGGCGAGGGCGCGGACGGCATGTACAACCTGGGCAACTACAGCAACAAGGAACTGGACGTCATCATCGACCGGATCAAGACGGAAACCGATCCGGCCAAGCGTGACGCCGACATCATCACCGTGCTGCAAGGGCACGCCAAGGACTTCGGCCACATCCCGCTGCACGACCAGGTGATTCCCTGGGCCATGCGCAAGAACGTCACGGTCATCCACCGTGCCGACAATCGCCTCGTTGCCGATTGGGTCAAGGTTGACTGATCCAGGCTAATCAAACGGCGGGGCCCGTCAGCCTGTTCATGATGAACAGGCCGACGGGCTTTCGCTGTTTCGCCTTTTCCGCCTATGTTTGCTTTCATACTGCGTCGCCTGTTGCAGGCCGTAGCGGTGATGCTCACCGTCGCGCTACTGGCCTTTGTGCTTTTTCAATATGTCGGCGACCCTGTCACCATCATGCTGGGACAGGACGCCACCGATGCCGAACGCATCGAACTGCGTGAGCGCCTGGGGCTGAACGAGCCCGCCATCGTCCAATTCGGCCATTTCGTGGTCAACGCCGTGCAGGGCAATTTCGGCATCTCCCTGCGCCAAAGCGAACCCGTATCCTCCTTGCTGAAATCCCGCCTGCCGGCCACGCTGGAGCTGTCCATGGTGGCGGCCTTGCTGGCGCTGCTGGTGGGCGTGCCGCTGGGCGTGTATACCGCGCTCAAGCGCAACAGCTTGCTGTCCCAGCTGCTGCTGGCCGGGTCGCTGCTGGGCGTGTCGCTGCCCACCTTCCTGATCGGCATCCTGCTGATCCTGGTGTTTTCCGTGCAACTGGGCTGGCTGCCCAGCTACGGGCGGGGCGACACCGTCAGCGTGGGCTGGTGGTCATCGGGGTTGTTCACCGCCACGGGCTGGAAGCATCTCATCCTGCCGTCCATCACCTTGTCGCTGTTCCAGATGACCCTGGTGCTGCGCCTGGTGCGTTCGGAAATGCTGGAGGTGCTGCGTTCGGACTACATCAAGTTTGCCCGCGCCCGCGGCCTGAAGCGTCGCGCCATCCACTTCGGCCACGCGCTGAAGAACACCATGGTGCCGGTCATCACCATCACCGGCCTGCAACTGGGCGGCATCATCGCCTTCGCCATCGTCACGGAAACCGTGTTCCAGTGGCCGGGCATGGGCCTGTTGTTCATCCAGGCGGTGCAATTCGCCGACGTGCCCGTCATGGCGGCCTACCTGTGCCTGATTGCGCTGGTGTTCGTGGTGATCAACCTGATCGTCGATCTTTTGTATTTTGTCGTGGACCCGCGCCTGCGTTCCGGGCTGACCCGCGGCGGGGGGGCTCACTGATGCGCGCCGTACTCAAACGCTGGTGGGACAGCGACATTGCCTGGGCCTGGCGCCGGGCGCCCGTGGCGATCATCGCCACCGTGATGCTGGCGCTCCTGCTGATCGGCTCCTTCGGGGCCGGTTGGGTGGCGCCGCACAACCCGTTCGACCTGACCAAGGTGGAACTGCTGGACGCCTTGCTGCCGCCCGCCTGGGAGGCCAATGGCCTGCCGACCTACCTGCTGGGCACCGACAGCCAGGGCCGCGACCTGTACTCGGCCATCCTGTACGGCACCCGCGTGTCGCTCTTGATCGGCCTGGCCTCGGTGCTGCTGTCGATGCTGATCGGCATCGTGCTGGGGCTGATCTCGGGCTACGCGGGCGGGCGCATCGATGCGTTCATCATGCGCATCGCCGACGTGCAGCTGTCGTTCCCCGCCATCCTGATCGCGCTGCTGATCGACGGTGTGGCGCGGGCGGCGGTGCCGCGCGAGCTGCATGAGCTGATCGCGTTCCCGGTGCTGATCGGCGCGATCGCGCTGGCGGGCTGGCCGCAGTATGCGCGCACGGTGCGCGGCTCCACCCTGGTGGAGAAGAACCGCGAATACGTGCAGGCGGCGCGCGTGATCGGCGTGGCCTCGCCGGTCATCATGTTCCGCCACGTGCTGCCCAATGTGCTGGGTCCGGTGCTGGTGCTGGCCACGGTGCACCTGGCCACGGCCATCATCACGGAGGCCACGCTGTCGTTCCTGGGCGTAGGCGTACCGCCGACCGCGCCGTCGCTCGGCACGCTGATCCGCATCGGCAACGACTTCCTGTTTTCAGGGGAATGGTGGATCACCATCTTCCCGGGTGCGGCGCTGGTGCTGCTGGTGCTGTCGGTCAACTTGCTTGGCGACTGGCTGCGCGATGCGCTCAACCCGCGTCTGAATTGAGGTTTACATGAGCGCATTACTAGAAGTCCGCAACCTGCGCGTGGAATTCCCCACGCGCCGCGGCACGCTGCGCGCGCTGGACGACGTGTCCTTTTCCATCCAGGCTGGCGAAGTCCTGGGCGTAGTGGGCGAATCCGGCGCAGGCAAGTCCCTGACCGGCGCATCCATCATTGGCCTCTTGGAACCGCCGGGACGTATCGCCGCGGGCGAGATCCTGCTGGCGGGCCGCCGCATCGACAACCTGCCCGACGAGCAGATGCGCCGCGTGCGCGGCCGCGAGATCGGGGCCGTGTTCCAGGACCCGCTGACCTCGTTGAACCCGCTATACACGGTGGGCCGGCAATTGGCGGAAACCATCGTGACGCACCTGGACCTGAGCTGGTCCCAGGCGCGCGAACGGGCGGTGGAGCTGCTGGCATCGACCGGCATTCCGGCCGCGCGCGAGCGCATCGACCACTATCCTCACCAGTTCTCCGGCGGCATGCGCCAGCGCGTGGTGATTGCGCTGGCCCTGGCGGCCGAACCCAAGCTGGTGGTGGCGGACGAGCCCACGACCGCGCTGGACGTGTCGATCCAGGCGCAGATCATCGAACTGCTCAAGCGCCTGTGCCGCGAAAACGGCACGGCGGTGATGCTGATCACGCACGACATGGGTGTGATCGCCGAAACCGCCGACCGCGTTGCGGTGATGTACGCGGGCCGCGTGGCCGAGATCGGCCCGGTGGCCGACGTGATCCACAAGCCGCGCCATCCCTACACGAAGGGATTGATGGGATCGATTCCATCGCTGGAAGGACACTCCGAACGGCTGGTGCAGATCGACGGCAGCATGCCGCGCCTGAACGCCATTCCGCCGGGCTGCGCCTTCAATCCGCGCTGCGGCCAGCGCCTGCCGCGTTGCGGCGTCGAGCGTCCGGAGCTGATGGCGGCCGGGACGTCCCGCGCGGCCTGTTGGCTGCACGACAACAACGATAAGGTGGCCGCATGACGACGCCCTTGGTGGAAGTAAAGGACGCCGCGCGCTGGTTCGATGTGTCGCCGCCGTGGCTGGAACGCAAGCTCGCGGGCAAGCCGCGCGTGATGCTGCGCGCCGTGGACGGGGTGTCGTTCGAGATCGCGCGCGGCGAAACGCTGGCGCTGGTGGGCGAATCGGGCTGCGGCAAATCGACCGTGGCGCGCATGCTGGTGGGGTTGTATGGCCTGACCCGCGGCGACATCCGTTTCGACGGCCAGCCGTTGTCGCGCATGTCCGAGCCAGGCGGCCGCGCCTTGCGCAAGCGCCTGCAGATGATCTTCCAGGATCCCTATGCCAGCCTGAATCCGCGCTGGCGCGTGGGCCGCATCATCGCCGAACCCATGCTGACCCACACCACGATGACGCCTGACGAGCGCAGCGCGCGCGTGGGCGAACTGCTCAAGCAGGTGGGCCTGGACCCGGCCGACCAGGGCCGCTATCCACACCAGTTTTCCGGCGGCCAGCGCCAGCGCATTTCGATCGCGCGGGCGTTGGCGGTGAATCCGGAAT
Source organism: Achromobacter sp. ACM03 (assembly GCF_014851665.1). Taxonomy (NCBI): domain Bacteria; kingdom Pseudomonadati; phylum Pseudomonadota; class Betaproteobacteria; order Burkholderiales; family Alcaligenaceae; genus Achromobacter; species Achromobacter sp. ACM03. The sequence goes on along the minus strand of NZ_JACVAD010000003.1, from coordinate 554,636 downwards.
TCCTGGTGTGCGACGAGCCGACCTCGGCGCTGGATGTGTCGGTGCAGGCGCAGGTGCTGAACCTGATGAAGGATCTGCAGCGCAACCTGGGGCTGACCTATCTGTTCATTTCCCACAACCTGGCGGTGGTGCACCATGTGGCCGACCGGGTGGGGGTGATGTACCTGGGCCGCATGGTGGAGGTGGCGCCGCGCGACGAGCTGTTCGCGCGGCCTCGCCATCCGTACACGCGCATGCTGCTGGAGGCCATTCCCGACATCAACGGCGCGGGCAAGCCGCGCACCGCGGTGGCGGGCGAGGTGCCCAATCCGCTGAATCCGCCGTCGGGCTGCACCTTTCATCCGCGCTGTCCGCATGCGAACGAGCGTTGCAAGTCAGAGGCGCCAGTGGCAATGGCCGCGGGAGTGTCGGTGGTGGCCTGCCACGCGGTGCAGGAAGGGCGGATCTCGGTCTGATCCGCGGACGGCGCGGTTGCGCGGCCATGCCGGCCGCAACCCGCCGCCCGGCCGCGCTTCAGTGGCGGTGGTTGTGGTCGTGAGGATGATCGTGGCCGTGGCCATCCGCATCATCCTCATCGTCCTCATCCGCTTCGTCCTCGTCGTCCTCCGCGTCCGGGTCCTCCGGTACGGGTTCTTCCGTCAGGGCAAACGGCAGCACGTCTTCCAGATTGTCGGACCATGCGGACTCTTCGCCGTCGTGGTCCAGCTTGATGAAGCGCTCGCCTTCGTTCAGCGAGATCTCGATGGCCCAGAGGTAGAGACAGTCGTAGGTGTCGTCGTCGGACTGGGGCAGGCCGCCGCGATTGCCCAGCAGGCGGGCGCCGGCGCCGCCCAGCTGCACGTGGGTCTGGTCTTCGTCGGGCTTGGCGTTTTCGTCCATGGGCACGCCATAGGTCACCCATTCGGTGCCATCATCGCCCAGCACCACTTCGGCCAGCACGGGCTTGCCCAGATAGGCGCTCAAGGCGTCGGCGGTCTTGGCCAGCATGTCCAGCTCGGCGGTGCTGAAATGGGTCAAGGAGGCGGGGGGAGTGGCGGAGGCAGACATGAAGGGGTTCCTGGGCGCGATGAAGCCGCGACGGCACGGCAAGATTCGGGCCCGCTGGCAGGCCCTGGCTACAGCCGTATTGTCTCGCGATCGGCCGCGCCTTGCATCAGGCGCTTGGATGACGCGGTTTTCCGGGGTCAGGGCGCGGGTGCGCCGCCCTGGCTGCGCCTGCGCGCGTTGTCGGGCGATTGACCTGTAAGCCGCTGGAACATGGCGATGAAGGCCGACGGCGTGCTGTAACCAAGCTCGCGCGCCACAGATTGGACCGGCCGGCCCGCGTCCAGCATGCCCAGGGCGCTGACCACGCGCAGCCGCAGGCGCCATTCATTGAACGACATGCCCAGGCGCTGCTGGCAGTGGCGCAGCAGCGTGCGCTCGGTGATGCCGGCCGTGGCGGCCCAGTGTGCGGCGCCGCGCTTATCGCCTGGACTGTGCTGCAGCGCCGACAGGATGGGTGCCAGCAACGGGTCGGAGGTGGAGGGCAGGTAGCTGGCGTAAGCCCGAGCCTGGCGGACCTGGTCGATGACGATCTGCGCCATGCGCCGGTCTTCCGGCGTATCCGGATAGCTGATGCCGCGCTGCTCGAAGTCGCCCAGGATCGCGCGCATGACCGGGCTGATCTCGAGCGTGCACGGTTCCGTGGGCAGGCCGGCGCAGGCCGCGGCGGGGATGTCGATGCAGGCGTAGTGCACTTCGCCTTCGTTCTGGCAGCAATGCTCGACATGCGGCGGTATCCAGATGGCGTACTGCGGCGGCGACAGGTAGGTGACGCCGCGTATGCCGATTTCCATGATGCCGGAGATGGCGAAGTTCAGTTCCGCCCAGGGCGAGCTGTGGCGCTTCATGCCGGAACGCGGCGTGAAATGCAGGATGCGGCAAGCCAGCGGGTAGGGCAGGTGGCTGGCCAGCGTGGGCGCGGAATCGATGGCGGACATGTCGGAACTTCGTCTGGTTTTGTCTGTTTTTCATTATATACATCAGGTCAGACAGATCCTACACTGGCCCTGTCTCATCTAGCCTGTGCATTGCCCCTCATGACCCGCGCTTCCTCTCCGCATGTTCCCGCCCGTTATCTGCTTTATCCGTTGCTGGCAGCCTTGATCTGGTCGGTCAACATGATCGTCACCAAGATGGCGGCCAGCGCCATCGCGCCGGCCGCCATCGGCTTCTACCGCTGGGCCCTGGCCGGGGTGGTGCTGACGCCGTTCGTGCTGCCGGGCGTCTGGGCGCAGCGCCGCCAGATCCTGCCCCACCTGCCCAAACTGGCGGTGCTGGGCGGCTTGGGCATGGCCCTGTACCAGGGCCTGGCCTATGTGGCGGCCGCCAGCACCACGGCGACCAATATGGGCATCATCACGGCGATGATTCCGCTGATGACCATCGCGGTGGTGGCGCTGCTGCTGCGCGAACTGCCCTCGGTCATGGCCATGCTGGGTGGGCTGCTGTCGCTGGCGGGCCTGGCGCTACTGATCGGCGAGGGCGATCCCGCCCGCCTGCTTGAAGTGGGCGCCAACCGCGGCGATCTGCTGATGGGCGTGGGCGCGCTGGCCTATGCGCTGTACGGCGTGCTGCTGCGCCGCTGGGCACTGCCGGTGGGACCGTGGCAGTCGCTGTATGTGCAGGTCGCTTTCGGCGTGCTGTTCCAGCTGCCCGCTTTCCTGATGGCGCCGCCGTCACCGCTCAACGGCGACAACCTGCCCCTGGTGCTGTATGCGGCGGTATTCCCGTCGTTGTTCGCGCCCTTCCTGTGGATGCAGGGCGTCAAGCACCTGGGCCCCAACCGCGCCAGCATTTTCCTCAACCTCATGCCGGTGGCCACGGTGGCGATCGCGGCCGTGTTCCTGGACGAAAAGCCCCATCTGTTCCACATCGTCGGCGGGGCGATGGCGCTGGCTGGCGTGATGCTGGCGCAAATGCGCGCCGGCGGCCGGGCGACGCGGCCCAAGGCCGCCTGAAGGGCCGGGTACGCCGCAAGGGCCGGCCATTTGGCGGCGGACATACGCGGGTCAGGGTTCCGGCCTACAATCGACGGTTCATCAGCTATATCTCCTATACGAGCCCATGGCCCAATACGTCTACACCATGAACCGCGTCGGCAAGATCGTGCCGCCCAAGCGGCAGATCCTGCGCGACATTTCGCTTTCGTTTTTTCCTGGCGCCAAGATCGGCGTGCTGGGCCTGAACGGCTCGGGCAAGTCGACGCTGCTGAAGATCATGGCCGGCGTCGATAAGGAAATCGAAGGCGAAGCCATCCCCATGCCGGGCCTGAACATCGGCTACCTGCCGCAGGAACCGCAGCTCAACCCCGAGCACACGGTGCGCCAGTCGGTGGAAGAGGGCCTGGGCGCCGTCGTCTCGGCCAAGAAGCGCCTGGACGAGGTCTATGCCGCCTACGCCGAGCCGGATGCGGATTTCGACGCGCTGGCCGCCGAGCAGGCCGAGCTTGAGGCCATCATCGCCGCCGCCGCCTCCAGCGGCGCCGACGACATCGAACACCAGATGGAAATCGCTGCCGACGCGCTGCGCCTGCCGCCCTGGGACGCCATCGTCGGCAAGCTGTCCGGCGGTGAAAAGCGCCGCGTGGCGCTGTGCCGCCTGTTGCTGTCCAAACCCGACATGCTGCTGCTGGACGAACCCACCAACCACCTGGACGCCGAAAGCGTGGAGTGGCTGGAGCAGTTCCTGCACAAGTTCCCCGGCACCGTGGTGGGCGTGACCCACGATCGCTACTTCCTGGACAACGCGGCCGAATGGATCCTGGAACTGGACCGCGGTTATGGCATTCCCTGGAAGGGCAACTACAGCTCGTGGCTGGAGCAGAAGGAAGATCGCCTGAAGCAGGAAGAGGCGTCGGAGTCCGCCCGCCAGAAGACCATCAAGAAGGAACTGGAGTGGGTGCGCCAGAACCCGAAGGGCCGCCAGGCCAAGGCCAAGGCGCGTCTGGCCCGCTTCGAGGAACTGTCGTCCTACGAATACCAGAAGCGCAATGAAACCCAGGAAATCTTCATTCCCGTGGGCGAGCGCCTGGGCAACGAGGTCATCGAATTCAACAACGTCAGCAAGGCCTATGGCGACCGCCTGCTGATCGACAACCTCAGCTTCAAGGTGCCGCCCGGCGCCATCGTCGGCATCATCGGCGCCAACGGCGCCGGTAAGTCCACGCTGTTCCGCATGATCGCGGGCCGCGAGCAGCCGGATTCGGGCGAGGTCAACATCGGCCAGACCGTCAAGCTGGCCTATGTCGACCAGTCGCGCGATGCGCTGGAAGACAAGAAGACCGTGTTCGACGCGGTGGCCGACGGCGCCGACCTGCTCACGGTGGGCAAGTTCGAAATGTCGTCGCGCGCCTATCTGGGCCGCTTCAACTTCAAGGGCGGCGACCAGAACAAGGTCGTGGGCCAGCTGTCCGGCGGTGAACGCGGCCGCCTGCACATGGCCAAGACCCTGATCGCCGGCGGCAACGTGCTGCTGCTGGACGAACCGTCCAACGACCTCGACGTCGAAACCCTGCGCGCGCTGGAAGATGCATTGCTGGAGTTCCCCGGCAGCGTCATGGTCATCAGCCACGATCGCTGGTTCCTGGACCGGATCGCCACGCACATCCTGGCCTTCGAAGGCGACTCGCAAGTCGTGTTCTTCGATGGCAACTACCAGGAATATGAAGCCGACAAGAAGCGCCGCCTGGGCGAAGAGGGCGCCAAGCCCAAGCGCCTGCGCTACAAGGCCCTGAAGTAATCGGCGCCTGAAAACGATCCCGGCCTCGCGCCGGGATTTTTTTTGCCGGAGGTATGCTAAGGGCTGTTCAAGGCTTCGTTCTGCGTGAGTCGGCCTTGAGGACTTCTTCCAGGAGCACCGCGCAATGTTGTTGTCCGCTACCGATTCCACCCTGCTGATCGTCGACATGCAGGGGCGCCTGATGCCCGTCATCCATGACAACGAGGCGGTGCTTCGCGCCGCGCACAAGCTTGCGCAGGCTGCGCGACTGCTGGACGTGCCGGTGGTGGCTACCGAGCACCACGCCAAGATGCTGGGGACCACCGTGGAGCCGCTGCGCGAGCAAGTCCAGAGCGCCTTCCAGAAAATGCACTTCTCTTCGGCGCTGGAGCCGGGCTTCGAGGCCTGGTTGCCGGCCGCGCGCAAGACCATCCTGGTGGCGGGCTGCGAGGCGCACATCTGCGTGCTGCAAACCGTGATCGGCTTGATTGACCTGGGCTACCACGCGGTGCTGGTGGCGGATGCGGCGGGCTCGCGCAAGCCGGCCGATCATCACGCGGCGTTGCGCCGCGCGCGTGCGCATGGTGCTGAAATCGTCACGTCCGAGATGGCGATATTCGAGTGGATGCGCACTTGTGAACACCCGCGCTTCCGCGAGGTGTTACGTCTGGTCAAATAGCGGCCGCGCGCTGCAACAATGTCCCTGGGGCGCGCAAAGATTAACTCGCCCTTTGACACAATTCATGGGCAAACTTCACAGCCAGGGCAAGAATATTTTGCGATCCTGAAGGTTCCAGGCCCTTATGGGCGCCGCGCGCTCGCATCCAGTTTCATGCGCGGCTCCCGGGTACGAGAATAGGAACCACAAATATGAAAATCGCATCTCTCTCCAAAATCTGTGTCGCGCTGGCGATGACCGCCGCCATGGCTGGGTGCTCTTCGTGGGACGGCATGAGCCATCGCCAGAAGAGCGCCGTCGGCGGCGCTGCGCTGGGCGGCGTGGCAGGCGCTGTGATCACCAACGGCGGCATCCTCGGAACGGTGGGCGGAGCGGCGATCGGCGGCGTCATCGGCGATCAGGTCGGCAAGCGCTAAGCGTCCGTCGCCCCAAAGCAAATGCCCGGCATCGCCGGGCATTTTTTTTGATTGTGATGCGCGCCAGGGGCGCGCACAGCCGCATCAGGTCTCGTTCTGCGGCATTTCGATCTTGACCTCCAGGACCTCCAGCGTGTCCTGGCGTTCCAGGTGCACCTTGATGTCCTCGGGGTTGATCTTCACGTATTTCGAAATGACGGCGATAAGCTCCTGCTGCAACTGCGGCAGGTAATCGGGCGAGTCGCCGCGGCCCCGCTCGTGGGCCAGGATGATCTGCAACCGTTCCTTGGCGACGGATGCGGAGGTCTTCTTTTGACCAAGCAGAAACGACAGGAAGGACATTGCTTACTTGCCTCCGAACAGGCGTTTCAGGAAACCGGGCTTTTCATAGTCGGTAAAGCGCAGGGCCTTGTCTTCGCCAAGGTAACGGGCCACGACGTCCTTGTAGGCTTCGGAAACGTCGGTGTCTCTGAGGTGGATGGCCGGCAGGCCCTGGTTCGACGCTTGCAGCACCGCTTCGGATTCGGGGATCACGCCGATCAGCTTGATGCGCAGAATGTCCTCGATGTCGCCCAGCGACAGCATTTCGCCGTCGACCACGCGCTTGGGGCTGTAGCGCGTCAGCAGCAGGTATTCCTTGACCGGTTCATCGCCTTCCACGGCGCGCTTGGACTTGGCGGCGAGGATGCCCAGGATGCGGTCGGAGTCGCGCACCGACGAGACTTCCGGGTTGGTCACGACCAGCGCGTCGTCGGCGAAATAGGCGGCCATCAGCGCGCCCGTTTCGATGCCGGCGGGCGAGTCGCAGACGATGTAGTCAAAGCCCATGCCCTTGAGGTCATTGATGACCTTTTCCACGCCTTCCTGCGTCAGCGCGTCTTTGTCGCGCGTCTGCGAGGCGGGCAGGATGAACAGGTTTTCGAGCTGCTTGTCCTTGATGAGAGCCTGGTTGAGCGTGGCTTCGCCCTGGATCACGTTGACGAAGTCGTACACGACGCGACGTTCGCAGCCCATGATCAGGTCGAGGTTGCGCAGGCCGACATCGAAGTCGATGACAGCGGTCTTGTGGCCCCGCATCGCGAGTCCCGCAGAAAAACTGGCGCTGGTCGTGGTTTTGCCCACGCCGCCTTTGCCGGAAGTCACCACAACAATGCGTGTCATGACGATCAAACCCTTATGTTCGAATAAATCGCGTTATCGTAAAGCAAAAAGCCCTTGTAAGGCTTCTTACAGGATGTGTTGAAATTTGCGCGGGTGTCTGCGCGTGCGCATTGGCCGCCGCTGGCGGCCAGATTCCGGATATCAAGCCTTGAGGGCTTCGATGCGCAGCGTGTCGCCGTCCAGGCGGACCAGCGCGGGCTGGTTCTGCAGCGTGCGGTCCAGCTTGTCCTCGACCACGCGGTACACGCCGGCCACGGCCAGCAGCTCGGCGTCCAGGTGGGTCGTGAAAATGCGCGCGGAGGTATCGCCGCGTGCGCCGGCCATGGCCTTGCCGCGCAACGGGCCGTAGACGTGGATGTTGCCGTCGGCAATGACTTCGGCGCCCTGGCTCACCATGCCGATCACCACCAGGTCCGTGTGGCGCGCGTAGACGCGCTGGCCGGAACGCAGCGGCTTGGTAATGACCAGCGCCGATGACGAGTGCGGCGCGGCGGGCGTGGGACTGGAGGCCGAGGTGGTGTTGCTGGCTGCGCGCGCGGGCAGCGGTTCGCCCGCGGGTTTGTCGGCGGGCGCTTCCGGTTCGGCGGCTGCTTCGGTGGGGGCTGCCGCGGTTTCGATCGCGGCGGCCGGCACCGAAGGCACCGGCGTGGAGACGTCGTTGGGCGGCGCGGTGTCGATCACTGGCGCGGGCCGGGCCGCGGGCGTGGACAGTTCAACCGGAGTGAGGCCCGCCGCGCGCGCGGATTCCAGATTGGCGCCTTCGGCGACCACGCCGATGGGAGGCAGGTTATGGCCGCGCAATGCCGCCACCAGGGCGGTCCAATCGATTTTTTCCTCGACGCGGCTGGCGTCGACGACCACGGGTTCGTTTTCGAAGAAGCTGCCGGCATCGGCCATGCGCTTGGCCAGGGCGGCGTTCAGGCGTTCGGGGTCGGCGCTGTGCAGGACCACCCGGATGGCATAGAGGGTGGCGCTTTTGAAGTCCAGGGCTAGGGATTCAGTGTTCATCTTGATTGTGGCTGGCGGTCTTGGGGCCGGGAAACGGCGGGCTCGACCGGCTGCGGGGTTCGGGGGATGATAACCCGCCCAGGGGCCGCATGCGCAGGGGGCGGACCCAAAGAAAAAGGCGCCTTTCGGCGCCTATTTCCGGCAATGCGCGCGCGGCGCGTCAGCCTTGCGCCCAGGAGTCGCGCAGGGTCACGATGCGGTTGAGCACCGGCGCTTCGGGGCTGGATTCCTTCAGGTCGGCCGTGAAGTAGCCCAGGCGTTCGAACTGCCAGGTGGCGCCCGGCGTGGCGACGGTGCCCGGCTCCAGCCAGGCCGTGACGGTCAGCTTGGAGTTCGGGTTCAGGCAGGCCAGGAAATCCTTGTCGCCGCCGTCCGGACGCGCGTCGGCGAACAGGCGGTCGTACAGGTGGATCTGGGCGGGCACCGCATGGGCCGCGCTGACCCAGGTGATGTTGCCCTTGACCTTGACGCTGTCGGCGCCCGGCGTGCCGCTCTTGGTTTCCGGCAGGTATTCGGCCTGGACCTCGATGACCTCGCCGGCTTCGTTCTTGGTGAAGCCGGTGCAGCGCACCACGTAGCCGTATTTCAGGCGCACGGTATTGCCCGGGAACAGGCGGAAGTACTTCTTGGGCGCTTCTTCGCGGAAGTCGTCGCGTTCGATCCAGAGTTCGCGCGACAGCGGGAACTCGCGCACGCCGGCTTCGGGATCGTGCGGGTTGCGCGGCGCGGTGCAGATCTCGGTCTGGCCTTCCGGGTAGTTGGTGATGACCAGCTTGAGCGGGTCCAGCACGGCCACCGAGCGCGGGGCGACCGGGTCCAGGTCGTCGCGCACTGCCTGCTCCAGCAGGCTGTAGTCGATGCGCGAGTCGGACTTGGACACGGCGGTGCGGTCGCAGAACAGGCGGATCGAGGAGGGCGTGTAGCCGCGCCGGCGCAGGCCGAAGATGGTCGGCATACGGGGATCGTCCCAGCCGTCCACGTGGCCTTCGCGCACCAGTTGCAGCAGCTTGCGCTTGCTGGTGACGACGTAGCTCACGTTCAGGCGTGCGAATTCGTACTGGTGGGGCAGCGGCTGCGCCAGCTTGCCGAGTTCGGCCAGGCGCGCCAGGATCCAATCGTAGAACGGACGCTGGTCTTCGAATTCCAGCGTGCAGACGCTGTGCGTGATGCCTTCCAGCGCGTCTTCGACCGGGTGCGCCCAACTGTACATCGGGTAGATGCACCACTGGTCGCCGGTGCGGTGATGGTGGGCGTGGCGCACGCGGTACATGACCGGGTCGCGCAGGTTGATGTTGGGCGAAGCCATGTTGATCTTCGCGCGCAGCACCAGGCTGCCGTCCGGATGCTTGCCGTCGCGCATTTCGCGCAGCAGCGTCAGCGACTCGGCGGCCGGGCGGTTGCGCCAGGGCGAGTCGGTGCCGGGTTCGGTCAGCGTGCCGCGGTTGGCGCGGATCTCTTCGGGGCTTTGCTCGTCGACGTAGGCGTGGCCGGCCTCGACCAAGGCCTCGGCGAACTCGTACATGTAGCCGAAGTAGTCGCTGGCGAAGTACAGGTTGTCATTGCCGTCGGCCTTCCAGTCGAAGCCCAGCCAGTGCACGGCCTCGATGATGGCGTCGACGTATTCCTGGTCTTCCTTTTCCGGATTGGTGTCGTCAAAGCGCAGATGGCAGACGCCGCCGAAATCGCGGGCCAGCCCGAAGTTCACGCAGATGCTCTTGGCGTGGCCGAGGTGCAGGTAGCCGTTGGGCTCCGGTGGGAAGCGCGTGCGGATGCGGGCCGAATCCAGTCCGCCTTGTTGTTGCAAGGCCGCCGGGCCAGGCTTGCCCGCCCAACGCTTGCCTGCGAAGCGCTGGGCTTCGAGGTCGTCTTGAACGATGTTGAGCAGGAAATTTGATGCGGCAGGGGTCGGCGTCGTGGCGGAGGTCATTCTTGAAAGAATAGGAAAAAGCAGCGACAAAGAGTCAATTTTGCCACGTTCCGCAGGCGGGGCCTTTTTGCTGCCGGTGCAACCGGTTTCAAACTGTCCCCACAGTCATGTAACTGGCTCTACACTACGGGCCATCATGGACATATCCACGTTATCCCTGGCCCGCACGCAGTTCGTGGCCAGCCTGAGCTTTCTGGCGTTTTTCCTGGCCTTCTCCCTGGCGCTCGCCTGGGTACTGCTGTTCTTCAAGATCAGGGCGCGCTGGTCCGGCCAGGGCGGCTGGACCGCCGCGTACCGCTTCTGGGTGCGGATATTCGCCCTGGCCTTCGTGCTGACGCTGGCGGCCAGCGTGCCGGTGCTGATCCAGCTGGGCAGCCTGTGGGCCGGCCTGATGGACAAGATCGGCAACGTGGCAGGCCCCTTGCTTGGCTACGCCATTCTCTCGGTCTTCATCCTCAAATCCTGTTTCCTGGGCGTCATGCTGTTCGGCCAACGCCGTGTGTCGGACGGCGCCCACACGCTGGCCGTGCTGATGGTGGCGGTGGGGCAACTGGTGGCGGTGTTCTGGGTGCTAGCGCTGCAATCCTGGATGCAGACGCCGGACGGCGCGCTGCTGGTCGATGGACGCTATCAGGTCTATGACTGGATGGCCGTGGTGCTGAATCCCTCCGTGGGCTGGCGCATGGCGGTGGTGATGGTGGGCGCGGCGCTGGCCGCCGCGTTCCTGATGATGGGCGTGACGGCGCTGCAGGCCCTGCGGCGTCCGCTGGGCGACGGCGAGCGCAACGCGTTCAAGACCGCGCTGGTGGTCGCCGTGGTGGGGGCTTTCATGCAGTTGCCGGTCGCGACCGGCGCCGGGCAGATGATTGCCAAGCTGCAGCCCGCCAAGGCCGCCGCCGCCGCGGGCTATTGGGAAAGCGGCGCGGAGCCGCAACTGGTGCTGTTCGCCTGGCCCGATGCGCGCGCCCATACCAACGTGGCCGACGTGACCCTGCGCAACATGGGTGGGATGTGGCTGCACCGCAACCAGGACGGCACCTACCGCGGCCTGGACAAGTATTCAGGCATGCTGCCGCCGGTGGCGCTGACCTTCTGGTCGTTGCGCGTGGCGGCAGGGCTGGGCTTGCTGATGCTGGCCGTGGCCTGCGTGACCTTCCTGTGGACGTTCCGGCGCGGGCTGGACCCGTCCACGCTGCCGCCGTGGTGGCAGCGGGTGCTGTGCGGCATGATGTTCTCCGGCGCCATCGCCGTCGTGGCCGGGTGGTGGGTATCCATCCTGGGCTTGCAGCCGTTCGCGGTGAATGGCACCGTCACGCAGTCCGAGGTGCTGGGCATCGTGGCGTCCAGCACCGTGCTGTACGGGTTGATCGGCTATGGCGTGCTGTACCTGCTGCTGCTTGCGGCGTTCGTCGGCATGCTGTTCCACGCGGCGCGCTATGGCGTCGTGCCCGTCCGCAAACTGGCTGGAGGTACGCCATGATCGCCATGCTGGCCGCCTCCCAGGGCCTCAACCCCGACGATCCCTCTTTCTGGATGCCGCTGGCCTTCATGGCGCTGCTGTTCGTGGTGATTGCCGCGGGCATGGTGCTGGACGGTTTCGACCTGGGCGTGGGCATCCTGCTGCAACTGGCGCCGGAACACGAGCGCGGCCGCATGATGAGCCTGCTGAGCCCGTGGCGCGACGCCAATGAGTTCTGGCTGCTGCTGGGCATGGGCCTGTTCGCGGCGGCGTTCCCGTTCGCCTGGGGCGCGGTGCTGGGCAAGCTCTACGGACCGCTCACCTGCATGGTGCTGGGCGTGGTGCTGCGCAGCGTCTCGTTCGAGTTCCGCATCCGCGCGCGCAACGAAATGAAGCCGCGCTGGATCTTCGGCTTCTGGGCGGGGTCGCTGATCACCGCTTTCGGCCAGGGCATGCTGCTGGGCCGCATCGCCACCGGCTACCAGTCCGATGCCGGCTACGGCTGGTTCTCCATGTTCGTCGGCCTGTGCGCGGTGGCGGCCTATGTGCTGCTGGGCGCGTCCTGGCTGGTCATGCGGGTGGACGGCGATCTGCAGCGCCGCGCCGCCAACTGGGCCCGCCACGCCATCCGCTGGACGGCGGTGGGCATGGTGGCCATCGCGGTCACGCTGGGTCTGGCCAACGCGGGTATCTTCTACAAATGGAGCAACATCGCCCACCTGAGCCTGGCGGCGACGGTCTGGGTGCTGATGCTGGCGGGTTTCGTCGCAGCCGAAATGCTGCTGGCGCGGTTGCCGGGCAAGGCCGACCGTTTCAGCTGGCTGCCGTTCGTGCTGTGCGTGGCGCTGTTCCTGCTGATGCTCAGCGGCCTGGCCTACAGCCTGTTCCCCTACTTGATCCTGGACGACATGACGCTGTGGGACGGCGCGGGCGCGCTGGGTTCGATGCGTCTGGTGCTGGCCGGAGCGGTGGTGGGCATACCGGTGGTGCTGGTGTTCAATATCCTGGCGTACCGCTCGGTGTTCGGCAAGGAACGCGCCCCGGTGCCGCTGCTGCCGCCGCCGAGCTGATCCGGCCGGGAAGTCCGGCCGGAGGCGTCGTCACAAGACCGGCTTCGCTACCCGCTGCAGGATTTCTTCGCCGTAGGCTTCCAGCTTGCGGGCGCCCACGCCGCTGATGTGGCTCAGCTCGTCCATGGATTCGGGCTGGGCCAGGGCGATTTCGCGCAGAGTCGCGTCGTGGAAGATGACGTAGGCCGGCACCCCGTGGCTCTTGGCCACTTCGCCGCGCCAGGCGCGCAGGGCCTCGAATACAGGTTGCAGTTCGGCCGGCAGGTCGATGGCTGCCGCCTTGGGGCGGCCGCTGCCGCTCTTGCCCGAGCGCGGTTTCTTTTCGGACTCCCGGCGCAGCATCAATTGGCGTTCGCCCTTGAGCACGGCGCGGCTGCCTTCGGTCAGGGCCAGCGTGCCGTAGCCTTCGTGGTCCACCGTCAGCAGGCCTTGCGCCAGCAATTGGCGCAGCACGCCGCGCCAGGCGGTGTCGCTCAGGTCCGCGCCCACGCCGAATACGCTCAGCGTTTCGTGGCCGTGCTGCTTGGTGCGGTCGGTGACCTTGCCGCGCAGGATGTCGATGATGTGGCCGGCGCCATAGCGCTGGCCGCGTTCCTTCCACAGGCGGTAGACGGCGGACAGCACCTTCTGCGCCGCGACCGTGCCGTCCCAGGCCTGCGGCGGTTCCAGGCAGACGTCGCAATTGCCGCAGGCCGTGATCTGCTGGCCGAAGTAGGCCAGCAGACGCACGCGCCGGCATTCCACCGTTTCGCACAGCCCCAGCATGGCGTCCAGCTGCTGGCCCAGGCGGCGGCGGTAGGACTCTTCGCCCGGCGATTCGTCGATCATGCGGCGCTGCTGCACCACGTCCTGCAGGCCATAGGCCAGCCAGGCCGTGGCAGGCAGGCCGTCGCGGCCGGCACGGCCGGTTTCCTGGTAATAGCCTTCCACGGACTTGGGCAGGTCGATGTGCGCCACGAAGCGCACGTCGGGCTTGTCGATGCCCATGCCGAAGGCGATGGTGGCCACCATGACCACGGCGTCCTCGCGCAGGAAGCGCGCCTGGTTGGCGGCGCGCACCTGCGCGCTGAGGCCGGCGTGATAGGGCATGGCGTCGATGCCCTGGTTGCACAGGAACTCCGCGGTCTCTTCCACGCGGGCGCGCGACAGGCAATAGACCACGCCCGATTCGCCTTCATGATCGGTCTGGATCATTTCCAGCAATTGCTTGCGCACCTCGTTCTTTTCGATGATGCGGTAGCGGATGTTGGGGCGGTCGAAGCTGGAAACGAAGTGGCGCGCATCGTCCAGCGACAGGCGCTGGGCGATTTCGCGGCGGGTGTCGGCGGTGGCGGTCGCGGTGAGCGCGATGCGCGGCACGTCGGGCCAGCGCTCGTGCAGCATCGACAGGCCCAGGTATTCAGGGCGGAAGTCGTGGCCCCACTGGGACACGCAGTGGGCCTCGTCGATGGCGAACAGCGCGATGCGGCCGCGTTCCAGCAATTGCAGGCAGCGGTCGGTCAGCAGGCGTTCGGGCGCCACGTACAACAGGTCCAGCTCGCCGGCCAGGAAGGCCTGCTCGACGTCGCGGGCCACCCGCCACTCCTGCGTGGAGTTGAGGAAGGCCGCGCGCACGCCCAGTTCGGTCAGGGCGTCGACCTGATCCTGCATCAGCGCGATCAGGGGCGACACGACGATGCCGGTGCCTTCGCGGACCAGGGACGGAATCTGGTAACAGAGCGACTTGCCGCCGCCCGTGGGCATGAGGACCAGCGCGTCGCCGCCGTCGATCACCTGTTCGACAATGGCTTGCTGGTCGCCGCGGAAGGATTCGTAACCGAAAACGCGCTGCAACACGCCGAGGGCGCGCGCGTCAGACATGGGGGTAGGCCGGGAGCATCATGGCAGGGATTTTAAGCCGCAATTCCGCCGGACCTTTTCCGGCAGGGAGATTTCTGTCCTGACCGCGGTCTGCCTACCAGCTCAGCCAGGTGCCGCGCATGAAGGTATCGACGGGCATGCTGAGGTTGGCGCGCCATTCGTAGTTGCCGGAAATGATGTCGCGGTCCGCGCCCACGGCCAGCTTGACCTTGGGCGCGACGAACATGCTGTGCGACAGGCCCACGCGCTGTTCGGCCAGCTCGGAGCCTTCCCGCAACCCCGAATAGGTGCCGCTGAGCACGCCCCAGCCGGTGATGGGGACGCCGGCGGAAAGCGTGTTGCGGGTGTGCGCCGCCGAAACCCCGCCGCCCGAGTAGCTGGACAGGTCGCCGTAGCCCGCGCCGACCTGCTCGTTGGAATAGCCCAGGTTGACGGCGTCGGCCAAGGCCACGTTGTAGTCGAAGCGATAACGCCACGCGCTGGCCGCGTCGAAGGTGCTTTGCGTGGCCCCGGCGCGGAAGGTTCCATAGTCGCCCGCGGCGTAGGTGGTACCCATGCCGCGCGTCGTCAGCGACGGCGCGCTTTGCATCTGGCCCTCCACGGTCAGCGCCGGCGTAAGGCCGTAGCGCACGCTGCCGCTGCCTACCGGGTCGCCGTAGTCCACGGCCCCGGAACTGGCGGCCGGGTCCATGCGGTTCAGGCGGCCCAGCGACGAGGAATAGCCGAAGCTGCCTTCCGGGGCCGTGGCGCCGGATCCGGCCCAGTTCGAGATCTGCAGCCCGCCCACCGGCGCGCCGCTGCCCCAGGCGGGCGCCCTGGCGTCGATGTTGCCGACGGCGACGGAGGGGCCCGAGGTATTGCGGTAGACCCAGTTGCGGTTGCCGCCGTAGCGCAGGCCATCCTGGCTGCTGGCGGAGGCGAACCAGGGCCGGGAAGCGCGCGACACGCCAGAGATCATGACCACGGGTATGCGGGGCAGGTCGCCATCCTGGAGGGTGAGCGAGTAGTCCGGCGCAGGGTCTTCGGGCGTCGCGAGCACGGTGCAATCCTGCGGAACCGGCGCGGGCTGGGCATCGCCGGACAGTCCCAGTCCGGTGCCGGGGATCAGGTCCGTGTCGCCCGTGCTGTGTACGCTGGTGTCCAGCGCCGGCTCCATGGTCTGCATGTCGCAAGGGGACGGATCCAGCGGCACCGCGCGCGACGCCATCGAGGCTGCGGGGCGCACGGGCATGGGTTGAACCGGGGACAGTATGCCGATGCCGCGCGCAGAGGGCGGAGCGGGCATATAGGGGGACGCCGCAAGCGGATCGCCCAGGGCCGGGGCGATCGGGCAGGCAGAGGCCGCGACCAGCGCGGCGCGCAACAAGGGTTTTCGCCAGAGGAATGCAGGGGCGACCATAGGCACAGTGTAGAAAGGGAGCGCTGCCTTGCCTGTAAACGTTTTTTAGCAAAGCGGACAGAAGGCGGGCCGGGTTCCATTTTAGGGCCAGTCCGCATCGGGCGCTGCGCCGTGGCGGGAAAGCGCTGGTAAACGCGCTCAACATCGTGCAACAGGTATATTTCAGTTGATTTCCCGCCTCTTGCGGCTTGTGGCGGCGGGCCGCACTATGGCATCCATGGACAATCCCCACACCAAGCTGCTGGTCGTCGACGACGATCCGGCCCTACGGCAATTGCTGGCCGACTACCTGAACCGGCACGGCTACGACACCCTGCTGGCGCCGGACGCCACCGACCTGTCGTCCCGCATCACCCGCTACGCGCCCGACCTGCTGGTGCTGGACCGCATGCTGCCCGGCGGCGACGGCGCAGACGCCTGCCGCCGCCTGCGCGAGCAGGGCGAGGACATTCCCGTCATCCTGCTGACCGCGCGTGACGAGGCGGTGGACCGCATCATCGGCCTGGAGGCCGGCGCCGACGACTACGTCGGCAAGCCGTTCGATCCGCGCGAGCTGCTGGCCCGCATCGAAGCCGTGCTGCGCCGTAAGCGCGGCCCGTCCGCGCTGACCAAGGACGCGCCGGTCTCGTTCGGTCCCTTCGTGTTCGATCCCTCCACCCGCCAGTTGTCGCGCGAAGGCACGGTGGTCAAGCTGACCGGCGGCGAAATCAATCTGCTGGAGGCGCTGGTGCGCAATGCGGGCAAGCCGCTGTCGCGCGAACGCCTGCTGGCGCTGGCGCGCGACGACGACGCGGGCGAACGCAATGACCGCGCCATCGACATCGCCATCCTGCGCCTGCGCCGGGTCATCGAAGACGATCCCAAGCAGCCGCGCTGGATCCAGACCGTCTGGGGCATTGGCTACCGGTTTTCGCCCTGATGCGCTTTTCTCCTGGCTTCCTGGTGCCGCGTTCGCTGCGGGCAAGGCTCATCCTGCTGATCCTGGGCTCGGTCCTGCTGACGCAGGCGGCCACGCTGGTGACGGTGTCGTACTTCCGGCACAAGTTCATGGAAGACGTGGCCATCGGCTACATCGTCACCACCATCCGCACCTTGCGCGCCGCGGTGTCGCAGGTGCCGGCGGAGGAACGCGCCGACTTCGTGCGCGCCGCCTCGCAGAACCAGTGGCGCCTGTGGTCGCGGGTGCTGCCCGCCGAGGCCAAGCTGCAACGCTTCAATGGCCGCCGCCCGCCGCCGAAGGCCGCCCCGAAGCCGCCGCCTCCGCCGCCCGCGGACATGCAGATACACGGCCCGCCGGCGCCGCCCCCCCCGGAAGTGCGCGACGAGGAGCATGGCGATGAACGCGCCAGCGCCAGGGAAGGCGAGCGCGCGCGCGATCGCGACCGCGAAGAACACAGCCGCCGCTATCAGCCTGAACCGGATGACATCCGCCGCGACCTGCGGGTGCTGGTGCAGCAGCTCAATGAACGTTTGAACGACGGCACGCGCGTGGCGCTGTCGCGCGGACCCACGCCGGAGATCTTCATTTCGCTGGCGCCCAACCCCGCCAGCGAGGACGCGCCGCGCCTGCGCGAATGGCTGGTCATCCCGCTGGACCGCCTGGATCCGCCGGTCGCGACGCCGTTCATCGCCGCCTGGCTGGGCGGCCTGGGGCTGCTGCTGTTGCTGGCGGTGGGTTTTTCCTGGCACATCACGCGTCCTATCACCCGGCTGGCCGACGCGGCCGACCGGTTGGCGGCAGGGCAGCCGCAACGGGTCGAGCCCTCGGGCCCTCACGAAACTCGGGTATTGGGAGAACGCTTCAACGCCATGCTGGATGCGCTGTCCGAATCCGATTCGGTGCGCCGCACGCTGCTGTCGGGCCTGCCGCATGACCTGAAGGGTCCCTTGTCGCGGATGTGGCTGCGCATCGAGCTGGCCGACGACTCCAAGCTGAAGGAGGGGCTGCGCGCGGACCTGCAGGACATGCAGCACATGGTCGACCAGTTCATCGGCTTCGTGCGCGGCACCGACCCGGCCGCCTACCGCTACGCCTCGATGCTGCTGTCCGACTGGCTGACCGAGCGCGTGGGCGCCTGGCAGGGCGCCGGCACCGATATCAGCCTGCGGGCCGGCGACGACGTCGCGACCCTGGTGGTGCAGGCGGACGCCGTGGCGCTGGGCCGCCTGCTGGACAACCTGATCGGCAATGCGCTGAACCACGGCGCGCCGCCGGTCCAGGTCAGTCTGAGGCATGAGGGACGCCACGCGGTGCTGGACGTGGCCGACCATGGCTCCGGCATCGTGCCGGAACGGCGCCAGGAAGCGCTGCGCCCGTTCAGCCGCCTGGACGACGCGCGCACGCGCACCGGCAGCGTGGGCCTGGGGCTGGCGCTGGCCGAGGCCATCGCACGGGCCCATGGCGGCTCGCTGGAGCTGCTTGAGGCGGAGTCTGGCGGGCTGTGCGTGCGGGTCAAGCTGCCGCTGTCCGAGACGCCCTAGGGGCGCCCGCAAGGGCGCTCGCTTCCCCCCTGGGCGGGTCGCGCTACGGTACGATGCATCCTGCTCAGCATTTTGTCGTTTCCGCACCATGGCCATCCAGTCCGATTCGCTTTCCTCCCGTCCCGACGCCCCCCGTATCGTGGCGCCGCAGCCGGTCTCGCCCAACGAGGAGTCGATCGAACGCGCCCTGCGGCCCAAGGCGCTGGACGAGTACGTCGGCCAGCAGCGCGCCCGGGAACAGCTGGAGATCTTCATCGCCGCAGCCAGGAAGCGCGGCGAGGCCCTGGATCACGTGCTGCTGTTCGGTCCCCCGGGCCTGGGCAAAACCACGCTGGCCCACATCATTGCGCATGAAATGGGGGTGCAGCTGCGCCAGACCTCCGGTCCGGTGCTGGAACGCCCGGGCGACCTGGCGGCGCTCTTGACCAACCTGGAAAAGAACGACGTCCTGTTCATCGACGAAATCCACCGCTTGTCGCCCGTGGTCGAGGAAATCCTCTATCCGGCGCTGGAGGACTTCCAGATCGACATCCTGATCGGCGAAGGCCCGGCCGCGCGCAGCGTGAAGCTGGACCTGCAGCCCTTCACCCTGGTCGGCGCCACCACCCGCGCCGGCATGCTGACCAACCCCCTGCGCGACCGCTTCGGCATCGTGTCGCGGCTGGAGTTCTACAACGCCGCCGATCTCGGCCACATCGTCACGCGCAGCGCCGGCCTCTTGAACGCCGGCATCACGCCGGACGGCGCGGCGGAAGTCGCGCGCCGCGCCCGCGGCACGCCCCGCATCGCCAACCGGCTGTTGCGCCGGGTGCGCGATTATGCCGAGGTCAAGGCGGGCGGCACCATCGATGCGGACGTCGCGGGCCGCGCGCTGGCCATGCTGGAGGTGGACCCGCAAGGCCTGGACCTGATGGACCGCAAGCTGCTCGAGGCCATCATCCACAAGTTCGACGGCGGTCCCGTCGGCGTGGACAGCCTGGCCGCCGCCATCGGCGAAGAGCGCGACACCATCGAGGACGTGATCGAGCCCTATCTGATCCAGCATGGCTACCTGCAGCGCACGCCGCGCGGCCGCACCGCCACGCTGACCACCTGGCGCCACCTGGGGCTGACCCCGCCCGCCGGCGCCACGGCGGGCTCCGGCGATCTTTTCGGGAAGTAGGCTGCGGGCAAACCGGACCGTGCCCGGGCGCCGGAGGGCGCCCGAAGCCGGCCGCGGGTTTATCATCCGGAGGTTTTGATTATTCTCCGCGATCAAAGGACCCAAGCCCATGCAGCCCGAATTGCCCACCTATGACGACGTCGTGCGCGCCAGCGAGCGCCTGGCCGGCAACGCGCACCGTACGCCCGTACTGACCTCGGCTACCGCCGATGCGATCAGCGGCGCGTCGGTCTTCTTCAAGTGCGAGAACTTCCAGCGCATGGGCGCTTTCAAGTTCCGCGGCGGCTACAACGCCATCGCCCGCCTGACCCCGGAACAGCGCGCCGCCGGCGTGGTCACGTTTTCGTCGGGCAACCACGCGCAGGCCATCGCACTGGCCTCCAAGCTGCAAGGGGTGCAGGCCACCATCATCATGCCGTTGGACGCCCCGGCCGCCAAGCGCGCCGCCACCGAGGGCTATGGCGGCAAGATCGTCACCTATGACCGCTACACCGAGGACCGCGAGGCGATCGCCCGCCGCATCCATGCGGAAACCGGCGCCACCCTGATCCCTCCCTACGATCACGAAGACGTGATCGCCGGCCAGGGCACCGCCGCCAAGGAACTGTTCGAGGAAGTGGGCGAGCTGGACTACCTGTTCGTCTGCCTGGGCGGCGGCGGCCTGCTGTCGGGATCGGCCCTGTCCGCCTACGCGCTGAGCCCGCGCTGCCTGGTCTACGGCGTCGAGCCCGAGGCTGGCAACGACGGCCAGCAGTCCTTGCGCAAAGGCGAAATCGTCCGCATCCCGGCGCCCAAGACCCTGGCCGATGGCGCCGCCACGACGCACCTGGGCAACCTGACCTTCCCGCTCATCCAGAAGCATGTGCGCGACATCGTCACGGTGACGGACGAACAGCTGGTCACCACCATGCGGTTCTTCGCCGAACGCATGAAGATGGTGGTGGAGCCCACCGGCTGCCTGGGCGCGGCCGCCGTCATGCAGAACGTGGTGCCGGTGCGCGGTGCGCGGGTCGGCGTCATCATCAGCGGCGGCAACGTCGACCTTCCGGCCTACGCCAAGCTGCTGGCGGGCTGACCCCCTTCTGGCGGCCCCCTTGCGGGCCGCCGCCGCGCGCTTGCGGTTGTCGCGTGTGCAAGGCAGAATCGGGACTGAATCCTGACGAACAGGGGCTGCGACATGCGTATCCTTGTCATCGGCGGCACCGGTTTCATAGGCCGTCATCTGGTAGCGCGGCTATCCGCGGATCAGCATCAGATCGTCGTGCCCACCCGGCTCCACAGCCGCGGGCGCGACCTGCAGATTCTTCCCACCGTGACCTTGCTCGAAGCCGACGTGCACGACGACGCCACGCTGGACGGCCTGGCGCAGGGCTGCGACGCGGTCATCAACCTGGTGGGCATTCTGCACGGCAACGCCGGCCGGCCTTATGGCTCGGAATTCGCGCGGGCCCACGTGCTGCTGCCGCAGCGCATCGCGCAAGCTTGTCGCCGGCAGGGCGTGCGCAGGCTCATCCACATCAGCGCGCTGGGCGCCGATTCCAACGGCGACAGCATGTACCAGCGCTCCAAGGGCGATGGCGAAGCCGCCATCAAGCAGGAATTCCAGGGCAATCAGGACGGCGGCTGGACCATCTTCCGGCCCTCGGTGGTCTTCGGTCCGGACGACAAGTTCACCAATATGTTCGCCGGGCTGGCGCGGTGGCTGCCGGTGCTGCCGCTGGCCGGTGCGCATGTGCGCATGCAGCCGGTCTACGTGGGCGACGTGGTCGCTGCCATCGTCTCGGCCCTGGGCAATACGCACACCTGCGGCAAGACCTATGAACTGGGCGGACCCCAGGTCTACACCTTGGGCGAGATCGCGCGCCTGTGCGCCGCCTGGAGCGGCCATCCGCGGCCGGTGGTCAGCATGCCGATGGGCGTGGGCCGCATGCAGGCCCGGCTGTTCGAATGCATGCCGGGCACGCCTTTGATGTCGCGCGACAATCTGGATTCCTTGCGCCGCGACAACATCTGCAGCGGGCCGATCGCGCCCGAACTGCACGTGGTGCCGACGGGCCTGGAAGCCGTGGCGCCGCGCTACCTGTAAGCCGGTTTCAGCGCACCAGTGCTTTCAATGCCTGCTTGATGCCGTCGGACACGCCCACGCCTTCGGGCAGCGTCTTCAGCGCCGACAGCGATTCCTTTTCTGAATAGCCCAGCGCCAGCAGCGCGTTCAGGATGTCCGACTGGTTGTCCGGCGCTGCATGCGGCGAGGCGCCGATGTCCGCGCCCAGTTTGCCCCGCATTTCCAGCAGCAGGCGTTCGGCGGTCTTCTTGCCGATGCCGGGCACGCGCGTCAGGCGGCCCGATTCCTGCAGCGTAATGGCCTGCGCCAGGTCAGCCACCGACAACCCCGACAGCACCGACAGCGCGGTGCGCGCGCCGATGCCGCTGACCTTGATCAGTTCGCGGAAAGCGCTGCGTTCGCCTGCCGAAGCGAAGCCGTACAGGATGTGGGCGTCTTCGCGCACCGTCAGGTGCGTGTAGAGCGTGACGCGCGCGCCCGTGTCGGGCAGCGAGTACAGCGTGCTCATGGGTACGTCGATGTCATAGCCCAGACCGCCCACGTCCACGCAGATGGTGGGCGGGAGTTTCTCGATCAGGGTTCCGGTGATGCGTCCGATCATGGTGATGGTGGCCTGGCAATGGTGAGGCCGCTGAATGCGCGGCGGATGCGGGGATTCTATACGCGCGGGCGCGCATGCGGCGGGAACGGGTCCCGCTTCGCGGCAAATCGCGGCGTGCCAGGCGTTCAGCCGATCAGGCGGCCGTTGCGGATGCGGGTCTTGCCGCTCATGCGCAGCGAGGCGCCCAGGCGTTCGAGCTTGTCCTGCAGCGGGCCGGCATGGGCATGGCAGATGGCACAGGCCAGCGCGTCGGCCGAGTCGGGCGCGGGCGCGCCGTCCAGCGACAGCAGGTGCTGCACCATCATCTGCACCTGCTCCTTGGCGGCGCGGCCGGTGCCGACCACGGCTTTCTTGATCTGCAGCGCGGTGTACTCGTGCACGGGCAGCGAACTGTCGGCCAGCGCGCACAGCGCGGCGCCGCGCGCCTGGCCCAGCAGCAGGGTGGAAGCGGGGTTGGTGTTCAGGAAGATGATTTCCAGCGCGGCCACGTCGGGTTGCGTGTCGCGAGCCACCTGGCGCAGATTGTCCAGGATGACCTTGAGGCGTTCGGACAGCGCCAGCGCCGGCGGGACCACGATGGTCCCGCTGGCCACATAGCGCAGCCGCGGGCCGTCGGCATCGATCACACCGAAGCCGGTGCGGCGCAGGCCGGGATCGATGCCGAGGACGCGCATCAGTGGCGGAAGTGGCGGGTGCCGGTCAGCACCATGGCGATGCCGTGCTCGTCGGCTGCGGCAATCACTTCGTCGTCGCGCACGCTGCCGCCCGGCTGGATCACGCAGGTTGCGCCCGCGGCCACCACCACGTCCAGGCCGTCGCGGAACGGGAAGAAGGCGTCCGACGCCACGGCCGAGCCCTTCAGGGTCAGGCCGGCGTTTTCCGCCTTGATCGAGGCGATGCGGGCCGAGTCGATGCGGCTCATCTGGCCGGCGCCCACGCCCAGGGTCATGCCGCCGCCCACGAACACGATGGCGTTGGACTTGACGTACTTGGCGACCTTCCAGGCGAATGCCAGGTCGTTCATTTCGGCTTCGGTGGGCTGGCGCTTGCTGACCACCTTGAGCGCGTCGCGCGGCACGTTGTAGGCGTCCGGGCTCTGCACCAGCCAGCCGCCGCCCACGCGCTTGATGTCGAAGGCGTTCTGGCCCGTGCCCATCGGCACTTCCAGCACGCGCACGTTCTTCTTGGCGGCCAGGATGGCCAGCGCGGCGCCGTCATAGGCGGGAGCCAGCAGCACTTCCAGGAACTGCGCGCTCACGGCTTCGGCCGTGGCGGCGTCGACCGGGCGGTTGAAGGCGATGATGCCGCCGAAGGCCGAGGTCGGGTCGGTCTTGAAGGCTTGCTGGTAGGCGCCCAGCGTGTCGGCCGCGACGGCCACGCCGCAGGGGTTGGCGTGCTTGACGATGACGCAGGCGGGCGCTTCGAAGCTGCGCGCGCATTCCCAGGCGGCGTCCGCGTCCGCAATGTTGTTGTAGGACAGTTCCTTGCCCTGCAGCTGGCGGTAGTTGCCCAGCAGGCCAGCCGGACGCTGCGCGTCCACGTAGAAGGCGGCGGTCTGGTGCGGGTTCTCGCCATAACGCAGGGCCTGTTCCTGCTTGACCTGCAGGGTCAGGGTGCCGGGCCATTCGTTGCGGGCCGGCACGGCTTCCTGCTTGGGCTCGGCTTCGGCCAGGCTGGTCAGGTAGGCGGCGATGGCGCCGTCGTAGGCGGCGGTGTGGGCGTAGACCTTGGAGGCCAGCGCCAGGCGCAGGCCGTAGGAGGTGTTGCCGCCCTTGTCCATTTCGGCCAGCACGCGCGAATAGTCGACGGGGTCGATCACCACCGTCACGCCGCCGGCTTCGGTGCCGTGGTTCTTGGCCGCCGCGCGCAGCATGGCCGGGCCGCCGATGTCGATGTTCTCGACGGCGTCGGCGAAGGTGCAGTCCGGCTTGGCAACGGTTTCGCGGAACGGGTACAGGTTGACCACCAGCATGTCGATGCGGTCGATGCCTGCCGCCTTGATGGTGTCCATGTGCTCGGCGCTGTCGCGGCGCGCCAGCAGGCCGCCGTGGATTTTCGGGTGCAGCGTCTTGACGCGGCCATCGAGAATTTCGGGCGAACCCGTGTGGGCCGCCACTTCGGTGACGGTCAGGCCGGAGTCGGCCAGCAGCTTGGCGGTGCCGCCGGTGGACAGCAGGCGCACGCCGCGCGCAGCCAGGGCGCGGGCAAATTCAACGATGCCGGTCTTGTCGGACACCGAAAGCAGGGCGGTTTCGATTTTCATGGTGAGGGACGGAGTGGGGCGGGAGCGCCTTTCTCGTTCAGGTCGGATGGGAAATCTGGGGGAGCGGGCGGCGCGACGCGCCTGCCGCCCGTGCGCGAAAGCTATACCTGGATATTGTGCGCCAGCAACTTCTTGCGCAGGGTGTTGCGGGTGATGCCCAGCATTTCGGATGCCCGCGACTGGTTGCCGCCCGACCTTTCCAACGCCACTTCAAGCACCGGGCGCTCCACGCAGCGCATCACCATGTCCCACATGTCGTGGGGTTCGGATTCGCCCAAGTCTTCGAAATAGCGCTCCAGGCTGGCGCGCACGCATTCTTCCAGGACATCTTTCTTGCTCATTTGAGTACAGATATTTTTATGTTGGTGTTGAGGCGGTTATGCCGCCAGCAGGGCTTCTGCGACCGGCGCCGGATGGGATCCGCCGTCGCGCGAGATGAGGTCGAACCAGTCCGACACGGCCCGCCACTGGTCGCGGGTGTTGTCGATCAGATTCATGCGGGCGCAGAACGAATCCGCCCCCGGCAGGCCGTCCAGATACCAGCCTATGTGCTTGCGCGCCGTGCGTACGCCGGTGTGCTCGCCGTAAAACCGGTAATGGTCGTCGAGATGTTCGAGCAGCAGCTCGCGCATTTCCCCATAGGAGGGAGGGGCCAGTGTTTCGCCCGTGCGCAGGTAGTGGTCGATTTCGCGGAAAATCCAGGGACGGCCTTGGGCCGCCCGGCCGATCATGACCGCGTCGGCGCCAGTGTAATCCAGGACGTGCCGGGCTTTTTCGGGCGTAGTGATATCTCCGTTGGCGACAACGGGGATTTTCAGCTCGGCCTTGACGGCGCGGATAGTGTCATATTCCGCCTCGCCCGTATAGAGGTCGGCGCGGGTGCGGCCATGCAGGGTCAGGGCGGCGATGCCGGCGTTTTCGGCCATTTTCGCCACCCGCAGGGCATTGCGGCTTTCGCGGTCCCAGCCCGTGCGGGTCTTCAGGGTCACCGGCACGTCCAGCGGCGCGCAGGCGGATACCACCGCGTCCAGGATGCGGGCGATCTGGTCTTCATGGCGCAAGAGCGCCGACCCGGAGGCCACGTTGCAGACTTTCTTGACCGGGCAGCCCATGTTGATGTCGATGATCCGGGCGCCCTTGCTGGCGTTGAACACCGCCGCCTCCGCCATCATGGCAGGGTCGGCGCCGGCAATCTGCACCGAAATGGGGGCGATCTCGCCGTCATGGTTCAGGCGGCGGGAGGTTTTGACGCTATCCCACAGCTTGGGGTTGCTCGCGGCCATTTCCGAGACGGCATAGCCCGCCCCCAGCTTCTTGCAAAGCTGGCGGAAAGGACGGTCCGTCACGCCCGCCATGGGCGCGACCAGCACGTTGTTGGGAAGGGTCCATTGACCTATGCGCATGCTCACATTTTAACCGGCTCGTTCGCGCCCTCTTTGTCACCTGGAGAACAATTCGTAACAAAGGAAGGCGAAAGCAGACAACCGCCCCATTATCGGGGGCGGATAGGAAGAGTTCAGGCGCGGAAACCTTGCAGCAGATGCTGCGCCAGCGGCGCGCGCAGCGGAGAGGCCAGATCCATCCCCAATAAGGCCAGACCACAGGCGTGCTCCACCGGCGCCAGGCCGGTCGAGAAGATGCGGGGCATCAGATCGGTCAGGCCGGCGGTGATGAAGCGGTCCACGTGGCGCGCTCCGGCGAACTCCGCCAGGGCGGAGCCGGGATTGACCTCCGGGTGAGCCAGCCAGCCGCCCAGCGTCTGGGCCAGGCGGGCTGCGTCGCGCAGGCCCAGGTTCAGGCCCTGGCCTGCGACCGGATGCAGGGTTTGCGCGGCATTGCCGATGGCCGCCACGCGGCCGTGCACCTGGGCGCGGCGGGCGCTGAGCGCCAGCGGAAAGACATGCCGGGGCGCCTGGCTGGAAAGCCGTCCCAGGCGGTCGCCGAAGGCGACGGACAGCGCCCGCGAAAACGCGGCATTATCCAGTGCCGCCAGTTCGGCCGCGCGCTCGGGCGCGCTGCACCAGACCACCGAATAGGCGTCCGGGGTCTGCGGATGCGGCAGCAGCGCCAGCGGGCCCTCGGCGGTGAAGCGCTCCCAGGCCCAGCCGCGGCGGGGCAGGGTGGCGTGCGCCGTGGTCAGCACCGCATGCTGGTCGTAGTCGCGGCGCACGTCGACCGCGCCCGCGCCGTCGGATTGCACCGCCACCCGGCACAGCAGCGTCGTGTCGCCTTGTTCGATGCGCACGCCGTCCGCGTCCTGCATGCCGATCCGGGCGGGCGGGCCCGGCAGCACGGTGACGCCGCAGGCGGCCACGCATTCGTCCAGCTTGGCATGCAGGCCGGAATAGGCGACCACGCTGCCCAGTTGCGGCACGCCGAAATCGGTGTTCTGGATCAGGGTCCGGCCCAGCCGGCCGCGTTGCGACACATGGATGTTGCGGATGTCGGCCGAGCGTTCGGGCCAGGCATGCAGCGGCTCCAGCAGCACCCGGCTGCCGTGGTTCATGGCCAGCACGCGGGGATCCGTGGCGGGCGCCGCCGCCGACGGCGCGACCGGGGCGGGCGCGCTGGCGGCAAGCAGCGCGATGCGCGCGGGGTCGGGCGCCACGCGCGCCAGCATCAGGGCCAGCACGCGGCCCACCGGGCCCGCGCCTAGAATCGCTATGTCGAAGGCGGATGAAGTCATGCCCGGATTTTAACCGTCCACTACAATCCGCAGCAGCCGGCGCGTCTTGGCGCCGTGGTCCTCTTTCCGGTCGATCGACATGACGCAGCTACAGGCCTCATCCCCGTTGTCCGCAGCTTCCGCCCGCCGCCCGCGCGGCAAGGTCGCGGTCGGGCTGCTGGCCTGCCTGTTCGGGGCGGTGGGGGCGCATTGGTGGTATCTGGGGCGCCGCCACGCCTGGCTGGTGACCGCGTACACGCTGATCAGCCTGTTCTGTGCCGTCAGCTTCTACCCTGTCTGGTACGACAACCCCGCCTTCTTCCTGGTGTTCATACCCATGGTCGACGGGTTCATCGAGAGCGCGGTGTTCTCGTTGATGCCGGACGAGAAATTCGACCGCCTCTACAACGACGGATTGGGCCGGCCGACCCAGACCGGCTGGGGGCCGGTGCTGGTTGCGATCCTGGCCTGCCTGGTCGGCGCCATCGTGTCCATGTTCGCCATCGCCATGGTGGTGGTCTACACCTGGATCGCCATGGGCTGGCTCGACGGCTACGTCTTTTAGCGCGGATCTGGCGCGCCGCCAGCCTACTCGCGCATCAGCGCTTCGATCTCGCCGGCCTGCACCGGCACGCCGCGGGTGATGAGTTCACAGCCTTCGTCCGTGACCAGCGCGTCGTCTTCGGTGCGGATGCCGATGTTCCAGTAGGCCTCGGGCACGTCGTCAGCGGGCCGCACGTAGATGCCGGGCTCGATCGTCAGCATCATTCCCGGTTCCAGCTTGCGCCAGGGGCGTTCGGCGCCGTGGGCCGGGCCGGGCTGGCGGTAGTCGCCCACGTCGTGCACGTCCAGGCCCAGCCAGTGGCCGGTGCGGTGCATGTAGAAGCGGCTGTAGTCGCCGGATTCCAGCACCCCGTCCAGCGAGCCTTTCAAGAGTTTCAGGTCCAGCATGCCCTGCGCCAGCACGCGCAGGGCGGCCTGATGGCCGTCGTTGAAGCTGCGGCCGGGCGCCGTGGCCTGGGCGGCGGCATCCTGCGCGGCCACCGTCAGGTCGTACAGCGCGCGCTGCGGACCGCTGTAGCGGCCGTTCACCGGGAACGTACGGGTGATGTCGCTGGCGTAGCTGTCGACCTCGCAGCCTGCGTCGATCAGCACCAGGTCGCCGTCGCGCAACACGGCTTCGCCGGCCGGGTAGTGCAGCACGCAGGCATTGGCGCCGGCGGCCACGATGCTGTTGTAGGCCACCGATTGCGCGCCGTGGCGGCGGAACTCGTACAGCAGTTCGGCTTCGATCTCGTATTCCCGCATGCCGGCGCGGGCGACGCGCATGGCGCGCACGTGGGCGCCGGCGGAGATCTTGGCCGCGCGCCGCATGGCCGCGATTTCCGTGGCGTCCTTGATCAGCCGCATCTCGGCCAGCAGCGGCCGGATGTCCTGTTGGCGCGAAGGCGGCGCATGGCCGCCGCGGCCGGCCTCGCGCGCCGCGGCCAGCCAGCGGTGCAGGCGCCCGTCGCTGCGCTTGTCGCCCGCCAGTGGAGCGTACAAGGTGGCATGGTCCTGCAGCAGCGCAGGCATCAGTTCGTCCAGCGCATCGAGCGGATGGGCGTCGTCGAAGCCGAAATGCGCGGCAGCCGCCTCGGGGCCGAAGCGCTTGCCCTCCCATATTTCATGTTCGATGTGGCGGGGGCGGCAGAAGAGCAGGGCGCGGTCGGTCGCACCGGCGGTCAGCACCAGCCAGGCGCCGGGTTCGGTGAAGCCGGTCAGGTAGAAGAAGTCGCTGTCGTGCCGGTATGGATATTCCGCGTCGCGGTTGCGCGTGGCTTCCGGGGCGGTCGCCAGTATGGCGATGCCGCCGCCCTCCGCGCGCATCTGCGCCATCAGGCGTTGGCGCCGCGCGGCGTAAGGGGCGATGTCGTCGGGAGGCAGGCTCATGGCGGACTGGGGCGCGAACCCCGGCAGGGTGAGGATGCCGTTTACTTTACCTGCCATCCCCTGCTTGCGACAGCCCGCAAGGGGCGCACTGAATTCGCTGGACCGCGCAGGCCAAGCTGCTACAATCGCCGCTCTGTCATTGGGGAGTAGCCATCCTTTGTCCCCACAAAGGAGCTAGCGTCAACAGACTTGGTGGTTCAGCGCTGCGCAGCAGCCGCTAGAACTCCATGGCGCTAGTAGCGGTATCCATGCACGGCGGCACCCGCCGCATGGATCAGCCAGGCGAGACCTTTGGCCGCGTTGCGTTCACCCCAGCCGGGCGAGCCGCGACGTCGCGCCAATTGGTTTCTGCTCGTCCGGCTCGCCCATATGTTTCTCACCCTGTTCCTGTTTTTCCTGTCAGCGGCAGTGATCTACTTCGCCTGCGAGTTCTTCGTGAACGGCGTCGAATGGGTCGGCCATCGCTTCCAGCTTGGCGCCACCGCCACCGGCACCGTGCTGGCCGCGTTCGGTACGGCCTTGCCGGAAAGTGCCGTGACCTTCATGGCTGTCGTGTTTGGCGAGACCCCCGAGCAAAAAGACATAGGCGTCGGTGCCGCCATGGGCGGCCCGCTGGTGCTGGCGACGCTGGCGTATGCGGTGGTTGGCCTGGCTCTGTGGCGCTCGCGCCGCGGGCGGGCCACGCAGGCGGACTGTATCAACGCGGACCAGCGCCGGCTGGCCCGCGACCAGGCCTGGTTCATGGGCATCTTCATCTTCAAGGTGGGCCTGGGCCTGCTGGCCTTTGCCTGGAAGCCCTGGTTGGGCATCCTGTTCCTGGCCACGTACGGCCTTTACGTCAAGCGCGAGCTCAGCAACGACGAGGAGAGCCTGGACAGCGAGGACCTCGAACCGCTGAAGCTGCGCCCGCGCGACGAGGATCCGAGCATGTTCTGGGCAGTCACGCAGACGGTGCTGGCCCTGGTCGTGATCGCCGGGGCATCGCATGTGTTCGTGAACCAGATCGAGTTGCTGGGCGTGGCGATGGGCGCATCGCCTCATGTGGCCGCGCTGTTGCTGGCGCCGGTGGCGACCGAGCTGCCGGAAATCATGAACGCGCTGATCTGGGTGCGCCAGGGCAAGGAACGGCTGGCGCTGGCCAATATTTCGGGCGCCATGATGATTCAGGCGACCATCCCAAGCGCGCTGGGTATCTTCATGACGCCCTGGCTACTGGACGGTCCCCTGCTCGCGGCAGGCCTGTTCACGATGCTGTCGATCGGCCTGCTGTGGCTCCGTTTCCGCCGCTCGGCCATGAGCGTGCCGGCGTTGTCGGCCGTGGGGGGCCTGTATGCCGTGTTCGCAGCCTATCTGGGCTGGCATTTCTACGTCTAACGGCGTTTGGTGCGCGGGGCTTGGGGCCCCGCGCTTTTTTTCCGCATTCAGGCTCGATTTAGCGCCAAAAGCCTTGTCCATAAGTGGAAACCCGCGTAAAATCTTGCCCGTTATCCATCCCAGGAGCAGTCTTCGTGAATACCGATTCCGGCGAAAGTTGTCGATCTTGCATCGACGTCGCTGTTTAACAGGTCCACGCAGAACTCCGTCTGCCGCAGCCTGTTGAACAGGTTGCGGTTGTATCCCAAGCTCCAGGCGCAAGCCAGGGCAATCGCGCAAGCCAGCGGCTTGCCGGGAAACTCCCCAACATAAACCGCCAGAACCGCCGCTTCAGCCGCAGCGTCAGCGTTCGCGCACGTTTTTCTCGTGCCTGTCCGCCAAGCGCAGCGCGCATGCGCGCGTATTCGCGATCACGCTCCCCATTCTTGCAATGGAGGTCGTTATGCGTTTCTTCGACTTGTTCCTACGCCGCGCCGGCGTGGACCGCGCCACCGCCCTAGGCCGCCGCCGCGGCACTTCGCGCCTGACGGTCATCTGTCCGCGCGACGAGCTGGGCGCCTTGCGCAAGCAGATCTGCCTGGACTTCAGCGCCGCCGGCCTGGACGTCTCGCAAGTGCAGATCGACCAGGGCCGGGATCCTGGCATGGCATCCGCCTGCATCACCGTCAATTGCCCCCCGGAGCTGCGGGGCGAACTGATGTCGCAGGCGCGCCGCCTGAGCGCCAATCCCGCCGTGCGCCACGTGCATTTCGGCACCCAGACCACGACGCCGGCCGCGCAGGCCGCGCTGGCCTGAAGCCGTCCTTTCTTCCACAGGAGAGATCATGCCCAGTGCCTTAGACCCCGAGCCTCGATTGCGCCCAGTGCGCGGCGCCGGCATGCCTGTCTGACCTGTCTCCTCGCTGCGAGCCGACAGGCAGGATAGTCATCCTGGCCCGTACGGAGTCCGCAGCCAAGAATCACCGGCCTGGCCCACGTCGCGTGCGCCTCTGCCGCCGGCACCGATTCCTCCGCTAGCTCCCATCCGTTTTCCGCACCCGGCGCATTTCATGCGATCCGGATACCGGCAACATTGCCCCGGCGCCTGCGCACGCCTGTACGCGGCGGTTTGACGGCTTTCTGCGCGAAAGCCGCGGACCGCTGCTGCCCGCGCGCAGCCAGCAGAGGGCAGGGTCGTCCGTGTCTCCAACAACTACACGTACAACCGGAGCACTCCGATGTTCAAGTTTCTCAAGTCCTTCTTCACGTCGGCGGCGGGCCTGCGCCATAGCGCCAGACACTTCCGCCGTTCGCCCATGCCGGAACGCGGCGTCGCGACCGCCGCGGCGTCTTCCGACACCGCGCGCCATGCCAACCGCCAGATGCTGGACCTGTCGCGCATGGGCTTCGGCGCCCTGTTCGCCCTGTTCGGCAGCAGCCGCGGCGGGCTGTTCGAGGCCCAGGCCCAGACCGCGCGCGAACGCTACGGCGCCAACGAGGTCGACCACGAAAAGCCGCTCTCCTGGTACACGCATCTGTGGCTGTCCTATCGCAATCCGTTCAACCTGCTTCTGACCGCGCTGGCGGCGCTGTCCTGGCTCACCGACGTGCGCATGGCCGTGCCGGACGACCAGTCCTGGACGGCGGTATTCATCATCGGCGCCATGGTGCTCATCTCCACCGTGCTGCGGTTTGCGCAGGAACAGCGCTCCAGCCGCGCCGCCGAGGCGCTCAAGGCCATGGTGCAGAACACCGCCACCGTGCTGCGCAGCGACCCGGCGACCCAGGCCGAGGGCGATGCCCGCCGCTATTTCGGCGTGGCGCTGCATGTCAGCGGCTCGCGCCAGATCGAGGTGCCGCTGGCGGAGCTGGTGCCGGGCGACGTGGTGCTGCTGTCCGCGGGCGACATGATTCCTGCCGACTGCCGCATCCTGAATGCCAAGGACCTGTTCATCGCTCAGGCCGCGCTGACGGGCGAATCGCTGCCTGTCGAAAAGTACGCCACGCAGCGCAGCGAGACCGCCAACGCGCTGGAACTTGAGAACGTGGCGTTCATGGGTACCAACGTGGTCAGCGGCTCGGGCAGCGCCCTGGTGGTCGCCACGGGCTCGCGCAGCTACTTCGGCCAATTGGCCGGGCGCGTCACGCAGACCAGCCGCGCGCCGACCCAGTTCCAGCAGGGCATCAACCGCGTGAGTTGGGTGCTGATCCGTTTCATGCTGGTCATGGCGCCCATCGTCATGCTGATCAACGGCTTTACCAAGGGCGACTGGATGGAGGCGCTGCTGTTCGCGCTGGCCATCGCCGTGGGCCTGACGCCCGAAATGCTGCCCATGATCGTCACGGCCACCCTGGCCAAGGGCGCCGTGCGCATGTCGCGCCGCAAGGTCGTGGTCAAGCGGCTGGACGCGATCCAGAATCTGGGCGCGATGAACGTGCTGTGCACGGACAAGACCGGCACCCTGACCCAGGACCGCATCGTGCTGGAGCGCCACACCGACGTCTACGGCGCCAGCAGCGACGACGTGCTGGCCTACGCCTATCTCAACAGCTACTACCAGACCGGTTTGAAGAACCTGCTGGATGTGGCGGTGCTGCAGCACGCCGAAGTCGAGCGCAAGCTGGATCTGGCGGCAAAGTACCGCAAGGTCGACGAGATACCCTTCGACTTTTCCCGGCGCCGCATGTCGGTCGTGGTCAACGAAACCGAGAATGGCCGCGAGCATCACGAATTGATCTGCAAGGGCGCGCTGGAGGAGATGCTGGCGGTCTGCACCCGCCTGCGCGTGGGCCACGAAGAGCATCTGCTGACCGATGCCCGCCGGGCCGACATCCGCCGGGTGACGGCGGACTTGAATCGCGACGGCCTGCGCGTCATCGCGGTGGGCGTCAAGGAAATGCCGCCCACCCAGCAAACCTACGGCGTGGCCGACGAGTCCGATCTGGTGCTGGTCGGATACATGGCCTTCCTGGATCCTCCCAAGGAATCCACCGCCCCCGCGCTCAAGGCGCTCAAGGATTCCGGCATCGAAGTGAAGGTGCTGACCGGCGACGTGGAGCTGGTGACGCAGAAGGTCTGCCGCGAGGTCGATTTCGAGGTGCGCAAGGTCTATCTGGGCGCCGATATCGAGGCAATGGACGAGGCGCAACTGGCCGCCGCCGTGCGCGAGGCCAATGTGTTCGCGCGGCTCACGCCGGCCCACAAGGAGCGCATTGTGCGCAGCCTCAGGGCCCAGGGAAACACCGTGGGCTTCATGGGCGACGGCATCAACGACGCGCCAGCCCTGCGGGCGGCCGACGTGGGCATCTCGGTGGATTCGGCGGTCGATATTTCCAAAGAGGCTGCGGACATCATCCTGCTGGAAAAGAGCCTGATGGTGCTGGAGGACGGCGTCATCGAAGGTCGCAAGACCTTCTGCAACATGCTCAAGTACCTGAAGATGACGGCCAGCTCGAACTTCGGCAATGTCTTCTCGGTCCTGGTCGCCAGCGCCTTTCTGCCGTTTCTGCCGATGCTGCCCATCCACCTGCTGGTGCAGAACTTGATGTACGACATTTCCCAGACCGCAATCCCGTTCGACAATGTCGACGAAGAATTGTTGAAGAAGCCCCAGCAGTGGGACCCTGACGGCCTGGGTCGCTTCATGGTGTTTTTCGGTCCGATCAGCTCCCTGTTCGACATCGCCACCTATGCGCTCATGTGGTACGTTTTCCAGGCCAATACGCCGGAACACCAGACGCTATTCCAGTCGGGCTGGTTCGTCGAAGGATTGTTGTCGCAGACGCTCATCGTCCATATGATCCGCACACGCAAGATCCCGTTCCTGCAAAGCCGCGCCGCGTGGCCGCTGATGGGCATGACCCTGCTGGTGGTGACGATGGGGTTGCTGCTGCCGTTTTCGCCCTTGGCCGAGTACCTCCAGCTGCAGCCGCTGCCGTTGAGCTACTTCCCCTGGCTTGTCGGCATCCTGTTGGCTTATTGCACGCTGACGCAGTTCCTGAAGGGAATCTGGGTCCGCCGCTACGGCTGGCAATAAGTAGATGAGGCCCGCGGCGGGCGCAAGCCCGCCGCGCGATCAGGAGAAACACATGAGAATCGCTACTTTTGCCGCGCTGATGGCAGTGGGCCTGGCCCTTCCCTTGGCGGGGCGCTGCGCCGAGACCGGGCAGGGGCTGACGCTGTACGGGGTGGTGGACGCGGGGCTGGCCGTCACCTCGGTCTCGGGGCAGGGCAGCCACAGCGGGCTGCTCAACGGCGGATTGACCGATACCCTGTGGGGCATGACGGGGGCGGAAGACATGGGCGGGGGCTGGAGCGCCAGGTTCCAGCTGGAAAGCGGCTTCGATCCCTCGTCGGGCAAGCGGGCCGACGACGACCGCTACTTCAATTACGCCGCCTGGGTCGGCCTGGGGCATGACAGCTTCGGCGACCTGCGGTTGGGGCGCCAGCACACCATAGGCCAGGTCTACGGCAATTCCCTGGAAATCGCGTCCTGGAAGGAAATGGGCATGGGTGCCACCTTCAAGGCGTCCGACAACTACCAGCTCAGCAACCTGGTCAATTACTACACGCCGGTATGGCAGGGCTTCCAGGCAGGCATCGGCTATTCCTTCGACGCCGACGACCGCAGCCAGTTCAAAACAGCCAACAACAACCGCGCGCTCAGTCTCGGCCTGAAATATGAGGATGGACCCTTGCTGGCGGTCGCCACCTGGGACCAGCTGCGCCTGGCCGACGCGCCGCCGGGCAGCAACGGACGGCCGCAAGCGGTCCAGCTGGGCGCTTCCTATGACTTCGAGGTGCTGAAGCTGTCCCTGGCATGGTCGCGCCAGCGCAACGGCGATGTCGGGCTGGACGGGGGCGATCCCGACGGACTGGGCATGGGCCTGGGACCGGCTGCCTTCGTGCGCGGCGGCACGGTCGATGCCTGGCTGGTCGGGGCCAGCGTGCCGGTCGGGCCTGGCGCCGTGCTGGTGCAATGGTCGCTGGCCCATCCGGACTGGCATTGGGACAACGGCATGACGGCGCGCAATGCGCAGGTGATGACGCTGGGCTATACCTACAGCCTGTCCCCGCGCACGACGCTCTATGCCTTCGCCGGCTATGCGTCGAACTACACGCTGGACGACCAGTTCGATCCTGCCCATTCCCACACCACGCGGGTGGGCACGGGCATTTCGCACCGTTTCTGAGCGCCGGGGCAGGGCGGGCCGGGGTCAACTACAATCGGCGAGTGCGGCGCATGGCGCCCGTCCTCGTACAGCCCCGACGTTTTCCGGATGGTTTGCATGGATAGTCTCGAATGGCTCATACCCTGGGAGTTCTCTCCCACGCTGGTGGCCTCCTTCCTGGTGGCCATCGTGCTGTTCGTGCGCGGCCAAAAGGTCCATCGCGTGACCGCCGCCCGCAGCATCCTGTTCTGGACCGGCATGGTGCTGTTGTACCTGTCCATGCATACCCGGCTGGACTACTACGCCGAGCGCATGTTCTTCATCCACCGCATCCAGCATCTGGTGTTGCACCATCTGGGGCCGCTGCTGGTGATGGCGGCATTCCCGGGGCAGGTGATGCGCGCGGGCCTGCCCATGCGCTGGCGCATCCGCCTGCGCGACTTCCTGCGCACCGGCGCCGGCCGCGCCACGGTGGCGGTGCTGACCCACAAGATCTTCGTGCCGACGCTGTTTGTTTTCCTGGTGCTGGTCTGGCTGATCCCGTCGGTGCAGTTCTATTCCATGCTGGACTGGCGCCTCTACCGCCTGATGAACTGGTCGGTGGTCATCAGCGGCTTCATGTACTGGAACCTGATCCTGGACCGCAGGCCCGCGCCTCCCGCGGCCATGACGCCGGGCGGCCGGGTCATTTCTCCCGTGCTGACGATG
Source organism: Achromobacter sp. ACM03 (assembly GCF_014851665.1). Lineage (NCBI taxonomy): Bacteria > Pseudomonadati > Pseudomonadota > Betaproteobacteria > Burkholderiales > Alcaligenaceae > Achromobacter > Achromobacter sp. ACM03. The sequence continues at coordinate 518,494 of NZ_JACVAD010000003.1, read as the reverse complement.
CTGCCGCAAATGGTGGCCGGCGCGGTCATTGCCTTCACTGAAAGCGACATCTATCCGCTGTTCGAACTATGCGGCCGCGCCATCGCCATGTCGGCCCAGACCGATCAGACCATAGGCGGCCTGACCATGTGGATTCCGGCCGCGCTGGTCGAGGTGATCGGCCTGATGGTGGCCCTGGGAACCCTGATGCGCCTGTCGGCCAAGGGGCGCTTGCGCAAGGCGGATCGCGATGCGCTGGCCCGTTCCAAGGCCCGTGCCCGCGCCGCTTCGGCCTGAAAACCGCGGCGGGTGGCATATGCCGTCAGCTTAGAAGCTCTTCGGCGTATTGACCCAGAACAGTTCCACGGTTTGCTCGCCGACGACTTTCCACGAATGAGGCCGTCCGCTCAGGAACGAAATGCTGTCTCCGGCGCGCAAGGTCACGGGCGCCGCCAGATCGACCGTAATGCTGAATTCGCCGGCGATGACGTGTATGCACTCCTCTCCATGGTGCGTATAGGCGCCTTCACTGCGGGCGCCCGGCGCCAGGACCCATTTCTGGCAGTCGAGCGAAGGCAGGCTCGTCGCGAGCTGCAGGATCTGGATGCCCGCGCCGAACGACGGGGCATGTCTTTCCTGGCCCTTGCGCACCACCTCTGCCGCGTTGCGCGACGGCTTGGGCGACACCTCCGACAGGGCCGTCAGCGACGTGCCATAACAGGTGGCAAGCAGCTTCAGGCTGGCGACGGTGGCCCCGCGGCCTGTCCGTTCAAAGGTGGAAATGAAGGACACGGGCAGGCTGGTTTCATCTGACGCTTCTTTCAGCGACAAGTCGGCGCTGCGGCGCGCGGTGCGAAAACGCAGTCCAAGCGCGGCGGCGTCAGCCATTTCACGGGCCTGGGATGCCGTGGCGCCTGAGGCGGTCGAGGGTGGCGCCGCGGACGCTGATCCGGCCTGCGACTCCTCCAGTACGCGACGGATCGCAGGCATGTTCAGGCCGTTGATCTGCCGCAGACGAACGATATGGGATACCCGAGCCAGATCTGCATCTGAATAGATGCGCTGTCCCGTTTCGGTGCGCGCCGGAACGAGGAGGCCGTGTTGCTCCCATAGCCGCAGCGTCGAAATGTTCGTGCCCGTGAGGCGCGCGACGTCGCCGATTCGATACTCAGACATGCGAGTGAAGTTCCTGTGCTGGTGCGGTGGATGGACCAGTGTGGCAGTTCGTACAGAATATATATAGATAAATTATATAAATCCGATCCTTCATGATAGGACCGGACATATCGGGGAAAGCCCCTATTTTTTGCAAAAATCAGCTTCGATAGGATCACAACCTACAGAAATTATGTAGATATATTCAATTCGAGGCGCGGCTGGATTAAAGCCGCTTTGCTCATGATCATTTCACGCCATACAAGCCAAGCCGAACCTTTCCTGCAACGCAGCTTCTGGATGCAGGAGGCGGAGCCCGCCATGCAGGCAAGTGCGCCAATGACCGGTAGCCAGGCCGCCGACATCGTGATTATCGGTGGAGGCTATGTAGGCCTGTGGACGGCGTTGAGCATCAAGGAGCTCAGTCCTTGGTCCAAGGTCGTGGTCCTGGAACGCGACGTTTGCGGCGGGGGCGCTTCAGGGCGCAACGGCGGCATGGTCATGTCCTGGTGGCCGAAAATCGCTTCGTTGCTTGCTTTCGCGGATGCCGACGAGGCGCTGTTCCTGGCCCAGGCCTCGGAACGCGCCATCGATGAAATCGAACAGTTCTGCGGCCGCCATCGCATCGATGCGCACATCCGCCGCGGGGGATGGCTCTGGACTGCCACTTCCGAGGCGCAACAGGAGTCATGGGACGGCACGCTCCAGGCCTGCGCCCGGGTCGGCGCGCGTCCCTTCGAGTACGTAATCCCGGAGGACGTTGCACGTCGAACCGGGTCTCGCATGCACAGGGCGGGCGTGTTCGAGCGCGGCAATGCCACGGTGCAGCCGGCACGGTTGGTGCGCGGTATGCGCAGGGTGGCCCTGGAGCGCGGCATCGTGATCCACGAGAACACGCCGGTGCTGGAGTTGAGCGACGGCTATCCGGCGGTGATCCGCAGCGCCTTGGGCACCATGCTGGCCAAAAGCGTCGTGCTGGCGACGAATGCATGGGCCGCGGCCATTCCTGAAATCTCAAGGCTGATCGTGCCCGTCAACAGTTCCATCGTCGTGACGCAGGCGATCCCCGAGCGCCTGGCTTCCCTGGGCTGGACCGGAGGCGAAGCCATCACCGATTCGCAGTTGATGGTCGGGTATTACCGGACCACAAGAGACGGGCGGATCGCGTACGGCAAGGGTACGGGGGCGCTTTCCCGGGGAGGCGTCATCGACGCCACCTTCAGCCGCCACGAAGAAAGCTGCCGGATGGCGGAACAGGATTTCCGCCGCGCCTACCCGATGCTTGCCGATGTGCGCGTCTCGCATGCGTGGTCGGGCCCGATTGATCGGACTTACGACAGCCTGCCCGTTTTCGGCACCTTGTCCGGTACGGGGCACATCCACTACGGAGTGGGTTGGAGCGGCAACGGCGTCGCTCCCAGCCTGTTGGGCGGCAGGATTCTGGCGAGCCTGGCCCTGGATCGCAACGATTCTTGGCGCCGCTGCGCCCTGGTTGGCCGCAAGCCCAAGCGGTTTCCGCCCGAACCCATCAAGTACTTCGGCGGTTCGCTGGTCCGCAACGCCGTACGCAGAAAGGAAGCGCGCGAAGCGCGGGATCTTGCGCCGCGCTGGCTGGACGCGCTCCTGGCCGGGTTCGCGCCCGCGGGACTTGAAGATTAGGGTCAGGCGCGCCCTGCATCAGACCTGTGCGGAAAAAAACAAAACAAGCGCGTTCCATACCGGGGGCGCGGTCAAAGGAGAAAGCATGTCTAAGGGTGAGGGACTCAAGGGTGGGCTGCAATCGCGCCACATGACGATGATTTCCATTGCCGGGGTCATCGGCGCGGCCTTGTTTGTAGGGTCCGGCAAGCAGATCGCGCTGGCCGGACCCGCAGTGATCCTGGCTTATCTGGGCGGCGGGATCCTGGCGTTTCTAGTCATGCGCATGCTGGGCGAGATGGCCGTGGCCCAGCCCGATACCGGTTCCTTTTCGACTTACGCGGATCGCGCTATCGGGCGCTGGGCGGGTTTCACCATCGGTTGGCTGTATTGGTACTTCTGGGCGCTGCTGATGGGGTGGGAAGCCTATGTCGCGGGACAGATTCTGCATGGCTGGTTCCCCGTGGCGCCCAATTGGGTCTACGCGCTGCTCCTGACGCTTGGGTTGATAGGCGTCAACTTCATGAACGTCAGAAACTATGGGGAATTCGAGTTTTGGTTCGGCCTGATCAAAGTGGTGGCCATCGTCTTGTTCCTGGTGGTCGGAACGCTGGCGGTTGTGCACCTGTGGCCCTTTGGCGATGCCGGCGGCATGTCCAATCTCACCGATCGGGGTTTCATGCCTAATGGGCCCGGCGCCGTGGTCACCGCATTGCTGGGCATCATGTTCGCAATGATGGGCGCGGAAGTCGTCACGGTGGCGGCGGGAGAGACCTCCGAGCCCGGTGGCCAAATCGTGAAAGCCATCCGATCGGTAGTCTGGCGGATCTGCCTGTTCTATGTAGGGTCCATCTTTCTGGTGGTTTGCCTGGTGCCCTACGACACGCCCGCCCTGGTCGACCCGACGCGTGGCAGCTACAACGTGGTGCTGGACGCGATGGGCATTCCCTACGCGCAATTGATCGTCAACGCCATCGTGCTGACTTCGGTCTGCAGCTGCTTCAACTCGGCGCTTTACGTCTCGTCGCGCATGCTCTATTCATTGGCCCGTCGCGGCGACGCGCATCGCATCATGGCCGTTACTGGCGCTTCGTCCGGTGCGCCGTACGTGGGCGTGGTCATATCCAGCGTGTTCGCGTTCGTTGCCGTCTACATGATGGCGACGTCCTCGATGGACCTGTACGACGTCCTCATGCAAACCACGGGCTGCGTGGCGCTGTTCGTCTACCTGACCATCGCATGCTGCCAACTGCGCATGCGGCAGCGCCTGCAGGCTCAGGGAGCCGAACTGAAGTTCAAGATGTGGTTGTTTCCCTGGCTGACCTGGGCGGTCATCCTGTTCATCTGCGCAGCCTTGCTGACGATGGTTCTGGAGGGTACGTACCGCCAGGAGGTGCTGTACACGTCCGCACTGGGCGCCGTGATCGTCCTGATGGGCGTGGCGGCACAGCGCTTTGGCATCGGCGGGCCGAAGGCCCATGAGCCCTCGGCGCGGAAGATTCTGGAACAAGGCTTCAACGGCCGGCGCGAGGCCGCGGCGCTCAAGCCTTGACGCGGCACGAATAGCCGCAGGCTTGCGGCTATTCCGGCAGCAGGCCGTGGTACTTCTTGCCCAGCGCCACGGTGGCCTGGAACATGCCGGCCTTGCTGCCACAGTCGTAGCGCACGCCTTCATAGCGGTGCGCATACACGGCGCGCTCGCGCATCAGCGAGGCGATGCCGTCGGTCAGCTGGATCTCGTTGCCGGCGCCCATCTTGGTCGAGCGCAGGTGGTCGAAGATCGCGGCTTCCAGCACGTAGCGGCCCACCACGGCGAGCGTCGACGGCGCGGCTTCGGGGTCGGGCTTTTCGACGATATGGGTGACGCGTTCCGTGCGGCCGCTGGCGCTTGCCTCTCCCTGGCGGGTGGCCACGATGCCGTACTTGCGGGTATCCGCGCGCGGCACGTCCTGTACGCCGAGCACACTGGCGTTCTGCGCCACGGCCACGTCGATCAGCTGCTTCAGCGCGGGCTGGTCGGAGTCGATCAGGTCATCGGCGAGCAGCACGGCAAACGGTTCGTCGCCCACGGCCGGCGCGGCCGACAGCACCGCATGGCCCAGTCCCAGCGGGGCCGACTGGCGGATGTAGAGGCAATTCACATGCGCAGGTAGAATGCCCCGCACCATGGCCAAAAGCTCGTGCTTGCCCTTGCTTTCCAGGTCCGATTCGAGTTCCGGCGCGGAGTCGAAGTGGTCTTCGATGGCGCGCTTGTTGCGCCCCGTCACGAAGATGAGATCGGTGATCCCGGCGGCCACGGCTTCTTCCACGGCGTATTGGATCAGCGGCTTGTCGACCACGGGCAGCATTTCCTTGGGCATCGCCTTGGTGGCGGGCAGGAAGCGCGTACCCATGCCGGCGACGGGGAAAACGGCTTTACGGACAGGACGCATTGAGACCTCGTTGGGGCTATCGATGAAACATTTTAAGCGCATCGCTATCATAGGCTTATGAACCGCAGGAAAATGCCATCCATTTGCTCGATTGCGAAACGGGGTGCAATCGTCGGGCTGTCCGTGGCCCTGGCCGTCCCAGCCCTCCCCATCGCCGCCTGGGCGCAGCCCGTAGGCCTGCCCTCGATGGGTGCGGCCTCTGCCGCTGAACTGTCCCCTGCGCTGGAGCGCAGCCTGGGCGAGGCCATCATGGCCCAGGGGCGGCGCGACCCGACCTATGTGGACGATTCCGAACTCAGCCAGTACCTCACCACCATGGGGCGCAAACTGGCGGCCTTCGCGCCCGGCGCGGTCCCCGAGGTTGAGATGTTCGGCGTGCGCGACCCCGAAATCAACGCTTTCGCCATGCCCGGCGGCTTCATCGGCGTCAATACGGGACTGATCGTGGCTTCCGCCAGCGAGTCCGAACTGGCGGCGGTGCTGGCGCACGAAATCGGCCACGTCGTGCAGCGCCACATCGCCCGCGGCATGACCCAGCAGAACCAGAACAGCATGGTGATGCTGGCGAGCCTGGCGGGGGCGCTGCTGGCAGCCCTGGCCGGGGGCGGCGGCAACCTGGCGGTGGGCGTGGCGGCATTCGGCCAGGCCGCGGCCATCAACCGCCAGCTGGGTTTTTCACGCGATGCGGAACGCGAAGCCGACCGGGCCGGGCTGCAGATGCTGACCAAGGCGGGCTACGACGCCGAAGGCATGGCGCAGATGTTCGGGCGCCTGATGAATGCGTCGCGCCTGAATGAAGGCGCGGGCGGCGGCTCATGGGCCAGCACCCACCCGCTGTCCATCGAGCGTATGTCGGACGTGCAGAATCGGGTGCGCAACCAGTCTCCGGTGGCGCGCCACGTGGATAGCGACGATTTCTGGTACATACGCGCCAAGATGCGCGTGGTGCAGGGCCGCGACGCGGTCAGCCTGCGCACCGCCGGCCAGCAATTGCAGGACGAGGCCCAGGCCCTGTCGGGCGTACGCAAGTCGGCCGCCTACTACGGCCTGGCGCTGCAGGCGTTCCAGCGCAACAACCTGGCCGAGGCCGAGCGCAACTGGAACCTGGCGTCGGCGGACGGTCGAAGCTCGGCCCAGCTGGCCAAGCTCAGTGTGGATATCGCCCTGGCCCGCAAGGAGTACCCCCGGGCGCTGGAGCTCGCCCAGGCTGGCACCAAGCGCTGGCCCGCCCACCGGGCCCTGGGCATCGCCTACGCCCAGGCGCTGCAAAGCGTCGGCCGCCACACGGACGCGCAGGAATACCTGCGGGCCAAGATCAAGCAATGGGGCAGCGACGAGCCCAGCCTCTACCAGATGCTGGCGCAGAGCGAAGACCGCAACGGCAAGCCCGTGGCCGCGCGCCGCGACCAGGCGCGCTTTTACGTCATGACGGGCGCATACGCCGCCGCGGAATCGCAGCTGCAGCAGGCGCGCAACATGTCCACCGACTTCTACGAGCAGTCTCAGATCGACGTGCAGATCAAGGAAGTGAAGGACAAGCTGGCCGAAGAGCGCCAGTTGCTGGAACGCTTCAAGTCGGGCTGAGCGCCCGGCCGAGCCGGGCAGGGCGCAGGACGCGCCCTACAGGCCGGTTTCGAAGAAGCGTCCCAGCCGCTGGGGCAGCCAGTTCAGGTGGGCGGGGAAGCTGCCGGTCGGAAAACCGGCATGGCCGCCATCGGTAGGCTGATGCAGCAGGATGGTGGACGAGCATTCCTCGGGCGTCGGCAGCGACGCGGCCGGCACGAACGGATCGTTGCGGGCATTGAGCACCAGCGTCGGCACGGATATCTTCGGCAGCCAGGGCTTGCTGGACGCCCGCGTCCAGTAATCCAGCGCATTGCGAAAACCGTGCATGGGCGCGGTGTACGTGTCGTCGAATTCGCGCAGATCATGCGCATGGGCGATGCGCATGACGTCCACGGCGCCGGGATAGCGGTGCGCCTTCTCCAGCACCTTGTGCTTGAGCGTCTTCAGGAAATGGGCGGTGTAGACCCTGCGGTTGAATATGCCGGTGGACAGCGTCTTGCCGCAGGCCACCAGGTCCAGCGGCACGGACACGCCCGCGCAGGCCGTCAGCCAGCCGGTATCCTCCTGGTGTTCGCCCAGGTATTTGAGCAGGGCGTTGCCCCCCAGCGATACGCCGACCGCATGCCATCGAGCATGCGGGATGCGCTGGCGCACGGTATTCAGCATGAAGCCGACCTCGGCCGAATCACCCGAGTAGTAGGCGCGGGCCAGGCGGTTGGGCACGCCCGAGCAGCCGCGGAAATGCGCGATCACCACGATCCAGCCGCGCGCGCGGAAGTGATGCGCGATGGACTGCGCATAGCGGCTATTGCTGCCGCCTTCCAGGCCGTGGAACAGGATCAGGGCTGGGGTATCGGGCGTATGCGGCAGGGACTTCCAGTCCGCATCCGTCATCCACCGGGCCGCGGCGGTCTTGCCATTGGCAACCGGACGCTGGCCGCTGACGGGCGCACCGTCGGCGGACTTGTGTGGGAACAGGCCCGGACCGGTCCAATCGAAATCGACAAAGTCGGTGTCGGGCGTGTCCACCCGTTCGCGCACGAATGCGATGCGGTGATACTGCGCGAACAGGGCGGCATAAACCGTCTGGCTGTCGCCTCCGGGCAACCAGGAGGGGACGGGACAGGGCGTTGTATCAAGACGAGCAGCGGCCAACTAAAAATCCACCCGATTCAGTGCAGCATGTCGGGTACGTCGTGCAAGTCGAGCACCCCGGCTTCGGTGGGCGCCGGCGAGGCATGGTGCATGACCATGCGCCAGCCGGTGGGCCCCTTGTGGTAGATGTTGGTGGCGTAGCAATTGGCGAATTGCGTGCCTTCCCGCGTCTGCACCGCCACCTGTTCCACCAGCACGTGCACCGCGCACATCATGCTGAGCATGACCAGCGGGCGCAATGGGCGCACGTGCAGCGGGCCGTTGGCCAGCACCTGCTGCCAGGAATCGTGCACCGCCGAGTGGCCGACGATGCGCAGGCCCCCCGGATGGATGCAGACGACTTCCTCGTCGTCCGCCCAGACTTGCATCAGGCGTACGACGTCCGCCTGGTCGAGGGCTTCGTAGAACGCGTGCTCTGCTTCTTCGGGCGTGGCGAACATGGCGGCGGAAACGGGTGGACGTTGTAGAGCGGGTGACTCAGTGGCCGTGCAATACGGTGCCGGGCTTCAGGCGGTATTCGGCGCCGCAGTAGGCGCAACTGGCGGAGCCGGTGCGGGCCACGTCCAGGAACACGCGCGGATGCATGCTCCAGAGCGGCGCCTTGGGGCCCGGACAGAACACGGGCAGGTCGTCAGCGCCGACCTCGATGACTTCGTGGGGGTGGGGGACGGCGGCCGGAGCAGCAGCGGTCATGGATATTCCTGAAAAAAAACCGGTAATCGGCAGGTTGGGGCAATGATGCGGCCTGGTCATGGACCGGGCCGCGCGGATCAGACTTTACTCAGCCAGTGATGGTACTTCGGGTTGCGGCCATTCACCACGTCAAAAAAAGCTTTCTGCAGCCGCTCCGTGATCGGGCCGCGCCGGCCGGAGCCGATCTGGCGGTTGTCCACTTCGCGGATGGGGGTCACTTCGGCGGCCGTGCCGGTGAAGAACGCCTCGTCGGCGATGTAGACGTCATCGCGTGTCAGGCGCTTGGTCACCACGCGCAAGCCCAGGTCGGCGGCCAGCGCATGGATGGTGGAGCGGGTAATGCCGGTCAGGGCGGATGCGATCTCAGGCTCGCAGAGCACGCCGTCCTTGACGATGAAGAGGTTTTCGCCGGAACCCTCGGCCACGAAGCCTTCCGTGTCCAGCAGCAGGGCTTCGTCGTAGCCGTCCTGCAGGGCCTCGGTATTGGCCAGGATCGAATTGGCGTAGGTGGTGGCCACCTTGGCGCGCGGCATCGTGACGTTTACGTGCTGGCGCGCGAATGACGACACCTTGACGCGGATGCCTGCGGACAGCGCCTCTTCGCCCAGATAGGCGCCCCAGGGCCAGGCGGCGATAGCCACGTGCACCCGGGCGCCCTTGGGCGACACGCCCATTTTTTCGGGGCCGTAGAACACCAGGGGGCGCAGGTAGCCGGCTTCCAGCTGGTTTTCGCGCACGACCGTCCGCTGCGCCTCGTTGATCGTGTCGCGATCGAAGGGCATCGGGATCTGGTAGATGTGAGCCGAATTGAAGAGGCGGTTGGTGTGGTCTTCGAGGCGGAAGATGGCGGTGCCGATCTCGGAGCGGTAGGCGCGCACGCCTTCGAATACCGACAGGCCGTAATGCAGGGAGTGCGTCAGGACGTGCGTGGTCGCGTCTCGCCACGGTACGAGCTTGCCGTCATACCAGATGAAGCCGTCGCGGTCTGCCATCGACATGGTCTACTCCCAAGCGCCCAAGAATCCCGAGGCCCGTATTGTATCAAGCAGCGAGGTTACAATACGCCCCTATTCGCGCCCCGGCGCGGCGCCGCCAGGCCCGCGCATAGTGATCCCGGCGGGCGAACGGGTTGTCGTGCGTTCCTTTTCCTTAGAGTTTCCATGTCGTCCTGTCCGAATCGCCAGGGGCCAGCAGTTGTCCTCTGAATCCGCGCTTCCTGAATCCGAAGACCCCGTCGCGGTCCGCCAGGAGCGTATCGCTGCATTCCGGGCTGGCGTGCACGCCATCGTGCCCGCCCTGATCGCCACCGCCACTTGGGGGCTGGTCACCGGCGTGGCCATGGTCAAGTCGGGCTTGACCGAAACCATGGCGCTGGCCATGACCCTGTTGCTGTACGCGGGCTCGGCCCAACTGACGTCCCTGCCGCTCATCGCTACTGGCGCGCCGCTTTGGCTGATTTTCGCCGCCGGCTGCGTGGTGAACCTGCGCTTTCTCATTTTCGGCGCGGCGCTGCATCCCTATTTCCGCCACCTGTCCTGGCCCAAGCGGCTGGGGCTGGGGTATTTCACGACCGACATGGGCTTCGTGCTGTTCATGCCGCGCTTTGGCGATGCGGCCGTGCGCGGCACCCGCGAGCAGCTCTGGTTCTTCCTGGGCGCCATCGCGCCGGGCTGGTTCGTGTGGCAGACCTCGTCCATCGTCGGCATCTATCTGGGCTCCATGGTGCCCACGGACTGGTCGCTGGACTTTGCCGCGGTGCTGGCGCTGCTGGCCATCACGGTGCCGCTGGCCAGCACCAAGCCCATGCTGATTTCCATGCTGGCAGCCGGCGTGGTCGCCTGGACCGGGCAGGTCCTGCCGCTGCGCCTGGGCCTGGCCGCCGCCGTGGTGGCGGGCGTGGTCGCCGGCATTTGGGCCGAACGCTACTTCAAGGCCCGCGCATGACCCTCTGGCCTGCTGAAATCTACGTCTATTCCGCCATCCTGCTGCTGGCGCTGTGCAGTGTGCTGACGCGCGCCGGCTTCATGCTGTTCGGCGACTACATCCCCCTGCCGGAAGGCGTGCGCCGCGCCTTGCGCTACGCGCCCGCCGCCGCCCTGACCGCCATCATCGTGCCCGACCTGCTGCCCTGGAAGGCCGGCCTGGGGCCGGTGTTCGACTACAAGCTGGTCGCGGGCGTACTCGCCATCCTGGTATTCCTGCGCACCCGCAGCGCGGTGCTGGTCATCATCGTCGGCATGCTGGCGCTCTGGGGCCTGCGCTGGCTGGCCGGCTAAGAGTCATTACCCAAAACGTCCATCCAGTGGACGCGGCTGGTATGCCCGGCGGGCGCTTGCTGACAGCGGGCGGAAGGCGTTTGCAATGCCTTTCAGAAGGCGGCTGGACCGTGTGGTAATGCGGCTGCGCTAAAATCATGTTATCCACAGCAATCCGGGCCTGGTACTGCCCTCATAAGTATCGAATCCAGAATGCGCCGCCTGGCCAGCAAGGCAGGATGCAGATTGCGCGTGTTCAGGTTGTTCCGATGCATATGTAGTGCAGTGCGCGTAGCACTCTCGTTTTGTTCTTTTTCACTGGTCCCGGTATCTGCCTAACCCTGATGACTGAATCCACTCAATCCGTAGCACCTGCCGCGCCCGCGCCGACGTTCACCGATTTCGGGCTGCACCCTCTGCTTCTGCAGTCCATCGCCGAAACCGGCTACACCACGCCCACGCCGATCCAGGCGCAGGCCATCCCCGTCGTGGTGGAAGGGCGCGACGTCATGGGCGCAGCCCAGACCGGCACCGGCAAGACGGCCGCCTTTACGCTGCCCATCCTGCATCGCCTCATGCCGCTGGCCAATACCAGCGCATCGCCCGCGCGCCATCCGGTGCGCGCGCTGATCCTGACGCCCACGCGCGAACTGGCCGACCAGGTCTACGAAAGCGTCAAGCGCTACAGCAAGCAGACGCCCCTGCGTTCGGCGGTGGTGTTCGGCGGCGTGGATATCGGTCCGCAGAAGGAAGCCCTGCGCCGCGGCTGCGAAGTGCTGGTGGCCACGCCCGGCCGCCTGCTCGACCACGTCGAGCAAAAGAACGTGAACCTGAGCCAGGTCGGCATCCTGGTATTGGACGAAGCCGACCGCATGCTGGACATGGGCTTTCTGCCCGACCTGGAGCGCATCATCCGCCTGCTGCCCGCGCAGCGCCAGGGCCTGCTGTTCTCCGCCACGTTCAGCAATGAAATCCGCAAGCTGGGCCGCTCGTACCTGAATCAACCGGTCGAAATCGAAGTCGCGGCGCGCAACGCCACCGCCAACACGATCACCCAGATCGCCTACAAGATGCCCAGCGACGCCAAGCGCGCCGCGGTCGTGCATCTGGTGAAGTCGCGCGGCCTGAACCAGGTCATCGTGTTTTCCAACACCAAGATCGGCACGGCGAGGTTGGCCCGCGACCTGGAGCGCGATGGCGTCAAGGCTGAATCCATTCATGGCGACAAGACCCAGGCTGACCGCATGAAGGCGCTGGAAGCCTTCAAGGCCGGCGAACTGGAAGTGCTGGTGGCTACCGACGTGGCCGCGCGCGGCCTCGACGTGGCCGGCGTGCCTTGCGTCATCAACTACGACCTGCCGTACAACGCGGAAGACTACGTGCACCGTATTGGCCGCACGGGCCGCGCGGGCGCATCGGGCGAGGCCATCGCCTTGTTCACGCCCGACGAAGAACGCTTCCTGCTCGACATCGAAAAACTCATCAAGCGCGAAGTGCCGCGCGGCACCCTGGATGTTCCTGCCGACCTGGTCGCGCGCAGCCACCGCCGCAGCGACGAGCGCCGCGGTTCGTCGTCGCGCGAAGGGCGCGAGGGTCGTGAAAGCCGTGACAGCCGCGGCGACCGCGGCCGTTCGTCCGACCGCCGCTCCGGCTATTCGTCCGGCGCGCCGCGCCAGCCCGTGGACGATTTCTTCCTGAAGCCCTACGAGCCCTCGGCGCCGTCCGCGCCCGCCGAAGAACCGGCGCCCAGGAGCAATGGCGCATCCTCGGGGCCGAAGCGCCAGATCGCCGTCCTGCTGGGCGGCAGCCGCAAGCCCTGAAAGGCGCCGGCATGAAAAAACCCGCAAGCCCTTAGGTTTGCGGGTTTTTTTATGGCTGGCCCGCGTGACGCCCGCTGCGGCTCAGGTGGCCAGCATGCGCGGCAGGTCCGGCAGCGCGGTGGCGACCGCAGGGCTGTTTTCATTCAGGCTTTCGAGCAGGCGTTCCAGGTGGCCGATGTGCGGCAGCATGGGGCCGTAGAACACCACCTTCGATCCGATCTGCACCAGCAGCGTGGGGAAGTTCTCCACGTCTTCGTCGCCCAAGAGTTCGGCGTGGTCCTCGATGTCGATCCAGGCGAAGACGTGCCGCGGCATGGCGGCGGCCAGCGCTTGCAGCTTGGGCTTGTATTGCTCGCAGGTGTCGCACCAGGCCGCGCAGAAGCAGGCCACCAGCCAGGCGTCGGGCGATGAGCCCAGCCGCGCGCGCAGCGCGGCCAGGTCGGTATCGGGTACAAGTAGGGACATGTGGGCAGATGAAGGCGTGTTTGACTATCATACCCGGGATGTCTACCCCCTCATTCCTCGTCCATGACTGCTTTGCGCACTGATTCCGCCACGCCCGACAACGGCCGATTTTCCGCTGCCGGGGCCGGCGCCGTCAGCGTGGGCCAGGCGTTCAAGCGCGCCCTGGTGTCCCAATGCCATCCCTCCATGCTGTTCGCGGTGCTGCTGCCGTTCCTGATCGCGCTGGTGGGGGCCCTGTTGCTGCTGTACCTGTTCTGGACACCGCTCAACGAATGGCTGGCGGCCGAGGCGGCGCGCTGGGACTTCGTCAACCGGGCCGAGGACTGGATGCTGGCGATGGGGCTGTTCTCGCTCAAGGTCTACATGATCCCCGTGATCGCGGTGGCCATCCTGTTGCCGGTATCGGGCATCCTCGGCCTGGCGATTGCCGCCGTGTTCGTGATGCCGCTGGTGCTGAACCACGTCGGCAAGCGTGAGTATGTGAGCGTCACGCGGCAAGGCAAGCATGCGACGGCGGTCAGCGTATGGAACGCGATCTGGGTATCGCTGGCCTTTGCCGCGGGCTGGCTGCTGACGCTGCCGCTGTGGCTGGTGCCGCCCATGGCTATCGCCTTGTCGATCTTCTGGTGGGCGTTCGCGTTTTCGCGCATGATGCGCGTGGACGCCATCGTCGAACACGCCAGCCCCGCCGAGCGCAAGCTGATCCTGGAACGCAACAACGGCGGCTTCTGGACCATAGGCCTGATCTGCTCGCTGTTGAACCTGTTGCCGCCCGCGTGGGTCATCCTGCCGGTGTTCTCGGCCCTGGTCTACGCCCACTACGGTCTGGAAGCGCTCAAGCGCTTGCGCGAGGACCGGGTCATCGACGTCTGAATCGCGTCATTCTTCTCAACTTCTGGAATCGGACATGGCCGCAGAATCCGCCGCCCGCCGCATTGGCCTCATCATCGTAGGGGACGAAATCCTCTCGGGCCGCCGTCAGGACAAGCATTTTTCCAAGGTCGTCGAGCTTCTGGGCGCGCGCGGCATGCAGTTGGGCTGGGCTGAAATCGTGCCCGACGACCGCGACACGCTCATCGCCACCTACAAGCGCAGCTTTGCCACCGGCGATGTGGTGTTTTCCTGTGGCGGCATCGGCGGCACGCCCGATGACCACACGCGCCAGGCCGCCGCGGCCGCGCTCGGCCTGCCGCTGGCGCTGCACCCGGAGGCCGAAGAGGCCATCGCGCTGCGCACGGCCGAGATGGCTGCCAAGGGGCAGGGCACAGCCGACATGAGCGCGCCGGAAAACCAGCAGCGCCTGCAGATGGGCGTGTTTCCGGAAGGCTGCGAGATCGTCCCGAATCCCTACAACCGCATTCCCGGCTTCTTCATCAAGGACCACACCTTCGTGCCGGGCTTTCCCGTCATGGCGTGGCCCATGCTGGAATGGACGCTGGACACGCGCTATCGTGCGCTGCAGCATGTGCGCGCCCACGCGGAGCATTCCTTCCTGGTATTCAGCATGCCCGAATCGCGTATTACGCCGGCCATGCAGGCCGTGGAAACGCGCTGGCCCGGCGTGCGCGCGTTCAGCCTGCCCAGCGTGGGCGAGGCCGGCGGCACCCCCCATATCGACCTGGGCGTGAAGGGCGAACCGGCCGCGGCAGCCGAAGCGCTGGAGTATTTGCGGGCCGAGGTGCTGCGCCTGGGAGGCAGGCTGGCGCTCCCGCCAGTAGCCTGAAGTCAGGGCCGCACCCGATGTGCGGCCCTTTTTTTGATACAAAAAGCGGTTGCCAAACGCGCCAGTAAATTTCACAATACGGGAAAGAACTGTTTGCTGCAATGCCGCAAGTCCGGTTCCCTAAGGTGGGGCCCTGCAGGCGGCGCGGCTGTCCACGCCCCCCTTTCCATGTCCCGTCTCCCCACTACCCGCAACGCCCTGGACGCCGAGACCGAAGGCGCCTCCGCCCATCCCATCGCCATCCAGGTGATCGAACGCGCCATGCGTCTGCTCGATGCCCTGGCCGCGCAGCCGGATCCGGTAACGCTGAAAGAACTGTCCGCGACCACGGGCCTGCATGCGTCCACCGCGCATCGCATCCTTAACGACCTGGTCGTGGGCCGCTATGTCGAACGCGTCGACAACGGCCTGTATCAGCTGGGCATGCGCCTGCTGGAGCTGGGTTCGCTGGTAAAGGGGCGCCTGAACGTGCGCGAGGCGGCCATTTCCGCCATGCGCTCGCTGCACAAGCTGACCGGGCAGACCATCAACCTGTCGGTCCAGCAGGGCGACGAGATCGTCTACATCGACCGCGCCTGGAGCGAGCGTTCCGGCATGCAGGTGGTCCGCGCCATCGGCGGCCGCGCGCCGCTGCACCTGACCTCCACCGGCAAGCTGTTCCTGTCCACCGCCGATGCGCGCCAAGTCCGGGCCTACGCGCTGCGCACCGGCCTGGCCGGCCACACGCGCAACAGCCTGACCGACCTGGACCGCCTGGAGCGCGAACTGGCGTTAGTGCGGCGCCACGGTTATGCGCGCGACAACGAAGAACTGGAACTCGGCGTGCGCTGCATCGCCGCCGGCATTTTCGACGATACCGGCAAGTTGGTCGCCGGCCTGTCCATTTCGGCCCCCGCCGAGCGCCTGCAGGACGACTGGATCAAGGCGCTGGTCGACACCGCCGCCAGCATCTCGGAAGCGCTGGGCTACGAGCCCTCCGTTTCCACCGGCTTCAACGGTCTGGGCATGGCCGCAGAGGCTCTGCGCCCGTAATCCAGGGCCGGCCTGCAAAAAAAGAAAAGCCCCGGACGGGGCTTTTCTTTTTGCATGCGCCGCCAGGGCGCATGGTTTGGGTTACTGCTGTTCGACGCCAGCCTTCTTGAACAGCTCGCCCCACTGCGGGACTTGCTGCTTGACCTTGGCTTCCAGGGCTTGCGGGTTCGCTTCGGACGTCAGCACCGTCGCGCCCAGCTGCTTCATGCGTTCCTGGAACTTGGGATCGGCCAGGCCAGCCTGCAGGCTCTTGACCAGCTTGTCGACGACGGGCTTGGGCGTGCCCTTCGGCACCCACATGCCATGCCAGATGCCCACTTCGAAGCCCTTGTAGCCGGATTCGTCCATGGTTGGCAGGTTCGGCAGCGTGGGGACGCGCTTCAGGCTGGTGACGGCGTAGGCCTTCACCTTGCCGCTGTCGATCTGCTGGGTGGTGTTGGTGGTCTGGTCGCAGAGCAGGTCCACCTGCTTGCCCAGCAGGTCGTTCATGGCGGGCGCCGTACCCTTGTAGGGGATGGTCAGCAGCTGTACGCCCAGCGCCTCGACCAGCATGGTGCCGCACAGATGGCTGGCGGCGCCGATGCCGGCGTTGGCCAGGGACACCTTGTCCTTGTTCTGTTTGACGTACTCGGCCAGTTCCTTGATGTTGTTGGGCGGGAAGTCCGAACGCGCGATGATGGTCATCGGCACGTCGACCACCAGGCCGATGGGCTCGAAGCTCTTGTAGGGGTCGTACCCCGGATTCTTGTACAGCGAGGGCGCCGTCGAGAAGCCGGCGTGCATCAGCAGGACGGAGTAGCCGTCAGGCTGGGCGCGCGCTACCTGGGTCGTGCCGATGGTGCCGCCGGCGCCGCCCTTGTTCTCGACCACGACCGTCTGGCCCAGGCTCGGCCGCATGGCTTCCGCGAGCGAACGCGCGACGTTGTCCGTCGGGCCGCCAGCGGCGAACGGCACCACCATGTTGATGGGGCGATCCGGATATTCGGCTTGGGCGGCGCCGGCTGCGAGCATGGCGCTGGCCGCGAGCAAGGCCGAAAGCGTGCGGGGGATGAGGGTCATGGAGTCTCCAATTGCAGGGTTTGCTGCGATTTGCTGTTGCGCGCTGACTTGTGGGTTTATTTGTCTGTCATCAGCGTGAAAGCAGTTTAGAAAACAATTGATACGACGTCACTTCGGGTATTTCCTGAATCCTGGGAAACCTTTGTGCTGGATCAAACCCGGACAAGGCATGCACCGTCAAAGTGCAATTCTTTGTTGCGTCGCACAAAAACTCCTTGACAAGGATTTTTCTCAGCCTAGAATGTCAATTGTGCAGTGCATCAAACGGGCCGGCGGTAGCTTGTAGTACCAGTTTCCGCGCACGTTTCTATAGTTCGTCGCAGACAACCATTCCTTATTTGCCGGACAGCCTCCGGCTACCCTGAAGGAGCATTCTATGAGCGCTATCCCGCAACAAGTCCTGGACCGTCAAAAGGCCAGCATCAACACCATCGTGGCCGCCCAGTCGGCCGTGTTCGCCGGCTTCGAAAAGCTGGTCGAGCTGAACCTGAAGGTCGTCAAGGCCACCCTGGACGAAGTCGCCCAGAAGTCGCAGCAAGCCGCTGAAGTCAAGGATCCGCAGGAAGCCGCCGCTTTCGCCTCGGGCCTGCTGCAGCCGGGCGCCGAAAAGGCCATGGCCTACACCAAGCACGTGTACGACATCGTTGCCGGCGTGCAGACCAGCCTGGTCAAGCTGACCGAGGAACAGATCGCCGAAGGCCAGCAGCAGCTGAGCGAAGCCGTCGACCAGTTCTCCAAGAACGCCCCGACCGGCTCCGAAAGCGCCGTTGCCCTGATCAAGTCCTCGCTGGCCACCGCGACCAGCGCCTACGATTCGATGACCAAGGCCGCCAAGCAGGCCGCCGAAGTCGCCGAGTCGAACCTGAATGCCGCCGCCAACGCGACCTTCAAGGCTGCCTCGGATGCCGCCGACGCCGCCACCAAGGTTGCCAGCCGCAGCCGCCGCAGCGCCTAAGTTTTTGGCGCGCAGTGCTGCGCAAACCGCAGTTATGTAGTACTGTTGAGTGACAGAGCAGAGCTGGAATTAGGGCCACCCACCGGGTGGCCCCTTTTTTTGCCTGCTTTTTTCGCTGTACGGCCGGCGGATGCCGGCCGCGTCTGGGCTCAGCGCGCCACGGCGCGCACGCACTCGCCTACCAGCGCCGGGCCGCGGTAGATCAGGCCGGTATAGAGCTGCACGGCGTCGGCGCCCGCATCCATCTTTTCGCGCGCCTGGCGGCCCGACATCACGCCGCCCACGCCGATGATCGCCAGGCTGCCGCCCAGCTTTTCCTTCAGGCGGCGGATGACGGCCAGAGACAATTCATGCACCGGGGCGCCCGACAGGCCGCCCGCTTCCTCGGCATGCGGTTGGCCGGTGACGGCGTCGCGCGAGAGGGTGGTGTTGGTGGCGATGACGCCGTCGATGCCGTGGCGCGGCAGCGTTTCCGCGATGGAATCGATCTGTTCGTGCGTCAGGTCCGGAGCGATCTTCACCGCCATGGGCACGCGCCGCTGGTGCTGGTCTTCCAGCGCGCGGCGCTTGTCCGCCAGTTGCGCCAGCAGGGCCGACAGTTCGTCGCCGCCTTGCAGCGCGCGCAGGTTCTTGGTGTTGGGCGATGAAATATTCACCGTCACGTAGTCGGCATGCGGATACACGCCTTCCAGCCCGATCAGGTAGTCATCCGCGGCGCGCTCGATGGGCGTGTCCGCGTTCTTGCCGATGTTCAGCCCCAGAATGCCGCCTTGCTTGCGCCAGGTGCTGCGCTGCACATTGGCCAGGAAGGCTTCCAGGCCCTGGTTGTTGAAGCCCAGCCGGTTGATCAGCGCATTGGCGCGCGGCAGCCGGAACATGCGCGGCTTGGGGTTGCCGGGCTGCGCGCGCGGGGTCACGGTCCCCACCTCGATGAAGCCGAATCCCAGGTTGCCCAGTGCGTCGATATAGGCGCCGTTCTTGTCCAGGCCCGCGGCCAGCCCGATCGGGTTGGCCAGCTGCAAGCCCATCAGCGTGCTTGGCGCCTTCGGCTGCGCGTGCATGAGCTTGCGGGTGGCACCGCATTCATAGGCGCGTTGCAGGCCCGACAAGGTGACTTCGTGGGCGGTTTCCGCGTCCATGGCGAACAGCGCCGGGCGGGCCAGGGGATAGGCGTGGAAGAGGATAGACATGGGGCGGAATTGTAGAGCGAATTTTGCCGGCCCTGCGCCGCCCCTGGCGCTTCAAAGAAGGGGCGGATCAGGCGGGCGGCAACGCGGGTTGGTCGCCCCACACGCCGTCAACCAGGAACTGGGCTGGATGGAAGCTGGATTTGTAGGACATCTTGCGGCTGTCGGCGATCCAGTAGCCCAGGTACAGCCAGGGCAGGTTCAGCGTGCGGCATTGTTCGATCTGCCACAGGATGCTGTAGGTGCCCAGGCTGCCGGCAATGTCGGGATCGTAGAAGGTGTAGACGGACGACAGGCCGTCGTCCAGCACGTCGATGATGGACACCATGACCAGCTCGCCGGTCTCGTCGCGGAACTCGACCAGGCGGGTGTTGACGCGGCTGGTGAGCAGGAATTGCGCATACTGCGTGCGGCTGTCCTCGTCCATGCCGCCGCCCGGATGGCGGCCCTGCTGGTAGCGCGTGTAGAGCCGGTAGTGCTCGGGCGACCAGGCCAGCTCC
The DNA here is from genome assembly GCF_014851665.1 of Achromobacter sp. ACM03. Lineage (NCBI taxonomy): Bacteria > Pseudomonadati > Pseudomonadota > Betaproteobacteria > Burkholderiales > Alcaligenaceae > Achromobacter > Achromobacter sp. ACM03. The sequence continues at coordinate 498,880 of NZ_JACVAD010000003.1, read as the reverse complement.
GCCACGAATGACTGCAAACCCTGGTGATCGCGCCAGGCGCGGCGCTGGCTGCGATTGGGCGCGAAGCCCGCCGTATCCACGCGCACCGGGATACAGGCGTGGCAGTTGTCGCAATGGGGCCGGTAGGTGAACAGCCCGCTGCGCCGAAAACCTTGCTCCACCAGTTGCGAATACGTCCCTGCGTTGATCAGATGACCGGGCGCGGCAACCTGCGACCGTGCCTGGCGACCCGGCAGATAGCTGCAAGGGTAGGGAGCGGTGGCGTAGAACTGCAGGGTGGAGAAAGGGAGTTCTTTGAGCTGGCTCATCGGAGGTCCCGCAATGCGGCAGCAGGCCCGCAAGGGGAGTGGCTACATATTAACGCCGAACCCCGGGCCCGATGCTGTGTCGGGATGCAAGCGGCCAGCGCTGTCCAGCGTGCCCCGCGCCCACGCGACGGCAGGTAGCGCAGTGGCGGTGCGCACATGCTGCAGGAAAGCGGCGCGCGGGATGGGGCGCGCGCCCAGGCTGGCCAGGTGGCGCGTCTGCTGCTGGCAGTCGATGCGTTGCACGCCTTGCGCGGCCAGATAGCGCACCAGATAGGCCAGCGCGATCTTCGAGGCGTTGGGCGCGCGGGTGAACATGGATTCACCGAAGAACATGCGGCCCAGGCTGATGCCGTAGAGGCCGCCGGCCAGTTCGCCGTCAATCCAGGTTTCGATGCTGTGCACGTAGCCGGCCTCATGCCAGGCGCGATAGGCCTGCTGCATGGCTGCGGTGATCCAGGTGCCGGGCTGGCCGTCACGCGGCGCGGCGCATTGCGCCATCACCTCGGCGAAAGCGGTGTCCACGCGTACCTGCACGCGCGGCGCGGCGCCTTGCTCCTGGCTGGCGATCTGCCGCAACAGCTTGCGCAGCGAATGAGAGGGCGCGAAGTCTTTCACGGCGAGCACCATGCGCGGATCTGGGCTCCACCACAGGATGGGCTCGCCCTCGGAGTACCACGGGAATATGCCGTTGGAATACGCCTCGATCAGCCGGGGCGTGGACAGGTCGGCACCCGCCGCGAGCAGGCCGTCGGGATCCGCAAGCGCAAACTCCGCGGGCGGAAAAGGGGTGTCGACGGCGAGCCAGGGCAGTTTCAACGGTGCGATTCTAGGGTGTAGTGATGGGGGGGGTACATGCCCTGCTTGCGGTCGTCGAAGTAGTGGCGCAGCGTGGTCGCCACGGTGCGGAACGCCAGGTCGTCCCAGGGGATCTCGGATTCGTCGAAAAAGCGCGCTTCCAGGCTTTCGGGGCCCGGGTCGAGGTCGGCCGACAACGCCTGGGCCAGGTAGAACACGTGCACCTGATCGATCTGCGGCAGGTCGATGACGGTGTAGAGCTCGCCCAGCTTGATGCGCGCGCCGGATTCTTCCAGTGTTTCGCGGGCGGCGCCCTGCGCCGTGCTCTCGCCCAGCTCCATGAAGCCGGCGGGCAGGGTCCAGGTGTTGTAGCGCGGCTCGATCGCGCGCCGGCATAGCAGGACGCGGTTCTCCCAGACCGGCACCGTGCCGACCACCAGCCTTGGATTCTGGTAGTGGATCGCACCGCAGTGATCGCAGATGTCGCGTTCGCGGTTGTCGCCTTCGGGAACCCGGCGGCTGATGGGCGAGCCGCATTGGCTGCAGAAATGCGAACGGCGCGGCGCGGGGAAGTATTCGAGGGGCGATTTTGCGGTCATGGGTACGATTCTAACGGCTGCGGCGGGGGCTGGCGCGCCGGCCCGGAACGGCTGGGGAGGAGGCGCCGAAGCGGCCTTCCAGATGCTCCACGAAGGATCGTACCTTGGGCGACAGAAAGCGCCGGTGCGGGTAGACGGCGTACATGGAGATCGGGGTGTGGGCGTAGTCGGTCAGCAGCGCAATCAGGCGCCCGGCGCGGACGTCGTCGCCCACCAGGAAATCGGGCTGCAGGATGACGCCGTGCCCGGCCAGGGCCGCGGTCCGCAGCACATCGCCGTTATTGGCCCGCAGGGCCGCGTTCACGCGCACCAGATGGGTCACGCCGTCTTTCTCGAAATGCCATTCGTTGCCGGTGCTGGCATAGGCGTAATGCAGGCAGCGGTGCTGCTTCAGTTCCTCGGGCGTCTGCGGCGTGCCATGGCGTTGCAGGTAGTCGGGCGCGGCGCAGACCAGCAACTGCTGCGGCGCCAGCGGCCGCGCGACCAGCGAGGAATCCTGCAGCGGCCCGATGCGCACCGCCACGTCGTAGCCGTCCTCCACCAGGTCCACCACGCGGTCGTTCAGGTCCAGGTCGATGATCACGTCCGGGTAGCGTTGCAGGTACTCGGCTATGGCAGGCCCCAGGTGCAGGATGCCGAACGACACCGGCGCGCTCACCCGCAGCCGGCCGCTGGGCCGTTGGCCCTCGGCCTGCAGCGACAGCTCCAGGTCCGCCACCTCGGCCAGGATGGGCCGCACGCGTTCATAGAAGGCGCGTCCGGCGTCGGTCATGCTCAGCTTGCGCGTGGTGCGGTTCAGGAGGCGCACGCCGTACTTCTGTTCCAGATAGGCGATCTGGCGCGTGACCACGGAACGGGCCTGGCCCATCTTGTCGGCCGCGGCCGCGAATGAGCCCAGCTCCACGACCTTGGCATAGGTCTGCATGGCGGTGTGCGTGTCCAAGATTGTTTCCTATCGGGGAACAATAATTTGCAATTCTGCATGTTTATCTTTGTTTTTGGAATCGCAAGAATAGCGCTCATCAAGAATCTTCCCATCCTGGGCGATTCCCCTACCGCTCTAGGAGAGTGCAATGGTTGATACCCGTACCGCGCCCTATGCCGCGCTGTTGCTGCGCGTGGCGCTCGGCGTCATGTTCCTGGCCCATGGCCTGACCAAGCTGCTGGTGTTCACGCTGCCCGGCACCGCGCAGTTCTTCGCCAAGATCGGCTTCGCCGGCTGGCTGGCATACCCGGTGACGTTTTTCGAGGTCGGCGCCGGCGTGCTGTTGATCCTGGGCGTCGTGCCGCGTTGGGTTGCCGCCATTGCCGTGGTGCAGCTGTTCGTGGCGTCGACCGTGCATTTTCCCAATGGCTGGGGCTTTGGCAATGCGGGCGGAGGCTGGGAATATCCGATCTTCCTGACCGTGGCTGCGGCCGTACTGGCGTTGCTGGGCGACGGCAAGTACGCGCTGGTCAAGAGCGGCCGCGGCTGATCGCTGCGCGCACCAGACTGTCTACCGCCACGGACGTGGCCGACAGGACGGCCGGACCATAGAATGGCCCGGCCGTTTTTCCATTCCGGAGTTCTCCATGTTCTTCTCCAAGCCTTGCTTCAAGCGCGCCGTTGCCGCAGCCATGCTGGCCCTGGCCCTGTCTCCCGCCGTCCATGCGTCCGCCGAACAGGAAGCTGCCAACAAGGCGGCCGTGCTGGCCTTCTACGAGAAGGGCCTGAATCAGAAGGACGCGGATGCCGCCTTGAAGTACGTCGGCGACCGCTATGTGCAGCACAACCCGAATGCGGCGGACGGCCCCGAAGGCTTCCGCAAGTTCATCGCCTTCCTGCGCGACAAGTTTCCGCAGTCGCGCAGCGAGATCAAGCGAGTCTTCACCGATGGCGACTACGTGATCCTGCACGTGCATGCGGTGCGCCAGCCCGGCGATCGTGGCAGCGCCATCATCGATATTTTCCGCCTGGAGCAGGGCAAGATCGTGGAACATTGGGACGCGGTGCAGCCCATTCCCGAGCAGTCCGCCAATCCCAACGGCATGTTCTGAACGCGCCGTTCAGGCGCGGGGATTCGCTTCGAAGCCCAATTCCCGCGCCACATCCTTTTGCGCTATCAGCGCCAGCGGCGCGGCCGCATAGGTTCCGGGCAGGACGGCCTGGACTGCGCCACCGGGCGCAAGATCCGCCAGCGCATCCAGCAGCGGGGCGCCGTCCGCCGTGGCCATCTTCTCCAACAGCGGCTGCAGATCGCGGTCCAGCACGATGCCGGCGCCCAGGGGCGTCATCGCATACAGCTGTCCCGCGTCGTCCAGCTTCCACGTATCGACCGAATCGACCGCGACGTTCGTGTGCGTGAGCAGTCGGCGGCTGTCGTCGCTCAGCCGCAGCACATAGGGCGCGGCGTCCAGCCGCAGGAACACGCGCTGCGGACCATTCTGGAAGAACCAGCGGCCCGCTTCATCGTGTTCGTAATTGCGGTTGATGAATTCCAGGATCTGCGTATTGGTGATGGACTCGCCCGGACCGCCTTCGGCTGATTGCCCTTGCGGATGCAGGCGCCAGCGGCCGCGCGCGTCCAGCGACAGCCAGCCGTATACCGCTGGCACGTCGGGCCAGCGGGCTAGCGCGTCCTTCACCGATTGATCCATGTTCAGGGGCGGATGATGATGGGGGGCGGGTTGATGACAATGGCGGGCGCCGGCATCACGGCCACCGGCTGCGGCACCTGCACATAGCCGTGGCGGTAGTCGTCCCGGCACTTGCGCTTTTCCTGGTAGTCGCCATTGCGCTTCCATTTGCGCTCGACCTTACAGGCGCCGTCCCAATACTGCTCTTTATACTCGCGCCCGTGGCGATGGCGGTGCTTGTCCGAATCGGCCTGCGCCGCAAGCGGGGCGAGCGTGAGCAATGCCGCCGTGGACAGCGTCAACAACGCGGAGGAGGGGCGGGCTCGAGAGTTCGGAATGGTACGCATAGGGTCCGTCATCAGTTGCAAACGGCGTCACCATAGCAATCATTTGATTGACGGCGCGTAGGGATGCGTAACCAGATGCTGGCAGAAAGCCGCAATCGTACCTGAGCCGCGGTTTACTGCGGCGCGGCAGGGCGCCGCTGCGAGCGTCTTTCGCGCCTTATGAATCCCAAGAGCGCTTCGGCAGCGGGTGAAAGGCTGCTGCCGCGGCGTTGCATCAGCACGAATGCCCGCGACACAGCGGGGCGCACCAAGGGCACCGCCGCCAGCATCGGATAGGCCCCAGGCTGCAGGGCGAGATCGGGAACGATGGCCACGCCCACTCCCGCCGCCACCATGCCCACCGCGGTCGTGCTTCTCTGGACCTCGAAGCGGGCCTGCAAGGCGATGCCCGCGGGCAGTTGATCATCGAGCAGGGGGCGGTTGCTGCTGCCCGCGCCAGGCAGGATCAGCGCTTCGTTCTCCAGCTCGGACCAGGGAACCGCCTTGCGCCGGGCCAGGCGGTGTTCATTTCCGCAAACCAGCACGAAACGGTCGTGCAGGAGTTCCTCGTATTCGATTTCGGGTACGAGTCTGTCCGCGATCCCTATGCCGAACTCGGCGGCGCGGTCCAGAACGGCCTGCTGCACGGCAGCGGAAGAGTGGTCCAGCACGCTGACCCGGTTGTCCGGAAATGCCGAGGCATAGGCTTGCAGCACGCGTGGCAGAAAGCGGACGCCCACCGTCGGCACGCAGGCCATGGTCACGTTACCCGCGAGCGCCTGCCGTTGTTCCCGGATCTGCTGCAGAGCGCTTTCCAGTTCACCCAGCAGGCGCCGCGCCTGCGGCAGGAAGCTGCGGCCCACGGTGCTCAGAGAGAGCGTGCGGGTGGTGCGATCGACCAGGCGTACGCCCAGGTGGATTTCCAGGTTCCGGATGCGGCGGCTCAGCGCCGCCTGCGAGAGGAACAGCGACTCGGCGGCCTTGCCGAAACTTTCCCGTTCAGCCAATGCCACAAATGCTTGAACACCCAGGACGTCCAGTTTCATAGGTTTTTTGCATCAATGAACGAAATCATTTCATTTTACGAGGGGCCCCGGGCAGCGTAAAAATTGAGCACTCACTCTCACCCAGCGGGGTACCGCAAATGAAGATCGCTATTCTGGACGACTGGTTCGACACGCTGCGTCGCCTTCCTTGCTATGCCCTCTTGCGAGATCACGAGGTCACCGTCTGGACGGATCACGCCGAAGATACCGATGTGCTCGCGCAGCGCCTCGCCGATACGGAAGCGTTGGTCTTGATCCGCGAGCGCACCACCATACGCCGCGAGTTGATCGAAAAGTTGCCCAAGCTGCGCCTGATTAGCCAGCGCAGCGTCTATCCGCATATCGACGTCGCCGCATGCAGCGACCATGGCGTCCTTGTCTGCTCGGACCTGCACGCCGATACGCCCTCTTATGCCGCGGCGGAGCTGACCTGGGCGCTGGTGCTGGCCGCCATGCGCCAATTGCCGCAGCAGGTGGAGTCCATGCGCCAGGGGCGTTGGCAGTGTGGGGTGGGCCACACCGTGCGGGGCAAGACCATGGGCATCTTTGGCTATGGGCGCATCGGTCGAGTGGTTGCGGGCTACGCGCGGGCGTTCGGCATGCGGGTGCTGGTCTGGGCGCGGCCCGAGTCGCTGCAGCGCGCACGCGAGGACGGGCACGAAGTCGCGGCCTCCAAGCAGGAGTTCTTCGCGTCCTGTGACGTGCTGTCGCTGCATATGCGCCTGGTAGCCGCCACCAAGGGCATCGTCAACGCGGCGGACCTCGCGGCCATGAAGGAAGGATCGTTGTTCGTGAACACCAGCCGTGCCGGACTTGTCGAACCTGGCGCATTGGAGCGGGCGCTGCGGGCAGGCCGTCCGGGTATGGCGGCGCTGGATGTCTTCGAGCAGGAGCCATTGACCGATACCGCGAATCCGTTACTGCAGATGCCCAATGTCCTGTGCACGCCTCACATCGGATACGTGACCTATGAGGAATGGGATCTGCAATTCAAGGACGTGTTCAACCAGATTCTTGCCTTTGCGGCAGGCCAGCCCGTGAACATGGTGAATCCGCAGGTGGCGTCGTCATGAACCTGTCCTTGGAACGCCTGGCGAAGCAGCTGGATCTGGCTGCCGCGAACCAGGAACGCCTGCGACTGGCTTTCGGCCTCGCCTGTGCGCAGCGGGTCGAGTATCTGCTCGAAGAACAGGAGGTCGTGGATTGCCTGGCGAGCCTGGGCCGTTATCTGGACGGCGCGATCGACCACGAACAGCTGGAGCAGATTTCCAGGCGGGCTGCGCGCCTGGCGAACCAGCACCAGGGATCGAAATCGTTGGACGGCTGCGGCCATGCCGCGGTGTCCGCGACCTATGCGGTTGCCAGCGCCCTGGCCGGCAAGGCGCTGCGCGCAGCCGAATACGCGGCTTACGCGGCGGTTTACGGACAGGGTGGTTACGGCGCCGTGTCTGATCCCGAAGCGTTCGGGGTGGAGTTCGCCTGGCAGACGAAATGTCTGGAGTCCTTGGCTGCCGGTAGGGTTGAATAGTTCGTATCGATGCTGTGGAACGGCGCCTTGTCGTGCGGAGCCCGGCATCTCGGAAAACAAAAAACCCGCAGATTTTCATCTGCGGGTTTCGGAAAATCGCTGGAGGCGCAAGCCGGAATCGAACCGACGTACACGGATTTGCAATCCGCTGCATAACCACTCTGCCATTGCGCCAGCACTTGCAAGAAAAAAGGAAGCGCGGTGTTGGCCGTTGCTTCCTTTTTGTATTTGGAGCGGGAGACGAGTCTCGAACTCGCGACCTCAACCTTGGCAAGGTTGCGCTCTACCAACTGAGCTACTCCCGCGGGGGTACTGCAATTTGGTGTGTTTTCTGACTTGGTTTTCAGAAAGGCCGTGTCCACCAAAGACAGCGATTATACACAGAATTTTGGGCTTGTGTAGCCTGGCGGGGCGGGGAAGTGAAAAATCCCCGCTCGCCGGGCCAAACAGTGTCCTCAGGGCGTATCGCTCGATGCCGGCGTTGTGACGGGGGCGGCTTCAGGCGCGGGGGCGTCAGCCGGGGCGTCAGCGGATGCGGCAGCCGGCGCGGCGGCCTTTTTCGCGGGACGAGCCTTGCCGGCCGGCCGGCGCGAAGCCTGGCGGCGCGCGTAGGCGGCTTGCTCCGCCGTGACCGTGCCTGCAGGCTGGCCTTGCAGGTCGACGCGTGTAGCGTCCGCGACCATGCTGCTCCAGTAGCGGCTGCCCTTGCACCAGGTGGCGATGGCTTGTTTGAGCTGTTCTTCCGTCATGCCCAGCTTCTCGAGATGCTGGGCCGCGTCGGCCAGGATGCCTTGCTTGAGCGGTAGCTTGGGCGCGGGATTCTTGGGGAACGCCTGCGGGAAGTGCTTTTGCAGGCGCCAGATGGCCTCGACCGCGGGGTCGACGGGCTCGCGCTTTTGCTGAGGGCGGGCGGCAGCCTTCGCTTGACCAGACTCGCGCTTTTGCTGCGGCCGGGTCGTAGACTTCGCCTGATCAGGCTCCCGCTTCTTTGTCCGGCCTGCCGCCTTCGGTTGGACCGGCACCGCCTTTTGAGCCTGTGCCCGCAGCTGCTCGCGCAGGTCGGCAAGTTTTTCAAAACCCATTGTTATTTCCAAGACCTCAGATTTGTTCAGGCTGAAGGTTACCGCATGTGCGCGAATGCAGCACTGTCGAGGGGGGCATGTGTGGCGGCGGCGCCATGGCCGCCGGCGTGGCCGGGCGTGGATTTGCCGGGGAATCAGCGTCCGGAGGGCGGGCAGGATGGCTGGCCGGGCACCTGTATTGCGCGGCCTTTCAGCAGGATGGGCGTGCCCGGATAGACGTTGAACGGTTCCACGGGCCGGCCATCGGCGACCGCATCCTTGACCTGATAGCGCACGTTGCCCGACGCGGCCAGCCAGGCGCCTTCCGGCTCGCAACGCAGCGACAGCTCCGAGGTTTCGTTTGGCGGCAGCAGCCTGACCAGGGTGCTGAACGCAAGGGTGACGGCCACACTGCCGGAGGTGCCTGCCTCGCCGCGATCCAGCAAGTTGACGACAGGTTTGATGTCCAGCCGGTACACCTGTTCCTGTTCCACGTCGGCCAGCGGCTTGAGCGTGATGGTCTTGCTCTGTCCGGGGGCGAGCGAGAGTTTGAATGGGGAAACGTAGAGCGCGGGCTGCGCCGTTTGCGCGACAGGCTCAAGGCGTTCCTGTTCGGTCTCGACGCCAGGGTTGAGTAGGCGCGACAGGGCGATGGACACGTACTCGGCGCGATCGCCCTGGTTGACGATACGAACCGAGGCGGGCTTGCCTTGCACGACTGCGAGCTTGGGCGTGACGTCGACGTGAGCAGACGCTGGCGCCGCAGCCGCGCAAGCCAACAACAACAGAAAGTGGGAGGGTTTCATTCGCTTCTACTCGCAATCCGATCGCACGTTGCGCTTCAGGGGACGCGGGCTACCGGTTCAAAGACCAGCGACAACTCGCCGACATAGCTGCCCGCGGTCTCCTTGAAAGTGCCGGCTGGAGGGAGGGCCGAAATCGCCAGGCCGTAGTAGTCGATGAAGTCTTCACCCGCACCTGGAACCTGCAGACTCTGGAATCTGGTGTTCTGGCCGACAGCCAGGGTTTTCCGCTCTCCGCCTTCCAAGGCCAAAGAGACCTTGGGCTCGCGGAACATCTGGGCCGCGTTGGCCGTGTTGCGGATTTCCAGCGGCCGGTCCATGCGTACTTGAAACGCGCCGCTCGAGGACACGATGCGCAAGCGCGCTTGCGTCTCATAAGGCGATTCCCAGCCGCGTAGCTGCTGCATGGTCAGACCTTGATCGAACCAGCCGCCTTTGTCGTCCGTGACCATCAGCCTGTTGGCGGCCTTGACGATGGCGGTGATCCTGCTTGTGGTTGTACCGGTCACGAAGATGTCTACGGCGGGCGCCGTCACAGGCAGCATTGCCAGGGCCAGCAACAGGCAAGCGCGGGTTGCGATTCCGTTCATGTATGGGTCCTTATGGCGTTCAAGGCTGAGCGCTTTCGGCGAACTGATAGATCAGCACGCCATATGCCACGTTGATGACAAGGGGGGCTGCACTGTCATCAGCCGGGCCGGGATTCAGGATCACCCGCTCCCGGGGGCGGAATGTAATGCGCCAGACCTGCGTGCGGGCAGGCCGATTCAAAATACGCAGATTCATTCGGTACTTTTGTCCAGGTGCCAGGATCAGGCGGTTGGGGGTGACCAGCAGGCTGGGTTGCCCCGTCTCGCCAACCGGCGTCAACACTTCCGGCATCGATCCAGGATTGAGCAGCAATTGCTGCTCCACGTCCAGGTAGAGAGGGCTGTCGCCGCGGTTTTCCGCCAACAGTTCGGGCGGCGCGTGGTCAGGCTCTAGCCGCAGCTCGGCTCGTGGGAGATACAAGATGCCGGCCGCCAGGCCGTGCTGGGGCCAGGGCAGCGCGAGCGCTGCAAGGAGAAAGGCGGCGCTGCGGGCGATCCGCCGGAGGTGGGCACCGAGGCTCATGGCATGAGCTAGGGTTTGGCGACTACCGTGAAACTGAGCACGTCGCTGTAATCGCCTTCTTTCGCTGCTTTCGGTGTGTCGGCCGTGAATGTGGGGATGAAGCACTCACGGCCACTGTTTGCCAGGGCAGAGCCCACGTTGCCGTTGTTGGGCAGTGAGACTTGCGCACTGGTCACCGTGTTTTGCAGGACAAGCTGGTAGGGCACCGCGTCGGCAGGCGAAGAATGGTGCTTGAGCTGATACCAGCCGTTGCTCGCAAAACCATTTTGATTGGTGGCATTGATGGCATAAGGTAAGCCTGCCAATTTCGGACCGTCGTAGGTGAAGCAAAGTTGGTTGGCGGGTGCGGAAAATGGCTTGATCAATCTTTCTCCTTGCGGCAATTCACCCAGGTTCCAGTCCGGCGCGGTCATCTCGATCCGCGCTTCCAGAAGCGGCGGATGGGTGGGGTCTGGGATGATGTGGCAAACGCCGGGCGGGTCGCCTCGCCTGATGTAGACCATTTTGTTGTCAAGGATAAGTTCGCCTGAGACGTTGGTGTGCCACAGATCCGACCGCGCTACATCGACCATCGCGGTGATATTCGCGGCGCGTATGGCTATGGCAGGCGGTATTTTGGAGAGGTCCGGGATCCCTCTAAATTTGACAGATAGTGGCTCCAAGAATGCGATTCCTCTCTGCCAGATCAAATTGGGTATATAAAAACTGTCGTGGCCTCCGTGATAATGCAGCCAGCCAAGTGGCGGCACTGCCATGGCATTAACGCTGCGGATCTCTCCTAGGACTGCGGTCTCATATAGCCCAGGACCCGGCACACCCGATTTCGAGAAGCTTTGGTTAGGAATGATATTTCCGTCCTCGTCATAGAAATATAAGACTATTCCTCGGCTATTGAAGCGCTCCGGAAACAGCGAACCCAGATGATCTGTGATCTGTTTGAATTGCATCGTCACCAGGTAGGATGAGCCGGTAGACTCGAAGTAGCAATTGCTATAGCCACTAGTCAGGTCGCTGATTGTCGTACGCTTAATGTCACTCACGGGAATTGCTGAAGCGCTGCCGCTAGCAATGATTGCGCCTGCCGCCAGAAGCACGGACACCAACCGGATCCACATTCGTTCGGCGATGAGTCGTAGCTCCACGATGTGCAGCTTGGTCTTGGATATCGAGTTCATGAGCGGCAATCAATGGTGTGTTCGGTGTCTTCGATCTGCACGGTTAGGCGGCTTTCCGTGAAATGCTGAGGCGTGCCGGGAAACAGCGCCGTTTTGCCCAACTGTCGCTTGCGGTCAGGCGTCGCGATGTCCGAGAAGGACAGATGCACATTGCCGGTGTTCTCCAATGTCACGCCCGTACCCTCGCAGCGGTACGACCAGCCCGACAGCTGTTGGGCAGGTGGGGGCATGTGGTGAATCAGGACGCCATACCCCACCGATACGGACATGGGGGCCGTGATCTTGTCCTGGGGCGCGGCGTCCACCTGCATGGCCTTCACCGGAACCACGTACAGGCGATACAACTCCTCCGCCGCGGGCACGGACAATGACTTGAGATTGACCGAACGGCTTTGACCGGGTCCTAGCGTCAGCTTGTCCGCGCTGGCCAGCATGCCGGGATGTTCGATCTCGCTCAAGGGCACCTTGTCTTCGGGGGTGATGCCGGGGTTCTTCACCTTCATCAGCGATATTGATAAATAGAGCGGTGCGTCCCCCAGGTTCCTAAGCGTTACGCCGTACTCGTGGCCATTGAAGACCTTCAGGCGGGCCGGCATGACCATCAGCTCGCCTTCGGCTCGCGCCTGGGCTGCCGCCAGCAGTGTCAATCCGAATAGCAATGGCAAGGTAATGCGTCGCATGGTTGTGTTTTCCTGTTCCTTATCCGATTACCGGCAGCGGTAGTAGCTGCCGTTGAAAGTGTTTGTCAGGTCGCAGTTATGGCGCTGGCCGGACTGCTCTACCGTGATCGCACGCAGCACGGATTTGCTGGCGACCGAGAACAGGCCGTTCGGGAATGCGGTGTCGCCGGTCTCGAGGATTTTTCCGCCCACTGGCTTGCCTGATGCGTCAAGCAGAATGCCGCTATAGATCATATTGATCGCCACCTTGGCCTGTGCCGCATAGACCTGGCCGGGATGGGCGCGGACCACGTTGGCCGGCACTTCGATGTTCATGTCCATATGCTCGTTGTTGCTCAAAACCTGGGCAAACGGCAGGTCGCGATAGTTGTTCAACGGCACGGCGTAGGTGCTGCCGCCGGCGACCGGGTGGCCTTCGACGCTGAAACCGTATGCCGTTCCCTCGATATTGGGCGTCTCGAGCATCATGGCGCTGCCTCCGTTGCTATAGCGGCCAAGCGCGACGCCTTCCGCGCTGGCCGCCAGCATGCCGCGGTAACTGAAATCCGCGTTGCTGCCGTAGTCGCTGTGGCCCAGGCTAAGCGATGTATCGCCGCGCGTGCCAGAGCGGTTGCCATAGATGTTCACGCTATTGCTTGCGCGACTTCGGTTGACCGTCACGCCAGCCGTCGAGCTGCCGTAGCTGTCCTGAAAATCCTTGCGGTAATCGCCGCTGAGTTGCGTATCGTCGCCCTGGCGTGCGGCGCGGAAGCTGGCCTGCGTCTTGTCCAGGGTCCAGCTCATGTTGAAGTAGACGGCGTAGCCGCCGGCGCCTTGGCCGTAGCCGTTTTTTTGCACGCCCAGCGAGAAAGTCGACCAAAGGCCGTTGGGGCGGTAGCTCCAGCGCACCTCGGTTTGTTGTACTTCACCGCGGCTGTGCTTGTTGTAGTTGTAGTTCGCCACGACTTTTCCCAAGCTTCTGCTGTATGAAAAGCTGGTGCTGGGCGCACCCCAATAGAAACGCGATACGTTGTTGTTTTGGTAGCGACTGAGCGTCGCGCTGCCCAGTACGGGATCGTTCATCGACAGGTTGAAGTAGCCGCCGGCGCCGCGTTCGCCGCCCAGCAAGCCGACCGTAGGAGTGAGATCCGCCGTACCTATCCGGCCGGGGCGAGTGGCGTTGATTTCGCCCGCCCAACGAGATTGATCGCCGCTGATGAAAGAAGCGTTCAGGTAGAACTGGCTGAGGTTGCGGCTGAATGCGGCCTGGTACAGCTGTCCGCCCACACCCATTTCCTTGCCTGCCGTCATATGCCAGGAATTGCGGCCGCCGCCGCTGAAATTCAGATTGTTGATGTCGCGCGTTTCGCGATTGATCAGATTGCCGTTGCGGTCCACCAGCCGGATTTCCACCGGGTAGTAGCCCCCGGGCAGGTCGATGTAGCTGATTTCGTTGCGGCCAAGTATGGCGGGGCGCTTCAGGACTAGGCGTCCGTTGCGGTAGAACTCATAGTTACCCTCCGCGGTGGAATACAGCACCAGCGAGCCCGTGTCTTGCTCGGCCCGCAAATGGTCCTGACTGCCTATGGTGACGAACTGATCGAAGCTGGGAGATAGCAGGGTGCTAACCGAGCCCGAGGCATAGTCGAGGCTGTTCTGCTTGCCTGCCCGTACATAGGTGTTATGAAAGTTCTTCTGCAGGAAGTAGGACGAGATGCCCTGATTCCGGCTGCTCTGACCGCGCATGCGATTGCGGCTGCCGTACCAGCTCATGTAGCCGAAGCTGCGCAGGGGCAGCCCCAGCCAGGTCGAGCCGCTGATATTCGCGGAGCGATAGCTGTCGGACGACCCGCGCAGGTCCAGCGACTGATTGTTGATCAACCCCCAGGTGGTTGCGGGGGACAGGTAATCATCGCGCGAACTTCTGATCTGCAGCGTTCGGCGGACCTTGTCGATGGCTACGTAGTGCTCTGCCAGGCGCAGGTCGCAGCCGTTGACGCACCGCTTGTAGTCGATTGCGGAAACGACTTTGCGGATGATGTCAACTTCCTCCAGCGTCACCCCGTTTTCTGCATATCTCACTGGATCGAACGTGAGTTGATTCTGCTGCGCGGAATAGACAATCAATCCCGGCAGCGTCTTGCCGTTGAACGTGGAGACATAGCTCGCGCTGTTGTCCATTTCAATCGCGCTGAAACCTTCGGGAATGCCGTAGGAAATCTTCGTCTGCGCCAAGACCTGGGCAGTGGCAGCGGAAAGCATGCAGAACAGCAGTTTTTTTAGGCGACGAGGGGCCCGATGAGCGTGCATGCCCGGAAATCCAATGGGGAGAACGAGCCCCTGCAGGGGCTCAGGATGAAGAGGGTGATGCGGAATTACGGTTTGGGTTCGAACAGCAGGACCAGATCGCCGCTGTAGCTTCCGTTCGTGTCGGCCTTGCTATTGGCGGCCTTGACGGGTGCCTTGACGGAGATTTTCAGGTCGTGCACTTCGTCGTAGCCGTCGCTGGTTTGCGCGACCTGGGTGACCGTTGCTGGCGTGCCGTACTTCACATCCGCCGTGCCACCGGAGTGGGAGATGGAAACGGTGGCATCGGTCATCTGGTATATGCCGTTGGACAGCTGCAGGGGCTTATCCAACTGAACATTGAAGTTGACGTTCTTGGTCCAGACGCGGATCGGCAGGGTCTTGGTGAACTCTGTTTGTTTGTAGTCCTTCGCGTTGAGTTCCTCCGTGCCGTACCACGTGGAACCGTCGGGTTTGGAAACGAAAATCGCGTCGTGGATCTGGGCTTTCAGCGTGATGCTCTTGGTGACGTTGGCCGCATGCGCCACGCCGGCAAACGCGCCAGCCAATCCAATCGCGATCAGGACCTTGCTTAGTTTCATATAAAAACCTGGTGTTGAAGTTGAACGAATGCCTTCGTAGGGTCGTTGAAGGCGGGGGTGTGTAGCGGACGCTTCGTGTGTGTCCGACCCCATGCATCATCCTTGTTCAACGCAAATCCAGGTCTGAGAAATTTCTTGTTCTGATTCTGATAGCAGCGGGATGCCGCGCGACTATCGCGTCTGGCCTCCCACCTTGAAGTCCCGCCATCTGTCGCCGCCCATCGTCAGCAACAAGTCCAGGCTGTCCGCTCCGATGCGCGGGGATAGCAGATCTCCCTGGAACATCAGGTTCGGAAGCGACCGCAGCCAATGAAAATCGATGGCGTGGTTGATGTCCGTGGCCAACACCGGCAGCTTGAGGGCTTGGGCGCTTTGCAGCAGCGAAAGGAACTTGCGATTCAGCATAGGCTGCTCTGAGAGGCGCTCCGGGATCTTCAGGTGCAGACCCACGACGCGCAGCACGCCGTGCGGGTGCGGCCGGCCCTCCACAAGCGTGGGGCCGAGCCTCACTCTCAGGCCGACATTGAAATCGCGGCGGTTCTTGTGGAGGTCCGCATTCGGCAGCAGATCCCAGACCATGGGTATGTTCAAGGTGAACAGCGGTGCGGGATAGCTCGGATCCACCTCGTGGTCTTCGGCGGTGGGCATGCCCAGGCGCAGGAGGCTTCGGTCCAGCGAGAGGTTCAGTTCGGCGCACACGCCTCGCGCCGACCACTCGACGTGCGGCGCATCGCGCGCATATCGGAATGACAGGGGAATACCCAGATACCCCTGCCGGAAGAGATACACCGCGTCGTGCAGTCTGTGCGCGGCGGAATCGTCGATGAGATGCCGGGTCGCCTCGGCCGGGGGGAGTTCGGGCAATGCATATTCGCATACCCGGCCATCGGCGGAGAAGACGGGTTGATATCCGACCAGCGCCGACGGCTGAAGCGCGGGGCGAAAATCGGCGCCGTCGCAAGAGAGATAGTCCATTTTTTGGAGGTGGCGCATGCCTGCGCGTTGTCGGCCAGGATGGCGACGGCGCTTGCGCGCATGGCATGCATTCGTTTGCAGGATGTGATTCTAGAAATCACTGGAAACATGAGCCATGGGAATATTCTCAATTATTCTGCTGCGATCTCGAGCATCTTGCCGCGCAACTGCGCGATGAAGGCGGCGACCTGCTGGGGCATCTCGCCGCCCAGGCCATCCTTGCGGTGCAGGGCGGCAAGGTCATCGGCCTGGGTCAGCAGAGGGATCATGTGCACTGCGGCCAGGCCTCCACGCAGCCGGTGCAGCAAGGCACGGATCTCCGCGCTGTCGCCGCTCTTCATCAAGGCTTCCAGCCGAACCAGATCCTTGTCCATGGTTTCGAGAAAAACAGCCTTGTATTTCGCGGGAACCGTGGGTTTTCCAGGGCGCGGCGGTTCGGTGGCAATCTGGAGCGGGTCGGCCGGCAGGTCCGGCTTGCGGGGAGGCGCGGCGGCGTACGCCTGGAGCTGCTGCCTGAGCGTGCGCAGGTCTATCGGTTTTGCGAGCCAGCCGTTCGTGCAGGCCGCTGCGCATCGCTGCTCGTCTGCGCGGGGCGCGCTCGTGACCAGGGCGATGATGGGAATCGTGGCGCCCCGGGCGCGCAGGGCTGCGGCGAGCGCGTAGCCGTTCATGCCGGGCATCTCGGCATCCGCCATGACCAGGTCGTAGGGCTGTATGTCCCACAATGCCAGTCCTTCGGATCCGTCCGATGCGAGCGTGGCTTGGCAACCCAGGCGCGCGAGCTGGTCTTGTAGGGTGGCCTGGTTGATGAGGTTGCCCTCCACGACCAGGACGCGCAGGTTAAGAAGGCGGTGGGCAGGCAGCGGCGCATGCGGCTGCGAACCTGTTCCGCCTTGCGTCAGGTGTTGTACCGCGTAGCCGATCTGGCGCGCGGAATGGCGGTCCACCTGGACCGCGCCGCTGCCGCTTCTTGCGCTTCCCGCCACAATGCGCGGGCCCCTCCAGGGCGCAGGTTCGGCGTTCCTGTGCAAGGCCAGGTCGACCAATATGCTGTCGTCGTTGCCGTTGGCGACGATGCCTGCGGGAATGGTTCTGGACTGGGCGCCCCAATGCCGCAGCCACTGCGCCACGTTCTCGCCCGCTTCCTTGCGGGCGCTGCGAACCAGCACGCTCAGGCCCTGCAACTGCGGCGGTGGATGAGCCGACGTGTCCGCCTGATCCACCAGGAAGGAAACGGAGAAGCTGCTGCCCAGCCCCGGTTCGCTGATGACCTGGATGCGAGTCCCCATGAGCGCCGCCAGACGTGCGCAAAGGAACAGGCCCAGCCCCAGGCCCGCGCCGCGCGCGGCCTGCTGTCCGGTTGCGGCTTGATGAAAGGGTTCGAACAGCCTGGCCCGCTCGGCGGCGGCGATGCCGATGCCGCTATCGGCAACCTGCAGGTCAAGGCGGACTCTGGAGTCCGGCGTGGCCTGCGCGCGCAGCCTGGCGACGACGTGGCCGGAATCGGTGAACTTGATGGCGTTGCTCAGCAGATTGCTCAGTATCTGCCGGATGCGTTCGGCATCGCCTGTGACGCAATCCGGCACTGATGTGTCCAGGCAGCCATAGATGATCAGTCCCTTCCGTTCGGCCATTGGGGCATGCGCCGAGACCGTGCTTTCGACCAGCTCGCGGGGGTCGAACGCGTCGCTCTCCAGGACGAACTGGCCTGATTCGATCCAGGCCGTGTCGATCAGGTCGTTCACGAGCTGCTGAAGCGCGAGGGACGCGTTCTGGATGCGGTCGACATGCTGCCGCTGCTCCTCGTTCAGCGCGGTCATGCCCAGCACTTCGAGGGTGCCCAGCATGCCATGCAGCGGCGTGCGGATCCCGCGGTTGATGCAGGACAGGATGCCTGCTGCGGACTCATAGACCTCGTCGGCCTGAGTCTTGGCGCGTTTCAGGAGACCTTCCATTTCGGCGCGAGCGCTGATGTCGGAGAAGGCGCACAGCACCACGTCCTGCCTGCGGTAGCGCGTTGGGGCATAGGCCACCGTCAGCTTGCGGCCGTCATGGGCGGTGAATGCTTCGATGTTGCCTGGCCCCCGCGCATTGATCGCTTGTCGTAGGAGGTTCCTGACGTCCACCGTGTCCGGCAAGGCTTGGCCGGTGCCAGCCCCCAGCCATTGCAGTGCAAGCGCATTGCCGAAGACCAGCCGGCCGCTGGCACACGAGAGCACGCACAACGCGCTAGGCGCTGTGGCGAGCATTGTGCGGTTGAGCGCTTCGCAGTCGGCCAACGCCAGTCGCGCCGCGTTCGCCGGCTGGATGATGCGGCGGCGGCACCACAACCAGAGCAGCGCGCAGGCATAGAGTCCGGCGGCCAGCAGCAGCAAAGCGCAGGCGACCAGCCAGCTATTGGTGTGGAGGATTGTCAGAAAGTCGAGCCGCAGCAGGTCCGCGTGCCGCCGCTGAATTTGTTGGCGCCCGCAGTAGAGAGCGGCGGCGCAAAGCAGAGCGGGGGGAAGGACGCAGAGGCAGACGGCACTCAGGCGGCGCAGGCTGCGGACTTTGCTATTTGGCGGCATATCCGGTGTCGGAGTGATGTCGGCGTACCCTAGTGGAGAGGCGGCAGCGGGTCGAAGTAGGAATTCGGTTCATAGGCCAGCAGTTCGCAGAACGTTGCGACGTTGACGGCGGCGGAAATCAGAAATCCCTGGGCGACATCGCAACCGATCCGCCGCAGGAATTCCAGGTCCTCCAGTGTCTCCACGCCTTCGGCCGTCACTTGGAGGCCCAGTTGCCGTCCCAGCTGAACCGACGCCACCAGGGCCGCTGCCAGTACCTCGTCGGCTGCGGCGCCGTTGACGAAGGCCCGATCGATTTTCACCTCGGTAAAGGGTGTGGAGATGAGGCTATGCATGGTGCTGTAGCCCTTGCCAAAATCATCCTGCGACAGACCGAAGCCTTTGAGGCGCAGGCGGCTTGCGCCCATGTGGAACTGGCCCGCGAGTACCGGCATCGCGTCTTCGAGCAGTTCGAAGGTCACGTCCGATGCGGGTATGCCCAGCCTGGTGACCATGGCATACAGTTCGTCGGGAAGTTGCGGGTGATCCAGCAGGCTGGCCGAAAGATTGACCGAAATGGGAACCCGGTGTCCCTGAGCGCGCCATATGGAATAAGCTCTCAGGCCATCGTCCAGCATGCGCAGTAGCAGCGCGTGGTCCAGGCCGTAGGCCCGCAGCGCCGCAAGGAACGAGGACGGCAGCATCAGGCCCAGTTCCTTATGCTGCCAGCGGACCAGGGCTTCGGCCCCGACGATGTTGCCGGACGCAAGTGATTTCTTCGGCTGGAACCAGGCCTGGATACTGCCGTCGCGCAGCGCATTTTCGATCATGTGCCGGTCGAGCAGAGGCCGGGTCTGATCGGTGCAGACAGGAGACAGCGCTGGCGTCGGAGCGGGCTGCTTTCTCAGCAGACCTATTGCCAGGCCGGCGATCTGGTCCGCGGAAACTGGCTTGATGAAGGTTCCCAGGACAGCGAATCCGCGTTCTTTCGCCATGAGCCCGATGCTGTTGCTCATCCTGCGGGAGCATCCTGTGACGATGGCCAATATCGGATTCAGGCCGCGACAGGCGAGTTCATGAATGAACTGCGCGCCGTCCATGCCGGGCATGTCCACGTCCATCAGCACCAGTTGATGCCCCTCTTTGCGGATCAAATCCAGGGCTTCGTGCGCGTCCAGCGTCGTGTCGACGTGCGCGAAGCCCGCTTCTTCGAGCATGTCTTTCAACAGGGCGCACTGGTAGGCGTGATCATCCAGCACCAGGACTTTGAGTTTGGACAGCATTTTTTTAGCCTTCTGGGTATGCGTGCAGGGTTGCGGTCAGGGCCGGGAGGGGCAGGGGCTTGAGCAGCACCTGATTCATCCCGGCTTCCAGCCCCTTGGATATAGTTTCGGGCGCCGCGCAGGCGGTTACGCCCAGTATGGCTCCCTGGTAGCCGAGTTTGCGCAGCGCTCTGGCGAGTTCGTAGCCGTCCAGGATCGGCATATTGATGTCCGTGATGACGGCGTCGTACTTGTCGGGATCCCAGCGTTGCAGCGCTTCGCCGCCGTTGGACGTTATGGTGGCCGAGCACCCCAGGTGCTCGAGCTGTTCTCGCAGGATGATCTGGTTGATCGCGTTGTCCTCGACCACCAGGATCCGTCGCCCCAGCGACGGCCGTTGCGTGCTGGGCAAGGGTAGTGGGGCGTGTTCGCGGCCAAGTTGGGCCATACTCACCGCAGCCCCGATGCTGAATGGATTGTCCTGGCTCGTGACGCCTAGGCGGCCGCTACGCGATGCGATCGAAGCATGATCGGCGCCCGGGGCGAGCACGCGCACCTTGCGTCCGACCCAGGATGCTTCAGCCAGTCCGGGCGGCCAGGTCTGCAGCAAGATCGCGTTGTCGGCATCTTTTCCATGGGTTTGCCCGCGATAGGGTATGGCGATGGCGCCCCAGTTGTTCAGCCACGCGCACGCGTTCGCCACAACCTCCGGAATGGCGCCGCTGACGTAGACGGCGCTGCGCCGTAGCGCAATGGGCGATGCTGGTTCCATTTCGGTCACCTCCAGCGTGACGGTGAACGTGATGCTGGTACCCAGGCCGACCTCGCTGACCACGGACATGCTGCCTCCCATCAGGTCGACCAGACGGCGGCTGATGGCCAGGCCAAGTCCGGTGCCGGCCGCATCCTGGTCCAGTCCGGAATGCGCTCGGAAGTAGGGCTCAAACAACTGGGCTTGCGATTCCGCGTGTATGCCGACGCCGGTATCCGCGACCTGGAAGCGCAGCGTCGCCTTGCCGGGATCGACAGCGCTCGCGGTTGCACGCAGCGCGACGTGGCCCGCCTCGGTGAACTTGACCGAGTTGCTCACCAGATTGTTGAGGATCTGCTGTAGCCGGACCGGATCCCCTTTCACCATCGCCGGCATGCCGGTGTTGGATAGGGAAAAAATCTGCAACCCCTTGCCCTGTGCGCGCGCGGCATAGTTGGCCGCGACTCTCTCCAGCATCTCCGCGGGCGAAAACTCCGAAAGAACCAGGTCTTCGTGGCCGGCCTCCATGCGGGACAGGTCCAGTGTGTCGTTGATGGTGCGCAGCAAAGTCGAGGAGGATTGCTGGACGGTTTGCAGGTATTGCTGCTGCTGGCTCGTCAGGGGCGTGAGCGCAAGCAGCTCCAGCGTGCCGAGTATGCCGTACAGCGGGGTGCGTATTTCGTGGCTGATCGTGGCGAAGAACAGGGTCTTGGCGTCATTCGCCTGGTCGGCAGCGAGCTTTGCGTTGCGCAGGGTGTGTTCGATCTCCTTCTGCGCGGAAATATCGCTGATGGCGCATATCACGACGTTCTCGGATTGATAGCTGGTTGCGGCGTACGTCAGGCAGACGGTGCGTCCGTCGCCAAGCTGGTACTCGTGCCGGCCTGCCTGGTCGCCAGCGGTGAGAGTGTCTTCGCGCCACCTGTCGTGCGCGCCCAGCAGATGGCGGGCCGTCTCGTTGGATAGGACCTGGGTGCCGTCGGCGGGCCGGACCAGGCTGAGTCCGATAGGCGCGACGTCGATGATCTTGCGGTTCAGCGCGAGGCTGTCGATGAGCGCTGTCTGATGCCGCATTGCGGGCGAAACCAGCGTTTCCCTGATGTGGCGTACGCCCAGCAGGACTACCGTGCTCAGGCAGGCCGCGATCGTGCCTACGGTCCAGAAGGCGGATGCGCCATGATTCAGCACGTCCAGCGTCGGCACGTAGTAGATCAGTCGCCAGCCGGCTTCGCCGACAGCCTTGCTCAGAGCAAGGCTGTGGGGAAGCCAGCTGGCGCCTTGGAAGCTGAAGGAGTCGCGGGCCAACCTTGCCGAGATCGAGCCGGTTGCGGAAGGAGAGGGGCCGCCGTGCAAGGCGACCCGGCTGTCATTGTCGTAAAGCGCATAGCTTGCGCCGTCGCTGGCGTGTTCCGCTGTGATGACGGAGGCGATGTCGTCGACTTCGAGCCCTACCCAGGTCTGCTCGTTGCCAGCCCCTTCGAGCGGCGTATACAGAAACAGATGATCGGTGGCGTCCGTCAGGGGTCTGATCCAGACGACCGGTGCGCGTCCGTCGTCCGGATCAGGTGTGGCGTGGTGCGAGGCCAGGGTGTCGCGGAGCCATTTTTCCGCTTCCCTGGAAATGTGGTGTCCGCCTAGCCGCGTGTCGTCCACCGCCAGGCGCGTCGAGCCGGGGCCTGCCAGCGTCGTGTAGACGATGCGCGCGTTGGCGGCGGCTACGTCCGCCCGGTTGCGGCGGGTAAGAATCAGCGCCCAATCGTAGGAGTCCGCCCCGTTCATCAGCGGGATGACGTTGACCTGTCCGGTCTGGCCGAACGTCCTGGGCGTGTGCTGGGCTGGCATGCGGTCAGTGTTGCGCACTGACGAGGAGGCCACTGCCCGGAGCAGCGTTTCGCGCTGATCGAAGAATATCTGCGCGCGGTCAGCGGCGGCATTCATGCGGCGGCGGTAGCTGGAGACCTCGTCACTGAACGACCAGTACATCGACAGCATCGTGCCGATGAGTATGCATGCCTGCAGTGCCATGGCGAGCAGATGCAGCAGGATCATCGGCAATCTGGCGGTTGCCGGCGTGTATCCGTCGGGGAGGCTGGGGGCGGCCATCATGCCAGCGATGGTATGGGCCGGGCCGGGCTTCACGGATAAGAAAATTCTGGAAGCGCGATGGCGCCGGAGGCCTCGTTCCCATACGGCTATGTCAATTTGTTTCCCGATTGCCTCGGAAATCGGGAAATAGTGCGCCAGTTGTGTCGGCGTGGATGGTATCCGAAAAGAAAATTTAAATAAATCGGATATTGGTCATTTTATTTATTTTCTACGTGCGGATGGTATCCATATTCAAATTCTGCGATTTTGGATGGTATCCAAGATACTGAATTAATTAATAAAGATGGTATCTATTCATTAATTTTCGATATTGAAAGAAAAGGGGTATAAATTGCCTCCTTTTTTCGCGAAAACTTGTTTCGGCCATTAGGTTTACCCGGTTACTTAATAATACTTTTATAGCGATCCGGTAATGCCTTGGATATCAGATTTATTAATCGACATATGGAGGATTTACGTTGATACACGACACGAAGAAATGGCTGACGGCGACGCTCGCGCTGAGCGCGTCCTACTGCGGTGGCGTTACGGCTGCGGACCTGACGGTTACGTCGGGCAATACGCAGGTGTTCGACGGCTCGGCCAATTTCCCCGGCGGGGTGGATGTCAACGGCGGCACGCTGGTGATCGGCGGCAATGGCGGCGGCTCGGGCGTTACGTTGGGCGGTAACGTCAATGCGAACTCGAACGGCACCGTCGCGGGCTTTGGCTCGATCAATGGCGACCTCAACGTGTCCGGCGCGCGCGTGGCGCCCGGCTATGAAGTCGGCACGCCCACTGGCGTCTCCAACGGCAATCTGGTCGTCAACGGCAACCTGTCGATGAACAATGCCGTGTTCAATTTCGAGACCGGCTACGCGGGGCTGCCGATTACGCAACCCGGCACCGGCGACAACATCACCGTGCGCGGCGATGCCGCCATCAACAACACCACGCTGAACGTCACGGTCAACACCCTGGGCGTCAATGCCGGCTACTACCGGATCCTGTCCTACGGCGGCAATCTGAGCGGCAACGGCCTGACGCTGGGTTCGGTCTCGGGTGATTCCGCCCCTGCCGCGACCATCCAGAACCTGACTGGCGACAAGCAGATCAACCTCATCCTGGGGCCGAGCACGACCAATCTGTGGAACGGCAACGGCGCGGCATCTGCAACCCGCTCGGGCGGCGGTAACGGCACCTGGAGCGCGGCCAGCACCAACTGGAACAGCCCGAGCAATGCCACGGGCGCTCTGCCCGACGGCGGCTATGCGATTTTCACGGGCGCAGCCGGCACGGTGACCGTGGACGGCAGCGCCGGGCCGGTGCGCGTGTCGGGCATCCAGTTCGCCACCGACCGCTATCGCCTGCAAGGCGCTCCCATCACCCTGGTCGGCAGCGGCGGCAACCCGCCCGCGATCGTGGTCGGTGACGGCACCTATGCTTCGGGCCAATTCGTCGACACCATCGACAACCCGCTGCAAGGCACGCAGGGCTTCGTCAAGACCGGCCCGGGATCGGTGATCCTGACCGCGGACAGCAGCGGCCTCACGGGCCCCATCCTGATCGCCGACGGCGCCCTGGAAATCGACGGCAAGCTGAACGGCCCGATGGACATCGGCCGCGAAGTCGTGCTGGCGGGCGTGGGCCAGGTAGGCACCACCAACCTCTATCCCACCGCGGTCATTTCTCCGGGCAATGACGGCACGCCCATGGGCACGCTCACCGTCAACGGCAACCTGACCTTTGGCCAGAACACCATCTACCGCGTGCACGCCGACCCGGCCAGCAGCCTCAGCGACCGCATCCACGTCACCGGCGTCGCCTACCTCGACGGCACCGTGGCGCATGTGGGGCCAGACGGCAACTATGCGCCGCGCACGACCTACAACATCCTGACGGCCGATGGAGGCATCCAGGGCCAGTTCACCGGCGCTTCGAGCGGATACGCGTTCCTGACGCCCACGCTCAGCTACGACCCGAAGAATGCGTACATGACCCTGACGCGCAACGACGTGCCGATCGGCAGCATCGGCGGCTCGGGCAACGAGAGCAACGTGGGTGGCGCGCTGGACCAGGAAGAGCCGCCCGCGACGGGCAACGGTTCGTCCTCGAACGGCAACGGCTCGACGTCGACGGGCAATGGCTCGTCTTCTGCCGGCAATGGTTCGACGTCGACGGGCAACGGTTCGTCTTCGGCTGGCAACGGTTCGACGTCGACGGGGAATGGTTCGTCTTCGACCGGCAACGGTTCGTCCACAGCCGGCAACGAAACGCCCCCCGCCGGTAGCGGGTCCTCCCTGGTCGACAGCGGCGTCGCCGCGGGCAAGAACACCGGCGCCAGCCAGGTGGCGGCGGCCGTGCTCGCCATGACGCCGAACGAAGCGCGTTCGGCCCTGAAGATGCTGTCCGGCGAAGCCTACGCCAGCACCGCCAGCGTGCTGCTGAGCCAGGGCGACACCGTGCGCACGCTGCCGCTGTCGCATCTGCGCGGCAATCTCGACGCGCCGGTGCTTGCCGGACGGCCCACGGCCCAACTGGGCGCGCCGTCGTCCGACGCCATGCCGCAAAGCGGCGCCTCGCCGGTTTGGGCGCAAGCGTTCGGCAACTGGAGCAAGTTCGGCAGCGACGGCAACGCGTCCAGCGTGAGCCAATCGTCGGGCGGCCTCTTCGTCGGCGGCGATGGCGCGGTCGGCGGCGGCTGGCGCCTGGGCGCTGCGGTCGGCTACATCGGCAGCCACAACTCGATCGACGACGCGTCCTCGCGTACCAATGTGGACAGCTACACGGCCACCTTGTTCGGCGGACGGAACTTCCAGGCCGGCCCTGGTCACGTCCGGTTCATGGCCGGCGCGGCCTACACCTGGCATGACATCGACGCAAAGCGCGACGTGGCAGCCGGCAGCCTGAACCAGCGCCTCGAGTCGTCCTACCACGCCTCGTCGACGCAGGTGTTCACCGAACTCGGCTACAACCTGCCGCTGGGCGATGCCTACACCATCGAACCCTTCGCCGGGCTGGCATGGAACCAACTGCGCACGCGCGGCTTCGAGGAATCGGGCGGCACGGCGGCCCTGCACGGGTCCAGCAATTCCGATGACGTGACCAGCACCACGCTGGGACTGCGCGGCGGCTGGGAGTTCGGCTCTGACCGCACGCCGGGCCGTCTGACCGCGTCGCTGGGCTGGCGCCATGCCATGGGCGATGTCAAGCCCAAGCAACAGCTGGCCTTCGAAGGCGGCAGCACGTTCTCGGTGACGGGCGTGCCGATCGCCCGCGACGCCGCGGTGTTGGGCCTGGGCGCAGAAATGGCGATCACGCGCAACACGACGGCCGGCATTGCGTATGACGCGCAGTTCGGCGGCGGCAACCGCCAGCAATCGGGCGTGCTCAAGCTGGCTGTGCGCTTCTGATTGGACGCCGCACAGGCGCAACAGGCATCGCGATTGCGGCGCCCGTTGTGCCTGTGCGGGTTGGAATCCAGGCCAAATGAAAAGGGGCGAATCGAAAGATTCGCCCCTTTTTCCAGGACTTGCTCAAGAATGCGCGCTGAGCGGGGCCAGGGCGGACGAGACGCAGTTGGTCCTAGCGCTTATCGGCCCCTTGCCATCGCAGATAAGCCGAGCGGGTAACAGCAGACACTGAATCGAGGACTTTCCGGTGATCGACCTGATGCCGCAGCATCAGCCGTGCATCGGCCACGGCGCGGGATTTGCAGAACCAATGGCAACTGTGCTGCAGCAGATACAGCTCTGCCGAGAGGTGGTACGCGCGTTCTCTTGCGTCCCAGTGGCTCTCGTTGTCCACGACATGGCGCAAGCCGGATGCATGGATGTACAGCAGTTCACGAAAATCCCGTGTCCTTGCAGGAAGAAAGCGCTCGATGTATGGCACGCAGAACGAGAGCGTGCTCACACGGGTAGCCTGCGGACTTTCCTTTTGCATGGCGTCGGCCAGCGACCGTACTTGTGCCGCCACGGCGCGTTCGGTCTGAGCGAAGGTTTCCAGCACCTGTAGCTGGCGTGTTTCGGCGTCTTCGCGGATGGCGCGTGTGTAGCCTTGCGTCAGGGTTTCCATGTGGCGCTCAAGCTGCAAACCGCCCAGATGACGGCCCAGCAGCGCGATGCGGGCGCGCTGGTAGCGCACGCGCAGCACCTGCCATGCAGCGACAAGCACCAGCAGGATCAATGCGGTATCCATTGCCCGTGTTCCTTCATTTTTCAAGCGGCGCAAACCGCAATGAAAAAAGGGCCCGTAGGCCCTTTCTCAAGGATTTTCAGAATTCCGAGAAGGAAGCTGGAAATCAAAATTTGGAGCGGGAGACGAGTCTCGAACTCGCGACCTCAACCTTGGCAAGGTTGCGCTCTACCAACTGAGCTACTCCCGCAATTTCTTGTCTGGAGCCAGCCCCAACTGGGCGGTTCCTGACAAGCGAGGCGGAAGTATACCCAATTTTTCCAAAGATGCACGCTGGCCGCGGAATGCCGCGATGCGGGCCCTCGAAGCGGCGCGCTGACGCTGCTTCGGCGCCCCGGTGGTCGCCATTGATTGAACATGCGGCGGCGCGGCATGCGCCGGATCACCAGTCCGGCGCTATGAAAACTGGCAAATTATCTTCAAAAAATATCAACCAAATCCATATTGCTTCACTCATACGCGAGATTCAGAATTCTGTTCATGGGCGCAGCCTGTCGCCCGAGGGCGGAAAATGGATACTAAGAACTCCACGAATCAGAGACAACTCACGGTCCGCATTTCCCGGGGAACCGAGGACGGGGCCTACTCCACGTACTCGGTCCCCTGGCGCGAAAACCAGACGGTCCTGGATGTGGTGACCGAAGTCCAGCGCACGCAGGAGCCCAGCCTCTCGTATCGCTACGCCTGTCGCGTCGGCGTGTGCGGGTCCTGTGCCATGACGGTCAATGGCAAGCCGCGCTGGACCTGTCGCACGCATGTGAGCCGCGTCGAGGAAGGCGGCGTGATCGTGATCGAGCCAATGCGCAATATGCCGCGGATCAAGGATCTCGTCGTCGACATGAGCGAGTTCTTCCAGAAGTGGGCGCGCGCCGGGAACACCTTCGTCGGCACAGCCACACGCAACGATCCGCCGGCGTTGGTGTCGCCGCAGAGCAAGAAGCGCAAGCAGGCCGACGCGGCCATCGAATGCATCAATTGCGGCGTGTGCTACGCGGCCTGTGACGTGGTGTCCTGGGACAAGGACTATCTTGGCCCGGCCGCCCTGAACCGCGCATGGACGCTGTACAACGACGAACGACACGCCGACCCCAAGGACGTGCTGCGCAAGGCCACCTCCGGCAGCGGCTGCAATTCCTGCCACTCCCAGGGCAGCTGCATGAAGCACTGTCCGGTAAGCCTCAGCCCTACCGGCAGCATTGCCGGATTGAAGCGCAGCGCCATCTTCAGCCTGCTCAAGGGAGGCTGACATGGAAGCTCGTCTTTTCGCGCTCCAGCGTCTGACGGCGATGGTGATGGCGCCCTTTGTCCTGGTACATGTGGGCCTGGTCATCTATGCCGTGCGCGGCGGCCTGACCGCGGGCGAGATCCTCTCGCGTACCGAGGGCAACTGGTTCTGGATAGTCTTCTACGGCCTGTTCGTCGTGAGCGTCTCGGTCCACGTGCCGATCGGCGTGCGCAACATCCTGATCGAGTGGCTGCAGTTGGGCCGCGGCGCGGCGTCCGCGGTCGGACTGGCGTTCGGCCTGGGACTGCTCATCCTGGGCGTTCGCGCCGTCGCGGCGGTGGGAGGCCTGATGCCATGAGATCCGCGCGCAACCATCAGGCGTACTGGGCTTTCCTGGGGCATCGCATTTCCGGCCTGGCGCTGGCCCTGTTCCTGCCGGCGCATTTCTATGTGCTGGCGATGGCGCTGGACGAAGCGCGGCTGGACGGATTCCTGAAGCTCGCCGACATGCCGGCGATGAAGGTCGGCGAGTGGGGGCTGGTGCTGCTGCTGACCCTGCACATGTTCTTCGGGCTGCGGCTGCTCGCACTGGAGCTGCTGCCTTGGCGTTCGCCGCGGGACGCGCGCGTCGCGTGGATCGGCTGGGGCTTTGCGGTCTCCATGGCGACGGGCCTGGTTTTCATCGCGGGAGTGATCTGAGATGCGGATCGAGAACATCAAGACGGACATCCTTGTGCTGGGCACCGGCGGCGCGGGCCTGTTCGCGGCGCTGCACGCCAAGAAGGCGAATCCGTCGCTGCGCGTGACGGTGACGGTGAAGGGCCTGTTGGGCAAGTGCGGCTGTACCCGCATGGTCCAGGGCGGCTACAACGTCGCGTTGGCCGCCGGCGACTCGGTGGAACGCCATTTCATGGACACCATCGAGGGCGGCAAATGGCTGCCGCGCCAGGACCTGGCGTGGCGGCTGGTCGAAGGCGCCGTCGAGCGCGTGCGCGAACTGGAAAACGAGATCGGCTGCTTCTTCGACCGCAATCCCGACGGCACCCTGCATTCCAAGGCGTTTGCTGGCCAGAGCTTCGACCGCACTGTGCACAAGGCAGACCTGACGGGCATCGAGATCATCAACCGGCTCATGGAGCAGGTGCGGGCGCTGGACGTCGATGAACTGGAAGAGCATCGCGCCATCGAACTGATTCCCGCCGCCGACGGCTCTGGTATTTCCGGCGTGCTGTTCATCGACATGCGGACAGGCCTTTACCGCTACATCCAGGCCAAGGCCGTGCTGCTGGCAACGGGGGCGGGGCCGACCATGTACCGCTACCACACGCCTTCGGGCGACAAGACCTGCGACGGCCTGGCCATGGCGCTGCGCTACGGCTTGAAGCTGCGCGACATGGAGATGGTGCAGTTCCATCCCACCGGCCTGCTGGGCGGGCCGGACACGCGCATGACCGGCACGGTGCTGGAGGAGGGCCTGCGCGGAGCGGGCGGCTATCTGCTCAATGGCGACGGCGAGCGCTTCATGGCCAATTACGACAAGCGCGGCGAACGCGCCACGCGCGACGTGGTCAGCCGCGGCATCTACGCCGAAATGCGCGCAGGACGCACGGGGCCGATGGGCGGGGTCTACATCCAGATGAGCCATCTGGGCCCGGACAAGGTGGCCAAGACTTTTCCCGGCATGGTCAACCGGTGCAAGGACTGCGGCTTCGATCTGGCGGGCGGCAAGGTGGAGGTGGTGCCGACGGCGCACTACCTGATGGGTGGGGTCGAATTCAATGTGGACGGTTCAACCGCGTCGCCGGGCCTGTATGCGGCCGGCGAGGATTGCGGCGGCGTGCACGGCGCCAACCGCCTGGGTGGCAACGGCGTCGCCAATTCCACGGTGTTCGGCGGCATCGCGGGCGATGCGATGGCGGCCTACGTCGCGAAGTCCGGCCAGTGGCGCGACCCCGACCAGGGCGTCATCGCGCGCGGCATCGAACGCGCCGAGTTCCCGTTTTCCCGGCCCGCGGGCCGCATCCACGAGCTGCGCGACGCGCTCTCGCAAACCATGTGGGACGACGTAGGCGTGCTGCGCCGCCAAGAGGCCATGGCGCATGGCCTTGATGCCATTGCCGGCCACCGCGCCGCCTTGCGCGATATCGGCGTGGCGGACGGCGACCGCCGCTACAACCTGACCTGGCACGACTGGCTCAACCTGGAAAGCCTGGTCGACATTTCCAAGGTCATCACGGTCTCGGCGCTGGCGCGAGAGAACAGCCGCGGCGCGCACTACCGCGAAGATTTTCCCGAGGCCGGCGACCTGCACACCAGCTGCTACACGCGCGTGAGCGCGCAGGACGGCGAGGTGGCGCTGGAGATGGTTCCGGTTTCCTTCGACATCGTAAAACCCGGCGAATCGCTCATCGAGGGCGAGGCGGGCATTCCCCAGAGCTGAGGCACTCCAACCATGAGCATTCCTGTCCAGAAAGTTGAAGAGGCGGCGCTGGAGATCATGCGCCGCGCGGCCATCGAGATTCCGGCCGACTACAAGCGCGGCATCCAGGAGCTGCAGAAGAAGGAAACCGGCAAGCTGCCGCGTTTTGTCATCCACGCCATGGTGGACAACTGGGAAGCCGCCGATCAGGACCGGCGCCCAATGTGCGCCGACACCGGCCTGCCGCGCTACTACGTCAAGGTGGGCAACAACGCCTCGGTCGACAGCGGCTTCGTCGCCGTGGAACGCGCGCTGCGCCACGCCACGGCCGAGGCCACGGTCAGCGTGCCGCTGCGGCCCAACCGCGTGCATCCGCTCTGGCGTACCGACCATAACAACAACGTCGGCATCAATGCGCCAGAGGTCGAATGGTCCTTCGAGCCGGACTGCGACTGGATAGACATCACCACCGTGCACAAGGGCGGGTTGTTCGGCACCGACTACCGCATGCTGTTTCCAGGCGACGGCATAGACGGCATCAAACGCTTCGTGCTGGACACGCTGATCGCCTTCGGCAAGCGCGGGCTGGCCTGTCAGCCGGCCATCGTCGGCATCGGGCTGGGCGGCTCCAAGGACACCTGCATGCAGCTGGGCAAGCAGGCGGCCTGTCTGCGCACGGTCGGGGACCGCAATCCGGACCCCAAGGTGGCGGAGCTTGAACTGGAGCTGATGCAGCTGGGCAATTCCATCGGCATGGGCGCCATGGGTTTCGTCGGCTCCGGCATGGTGGTGGACTGCCATATCGAGTGCGGCTACACCCACACCGGGGGCATGCCCATCAGCCTGCACACTTTCTGCCTGTCTTCGCGCCGCGCCACTGCGCGGATCCATGCCAACGGGGAGATCGAGTACCGCACCGATCCCCAATGGTTCACGCCCTACATGCGCCGGGAGACGGTCGAATGGTAAGCAATGACGACGACATCAAGGTCTTTCATCTGGACCTGCCCGCCAGGCGCGAAGACATCGCCAAGCTGGAACTCGGCTCGGCCGTGTACTTGAACGGCGTGGTCTACACGGCCCGCGAAGGCGTATACAAGAAGGTGCTGGACCAGGGCTTGCCGCTGCCCGTGGACTTGCGCGCCATCAGCAACGTCAACTTCCATTGCTCGCCGGCGGCGGCGCCGGACGGTCGCGGCGGCTACAACGTGGGCGCCGTCACCGCCACCGCCTCGTTCCGATTCTCCAAGTGGATACCGCGTTGGCTGGAAGAGACCGGCTGCCGCATCCTGATCGGCAAGGGCGGGATGCCCGCCGACGATTACAAGCAGGTATTGGCGCCGGGCGGCGCGATCTACCTGACGACCGTGGGCTACGGCACGGGCGCACTTCTGGGCCGGGGCATCAAGCGCGTGCGCGAAGTGCATTGGCTGGACGAACTGGGCATAGCCCAAGCCATGTGGCTGTTCGAGGTCGAAAATTTCGGGCCCTTCATCGTCGAGAGCGACCTCGAAGGCAATTCGCTTTTCGCCCAGCACGCCGAGACCATCAATGCAGGCATCGAGAAACTCTACGCCGGGCTGAAGCCGCCCGCGCTGCACCGCTACGGCGAGACGGACGATCGCAAGGACGAAGTGATGTAGGCGTGCAAGCGCGGCCCGGGTAACTCCACCCCCTGACAAAGAGACTGCAATGATCATCGACTTTAGGCTGCGGCCGCCGGTAGGCGGCTTCCTGGATACGCTGATGTACTCGGCGGGAGAACGTCGCGATGGCTTTACGCGGACGGTGGGCTTCGAGCCCTCGGCCGCGGCGCAGCAGCAATCGATGGCGCTGCTGCTGAAAGAGATGGATGCCGCGCGGATAGACCGCGGCGTGGTCGTGGGACGCCTGGCCGGCGTGCTGGGCAGCGTGTCCAACGAGGACGTGCGAGGCATCGTGGCCGAGCATCCGGGCCGATTCATCGGCGCCGCCTCCATCGACCCCACCGACCGGCGCCGCGCGTGCCAGACCATCAGCCAGGCGGTGGAGGACGGCTTCAAGCTGATCAATATCGAGCCGGGCTCCTACCCGGTTCCCATGTACGCCGACGACAGACGCCTGTATCCGATCTACGGCCACTGCGAGGACCTGGGCGTGCCGGTGATCATGATGGTCGGAGGCACGGCGGGGCCGGACTTGAGCTATTCGGATCCGATACGGACCGACCGGGTGCTGGCGGATTTTCCCGCCCTGAACGTGGTGGTCGCCCATGGCGGGTGGCCCTGGGTCACTGAGATCCTGCACCTGGCGTTCCGGCGCCAGAACCTGTGGCTGTCGCCCGATATGTATTTTTCCCGCATGCCAGGCTGGGAGGAATACGTGAAGGCGGCAGACGGTTTTCTCTCGGACAGGATGCTTTACGCCAGCTCGTTCCCGTTCTGCCCGGTGCAAGGGTACAAAGAGTGGTTCGAGACCTTGCCGATCCGGGAAGATAATCTTGGGAAAGTCATGGGAGGGAACGCGCGGCGGCTGCTTGGCATCTGACGCGGCATACTCCTCCTTTCCGCAATGCCGTCTACACCAGGAACCTTCTTGCATGGATATCCGCACGCTCTACACGCTGATCGCGATTGCAGACCACGGCAGTTTCGCCGAGGCCGGCAATACCATCGGCCTGTCGCTGTCGGCGGTGAGCATGCAGGTTCGCGCGCTCGAGGACGAGCTGGGCATCACGATCTTCGACCGCAGCCGGCGTCCGCCCATCCTCACGGACACGGGGTTGGCGCTGGTGCACCGGGCGCGCGACCTGATCGCGCATTGGGAAAGCATGAGCGCCGCCTTGAAGAAGGGTACTTCGTCGGGATTGCTCAGGCTCGGCAGCGTCCATACCTGTGTGTCGGGCGTGCTGCCGCTGGCGCTGCGGCACCTGCAGAAGCAGGGCCACGGCCTGGAGGTCCATGTCACCACGGGACTCACGCACGACCTGGAGCGCGCCATCTATCACCGCCAGCTGGACGTGGCGATCGTGACCGAGCCCGATGCGCCGCGCTCGGGCCTGGATTTCCTGCCGTTCGTCGAGGAACAACTGGTCGTCATCGCCCACCGCTCGGTCAAGGGCGCCAGCGATCAGGAGATCCTGGAGCAGAATCCCTATGTCCGTTTCAATCGTTCGGCGCGCGTGGGGCATCTGGTGCAGGAAGAGATGGTGCGCAGGCGCATCACCGTGCGTTCGACCATGGAGATCGACAACCTGGAAGGCGTGATCGCCATGGTGGCCAATGGCCTGGGCGCATCGGTGGTGCCGGCCTGCCGCGGCAGGAACGAGTTTCCGCCGGGCATCCGCGTCATTCCGTTCGGCTCGCCCACGGTCACTCGTCGCCTGGGCATCCTGGCGCCGAAGGAGAACCCGCGGGCCCATCTTACGCAGTTGTTGCTCGACGCATTGAAGTCAGTCTGTGCCGGCCAGTAGTTCTTAGTCCGGTAGTTCTGTAGTTCAGCAGCCTAGTAGTCCGCAGAAAAACACCGCAACGTCCCGAAAAATCGAGCCATCGGCCCGAGGGTCAGTTGCTGCCTGGCGAATCGTCAGCCGGCCGAACGCCGACCCGCTACGCCGTCCCGCGAACTGAAGGAGACAAAGCCATGAAGAACCAAACTCAACCCAATATTGCGCGCCGCCGCATCGTCAAGACGCTGGGCTGTGGCCTCGCGCTTACGCCGTTTATCGCCCTTCCGGCGCGAGCCGACTGGCCGGCGGACAAGGTCATACGCATGATCGTCCCGTTTTCGGCGGGCGGGGCCACCGACCTGCTGGGCCGCGCGTTGGCGGCCGAATTGGGCAAGGGCCTGAAGCAGAGCGTAATCGTCGAGAATCGCGCGGGCGCTGGCGGCAGCGTGGGCGCGCAGGCTGTCGCCAGCGCGCCGGCGGACGGCTATACGCTGTTGCTTGCGTCGGGCAGCATGTTCACGGTCAACCAGTTCATCTACAGCAAGCTGCCTTACTCGCTGACGGATTTCAGTCCCATCGGCAAGGTGGCAAACGGACCCATGGTCATCACCGTCAATGCCAACCTGCCGGTCAAGAACACGCGCGAGCTGATCGAGTACGCCCGCGCCAGGCCTGGCAAACTCAGCTTCTCGTCCGCGGGCGTGGGCAGCCAGACGCACATGGCGGGCGAAGCTTTCAGCGATGCGGCCGGGATCGAACTCATGCACGTCCCGTACAAGGGCGAGGGGCCGGCCTACACCGACCTCATGGCGGGCGTGATCGAAGTCGCCGTGGGCAATATCAATGCCATCGTGCCGTTGCTCAAGGGAGGACGCCTGCGGGCGCTGTCGGTGACGGGCAAGGAACGTTCCGCGTTGCTGCCGGACGTGCCGACCACGGCCGAGGATGGAGTGCCGGGGTTCGAGTTCACGGGGTGGTTCGCCCTGCTGGCGCCGGCGGGCACGCCCCAGGCTTCGGTCGACCGGCTGCTGGCCGATGCCAGGACGGCGGTGGCGCAGCCCAACATGCAGCGCTATCTGGCTGACCAGGGGATGTCGGCGACCATCGTGCCTGCCGCCGCGCTCAAGGAGGAGATCGCCAGGGAGTCCGCCAAGTGGAAGGCGCTGGTGGAAAAGAAGAAGATCACCGCAAGCTGAATCCGCATGATGCCGCCCGATACGCTCGCCTTTGCCGCACCCGTCGTCCTTGCCGCCTATGTCGTCTTCGGGATGACGGGATTCGGCGCGGCCATGGTGGCCGTGCCGCTGCTGGTCCAGTTCATGCCCTTGCAGTTCGCGGTTCCGCTGGTGGTGCTGTTCGACCTGGCCTGCACCGCGCTGGTGGGCGGCAGCAACTGGCGGCGCGTTTCCCTGGTCGAACTCAAGCGCCTGTTTCCCTGGCTGCTGCTGGGGATAGGGCTGGGTGTGACGCTGCTGCACAACGCCGGCGCTCGCTGGCCTTTGGTCCTGCTGGGCAGCTTCGTGCTGGCGGTGTGCATCAAGGGCCTGCGGGGCGCGCGCGGGGCCAAGCCGTCGGCGCCGCTGAATACTTTCTGGGCCTTGCCGTTCGGCGTGTTCGGCGGCATCTTCAGTGCGCTGTTCGGGACCGGCGGGCCGATCTACACCATCTATCTGTCGCGCCGGCTGGATGCGCTGGACCAGTTCCGCGCCACGATCTCGGTGGTCATCCTGGCCAGCGGCCTCATCCGGGCGGCGGCCTTTGGCGCCGCCGGACTGTATGCGCAGCCGGAAATCCTGTTCGCGGCCGCCGTGCTGCTGCCCGTGGCCCTGATCGGCCTGTACGGCGGATCCCGCCTCAGGGTTCGGGTGTCCCCGGAACTGCTGAAGCGGGCCATCTTCGTTCTGCTCGCGATAGCGGGCGCAGGCGCCATCTATCGCGGATGGGTCTCGCCTGCGTGAGACAGGCTGCCGTTACTTGGCCGTCGGCATGGCGAACTCGGCGCCCTTGCCAATGCTTTCGGGCCAGCGCTGCATGATCGACTTCTGCCGCGTGTAGAAGCGCACGCCTTCTTCGCCATAAGCGTGCATGTCGCCGAACAGGCTGCGCTTCCAGCCGCCGAATCCATGCCAGGCCATGGGCACGGGGATGGGTACGTTGATGCCCACCATGCCAACCTCGATGCGGCGGCCGAACTCGCGCGCGACGTTGCCGTCGCGGGTGAAGCAGGCCACGCCGTTGCCGAATTCGTGGGCATTGATGAGATCCACGGCTTCTTTCAGATCCTTCACGCGCACGCAGCCCAGCACCGGGCCGAAGATCTCTTCCTTGTAGATGCGCATGTCCGGCGTGACGTGGTCGAACAGCGTGCCGCCCATCCAGAAACCGTCGCCGCAGCCTGCGCCTGCCTGAGAACCCTGGAAGCCGCGGCCGTCCACCAGCAGTTGCGCGCCTTCCTGCACGCCCAGATCGATATAGCCGCTGATGCGCTCATGCGCGGCGCGGGTCACGATGGGGCCCATCTCGGCCGCGGGGTTCTCGCCGTCCAGCACCTTCAGCGTCCTGGTGCGCTCGATCAGTCTGGGCAGCAGCCGGTCGGCCACGTCGCCCACCAGCACCGCCACGCTGATCGCCATGCAGCGCTCGCCGGCCGAGCCGTAGCCGGCGCCGATCAGGGCGTCGACCGCCTGGTCGATGTCGGCGTCCGGCATCACGACCATGTGGTTCTTGGCGCCGCCCAGGGCCTGCACGCGCTTGCCATGGCGTGCGCCGGTCTCGTAGATGTAGTTGGCGATGGGCGTGGAACCGACGAAGCTGATGGCTTTCACGTCCGGGTGTTCCAGCAGCGCATCAACCGCCACCTTGTCGCCCTGCACCACGTTGAACACGCCGTCGGGCAGCCCCGCTTCGCGCAGCAGTTCGGCGATGCGCAGCGATGCGCTGGGGTCGGTGGGGCTGGGCTTGAGCACGAAGGTGTTGCCCGCCGCGATCGCCACCGGGAACATCCACATGGGTACCATCACCGGAAAGTTGAACGGCGTGATGCCCGCCACCACGCCCAGCGGTTGGCGCAGCGTCCAGTTGTCGATGCCGGTGGAAACCTGCTCGGTGTGGGCGCCCTTCAGCAACTGGGGAACGCCGCAGGCGAACTCGACGATGTCGATGCCGCGAGTGACTTCGCCTTGCGCATCGCTGAAAACCTTGCCATGCTCGGCGGTGATCAGGTGGGCAAGTTCGTCGCGATGCTTGTTCATCAGTTCAAGAAACCTGAACAGCACGCGGGCGCGGCGGATGGGAGGGGTGTCCGCCCATTGCGGAAATGCCGCCCGGGCGCTGGCCACGGCGCGGTTCACCTCGTCGGGCGTGGCCAGCGCCACCTGCTTGGCGACGGCGCCCGTGGCCGGGTTGTAGACGGGCTGGCGGCTGCCTGTCCCGTCGACGAGGCTGCCGCCGATATAGTGTCCGGCATCGCGGGATTGGGCGCTGGCATTGCTTGCGGTCATGGCTGGCTCCTGGGCTCATGCATGGTGTTCTGGAGCTGGCAATGTCGCGCATTGCCGCCCGGACGTCGAGACCGCAGGGCTGGAATCAGTGTTTGATGTTTCGAACAATGGAGCAAGGCATGACGAAAACCAGGCGTCTGGAAGATCTGTGGTCGCATATCCATTGCCTTGGGGTGCTGGCCGATACCGGCAGCTATACGGCGGCCGCGCGCCGCCTGCAGATCAGCAAGGCGTCGGTGAGCCAGCGCATCGTGGAACTGGAGCAGGCGGCTGGCGTCCCCCTCGTGCGCCGCACCACCCGCAGCGTCGGCCTGACCGAGGCGGGGCAGAGCCTGGTCGACCAGACCGCGGCGGCCTTTCTGCGCATCGAAGAGGGCTTCTCGGCCGTGCGGGACCTGTCCGAGGGGCCGCGCGGCGTGCTGTCCGTGACCGCACCCGTAGCCCTGGGACGTCAGGTCATTGCGCCGCTGATACCCGGATTCCTGAAGAATTTTCCCGACGTGCGGATCCAGCTGGAACTCAGCGACCATCTGGCGTCCCTGGCTACCGAAGGCTTCGACCTGGCCATCCGGCATGTGGCCGGCGTGCCGGACACGCACGTCGCGTCGGTCATCTGCGAGACGCGCTCCGTGCTGGTTGCGGCCCCGGAGTACCTGGCGCAGCACGGCACGCCGAAGACGCCGATGGATCTGGCCGCCCACAATTGCCTGCATTACCTGCGGCGCAGCGGCAGCGCTACCTGGTCGTTCGAGTCGCGTGACGGAGACAAGCGCGTGGCGGTTCCGGTGCGCGGCAGCTTCACCGCGAACAACAGCGAAGTGCTGCGGGAGGTGGCTGTCGGATCCCTGGGGATCGCGCTGGTGCCGGATTTCAGCGCCAACCAGGCCCTGCGCAGCGGAGAGCTGGTCGAGGTCCTGCGCGGGTGGCGCGTGGTGGGCGAATATGCAGAACGGCTGTACGCAGTCAGGCCCTACACACCGCGCGTGCCGCTGACCGTATCCTCATTCGTCGGTTACCTGCGCGAGGCGATCCCGGCGTCCGCCGGACTTGGCGGACCGCCAGGAGCGGGCAATGAGGCGGGTTAATTGACTTGCAACCCGGCCTTGGCCACAAGGTCGGCATAGATCGCGGCTCCCTGGCTGACGTATTTTTCCGTTTCCGCGGGGGACAGGACGTGGGGGATGCCGCCGAAGTTGGCGTTGCCGGCGATCCACTTCGGATCCTGTGCGATCTGCTTGAGCACGTCGGCCCATTTGACCACCGCTTCGGGACTCATGCCCGGCGGCCCGAACAGTCCGCTCCAGCCTACGACAGCTTCGAGTTGAGGCAGCCCCAGCTCGCGCGCGGTCGGGATGTCGGGGAACTGCGCCAGGCGGTCGGGCGTGGTCGTCAGCAGGGCGCGCAGCTTGCCGCTGGCAAGTATGCCCGTCATCGAACTCAGGTTATTGCAGGCGAAGTCCGCATCCTTGCTGAGCACCGCCAGCGCGACTTCGTTGCCGCCCTTGTAGGGGACGTTGACCACGGCCTCGGATTTCAGGCCGAGGCTGCTGAGCAGCAGCTGCGGCGCAAGATTCTGCACCGTGGCCGGACCGGAATGGCTGTAGTTGAGCTTGCCGGGATGGGCCTTCAAGGCCTGTGCCAGATCGCCGATTGTCTTGTAAGGGCTGTCCGGATGCACCACACAGACCACGGGGTTCAGCTCCAGCAGTCCGATGTACGTGAAGTCCCGGGCGGTATAGGGCGTGGTCTTGGGTTGTAGCGCGGGCAGCAGGACCTGGGAGCCTATCCGGCCGACGAGCAGGGTGTAGCCGTCGGGAGCGGCGTTCTTCACGGCGGCCGAGCCGATCGCGCCGTTCGCCCCGGCCTTGTTGACGACGACCAGCGGCTGGCCAAGCAGGCCTTGCGCGGCGGCGGACAAGTTGCGGGCCGCCATGTCGGCGTCGCCGCCCGCGCTGAACGGCACGATGAGCTGGACGGGTTTGGCGGGATAGGCTTGGGCGGTTGCCAGGCCCGGAAGCGCGGCCAGCATGCAAATCGCGGCGCGAGCGAACGCGCCCGGCCAGAGGCCGGTAGGTCTCATCATGAGAAGTCTCCTGTCGTGCTAAGGGACGAAACCGGACTGCAGCTGGGCTCGATGCTTCGAGGTCAATGACCGGTCGCGGACTGCGTTGATGCGCTGAAAACCGGAGCGGGTTCGCCCGCCAGGGATACGTTGATACATGCGGGCAGCCGGCTGTCCGCCGCCGCGCGCAGCGCGGTGGCGAGGCTGTCGCTGTCCCGGGCGGCGTAGCCGGCTCCGCCAAGCGCCGCGGCGACTTCGTGGTAGCGCGCGGTCGGCGCGAGTTCGCAGCCGATCAGCCTTTGCGGACCGTAGGTGCGCATCTGGATCAAGTGTTCCGCGTTCCAGCGCAGGTCGTTGCCGACCACGGCGACGATCGCGGCGCGCTCGCGTACGGCCGTGTCCAGCTCCATCAGGTGAAAGCCCGCCGTGCCGTCGCCCATGAGCACGGCCACGGTGGCCTCTGGTTGTGCGATCTTGGCGGCGATGGCGTAGCAGATGCCTGCGCCGATCGCGCCCGACATGCCGTTGATGATGCGCACCGGCGCCTGGCAGTATGCCTGCGCCCACTGGCCGAATTCGCCGCCGTCGCAGACCAGGATGGGATTGGGGGCGGACGTGAGAAACGCTTGGACCGCTTCACATAGCGCGCGCGGCCCCAATGCTCCATCGGCGCAAGCCGCGGCGCCCAGAGTGTTCCGGTTGCGCAGCGCTTCGTCCACGCGCGCGCGCCACGAGGCGCGCGCGGCCGGGGCTGGCGCCGCTGGCAATGCCGGCAGCACGGTGTAGGGATCGCCCTGCAGGGCTAGAGCCAGGCGGTCGCCCAGCAGGCGGGCCGCGCGTTCCAGCATCGCGGGGTCGGGGTCTATCGCCACGACCCGGGCCGTCTTGCCCAGCGCGCCCGTGCCGCCGAAGCCCAGCGTGAAGTCCAGGCACTTGCCGGCCAGCACGATGAGGTCCGCCTGCGGAATGATTTCGGCCAGGGAGCCCAGGGAAGGGTCCTTCAGGCCGCGCGGGCTTTCCATGGGGATGAGGTGCACGCCTAGCGTTGCTTCCAGCTTCTCGCGAACCGCGCGCATGTGCGGACGCGCTCCGGTGGGGCCTGCCAGCAACAGGGGGCGCTGTGTCGAGTCAAGCAGCGCGGCGAGCTGTTCCAGGCCGGCTGCGTCCACTGCAGCGGGCTCGCGCTTCGGTGTAGTGGCGGGCAGTTCTGCCAAGCCCGTCTCCGCGGTCATCAGGTCGAAGGGCAGGGCCAGATGAACCGGTCCGCGCCGTGGGGCAAGCGCTTGCGCGACCGCGCGGTCGAGCGCGGGATAAAGCTCCTGCACGGTCCGCGGACGCAGCGATAGCTTGGTCAAGGAACGGGTGATGGAAACCTGGTCCAGTTCCTGGAACGCGCCCATGCCGTCTTCTCCTACCGAGGAGTCGCCGGAGATGAGGAGCACGGGGCTTTCCGCCTGCGACGCCGAGTAAAGCGGCGCCAGGCCATTGGTGATGCCGGGCGCGGCGGTCAGCATCGCGACGCCAAGCTCGCCGGTGATCTGGGACCAGGCGTCCGCCATGAAGACGGCGGCCGCCTCATGCCGCACATGGATGATGCGGATGCCTGCATCGATACAGGCATCGTAGAGCGGCATGATCTGATTGCCGGACAGGCTGAAGATGGTCTTGACGCCCAGGCGATGCAGCGTACGGATAATCAACTGGGATCCAAGCACCTGTCTCTCCGCTGGGGCTGCGTCGGCTGTGCGCCGCGCGCCTGTTTTTTACCGGCTATGGGAGAGTTCAGTGTATCGGCTATCCGTGGCGGGTTGGTTGATGTTTTTTGAACCTAGGGGGCGGCCCGCGGACGGTCTTGTTCCGTCTGCGCGACCGCGTCGCGCACGCCTTGCCCATAGGCCGGGTCTGCCCGGGTGCAGTTGGCGATATGGCGTTCGATGACTTCCCTGGAGGCGCCGCGGATCGCGCGCGCGGTGTTCTGGAACAGTCTCTGTTTTTCGTCCGCCGCCATCAACCGGAACAGGTTGCCGGGCTGGGAGTAGTAGTCGGTATCTTCCCTGTGATCCCAGCGGGCCGCGGCGCCGCTGATCTCCAGCGGCGGTTCGGAATAGTCCGGCTGCGCCTGCAGGACGCCATGGCTGTTGGGCGTGTACGCGGGCGTGCTGCCGCCGTTGCCATCCACGCGCATCGCTCCGTCGCGGTGATAACTGTGAAATGGGCAGCGAGGCGCGTTCACCGGGATCTGCGGGTAGTTCACGCCCAGCCGATAGCGCTGCGTGTCGCCATACGAGAACAGGCGGCCCTGCAGCATCTTGTCCGGAGAGAAGCCAATGCCGGGCACGATTGCTGCGGGACTGAACGCGGCTTGTTCGACCTCGGCGAAGAAATTCTCGGGGTTTCGATTGAGCTCCAGGACGCCGACTTCGATCAGCGGATAGTCCTTGTGCGGCCAGACCTTGGTCAGGTCGAAGGGGTTGAGATGATAGGTATGGGCTTCGGCGTCGGGCATGATCTGTACATACAGGGTCCAGCGCGGAAACTCGCCGCGTTCGATCGCTTCGTACAGGTCACGCTGATTGCTTTCGCGGTCCGCCGCGATGACCTGACCGGCCTCGGCGTCCGTCAGGTTCCGGATGCCCTGCTGGGTCTTGAAGGTGAACTTGACCCAGAAGCGCTCGCGGGCGGCGTTGATGAAGCTATAGGTATGGCTGCCGAAGCCATGCATGTGGCGATAGCTCTTCGGAATGCCGCGGTCGCCCATGATGAGCGTCACCTGGTGCAGGGTCTCGGGCAGCAGCGTCCAGTAGTCCCAGTTGTTCTGCGGGCTGCGCATGCCGGTGCGAGGATCGCGTTTGACGGCCCGGTTCAGGTCGGAGAATTTCAGCGGATCGCGCACGAAGAAGACCGGCGTGTTGTTGCCGACCAGGTCCCAGTTGCCCTCCTCGGTATAGAACTTGAGCGCGAATCCGCGGATGTCGCGTTCCGCGTCGGCCGCGCCGCGTTCGCCCGCCACGGTCGAGAAGCGGGCGAACATTTCGGTCTGCTTGCCTACCTGGCTGAAGATCCTGGCCTTGGTGTAGCGCGTGATGTCATGGGTGACGGTGAACGTGCCGAAGGCGCCGGCTCCCTTGGCGTGCATGCGCCGCTCGGGGATCACTTCGCGGTCGAAGTGCGCCATCTTTTCCAGGAACCAGACGTCCTGCAACAGCGCCGGCCCGCGCCGGCCGGCGGTCATCGTGTTGTCGTCGTCGGGCACGGGGGCGCCGAACGCGGTGGTGAGTTTGCTCATGATGGGCTCCTTGCGTGGTTCAACGGGGCAGCGGCCTTCAAGAGCGGGAGCATCGCAACGGGCTCGGATCCGGCCGCGCCAATCTCAGACGTAGTGCTCGATGGGGGAATGGTCTTCCAGGCGCAGCACACGACCATCGATGACGAGGGACGGCAGGCGGGTGATGCCAAGCGCCCGGGCCTGGGCGGCGGACCCGGGCTGCCGCGCGAGATCGAATGATTCGTAGCGATGCTGAGGCGTCGCGAAGGCCGCGGCCATGTTGCGGTCTATGCCCAGGCAGAGATTGCAACCGTCGTGGAACAGGGTGACTTGAATCAAGGCGATCTCCTTGGCGTGCCGCCAGGGCGGCTGCGTCCCGGCACCCGTGCCTCATGGGCCGACATGCCAGGCTGGTCTTGGAGGCGCGGGCTGGAATCGAACCAACCTCAGGAGATTTGCAATCTGCCGCATGACCACTCTGCCACCGCGCCGTTTTGTTTGTCCTAGGACGTAATGAATGGTACGGAAGCCGGGCAGGGCGCGGGCTTCTTCGAATCCACGAAAATTGTCCTGGCGTCCAGCATGAATGACGCAGGCCAAGGCCGCGTATGTCATAGGGCGTGTGACAGTGGGGGGACGGAGAGGGTGGCGCAATATGGCCGCAGGCAGCGTGGGGAGATGCCCGCGTTGCGAGCAGAAATGAAAAAAGGGCCCGAAGGCCCTTTCTCAAGGATTTCCAGAAAGAATCTGGAAATCAGAATTTGGAGCGGGAGACGAGTCTCGAACTCGCGACCTCAACCTTGGCAAGGTTGCGCTCTACCAACTGAGCTACTCCCGCATGGGTTCTGCACTTGAAACAGCCAGAACCTGTTTTCTTATTCACTCTGATCAACTTGGTTATCGATCAGAAGGCGCGCATTCTACATGATTTTTTTGAGCTTGTCTTGGCCTGGACTTATTTGGGTCTGTTCACTGCAAGCAGTTTGCGAACAAAGCCTGAAATTCAGGGCAAGCACTCAATCAAGTAATATGAGCGAAGACAGAAACTATAGCAATCCGCAGCATCCATGTCAAATTCTCCCGCCAAAGTTCTTCCGTCCCCAGCCTTGTCGCCCGTCAGCCAGGATCTCACCCGGCTGAATACGTTGGGCCTGGCGTCGCGGGCCGGGGCCTTTGTGACCCTGGAAGATGCGGCGCAGTTGCCGGCGTTGTCGCAGCTGGCGCACGAGACGTCTTCCCTGCTGGTGCTGGGGGGAGGCAGCAATCTGGTATTGCCGAGCCAGGTGCAGGGATTGGTGGCTCGCGTCGCGTTCAAGGGCGTGCGCTTGCTGGAAGCTCGTCCGGATGCCTGGCTGATCGAGGCGGCGGGCGGCGAGACCTGGCACGGC
This sequence comes from Achromobacter sp. ACM03, assembly GCF_014851665.1. Lineage (NCBI taxonomy): Bacteria > Pseudomonadati > Pseudomonadota > Betaproteobacteria > Burkholderiales > Alcaligenaceae > Achromobacter > Achromobacter sp. ACM03. The sequence continues at coordinate 454,861 of NZ_JACVAD010000003.1, read as the reverse complement.
TTTGTCGAAACCTGCGTGAACCAGGGCTGGGACGGGCTGGAAAACCTGGCGCTGATCCCGGGTACGGTGGGCGCGGCACCGGTGCAGAACATCGGCGCTTACGGCGTTGAACTGCAGGAGCGTTTCCACAGCCTGACCGCCTGGGACGTGCGCGCAGGGCGCCTGGTCGAAATGAGCGCGGCCGATTGCCGCTTTTCCTACCGCGACAGCGTGTTCAAGCACGACGAGCCCGGACGCTGGGTCATCGTGAGTGTGCGTTTCGCCTTGCCCCGGCCCTGGCGGCCTGTGCTGGGCTACCCTGATTTGCAGCGCCACGCGCGGCTGGCGGCGGGACAGCCGAGCGCCCGCGATATCTTCGACGCGGTGTGCGAGATCCGCCGCGCCAAGCTGCCCGATCCGGCGGTGACGGGCAACGCAGGCAGTTTTTTCAAGAACCCTATCGTGTCGGCGCAAGTGCGGGACAGGCTGCTGGACCGTTTTCCCGGTCTGGTGTCCTACGTCCAGCCCGACGGCGGCTACAAGCTGGCGGCCGGCTGGCTGATAGACCAATGCGGCTGGAAGGGCCGCTCGCTGGGGGCCGCGGGCGTGCATGAGCGCCAGGCTCTGGTACTGGTCAATCGCGGCGGGGCCACGGCGGCCGACATCATGGGCTTGGCGCATGCCATCCAGGCCGCGGTGTCCGAGCGCTACGGCGTGCGGCTCGAACCGGAACCCGTGGTGGTGTGAGGCCGTTTGGGCCGGGCAAGAAAAAAGGACCCCGCAGGGTCCTTTTTTGCAGGCGAGGGCTTGGGCTTCAGAGGCCCAGCACCGATTGCATGTCGTAAAGGCCGTTGTGCTTGCCTTCCAGGAAGCGGGCGGCGCGCAGGGCGCCTTCCGCGTAGGTGGCGCGGCTGGCCGAGCGGTGCGTGATCTCGATGCGTTCGCCGGTGCCGCAGAAGGACACGGTGTGGTCGCCGACGATGTCGCCGCCGCGCAGCACCGAGAAGCCGATGGTGCCCGGCTTGCGCACGCCGGTATCGCCGTGGCGGCTCCAGGTGGCGACGTCCGGCAGGGCCACGTTCCAGGCCGAAGCGATGGTTTCGCCCATTTTCAGCGCGGTGCCCGAAGGCGCGTCGACCTTGTTGCGGTGGTGCGCTTCGAAGACTTCGACGTCGTAGCCGGAGTTCAGGATGCGAGCGGCCATGTCCAGCAGCTTGAGCGTGGCGTTCACGCCCACGCTCATGTTGGGCGCGAAGACGATGCCGATCTTCTGGGCGGCGACTTCGATCGCGGCGCGGCCGTTGTCGTCGAAACCGGTGGTGCCGATGACGGCGTTCACGCCGTGCTTGACGCAGGCCTGCAAGTGTTCAAGCGTGCCTTCGGGGCGGGTGAAGTCGATCAGGCAGTCGGCCTGGGCCAGGGCGTCGAGGTCATCGGTGATGGCCACGCCCGTCTGCTTGCCCAGCGGCGCGCCGGCGTCCTGGCCCAGCGCGGCCGAGCCCTGGCGGTCCAGCGCCACGGCGAGCTGCAGGCCGGAGGCGTTCAGCACGGCTTCGATCAGCATCTGGCCCATACGGCCGCTGGCGCCGGCAATTGCGATACGCATAGATAGTCCTTGGTGTTACTTGAGCGGCTCTGGGGCGTTGCCGGGCTGGCCAGGGTACTGGTTGAGGGGGCTGACCGGGGCGGCGGAGTCGCGCTTGCGCTGGTCTTCCTCTTCCTTCTGGCGGGTTTCTTCTTCGATGAGGCGCTTGTCTGCCTTTTCGTCGGCGACGGCGTTGGGCGTATTGATCTGGTAAGGCTGCAGTTCTGGCTGCTTGTCGCCTTCCCAGCGGGTCAGGCGGTCGTTTTCGAACCAGACGGTGAATTTGCGTTCCTGGGCGTCGCCGTAGCCAGGCTTGTAGTAGTAGGGGTAGTCCCAGCGGTTGGCGTGCAGCACGCTGGTCAGCGTGGGGCTGCCAAGGGCGAAGCGCACCTGCTCGCGCGTCATGCCGGGCTGCAGCAGGGCGACCTGCTCCTGGGTGATCCAGTTTCCTTGCTGGACGCCGGCCTTGTAGGGGAAGCCCCACTTGTCCCCCGAGCATCCAGCCAGGGCGACGGCCAGAGCGGCCACCGCCAGGCCGGTCTTCAGCGAGCGGGAGGGAATTCGTGCAATCATGGACACTACGCGCCCCTATTATTTGGAAGCAGACAAAACCGTTATCATAAAGGTTTCATAAGGATAGTTCCGCGTGGCGGCATGATTTCGGTGAGCCGGCTCGCGGTGAACCTATCCTGCCCATGCCAACGCGGACGGAGAGCGATTACACCATGAGCGACCAAAGCGAACTGAAGAACATGGGTTTGAAGGCGACGTTTCCCCGCCTGAAAATTCTTGATATTTTCCGGAAATCGGATCAACGGCACCTGAGCGCCGAAGACGTCTATCGCGCCCTTATCGGCGAAAACGTCGAAATCGGGCTGGCCACCGTCTATCGCGTCCTGACCCAGTTCGAACAGGCCGGCATCCTTGCCCGCAGCCAGTTCGACAGCGGCAAGGCGGTGTTCGAGCTCAACGACGGCGATCACCACGATCACCTGATCTGCACGAATTGCGGCAAGGTGGTCGAGTTTTCGGACCCCGAAATCGAAAAGCGTCAGCAAAAGATTGCCAAGGACAACTCCTTCGCGCTGGAAAGCCACGCCATGGTGTTGTATGGCATCTGCGGCAGTTGCATGAAGGGCCGCTGATCCGGCCCTGCCTACGGCCCGCGGCTACGCTCGCAGCGGGTCCGTGAGATCCAAATCCCCTTCAATGTGAAGGGGATTTTTTTATGGCGCGAATCGGCCCTGTTTTTGCCGGCGTCCCGCCGTAAAGCGGCGGGCCAGCGCTTCAGTTCTGCCCGAAACCTTCCAGCATTTCGCGGGCGTGTTCGCGGGTGGTCGCGGTGAGCTTGATGCCGCCCAGCATGCGCGCGATTTCCTCGACGCGGGAGGAAGCGTCCAGTTCCTCGATGCTGGAGCGGGTGGCGCCGCGCGATTCCGCCTTGCTGACCAGGAATTGGTTGTTGGCGCAGGCCGCGACCTGGGGCAGGTGGGTCACGCACAGCACCTGATGACGTTCGCCGAGCTCGCGCAGCAGCTTGCCGACGGCCTCGGCCACCGCGCCGCCCACCCCGCTGTCGACTTCATCGAAGATCAGCGTCGGCACGCGCGCAGCGCGACTGGCGATGACCGACAGCGCCAGCGAAATCCGCGACAGTTCGCCGCCCGAAGCCACCTTGGCCAGCGGCCGCGGCGTGGTGCCGGCATGGCCGGCCACCAGGAATTCAACCTGCTCGTTGCCGTGCGCGGACGGCGCCGATTCGGCCAGCGTGGGTTCGAACTTGCCGCCCTGCATGGCCAGCGTCTGCATGGCTTGCGTGACCTGCTTGCCCAGGTCCTTGGCGACCTTGCGGCGCGCCGTCGTCAGCTTGGCGGCCGTGGCGTCGTATTGCGCCTGCGCAGCTTGCGTCTGGGCGCGCAGGGCATCGATGTCGCCCGCGGCTTGCAGCGCCTTGAGCTGCGCATGCAGCGTGTCGCGCAGCTCGCAAAGCGCGTCGGGCTCGACGCGGAATTTGCGAGCGGTTTCGAATACCAGGCCCAGGCGCGCCTCGACCGCTACGAGCCGCTGAGGATCGAGATCGACTCGGCTGACGTAGTTGTTCAGGTCCGATACGGCCTCGCTGATCGCGATGCGGGCCGATTCCAGTTCATCGTAGACGCCCTGCAAGCCGGGATCGTGGCGCAGCATCTGCTGGATGCGGTGGTTGGCCGCGGTGAGCCGGTGGTGCGCGGAATCGCCTTCGCCGTCCAGCCCTTCGAGGATCTGGTTGGCGCCATCCAGCAGGGATTGCGAATGCGACAGGCGGGTGTGCTCGGACTGCAGCGCATCCCATTCGTCGGGACCGAGATTCAGCTGATCGAGTTCGTCGACCTGCCATTGCAGGCGGTCGCGTTCGGTAGCCAGGCTTGCGGCGTCCTTTTCGGCGGATTCCAGCTGGCGCGCCAACGCGCGCCATTGCTTCCAGGCCTGGCCGACCGAGTTGCGCAGTTCGCCATGGCCGCCGTGGGCATCCAGCAGGTCGCGCTGGGCGTCGGCGCGCATCAGGCTCTGGTGCGCATGCTGGCCGTGGATGTCGACCAGGCTGTCGCCCAGTTCGCGCAATTGCGCCACGGTGGCCGGCGTGCCATTGATGTAGGCGCGGCTGCGGCCCTGGGCGTCGATGACGCGGCGCAGGGACAGTTCCGTGTCGGCGTCGATCTCGCGCTCTTGCAGCCAGGCGATCAGGCCCTTGGGGGTATCGAAGACCGCGGTGATGTCGGCGCGCGGCGCGCCCTCTCGCAGCATGCTGGCGTCGCCGCGTTCGCCCAGCGTGAGCGCCAGCGCGTCCACCAGTATGGATTTGCCTGCGCCGGTCTCACCGGAAAAGACGGTAAAGCCGGGGCCGAAATGGATCTCGGTCTGTTCGACGATGACGAAGTCGCGGATATGCAGGGTGCGCAGCATGTCGGGGCGCTTACTACTCTACGTTGTCAGAGGCTTCGGGCATCAGGTTCCAGTGCAGCTTGCGGCGCAGGGTGGAGAAGAAGCTGTAGCCTTCGGGATGCACGAAGCGGATGGTATAGGGCGCGCGCTGCACGACGATGCGGTCGCCCGGCTGCAGGTCGGACCAGGTCTGCATATCGAAATGCACGCTGGCGCCGACTTCCACGCGGCCCATGGCCGTGAGCGTCATGTTCAGCACGCCGGAGTCGGGAATGACGATGGGGCGGTTGGACAGGGTTTGCGGCGCCACCGGCACCAGCACCATCGCGTTCATGCCCGGATGCAGGATGGGACCGTTGGCCGACAGCGCATACGCGGTGGAGCCCGTAGGCGTGGCGATGATCAGGCCGTCGGCGCGCTGCGTGTACATGAAGGCGCCGTCCAGCTCCACCCGCACTTCGATCATGCCGCCGCGTCCCGCGCGGTTCAGCACCACGTCGTTCAGGGCCGACGCGGAATACATTTTCTGATCGCCGCGCCACACGCTGCCTTCCAGCAGCATGCGTTCCTCGATCTGGAAGCTGCCTTCGAGCACGCGCGCCAGCGCGCCATGCGCGTCCTGCAACGCGATGTCGGTGATGAAGCCCAGGCGTCCGTGGTTGATGCCAACCAGCGGCATGCCATAGGGAGCAAGGTGGCGGCTGGCGCCCAGCACGGTGCCGTCGCCGCCCATGACGACGGCCAGCGACGCGGTCTTGCCGATTTCCTCGAGCGTGGCGACGGGGTATTCGGTCAGCCCGGTGTTGCGCGCCGTGTCCGCATCGATGAGCACCTGCCGGCCCGCTTGCGTCAGCGCGTGGGCGAGTGCTCTCAGCGGTGTGTCCAGGCCGGTGTCCTGGTATCTGCCGATCAGGGCTACGGTAGGAAAATGCATGGCTGCTTGCGTATCAAAAAAGGCCGGACCAGAAGCCGAAACCTGCCCGGAATGGGCGGTTTAGCCGATTATATGGGGCCGCATATGTGCTTGCGGGACAAAAATCGCCTCAATTGAAAAAGATTCCCTAAAATACTTGTTATGGATGACCGCGCACGCGCACTACTGAAAGCGTTGATCGAACGCTATATCGCCGATGGGCAGCCAGTCGGCTCGCGGACGCTATCGAAAGTATTCGACTTGTCCCCGGCCACGATCCGCAATGTGATGGCGGATCTCGAAGAACTGGGACTGATCCACAGCCCGCACACCTCCGCCGGCCGCGTGCCCACGCCGCGGGGCTACCGCATGTTCGTCGATTCGCTGCTGGCGGTGCAGTCCTACCAGCTCGAACCGCACAACATGGGCGAGATGCTGGCGGCCGCCGAACCCACGCGCGCCGTCAATGCCGCCGCGGCCCTGCTGTCCAACCTGACCCAGTTCGCGGGAGTGGTGCTCACGCCCAAGCGCGCCCAGGTGTTCCGCCAGATCGAATTCATCCGCCTGTCCGATAAGCGCGTGCTGCTCATCATCGTCACGCCCGACGGCGATGTTCAAAATCGCATCCTTTTCGTTCAGCGCGACTATGCCGAAGCGGAACTGCTGGAAGCCGGCAATTTCTTCAACATGCATTTCGCCGGCAAGTCCTTCAATGTCGTGCGGCAAACCCTGTCGACCGAACTGGCGCAATTGCGCGAGGACATCTCGCGCCTGATGCAGGCCGCGGTCGAAGCCAGCGCGGAAGCCGCCGAGGACGGCGATGCCATGGTCATTTCCGGCGAGCGCAAGTTGCTGGACGTGACCGACATCGCCTCCGACATGGACCGCCTGCGCAAGATGTTCTCGCTGTTCGAGAAAAAGACCGACCTGCTGCAGCTCCTGGACGTGTCCACCCGCGCCCAGGGCGTGCAGATCTACATCGGCGGCGATTCGCAGCTGGTGCCGATGGAAGAGGTCTCGGTCATCACCGCGCCTTACGGCGTGGACGGCAAGGTCGTGGGCACGCTGGGCGTGATCGGTCCCACGCGCATGGCCTACGAACGCGTCATTCCCATCGTGGATATCACGGCGCGCTTGCTGTCCAACGCCCTCAGCCACAACCAGTAGGTCCATCCGAAGCTACGTCCTCCTTGCGGAGGAAGGGGAGTGTTTGTGTTTCTTCGCCTGTTCAAGTACCTGTGGCCTGAGCGCTATCTGCCGGAACCCGAGCAGGAGGACCCCTTCAACGAAGACCCCGCGCCTCGCGGGCCGGCCAAGGTCGGCGTGCTGCTGGTGAACCTGGGCACCCCGGACACCCCGGGTAAGCAAGACATACGCAAATACCTGGGCGAGTTCCTGTCCGACCCGCGCGTGATCGAGATCCCGCGCTATCTGTGGAAGCCCATCCTGCATTGCCTGGTGCTGACGATGCGGCCCAAGAAGCTGGAGCCGCGCTACGCCGGCGTCTGGATGAAGGAAGGCTCGCCCCTGATGGTGTATAGCCAGCGACAGGCCGATGGTGTGCGCGCGGCCCTGGCCGAGGCCGGAATCGACGCCGTGGTGGAGCTGGGCATGCGTTACGGCAACCCCTCGATCCCGGACGCCATTTCCCGGCTGCGCCGGCAGGGCTGCGAACGCATACTGACCGTCCCGCTCTATCCGCAGTACGCCGCCAGCACCACCGCCACGGTGGTGGATGCGGTCACCCGCCATGCCGGCCGCCTGCGCGACCAGCCCGAGCTGCGCTTCATCAAGCGTTTCCACGAAGAGCCGGCCTATCTGGACGCGCTGGCCGGTCGCATCGAACGCTATTGGCAAGAGCACGGCAAACCGCAGAAGCTGGTCATGAGCTTTCACGGCCTGCCGCGCTATTCGATCGAACTGGGCGACCCGTACTACCGCGACTGCATGGAAACGGCGCGCCTGCTGGGCCAACGCCTGTCGCTGCCGCGCGAACAGGTCGAGGTGACCTTCCAGAGCCGTTTCGGTACGGCCCGCTGGCTGGAGCCCTATACCGAACCGACCCTGAAGGCGCTGGCCGCCGCCGGGGTTACCGAGGTCGATGTGGTGTGCCCGGGTTTTGTGGCAGACTGTCTGGAAACCCTGGAAGAGATCAGCCTGGAGTGCCGCGACGCCTTTATCGGGGCCGGCGGCAAGCGTTTCCGCTACATCCCGGCGATCAACGACGATCCGGCCTGGATCGCAGGGCTGGCCGACCTGGTGGCACGCCACTTGCAGGGGTGGCCCACGCAAATCACGGACTTGAAGGAGAAGGCGCATGCACCATGATCCCAAGACTGGAAAGATCGTCAAAAAGGGGCAGGTCAGTACCCCGGTGGACGAAGATCAGGTGGAACACGAACTGGACGAGGCGCTTGCCGAGACCTTCCCCGCCAGCGACCCCATCGCGATCAGCCCCGAGCCGGACGAGGACCGCGCCGTGGACCGCGCCCTGAAGGACAGTTTTCCCGCCAGCGACCCGGTGGCGCCCGCACAGCCGCACAAGAAATAGCCTGGCGCAGAGGGCGTCCGCCATTTGCCGGATGGCGTCGAAAAGCGCTGAATCTATGCTTGCAGTCTGAGATTTGACGGCATTTGGCAGAAATTGGGCGGATTTCTGATTACATTCCGCCTGCCTCTGCTGGCTGGCGCCGTCAGGGAATATTTGCTTTCCCGGGCTTGAAATAGGGGTATTGGCCCCCATTCATGTCTGCGAAAGCCATACTTTTTGGAGGATTCCCCATGACGGCACCCAACGAGCCTGTAGATCAGACGCCCGAAGTCGGCCAGAACGCCGATGCGGCCTCCGCCGCCGAGGACGCCGTGCAGGCCGAGCTGAACGAGTTGCGCGCCCAGCTGGACGCCGCCCAGGCTACCGTCAATGAGCAGCAGGACCAGCTTTTGCGCATCCGGGCCGAAGCCGAGAACGTGCGCCGCCGTGCACAGGAAGACGTGTCCAAGGCGCGCAAGTTCGGCATCGAGTCGTTCGCGGAAAGCCTGGTCCCGGTCAAGGACAGCCTGGAAGCAGCGCTGGCCCAGCCTGAGCAAACCGTTGAAACCCTGAGCGAAGGCGTCCAAGTGACCCTCAAGCAGCTGACGGCCGCCTTCGAGCGCAATCTGCTCAAGGAAATCGCGCCGGCACAGGGCGACAAGTTCGACCCGCACCTGCATCAGGCCATTTCGTCCATCCCCGCCGAGCAGCCCGCCAATACCGTGGTCCAGCTGCTGCAAAAGGGCTACGCCATCGCCGACCGGACCTTGCGCCCCGCGCTGGTCGTGGTGTCCGCCGGCCAGGGCTGAGCAGGCGGCGCGCCATGACGGATCCCCGGTTCGACCCCGCCCAGATATTCCAGGTGTTCGGCATGCGGCACGTCGACACCGAGGGATTCGACGCGGCGGTGGTGCAGGCGCCGGGGACGGATCTGCGCTGCGTGTTCCTCTGGGGACAGGATTGCTATAACTGCAATATTTTCAAGCAGACCGCCTTGCTGCACCGGGACGCGCTGCTGGAGCTGGGGCTGACCTGGTTCGAAGCCGACGTCTACGCGGACGAAGCGCTGGGAAGGCGCTTCTCGCTGCATGGTGTCCCCACTTTTGTGCTGTACCGCGCTGGCAAGCGGCTGGGCCGCGTCACCGGCTGGCCCGGCCTGCCGCAGTTCACCGCGGCCATGCGCCGCCTGCAGGAAACGGCTGTAGAAAATTCCGGCCAGGCGTCTTGAAAAACCCTGCGGGCAGCCCCAGTTATGTGGGGACAAGAAGTTTCTCCCTATTTTCATAGATTCAATCAAGGTAACCGACCATGAGCAAGATTATTGGCATTGACCTGGGCACGACCAACAGCTGCGTGGCTGTCATGGACGGCGGGCAGGTCAAAATCATTGAAAACGCGGAAGGCGCTCGCACCACCCCCTCCATCGTCGCCTACATGGACGATGGCGAAACCCTGGTCGGCGCGCCGGCCAAGCGCCAGGCCGTGACCAACCCGCGCAACACCCTGTATGCGGTGAAGCGCCTGATCGGCCGCAAGTTCGAAGAGAAGGCGGTGCAGAAGGACATCAACCTGATGCCCTATGCCATCGTCAAGGCCGACAACGGCGACGCCTGGGTGGAAGTGCGCGGCAAGAAGATGGCGCCTCCCCAAGTGTCGGCCGACGTGCTGCGCAAGATGAAGAAGACCGCCGAGGACTACCTGGGCGAAGAAGTGACCGAGGCCGTCATCACCGTGCCCGCCTACTTCAACGACAGCCAACGCCAGGCCACCAAGGACGCTGGCCGCATCGCCGGTCTGGAAGTCAAGCGCATCATCAACGAACCCACCGCTGCCGCGCTGGCGTTCGGCCTGGACAAGACCGAAAAGGGCGACCGCAAGATCGCCGTCTATGACCTGGGCGGCGGCACGTTCGACGTGTCCATCATCGAAATCGCCGATGTGGACGGCGAAAAGCAGTTCGAAGTGCTGTCGACCAACGGCGACACCTTCCTGGGCGGCGAAGACTTCGACCAGCGCATCATCGACTACATCATTGCCGAGTTCAAGAAGGAACAAGGCGTTGACCTGTCCAAGGACGTGCTGGCCCTGCAACGCCTGAAGGAAGCGGCCGAAAAGGCCAAGATCGAGCTGTCCTCGGCGCAACAGACCGAAATCAACCTGCCGTACATCACGGCGGATGCCTCGGGCCCGAAGCACTTGAACCTGAAGATCACGCGCGCCAAGCTGGAAGCGCTGGTCGAAGAACTGATCGAACGCACGATCGAGCCCTGCCGCGTGGCCATCAAGGACGCCGGCGTGAAGGTTTCCGACATCGACGACGTGATCCTGGTCGGCGGCATGACCCGCATGCCCAAGGTCCAGGAAAAGGTGAAGGAATTCTTCGGCAAGGATCCGCGCAAGGACGTGAACCCCGATGAAGCCGTCGCCGCTGGCGCCGCCATTCAAGGTTCCGTGCTGTCGGGCGACCGCAAGGACGTGCTGCTACTGGACGTCACCCCCCTGTCCCTGGGCATCGAAACCCTGGGCGGCGTGATGACCAAGATGATCCAGAAGAACACGACCATTCCGACCCGGTTCTCGCAGACCTTCTCGACCGCTGACGACAACCAGCCGGCCGTGACGATCAAGGTGTTCCAGGGCGAGCGCGAAATCGCTGCGGGCAACAAGGCCCTGGGCGAGTTCAACCTCGAAGGGATCCCGCCGTCGCCCCGCGGCATGCCGCAGATCGAAGTCACCTTCGACATCGACGCCAACGGCATCCTGCACGTGTCCGCCAAGGACAAGGGCACCGGCAAGGAAAACAAGATCACCATCAAGGCCAACTCGGGTCTGTCGGAAGACGAGATCCAGCGCATGGTCAAGGATGCCGAGGCCAATGCCGAGGAAGATCACCGCGTTGCCGAACTGGCCCAGTCGCGCAACCAGGCCGATGCGCTGGTGCATGCCACCCGCAAGTCGCTGACCGAATATGGCGACAAGCTCGAGGCTTCCGAAAAGGAAGGCATCGAAGCCGCCATCAAGGAACTGGAAGACACGCTGAAGGACGGCGACAAGGCCGCGATCGACGCCAAGGTGGAATCCCTGTCGACGGTTTCGCAGAAGCTGGGCGAAAAGATGTACGCCGACATGCAGGCGCAGCAAGCCGCCGGCCAGCAGCAAGCGGCCGACAACGCGAAGCCGGTGGACGACAATGTCGTCGACGCCGACTTCAAGGAAGTCAAGCGCGACCAATAATGGCCGGGCGCTGACCTGCCTCTGCCGCCCGGTAGCCGGAGAAATCCGCCTACCGGGCGTACTCATTCTGTAGCACTGAAAAGAAGGCTCGTTTTCGAGCCCACGGATCATGGCAAAACGTGACTATTACGAAGTCTTGGGCGTCGCGAAGAACGCCTCGGACGACGACCTCAAGAAGGCCTATCGAAAGCTGGCCATGAAGTACCATCCGGACCGCAATCCGGACAGCAAAGAAGCCGAAGAGAAGTTCAAGGAAGCCAAGGAAGCCTACGAGGTCCTGGGTGACGATCAGAAGCGCGCCGCCTACGACCGCTACGGCCACGCGGGCGTGGACCCCAACTCCGCCGGCATGGGCGGCGGCATGGGCGGCGGTTTCGCCGATGCGTTCGGCGACATCTTCGGCGAAATCTTCGGCGGCGGCGGCGGTGGCCGTCGTGGCGGCGGCCCGCAGGTTTACCGCGGCGCCGACCTGAAGTACGCGCTGGAAATCACGCTGGAGCAGGCCGCGGCCGGTTTCGACACCGAGATCCGCGTGCCCAGCTGGGAAAACTGCGACACCTGCCACGGGTCCGGCGCCAAGGCCGGTACCTCGCCCAAGACCTGCCGCACCTGCGGCGGCTCGGGCGCCGTGCGCATGCAGCAGGGTTTCTTCAGCGTGCAGCAGACCTGCCCGACCTGCCACGGCAACGGCAAGGAAATCACCGATCCCTGCCCCGCCTGCGATGGCGTGGGCCGCATCCGCCGCAACAAGACGCTGCAGGTCAAGATTCCGGCCGGCATCGATGACGGCATGCGCATCCGCTCCAGCGGCAACGGCGAACCGGGCATCAACGGCGGTCCTCCGGGCGATCTGTATGTGGAAATCCACATCAAGCAGCACAAGATCTTCCAGCGCGACGGCGACGACCTGCATTGCGAACTGACCATTCCGTTCACGTCGGCGGCGCTGGGCGGCGAGCTTCAGGTACCGACGCTGGGCGGCAAGGCCGAAATCTCGATCCCCGAAGGCACGCAGTCGGGCAAGACCTTCCGCTTGCGCGGCAAAGGCATCCGCGGCGTGCGCGGCAGCTACCCGGGCGATCTGTACTGCCATGTAGTGGTGGAAACGCCCGTGCGCCTGAGCGACGACCAGAAGAACATCCTGCGCCAGTTCGAGGCTTCGCTGAACGATGGCGGCGACCGCCATTCGCCGCAAAGCAAGTCCTGGACCGACCGGGTGAAGGAATTCTTCAGCTGAATTGGCTGAGGCATGCAAAAAGCCGCGATCATGATCGCGGCTTTTTTTTGCCCGGCGAGGGCGTGGGGGCGGGGGCAGCGCGCATATGAAAAGACCGCGGCTTGCGCCGCGGTCCAGTGCTACTGCTACTGCGAGTACTGCAACTGCTGTATCGACTGCAACTTCAACTTCAGCTTCTACTGCTACTTTCACAGCTACTGCTACTTCTACTGCTACTTCGACCGCCGCTGTCGCCGATAAAAACCGGCCTCAAACCATGATGCCGTCCGAGGCCGGCCGGGCCACAGCAAGCAGCTCACCGGGTGATCGGCGGGTACTCGAGTTCGCCGAACGTGTATTGGCCGCTGGCCTTGGCTTGCGCCAGTTCCTGCTGGACTTCAGCGCTGGTCTTGGCGCTGGCGGGGGCGGATACAGCCGCCGGGTATTCCAGTTCACCGAAGGTGTACTGGCCGCTGACCTTGGCTTGTTGCAGCTGGGCTTGCACTTCCTGCGAGCTCAGGCTGGTGGTCTGGGGCAGGGCGGGCGGATAGTCCAGCTCGCCGAAGGTGTACTGGCCGCTGATCTTGGCTTGCTGCAGTTCAGTGGCGACCTGGGCGCTGCTCTTGGCTTGTTCAACGCCGGCGGCTTGGGCGCCAACGCCAACCAGGGCCAGGGATAGCAGCAGGGTGGTGGTTAGGGTTTTCATGGTAGACCTCCAATTCGTCTTGGTTGGGGACCGAATCCGGCGGCCCTCCGTCGTGGTTCGTTGTGTGTTCCCGATGACTGAATTGTGCTCGTTATCCCACCTGGGATAAACCCGTATTCCTTGAAAACATCTTTCCAAATAATCGAGTAATCACGTTCGCTTTTATGATTTCATCCATTTTTGGCATAGTCGGGTGGCGTTCTGGTGAATTTTGGTGAGCTGACCAGCGCCGGAAAGCCAAAAAAAAGCCCCGCCGCAGCGGGGCTTGAGCGAGGCGGGCCTGGTCAGGGCGCCGGCTTCTTCTTGAAGTCGCCGGCAACCGCGGTGCTGAAACCGTCCGCGCGCAGATACTTGCGCAAAGCCGCATTGACCGAATCGGCCGTCAGCGCGGAGATCTTCTTGTCCATGTCGGCCGACCAGGCGAAGGTGCGGCCGCGCTGCATGTAATCCAGCCAGGTGCTGGCCAGGACGTCGTCCTGGGCGCGGGCCAGATTGCGGTAGTTCAGCAGGGCCGTGATGCCGTCCGAGATTTCCTTGTCCGTGAAGCCGTCCTTCAGCACGCGCGCCAGTTCTTCGCCGATGGCCTTTTCCAGGCGCTCGCGGTTTTGCGGCGCGTAGATGGCGTACATGGTCCAGCTGGCGGAGGGCTCGAACGACGAGACCGACAGCGAGCTGCGCACGTTGTACGAGAGGCCGTCGGTTTCGCGTACGCGGTTCCACAGGCGCGAGGTTTCGGAGGCGCCGAACAGGTAGTTGGCCAGGTACAGCGCGGCGTAGTCCGCGTCCGTGTCCTGCAGCTTCAGCGGCATGCGCGAGATGTAGAACGCATTGGCCTTGTCGGGCGTGTCGATGTCGAACTGCTTGGCGGGAATGTCGCGGTACGGATTGGGCACGCGCGTGTAGCCAGGAGCCTTTTTCCAGCCGGCCAAACCGGTCTTGAGCGCCTTTTCCACGGCTGCGGGCTCGAAATCGCCCACCGCCGAGTACTCGATGTTGCCGGCGCCGTAGAACTTGGAATGGAACTTGACCAGGGCGTCGCGGTTCAGGGCGCGCACGCCGGCCAGCGATTCCTCGAAGGTCGGCACGTAGCGCAGGTCATTGGCGGGCCACGGATTGTCCTGGCGGGCCAGCGCGCGTCCGGCCAGTGCCGACGGTTCGGTCATGGCGTTCTGGATCGAGGTTTCGAGCTGGCGCTGATATTCCTCCAGTTGCTCCTTGGGGAAGTTGGCGTTGCGGACGATGTCCAATGCCAGCGCGGTGAGTTCGGGCAGGTTTTCGCCCTTGGTCGACATGGCGATCTTGAGCGTGGTGCCGCCGCCGCTGAAGCCGAGTTCGGCCTGCAGCTTGTCCAGGCGGTCCTGGATGTCCTGGCGCGACAGCTTGGCCGTGCCGCGGGTCAGCAGGTCGGCCACGGCGCTGGAATTCACGCGTTGGCCGAGCAGGTCTTTTTCGTTGCCGAACTGGATCAGCATCTGCGCCTGCACCCGGTTGCCGCGCGTGGCCTTGGGCAGCAGCGCCAACTGCACGGAGCCGTTGGGCAGGTCCAGCTTCTTGCGCTGCGTCAGCTTGTCGATGTTCTCGGGCGTGGGGTCGAAGGCCGATGCGGCCTTGAAGTCCGGATCGCCCTTGTAGTCCTTGAAGACGGCCGTCAGGTCCACCCGTTGTTCTTGCGGCGCGCGCACGGGCTTCTCGGTGGGGATGTAGCGGCCTTCGATGCTGTTGCTTTGGACCAGGTAGGTGGTCGCGGCGCGCTGCACTTCGGCCAGCGTGGCCTTGCGGGCGCGGTCGCGCTGCAGGAAGAACAGGCGCCAGTCGCCGGCGGCGATGGCCTCGGACAGCGCCACGCCGACCTGTTCGGGATCGCTATAGGTCTGTTCCCAGGCAGTCAGCCATTTGCTGCGGGCGCGGTCCAGCTCCTGCTGTGTGAAGGGCTTCTTGTCCAAGGTCTCCAGCGTGCCGGTCAGCGCCTTCATGGCGGCGTCCAGGCTCTTGCCCGGCGTCAGCTGGGCGGCGAACATCGCCAGGCCCGGATCCAGGTTTTCCATGGTGAAGCCGAACACGCCCGAGGCCAGCTTGGTCGGGACCAAGGCATGGTAGAGACGGCCGGAGGGCGTGTCGGCCAGGATGGTGGCGGCCAGGTCCAGCGGCACGAAGTCGGCGCTGCCGGCGGCAGGAATGTGGTACATGGCCGCGACCAGCGGCGTGCCGCCCGTGCGGCGCAGGGTTACGGAACGTTCACCATCCTGCACTGGTTCCACCGTGTATTCGGGCGGGAGCTTGCGTTCGGGCTTGGGCAGCTTGCCCAGCGTTTCCTCGATGTCGGCCAGGGTCGCCTGCGGGTCGAACTTGCCCGCCACGATCAGCACGGCGTTATCGGGCTGGTAGTACTCGTGATAGAAGGCGCGCAACTGGCCGATGTCCACGTTCTCGACGTCGGAACGGGCGCCGATGGTGTTCTTGCCGTAGCTGTGCCACTGGAAGGCCGCGGCCTGCATCTTCTGCATCAGGATGCGGAAGGGGCTGTTTTCGCCGCTTTCCATTTCGTTGCGGACTACGGTCATTTCCGAGTCCAGGTCTTCCTTGGCGATCAGGGAATTGACCATGGCGTCGGCCTGCCAGCCCAGGTACCACTTGAGCGTGTCGGGGTTGGCGGCGAAGCTGGCGAAGTAGTTGGTGCGGTCGCTGGAGGTCGAACCATTGGCCTGCAAGCCGCGGCGCGAGAACTCGCCCATGGCGTTGCGGGTGGTCGAGGTGCCCTTGAACAGCATGTGCTCCAGCAGGTGAGCCATGCCTGTCTGGCCGTAGTTCTCGTTGCGCGAGCCGACCAGGTAGGTCATGTTGACGGTGGTGGACGGCTTGGATTCATCGGGAACCAGCAGCACCCTCAGGCCGTTGGCCAGGCGGTATTCGGTGATGCCTTCGATCGAGGCGGCCTCCGAGACGCCCGCCGGCAGGCTGGCGGCGCCGGCCTGAAAGGCCAGGAAGGAGGAAAACAGCAGCACGCTCAGCGGGCGCGGCAGCTTCGACAGGGACAGGCGCATGGCAGACAATTCCTTTGGCATGGCAGAATCCGTTGGAGTGTATACGTTGGCAATGGTTCAGGGGCGCGGCGCGGCGTTGTCCGCGGCGCGCGGCCCGGGACCGCAAGCAAGGAAGTCCTCATGTCTCTATCCCTGGAAGTCGAAACGCCGCGCCTGGTGCTGCGCCAATGGCGCGCCGCCGACCGTGAACCTTTCGCGGCGCTGAACCAGGACCCCCGCGTCGCCGAGTACCTGCTGCCGCTGAATGCACAGGAAAGCGATGCGCTTGCCGACCGGCTGGCAGCCGGCATCGACGAGCACGGCTGGGGCTTCTGGGCCGTGGAGGCGCCAGGCGTGGCGCCCTTCATCGGTTTTGTCGGCATCAAGCCGCTGGCGCCCACCCTGCCGTTCGCGCCAGGCGTGGAGATAGGCTGGCGCCTGGCGCAGCGGCACTGGGGCAAGGGCTACGCCAGCGAAGCCGCCGAGGCGGCCTTGCGCGCGGGGTTCGAGCAGGTGGGACTGGATGAGATCGTGGCCTTCACGGCCACGGGCAACCTGCGTTCGCGCGCGGTGATGGACCGCTTGGGCATGAGGGAGGATCCGGAAGGTTTCGACCATCCCGCCGTTCCTCAGGGGCATCCGCTGTGTCGACACGTGCTGTACCGCATTGGGCGTGAGGACTGGCGATTGCGGCAAATTGGTGACACAGGTGAAGCAGCCGTGCCAGTTGCGGCGGCATAAGGGTCCAGGAGGGGCGTCCGGCTGTGATGTTGCGGCGCAATATGACGAAATGACGGGGCTGATTTGAGCTGTCCCGGCCCGCGGGTGTAAGCTTTTCAAGACGCAGTACCCAGTTGCAGACGGGATGCGCGACAGCCCGCCCACAGGTTTCCCGTCCAACGCCAGACGCCGTTTTCTGCCCGGCGCCGGTGCTTGTCGTTCGCGCCTTCGCCGCCGGCATTGTGCCGGCGCACTTACCGGAGGAACGACCCATGCTGACCGAGATCGTCACGCGTGCCTTGTCCCAATTGACCGGCAGCCCATTGAGCGGCGACGGGATCAAAGGACAGTTTCAGTACGCCTATGCCAGTGATGACGGCCAATTCGTGGCCATATTGACCCATGACATGACCACCTATGTGGTGGACTTGAGCACACAACGATATTTCGCGGAGTGCGGCGGCTCGCCACGGGGCTTCGCCGGGCACGTGCTGGAAATGGAAGGCGCGGCGGCGCGCAGCCATCCCTGGCCCGCCGCCAACGATCTGTTCGACCTGGACATGGATGCGGATGAGCTTGCATGGCGCAACTGCCCTGGCTTGCGTGGCGAGCCGCCCGCCGCCCGATCTGCTGAGAGCCGCGCCGCCTGAGAGTGGCCAGAAGCGGCAAGATCCAATTGAACCGGCGGCTCCGCCGGTTTTTTTTGCCTGTAGCGGCCGAAAGCCGAATCGCCGCAAGGCCTTGCGGGTCGCTACAATTTGCGCCATGACTACGCACGCCGAAACCCGCGCGCCGGATGGCGCAACCCTGGTCGATTGCACGCATGAGCGCCATGCCGACCAGATACTGGCCATATTCAACGACGCCATCGTCAATTCCACCGCGCTGTACGACTACAAGCCGAGGCCGCGCGAGGCGATGCTGGGCTGGTTCCAGGCCAAGCAGCAGGGCGGTTTTCCGGTGCTTGGGTACGAGAATGCCGACGGCGAACTGATGGCCTTCGCCAGCTACGGCACCTTCCGCGCCTGGCCGGCCTTCAAGTACTCGGTGGAGCATTCCGTGTACGTGGACGGACGTTTTCGCGGACTGGGCTTGGGCGAGGCGCTGATGCGCGAGCTGATCCAGCGGGCGCGCGCCAATCAGGTGCACGTGCTGGTCGGCGGCATCGACGCGAGCAACCAGGGCAGCATCCGCCTGCACGAGAAGCTGGGCTTCACGCATGCAGGCACCATCCGCGAGGCAGGCTTCAAGTTCGGACGCTGGCTGGATCTGGCGTTCTATCAGCTGACGCTGGATACGCCTGAAAAGCCGGTCGACGGGTGACCGGCAGTCCTACTTCGATAGCACACGCATGGCCTGTTCCAGGCCGGCGACCGTCACCGGGTACATGCGGCCCTGCATGATGTCGCGCATCAGCGCGATGGACTGGCGGTATTGCCAGGACGCGGTGGGCTCGGGATTGAGCCAGACCGATTTGGGCCAGGCGTCCAGCAGGCGGCGCATCCATTCGGCGCCGGGCTCCTTGTTGTAGTGCTCGACGGAGCCGCCCGGCTGCAGGATTTCGTAGGGGCTCATGGTGGCGTCGCCGACGATGATCAGGCGCCAATCCGGGTTGTACTTGCGCAGCACGTCCCAGGTGTCGAAGCGTTCGTTCTGGCGCCGGCGGTTGCTTTGCCACAGGCTTTCGTACGGGCAGTTGTGGAAGTAGTAGACCTCCAGGTTGCGGAATTCGCTGCGCGCCGCCGAGAACAATTCCTCGACGCGTCCGATGTGGTCGTCCATGCTGCCGCCTACGTCCAGCAGCATCAGCACCTTCACGGTGTTGTGGCGTTCGGGGACCATGCGCAGGTCCAGATGGCCGGCATTGCGCGCGGTGCTGGCGATGGTGTCGTCCAGGTCCAGTTCCATTTCGGCGCCTTGCCTTGCGAAGCGCCGCAGGCGGCGAAGCGCCACCTTGAAGTTGCGCGTGCCCAGCTCGACCTGATCGTCGTAGTCCTTGAACTGGCGCATGTCCCAGACCTTGACCGCGCTGCGGTTGCCGGCCGAGTCGCCGCCCACGCGTATGCCTTCGGGGTGGTAGCCGCCATTGCCGAAAGGCGAGGTGCCGCCGGTGCCGATCCATTTGCTGCCGCCGGCGTGGCGTTCCTTCTGCTCTTCCAGGCGCTCCTTGAAGAGCTCCATCAGCTTGTCCCAGCCGTGCTTTTCGATTGCGGCTTTTTCTTCCGGGCTCAGGCTTTTTTCGAACTGCTTGATGAGCCAGTCCAGCGGGATTTCCTTGCCTGGGGGCAGGGCGGCCGCGATGCCCCTGTAGTAGGCGCCGAAAGCCTTGTCGTAGCGGTCGTAGAGCGCCTCGTCCTTGACCAGCGTGGCGCGCGCCAGGAAGTAGAACTCGTCCAGCGTGGGCGCCATGAGATCCTGGCGCAGGGCGTCCACCAGGGTCAGGTATTCCTTGACCGAGACGGGCAGCTTATGCGCCCGGAGGTGATAGAAGAAGTCGATCAGCATTTGCGGGCTGCCGGTAGTTGCTGGCGGATCGTTGCTGGCGGATCAGCGGCGCTGGCCGCCGCGCGTCATGGCCGCCAGGCGTTCCAGCAGGTGCACGTCCTGCTCGTTCTTGAGCAGCGCGCCGGCCATCAGCGGTACGGCCGTGGCCGTGTGCGCGTCGATCTCGGCGGCGGTCGAACCCTCGGCCAGCAACAGGCGCAACCAATCCAGCAGTTCGGAGGTGGACGGCTTTTTCTTCAGGCCCGGCGCGTCGCGCAGTGCGAAGAAGGTGTCCAGCGCCGCGCGCAGCACGTCCTGCTTCAGGTGCGGGTAGTGCACGGCCACGATGTCGCGCATGGTTTCGCGGTCGGGGAAACGGATGTAGTGGAAGAAGCAGCGGCGCAGGAAAGCGTCGGGCAGGTCCTTTTCGTTGTTGGACGTGATGATGACCAGCGGACGGTGCCGCGCGGAGATGGTCTCGCGCGTTTCGTACACGTGGAATTCCATGCGGTCCAGTTCGCGCAGCAGATCGTTGGGGAATTCGATGTCGGCCTTGTCGATCTCGTCGATCAGCAGCACCACCGGCTCAGGCGACTGGAAGGCCTGCCACAGCGTGCCCTGCACGATGTAGTTGCGAATGTCGCGGACCTTTTCGTCGCCCAGCTGCGAGTCGCGCAGGCGCGACACCGCGTCGTATTCATACAGGCCCTGATGGGCCTTGGTGGTCGACTTGATGTGCCACTGCAACAGCGGCCGTCCCAGCGCACGCGCCACTTCCTCGGCCAGCATGGTCTTGCCGGTGCCGGGTTCGCCCTTGATCAGCAGCGGACGCTGCAAGGTGAGGGCGGCATTGACGGCGAGTTTCAGGTCATCGGTGGCGACATAGTTGTCGGTCCCGTCGAAGCGGTCTGGCGAGGCGGAAGTAGCGGACTGGGCTGCGGACATGGTCTGATGGCTTCTGAGATTTGACGGTGATCAATACCATGGTAAAGGTATTAATCCTGAGCAATTATCGTACAATCAGGCGGTTTTGCTTTGGGTTCGACCCGCAACGTGTTTGCCGAGGGCCTTTTCGTGTGAGCAGGCCCTAGTCCTTAGCCATACCAAGAAGAGCCATTCCAATGAAGTTGCGAACCTCTCTGAAGTACACGGTATCCGTGTTGGCCGCGATGGCATCCTGTGCGATCGCCGGCCAGTCTGTTGCTGCAGACGCAGCAGTGGTCGGTAATGTCCAGAACGCCCGCGACAAGGTTTCCATGTGCATCGGTTGCCACGGCATCGAAGGCTACAAGGCAACGTTTCCCGAGCTGTACCACGTGCCGATGATCGCTGGGCAGAACGCCAAGTACATCGAAACCGCCCTCAACGAGTACAAGAAAGGCGCGCGCAGCCATCCCACGATGGACGCCATTGCCGGCAGCCTGTCCGACCAGGACATCGCCGATCTGGCCGCGTACTACTCGAATCTCAAGTAAGGGGGCAAACACATGAATCGCTACATGCTTGCCCTTGCGGGCGCGACCCTGGCCATGACGGGCGTTGCCGCCCAGGCGCAGGACCTGGCGGCCGGCAAGGCCGTCTTCGACAAATTCAACTGCGCTTCCTGCCACGGCGCCGACGCCAAGACGGCCGTGGATCCGGCCTATCCGACGCTGGCTGGCCAGCACGCGGACTACCTGGTTCACGCCCTGAAGGCCTACAAGCGCGGCGCGTCCGGCAGCGCGGCCACGGCCAACGTGCGCAAGAACCCCATCATGGGCGCTTTCGCGACGCAGCTGTCCGACCAGGACATCTCCAACGTGGCGGCATGGCTGTCGGCGCAGCCGAGCGACCTGGGCGTGCGCAGGTAAGCCGTCCGGATCCGTTCCGCAAACAAGAAAGCCCTCGGTCGGGGGCTTTTCTTTTTCCGCCGGGCCGTCCCAAGGAAAAAAAGCCCCCTCGGGGCAGCAAGCTGAAGGCGCAGCGTGGGGGCGGTGCTCAGCGGCTCGCGCGCTGGCGGATCAGGTCGATATAGGTGTCGCTGTCCAGCGGCGTGCCCAGGCGCTGCGCTTCCCACACCACCTGCCCCAGGCATTCCATGATTTCATGCGCGGCCTGGTGCGCGTCGCCGCGCGACACCAGCTGCTGGTAGGCCTGCCGGATTCCCGGCGGATGGTCGATGGACAGCTGCTCTGCAATGGCCAGATGCATGGACAGGTGCAGAAAGGGATTGGTGCGCCCCTTTTCCACCGAGTATTCGGCCGTCATGGCCTCGGGGTTTTCCAGGTCGCCGTGGTATTCGGGATGTTCGATGATCCAGTCCAGCGCGATGGCCTCGAGCGGCGTCAGCACTTCGGAGGCGCGATGCTTGCGCCAGGTTTCGATGAAGAATTCGCGGACTTGGTCGCGTGAGGGATTGAACATCTGATGGGGCTGAAAAGCGGGCTGGTGATGCATTATTTTACCGCCGCGCGCGGGCCGTCAGGCCCGCTGGCCCCTTTGCGATATAGAATTGGTTGCTATCGGCCATCCAGTGCGCGGTTCCCGTGGGCGATCTTCCCCGCCGGAACGGACGCTTCCCGATGCCGGCGCGTGCAGAAAAACCACTCGGAGCAAATGGAGCATTCATGTCCTACCAACATATCAAGGTTCCCGCTGGCGGCCAGAAGATCACGGTCAACGCTGATTTCTCGCTGAATGTGCCCGATCAGCCCATCGTCCCCTACATCGAGGGCGACGGCACGGGCGCCGACATCACCCCGGTGATGATCAAGGTCGTCGACGCGGCGGTGCAGAAGGCCTATGGCGGCAAGCGCAAGATCCACTGGATGGAAGTCTATGCCGGCGAGAAGGCCACCAAGGTCTACGGCCCCGACGTGTGGCTGCCCGACGAGACCCTGGACGTCGTCAAGGACTACGTGGTGTCGATCAAGGGCCCGCTGACCACGCCGGTGGGCGGCGGCATCCGTTCGCTGAACGTGGCCCTGCGCCAGCAGCTGGACCTGTACGTCTGCCTGCGCCCGGTGGCGTACTTCAAGGGCGTGCCCTCGCCGGTGCGCGAACCCGAAAAGACCAACATGGTGATCTTCCGCGAGAACTCGGAAGACATCTACGCCGGCATCGAATACATGGCCGAAAGCGAGCAGGCCAAGGAGCTGATCCAGTTCCTGCAGACCAAGCTCGGCGTGAAGAAGATCCGTTTCCCGAACACTTCGTCCATCGGCATCAAGCCGGTGTCGCGCGAAGGCACCGAGCGCCTGGTGCGCAAGGCCGCGCAGTACGTCATCGACAATGACCGTACGTCGCTGACCCTGGTGCACAAGGGCAACATCATGAAGTTCACGGAAGGCGGCTTCCGCGACTGGGGCTACGCGCTGCTGCAGAAGGAATTCGGCGCGACGCTGATCGACGGCGGCCCGTGGTGCAAGTTCAAGAATCCGAAGACGGGCCGCGAGGTCATCGTCAAGGACGTGATTGCTGACGCGTTCCTGCAGCAGATCCTGCTGCGCCCGGCCGAATACGACGTGATCGCCACCCTGAACCTGAACGGCGACTACATCTCGGACGCGCTGGCCGCGCAAGTGGGCGGCATCGGCATCGCCCCGGGCGCCAACCTGTCTGATTCGGTGGCCATGTTCGAAGCTACCCACGGCACTGCGCCGAAGTACGCAGGCAAGGACTACGTGAACCCCGGTTCCGAAATTCTGTCGGCCGAAATGATGCTGCGCCACATGGGCTGGACCGAAGCCGCGGACCTGATCATCTCCAGCATGGAAAAATCCATCCTGTCCAAGAAGGTCACGTACGACTTCGCGCGTCTGCTGGAAGGCGCGACCCAGGTGTCGTGCTCGGGCTTTGGCCAGGTGATGATCGACAATATGTAACTGGCGGCTTGCCGCCCGCGTGTCCACAAAACCCGCCCGCCGTCATGGCGGGCGGGTTTTGTCTGATTAACCAAACTGCATGGCGCGCGTCGCGCTTGTTTCGTTTTTACTAGGTTGAGTGTAGTGCCCCGACTGTACGTTTTCTTGGCCGCGTCGCTGGTGGTGTTGGTTCCCGCGCTGGCGTTGACCAGCCCGGTGGGCGGGCCCGCCATTGCCTATTTGACCGGTTTGATCGCATTGACCGCGCTAGCCGCCAACGCGATCAAACGCTACGAACCGATGGATTTTCGGGCCTTGTGGCCCATGGCGCTGGCGCTGCTGCTGCCGCTGTTGTGCATGTTCATCACGGCCGCCGTGCGAGGCGTATGGAGCGATTCCGAATTGGAAAAGCTGCTCCGGTTCGCGCTGGCGCTGCCTGTGCTCTGGCTGTTGCTGAGAGCGCCGCAAGATTGGCTCAAGCAAATCCAGTGGAGCATCTTAACCGGCGCGCTGGCGGGATCGGCGATGCTGATCGTCACCATGAAGTTGTGGGGCCGCGAGGCGGTCGTCGAGATCGGAGGGCGCTACAACGCCGTTTCCTTCGCGAACATGACCCTGCTGTTCGGCATGATGTCGTTGTTGTCGATCAGGTGGGGGCCGAGCAAGCCCTGGCCGCATTTTGCAACCGGCCTCAAGGTGCTGGCTTTCGGGCTGAGCGTGTGGGCGACGTGGGTTTCCCAAACTCGCAGCAGCTGGATGCTGCTCCCCATACTGGCGCTGGTGTTCCTGTTGGGGTTGCGAGGCTGGAGCCGTCGGCACAAGGCCTACTGTGCGCTGGCGGTCAGCGCGGCTCTGGTCGTCAGCGCGGCTGGGCTATGGCATTTCAGCAGCCGCATGCAGGCGGTCAAGACGGATCTACAGGATTTCACCACATCAGCCGACCGGGACTCTTCGCTCGGCATCCGGTTGCAACTGTGGCGGGCATCCATCGAGATGTTCAAGAAGAGCCCTGTCGTGGGCGTGGGGCCCAGCAACTTCCGCAAGGAACTGGCCGAGCTCGAGAAGCGCGGGGTAGTGTCGCGCGAAGTCGTCGAAGGCTACGGCGAACCCCACAACGACCTGCTCGCCGCCCTGTCCGGATACGGGCTGCTAGGCTTGTTGAGCATACTCGCGCTATATCTGGTGCCGGCCTACATTTTCCTGCGCCGGCTGGCCAGCAATGACCGTGTCATACGTGTCGGCGCGCAGTTGGGCTTGCTGTTCTGCCTGGGCTATTGCGCATTCAGTCTGACTGAAATGATGTTCCGCAATATGCGCAGCGTACCGACGTATTCCTTGATCGTAGTGGCGCTGATCGCGTTGACCACGCCGCGCTCCGCAGGCGCCGCACGGGCGCCGGCCTAGGAAAGGGCTGTACAAAAGGCGGAATGAGCCGCCACGACGAAAAAACGCAAGGCAAGCGCGCCTTGCGTTTTTTTTATGGGCCTTGCGTTAGATCAAGCACCCCGTGCAGTCTTGGTGAAAACCCTGGTGCTGTCCCTTATTCTGACGGAATGCATACATAAACCGTCACATTCTGCCTTGATTGGTTTCATTGGCTGGGTGAAGAAGGATGAGAGGACTATGAAGAATTCCAGTTTGCGCAGGGAACTGTTGTGGTTTGTGTTCGCGGTCGGCGCCGTCGTGCTGGCCCTGGGCGCCTGGGACGCCTGGGAGCGCCGCGCCGAGATGGTGGCCGAGCGCAGGAGCGAGCTGCGCCACGTCCTCGATCTGGCGTCCGGCATCGTGCGCAATGGCAAGCAAAGCGTGCGCGAGGGCATGCCCCTGGACGAGGCCAAGCGCAATGTGGCGCGCCGATTGGCGCAACTGCGTTATGGCGAGGACGGCTATGTGGGCGCCTTCGGCGACGGCTACGACCTGCTGGTGCATCCCGATCCCAAGCTGGTCGGCACCAACGTCCGGGCCGTCAAGGACAGCGCCGGGCAGCCGATCTTCGAAAACCTCTATGCCCAAGGCAAGGCGGGCGGCGGCTATACGCGCTACCAGTTCCCGCGGCCGGGAACGGATCAGGCGCTGCCCAAGATCAGCTATGCCACCTACGACGCCGACTGGGGCTGGCTGTTGTTCACGGGCCTGTACGTGGATGACGTCGATCAGGCGTTCTACGGCACTTTGTGGCGGCAAGGCGGTGTGACGCTGGGCCTTCTGGTGTTGCTATTGGCGGCGGCGCTGCGCTTTTTCCGCACGCATATCCTCGGTCCGCTGGACCAGGCGGTGGTGGTGTGCGAGCGCGTGGCCAATGGCGACTTGTCGGGCAGCGTGCCGCGCAATCAGCGCGGCGAGATCGGCCGCCTGTTCGACGCCCTGGCGCGGATGCAGCAACGCCTGGACGGGGCGGTGCGCAGCATTGTGCATTCCACGGCTTCCATTGCCGCGGCCTCGCGGCAGATCGCGGCGGGCAGCATGGACCTGTCGGACCGCACCGAGAAGCAGGCCGCCGCGCTGGAGCAGACCGCCGCTAGCGTGGAGCAGATCACCGCGACCGCGCAGCAGAGCGCGCAACATGTGCGTGAGGTCAGCGCGCTGGCCGGTCAGGCAGCGCAACTGGCCAGGCAGGGTAGCGATGAAACGCAGCACGCCATCGACGCCATGCGCGAGATTTCGCATAGCTCGCAGCGCATCGACGAGATCATCCGGCTGATAGACGAGATCGCGTTCCAGACCAACATCCTGGCGCTGAACGCCGCGGTGGAAGCGGCGCGGGCCGGAGAACAGGGCCGGGGCTTTGCCGTGGTGGCGGGCGAGGTGCGCGCGCTGGCTCAGCGCTCGGCCACCGCCGCCAAGGAGATCAAGACGCTGATCGAAGCGTCGGCGGATTCGGTGGCTCGTGGCAGCCAGCGCGTCGAGCAGGCCAGCGCGACGATGGGCAACGTGCTGGAGTCCGCCGCCACCAGCGCGCCGCTGATGGGGGAGATTGCCACGGCCTCGGCCGAGCAGAGCGTGGGCATCGAACAGATCAATCAGGCCGTGACGCATCTGGACGGCGTGACGCAGCAGAACGCCGCGCTGGTGGAAGAGTTCGCCGCGTCGGCTGGCGCGCTGCGCGATCAGGCGGCCGAGCTGGCGAATGCGGTGTCCGTCTTCAGGCTGTCTGCAGCCGCCTAGGCGAGCCCTGCACCACGTTCATGGCCCGCTGCAGGCGCTGCCCAAGCTCTCGGCTGGCGCTGGTCATGGGCATGCGAAGCTCATCGGTGATCAGGCCCTGCATCGAGAGGGCGCGCTTGATCGGAGCAGGATTGGGTTCGGTAAACAGCAGGCGGATCAGGCCGCGCAGGGGCTCGAAGAGTTCGCGCGCGGCGTCCGCGTGGCCGTCGCGGGCCAACTGCATGACCTCGACGTAGCGCTCGGGATAGACATGCGCGGCGGCCGGGATGGCGCCGAGGCCGCCGGCCAGGAAGTGGTCCAGCAGGGCCATATCCTCCCCGCATAGCGGCGTCAGCGTGCCGCGCCGGTTCAAGGCCGCCAGTACCGCAGGATTGCATTCCTTGACGGCGCTGAAGTTGGGCAGCGCGGCCAGCGCTTCCATGGTTTCGACCGTCATGGTGACGCCGGTGCGCTTGGGGATGTTGTACAGGATGATGGGCCGCTGCGTGGCCCAGGCAATCTGGCGGTAGTGCCACAGGATGCCGGCCTGCGAAGGGCCCAGGTAGTAAGGCGGTGGCACCAGGTAGCCGGCCGGCTGGTACTTGTCCAGGCGCCGGATGGCGGTTGCGACGCCGCGCGTGTCCACGCCGCCCGCGCCGAACACCAGCGGCAGCGCGTGCGGATCGCTCGATATGGCTTCTATCATGTCGACCTTTTCCGGCACGCTCAGCAGATTGCCCTCGCCGGTGGAGCCAAACAGCACCAGGCCGGAGATACCCGCGTTGCGGTAATAGCGGGCCAGCGCCTGCGCGGCGTCCAGGTCCACATAGCCGCCGCGCATCGGCGTGACCATGGGCAGCCAGATGCCTTCAAACGCGGTCTTGCGTGGCGTGTCCATGGCTTACTGCCCCGTCATCGCGTATGCGGGAAGCACCGGGCCGAACTCGGCGCGGGGCAGGCCCGACATCACCGCGTGCATCAGCGCATCCAGCTGCCCGCGTTCGCATTGCAGTTGCAGCACGCTTTGCGCATGGACGTGATCCACCGACAGCACGTAGACGCCGATGCGTTCGCCCAATGCGCGATGCAGCGCCAGCCGCACGTTCAGTGCGTCCAGCGTGTCTATCCTGATGGTCAGCGCGACTCGTTCGACGCGGGCGTGCGTACGCTGCGCGGGCAGGATGTCGGACATGGGGGCGAGGCAGGCTTGAAGTCGGGGGATCATGGCGGGCAGCGGGACCGGAGGCGCCGCTTGCGGCGTTCCGGGGATCCGGTTGGTTAATGACGGTTCCACTATAGGAAGCGCGCCGTAAATCCTGCCGATAAAAGCGGACGCAGCGCGTAAAAAACGCGTCAACGTCCGGGGCGCTCAGAACGTCTTGGTCAGCGACAGCAAGCCCGTTGCGCGGCCCATGTCGCGGCCGCGCGTATTGGTGTAGACGGCGCGGTCCGCGTTGGTGTCCAGATAGGCCAGCGAGACCGACAGGCCCCGGCCGAAGTCCTTCGTCAGCCCCAGCTTCCAGTCCGTGTAGTTGCCGTTGTCGACGTTGCGCACCAGTTGCCGGCCGACGTGCGCGTTGACGGTCAGGCCCCAGACGCCCGTATCGAAGTTGCCGGACAGGTCGAAGTACTGGCTGTGCTTGCTGTCGGCGAAGCCGAACAGGTTGGTCAGGGAGAGGGAGTACTTGAACATCAGAGGTCCATAGCCGATGCCGGCATACAGCTCGGTGGTGTCGGGACTGGTGTAGCCGGACGGATAGTCGCCAGGGTAGTAGTACTGCAGGACGCCCAGGTCGACGGGCACGTCCTGCGCGAGATTGCCCTTGTAGCCGCCGTAGAAGTCCATTTCCACGGGCGCGGACACGTCGCTGTTGCTGTCGTCGAGCCAGCTGATGCTGGAGTTCCAGTTGCCCAGGTAAAAGCCGCTGGAGTGGGCCAGGTCGAATCCGCCCTGGATGGCCGGCTTGTTATTGCTTTGCATCAGGCCGCGATAGCGGTATTGGCTGGCCAGGGTGACGTTGGCCGTCAACGTGAGGTCGGACGCGACAGGCGCCGCGTCGGCGGGCGCGTCGGCGGCCAGTGCGTTGCCGGCTTGCGAGGCGGCCAGGGTCAGCAGCGCGAGCGCGGCCAAGGTGTGGCGGGGCATGGAATTGCTCCTACTGTTGGATGGGACCGCAACAATAGGAGCAAGCGCGTAAAGGCCGAGACAAGACTTGCGGGTTGCGCGTAAACGCGGCGTCAATGCGCGTCCGGGGCGCGTGCCTCAGCCGGCGAAGCGGTAGCCCACGCCGATCTCGGTGAGCAGGTAAACGGGCTGGGCGGGATCCGCTTCCAGCTTCTGGCGCAGATGGCCCATGTAGATGCGCAGGTAGTGGTTGCTTTCCACGTGCGACGGACCCCACACCTCGCGCAGCAGTTCGCGGTGCGTCATGACCTTGCCGCGATGCGCCAGCAGCGCCGCCAGCAGGCGGTATTCCATCGCAGTCAGGTGCACGTGCTGGCCGCTGCGCTCCACCACGCGTTTGGCGAAGTCCACGCGCACGTCGCCGAAGCTGATCTCGGAAGCATTGCCCGCGCCGCCTCTTGCGTGCCGCCGCAGCAGCACGCGCAGGCGCGCCAGCAGTTCGCTGACGCCGAACGGCTTGGTGAGGTAGTCATCGGCCCCGGCGTCCAGCGCGGCGACCTTGTCGGCCTCGGCGCTGCGGGCGGACAGCACCAGTACCGGCACCTCGGTCCAGCCGCGCAGTTCTCGGATCAGGACCATGCCGTCTTCGTCGGGCAGGCCCAGGTCCAGCACCACCGCGTCGGGCTGCCGGGTGCCGGCTTCGATCAGGCCGCGCTTGACGGTTTCGGCTTCGTGGACGACGCAGCCCTCGCTTTCCAGGGCCTGGCGCACGAAGCGCCGGATGTTGGCGTCGTCTTCAATGATCAGGACGGTAGGCTGGTAATCGAACATGCGTTGCGGCGTTCAAGGGGTTTCGGATTGGATCGGAGGCGGCGCGCCCAGGGGCAGCGTAAAGACGAACTGGGCGCCGGATTCCTGGCCCGGCGCGTGTTCGACCCAGATTTTCCCATGGTGGGCGGCGATGATGGCCTCGCACACGGCCAGGCCCAGGCCGACGCCCGGGGTGGCGGACTCGCGGTCGCCGCGCGTGAATTTTTCGAAGATGCGGCGCTCAGCGCCCGGCGGCACGCCCGGGCCGTTGTCGCTGACCGCCACGCGCAGTTCGCCCTCGTGTACGTCCGCATGCAGACGCAGGGCGCTGCCGGCAGGCGTGTACTTGGCCGCGTTCTCCAGCAGATTGCAGAGCACGCGTTCGATCAGTACGCCGTCGCATTCCACCAGCGGCAGATGCGACAGGCTGTCCACGGTGACGCGGTGTGCGGCCAGCGGTTCGCGCATGGCGGCAAGCGAAGCGCCGACCAGTTCTTCGATGGATTGCCATTCCAGGCGCAGCGGCGTGTCGCGGTTCTGCAGCCGCGCCATGTCCAGCAGATTGACCACCAGCGCGTGCATGCGCTGGGCCTGGTCGCGCATGGCGCGGACGGTGTCGTGGATGTCGGGCGGCAGCGTCGCCTGCTGGCGCATCAGCGTGTCCGTCATGCCGACCAGGCTGGTCAGCGGGGTGCGCAGATCGTGCGACACGGCCGCCAGCAGCGAGTTGCGCAGCTTTTCGGATTCCATGCTGACCAGCGCCTGCTGCGCCACTTCCACGTAGTGCAGGCGTTCCAGCGCGATGGCGATCAGGGTGGCGTAGGCCTCGATCTGGCGGCGCGAGTCGGGATTCAGGAACAGGCTGCGGCGCGGAGCGGCCAGCGCCAGCACGCCGCGGGTGCGCATCGGCGCCTTCAGCGGCAGGTACAGCAGTTCGCTGTTGGACAGGGTGGAGGTGCCTGCGCCGGCCGGCTGTCCGTGGTCGTAGACCCATTGGGCCAGCGCGGATTCCAGCGGCGGCATGTCGTTCGCGGCGGGAGACGCCAGCTTCAGGCGGTCGTCCATGCCCAGGATGTATAGCGCGCAGCGCGAACCGAAGGTGGCATGCACGAAGGCGCCCGCCAGGGTGACGATCTGCTCGGGCAGCAGCGCGGACGACAATTCGCGCGCGAATTCGTAGAGGCTGCGCGCATCGGCTTCGCGCTTGACCGAAGCCTGCGCCTGCAAGCGCAGGCCGGCCGTCAACTGGCCGATCAGCAGGCCCACCGACAGCAGCACGCCGAAGGTCAGCAGATACTGCACGTCCGATACGGCGAAGGACGCCAGCGGTTGCACGAAGAAGAAATCGAACAGCCCTACGCTGATGACCGAGGCCAGCGCCGCCGGTCCGCGCCCGTGGCGCAGCGCAACGGCCACCACCGCCAGCAGGAACAGCATGACGATGTTGGTCTGGTGCAGCGCCGGGAAGGCCAGCATGGACAGCGCGGTGGCCGCGGCGCAATAGCACAGCGCCCAGGCGTAGCCCGCCAGCGGCCGCGGATTGCGCTCGTCGGCGGCCTGGCGCGTACGTTGTCCCAGCGTGAGCGGATCGCGCCCCGGCGCGGATGCGGCCGGCAGCGGCGGCGCGCCCAGGCGGATGATGTCGATTTCGGGGCAGCCCGCGGCCAGCATGTCGGCAAAGCTGTGGCGGCGCCACAGCCAGCCCGGCGAGATGGCCGCGGTCAGCAGCGCGGACAGCGACAGGCGCAGGCGCTGCAGGCCGCTGGCGCGGGTGCGGCCGATGATGGCCTTGGTGATGTTGTGGCGGCGCACATAGCGCACCACGGCGTCGACCATGTCGCCGCCGGCCAGGACTTCGCTGCGCGCGCCCAATGCATCCGCCAGGGCCAGGCTGCGCTGGATGCGCTCCTGTTCGGCCTGGGGCGGCGGGGCCGCGCGCGGTGTGTCGATGGTGACCACGTGCAGATCGCATTCCAGCTGCTGGCTCAGGCGGTGTGCGCTGCGGATGACGTACTCGGCGTCCACGTCCGGACCGATACACGCGACCACGGCTTCGCGCGTACGCCACACGGGTTCGATGGCGCGGTCGCGGCGGTAGGCCTGGACGTCGTCGTCGACGTGGTCGGCGGTGCGGCGCAGCGCCAGCTCGCGCAGCGCTATCAGGTTGCCCTTGCGAAAGAAATTGCGGGTGGCGTGGCGGGCCTGTTCCGGCAGATAGACCTTGCCTTCCTTCAGTCGGCGCAGCAGCTCGTCGGCCGACAGGTCCACCAGAATGACTTCGTCGGCCGCATCGAAGACCTCGTCCGGCACGGTTTCCCAGACGCGCACGCCGGTGATGCTGCCCACGGCTTCGTTCAGGCTGTCCAGGTGCTGCACGTTCAGCGTGGTCCAGACGTCGATGCCCGCCGTCAGGAGTTCCTGGATGTCCTGCCAGCGCTTGGCATGGCGCGAGCCTGGCGCGTTCGAATGCGCCAGCTCGTCCACCAGCACCAGGTCGGGATGGCGGGCCAGTGCGCCGTCCAAATCAAATTCCTTCAGCACGTGGCCGCGGTACGGCACGTCCTTGAGCGGCAGGACAGGCAGGCCTTCCAGCAGCGTGGCGGTTTCGCGCCGGCCGTGGGTCTCGACGATGCCGGCCAGCACGTTGGCGCCCTGGGCGGCCTGCGCGCGCGCCGCCTCCAGCATGGCGTAGGTCTTGCCCACGCCTGCCGACGACCCGAAGTAGACGCGCAGCTTGCCGCGCACCGCCTGGCGCGCGGCGTCGTCCAGGGTCTTCAAGAGCGCGTCGGGGTCGGGACGCTCGCCAGCGATATCAGCCATGAACGCGCAGTAGGTGTGAGGGAACGGCTGGCAATACTATACGCCGCGGCATCAGCGGGCTGGACGCAATTGGTCCAGCGCCAGGTTCAGCGTCAGCACGTTGACCGCGGGGTCGCCCAGCACGCCCAGCCAGGGCTTCTCGGTATGGGCCTGGATCAGCGCGTCGACCTGCGCGCGCGGCAGGTCGCGGGCGCGCGCCACGCGCGCCGCCTGGTAGGCAGCGGCGGCCGGGCTGATGTGCGGATCCAGGCCGCTGCCTGATGCGGTGACCAGGTCCACCGGCACCGGGACCGGGTTGTCCGGATCGGCCGCCTTCAGGGCAGCGATGCGCGCCTGGATGGCATCGGCCAGCGCCGGATTGCGCGGCCCCAGGTTCGAACCGCCGGAGCCGGCGCCGTTGTACGGCATGGGCGCGGTGGCCGACGGGCGGCCCCAGAAGTAGGCAGGCGAACTGAACGACTGGCCGATCAGTTCGGACCCGACGACGCGGTCGCCTTGCTTGATCAGCGAGCCGGCCGCTTCGTGTGGGAAGACGGCGGCGGCGATGCCCGTGGTCAGGAAGGGATAGGCCAGGCCGGTCACCAGCGACAGCGCGGCGAAGACGACCAGCGCGGGACGCAGGATGCCGCCTTGGCGCGGCAGTGTGGCGGAATTTTTCATGATGGGTTCCTTGCGGTTTCGGGGCTCAGGCCCAGCCCAGGGCGGCCAGGACCATGTCGACCAGCTTGATGCCGGCAAACGGCACCAGCAGACCGCCCAGGCCATAGATGAGCAGATTGCGGCGCAACAGCACGGCCGCGCCCAGCGCGCGATAGCGCACGCCCTTGAGCGCCAACGGGATCAGCACCACGATGATCAGCGCGTTGAAGATCACGGCAGACAGAATGGCCGAGGCCGGTGTGGCCAGGCCCATGATGTTCAGCACGTTCAACTGCGGATAGACGGTGGCGAAGGCGGCCGGAATGATGGCGAAGTACTTGGCCACGTCGTTGGCCACGCTGAAGGTAGTGAGCGCGCCGCGGGTCATCAGCATCTGCTTGCCGATCTCGACGATCTCGATCAGCTTGGTGGGGTTGGAATCCAGGTCCACCATATTGCCGGCCTCCTTGGCGGCCTGGGTGCCCGAATTCATCGCCACCGCCACGTCGGCCTGCGCCAGCGCAGGCGCATCGTTGGTGCCGTCGCCCGTCATCGCTACCAGCCGGCCCTCCGCCTGGTAGGCGCGGATCAGCTTGAGCTTGGCCTCGGGCGTGGCTTCCGCGAGGAAGTCGTCCACGCCCGCCTCGGCGGCGATGGATGCGGCCGTAAGCTTGTTGTCGCCCGTGATCATCACGGTCTTGATGCCCATGCGACGCAGCTCCGCGAACCGCGATTGGATGTCCGGCTTGACGATGTCCTTCAGCTCGACCACGCCCAGCGCCCGATTGCCGTCGCTGACCATCAGCGGCGTGCTGCCGCGGCGGGCCACGTCCTCAGCCAGGCGCAGGGCCTGTTCCGGCACGGTCGAGTCCTGCTCGGCCAGCCAGGCCTGCACGGCGTCGACCGCGCCCTTGCGGATCATGCGGCCATTCAGGTTCACGCCGCTCATGCGCGATTGCGCGGTGAAGGGCACGAATTCGGCATGCGCCATGGGCGCGGCCGGGGCGTGGATGGACTTGTCGGCCAGCGCCACGATGCTGCGGCCTTCCGGCGTTTCATCGGCCAGCGAGGCCAGGCGCGCGGCCTCGGCCAGTTCGCGCGCGGACACGCCGGGGGCAGGCAGAAAGGTCGAGGCCTGGCGGTTGCCGAAGGTGATGGTGCCGGTCTTGTCCAGCAGCAGCACGTCCACGTCGCCAGCGGCTTCGACGGCGCGGCCGGACGTAGCGATGACGTTCGCGCCCATCATTCGGCTCATGCCGGCCACGCCGATGGCCGACAGCAGGCCGCCGATGGTGGTGGGGATCAGGCAGACCAGCAGCGCGACCAGCACCGTGACCGTCACCACAGAACCGCCGCCAGCGGCGTTGACCGCGTAGATCGAAAACGGCATCAGGGTCACGACCACCAGCAGGAACACCACGGTCAGGCCCACCAGCAGGATGGTGAGGGCGAGCTCGTTGGGCGTCTTCTGGCGCTTGGCGCCTTCGACCATGGTGATCATGCGGTCCAGGAAGCTCTCGCCGGGGTCGGCGGCGATGCGCACGAAGATCCAGTCAGACAGCACCCGGGTGCCGCCGGTGACCGACGAGAAGTCGCCGCCGGACTCGCGGATCACGGGCGCGGATTCGCCGGTGATGGCGCTTTCGTCCACTGACGCCACGCCGGCGATGACCTGGCCGTCGCCAGGGATGATGTCGCCCGCTTCGACCAGCACTACGTCGCCCCGGCGCAGCAGGCCCGAAGGCTGGCTGACTGCCTGGTTGCGCCAGGCGCCGGGCGCAGCCAGGCTGGCGTCGGCATCGCGAAAGCCCTTCAGCAGACGGGCGTCGATGGTGGTGCGCAGGCCGCGCAGGGTGGCCGCCTGCTGCTTGCCGCGGCCTTCGGCCAGGGCTTCGGCGAAGTTCGCGAACAGCACGGTGAACCATAGCCACACGGCGATCGCCAGGATGAACCCGGCGGGCGCTTCGGCCCGGCCGCGCAGGGCCATGACCCACAGCACCGTGGTCAGGATGCTGCCGACGTAGACCACGAACATCACGGGGTTCTTCAACTGCGCGGCGGGCGATAGCTTGCGCAGGCTGTCCAGCACCGCCGGACCGATCAGGGCGCGCGACCACATGCCGAACTGGCGTTCACGCGCAACGCCAGTCGCGGTGCGGGCGGCGCCGCCGCCGGCGCCGGTAGTAGAAGTTTCAATCTTGGCCATTTCCATTCCTAGCCTTTAATTTGCAGGTGTTCCGCCACCGGGCCCAAGGCCAGTGCGGGCACGTACGTCAAAGCGCCTACCAGCAGCACCGCGCCGATCAACAGCACCACGAACAGCGGGCCGGTGGTGGGCATGCTGCCGGGACCGGCGGGCAGCCGGCGCTTGGCGGCCAGCGAGCCGGCCATCGCCAGGATGGCGACGATGATGGCGAAGCGGCCGAACCACATGGCGACGCCCAGCAGCACGTTGTAGAAGGGCGTGTTGGCCGACAATCCGGCGAAGGCGCTGCCGTTGTTGTTGGCGGCCGACGTCAGGCCATAGAGGATTTCGGAGAAACCGTGGATGCCCGGATTCAGCACGCCAGCCTGGCCGGCCGGCACCGAGACCGCCAGCGCCGTGCCGACCAGCACCAGCAGCGGGGTAGCCAGGATGACGATGGAGACCATCTTCATGTCATAGGCTTCGATCTTCTTGCCCAGGTATTCCGGGGTGCGGCCTATCATCAGTCCGGCGATGAAGACGCCCAGGATGGCGAAGGCCAGCATGCCGTACAGGCCCGAACCCACGCCGCCGAAGACCACCTCGCCCAATTGCATCAACAGCATCGGCGTCAGGCCACCCATGGCGTTGAGCGAATCGTGCATGCCGTTGACTGCGCCGCAGGACGCCGCCGTGGTGACGGTGGCGAACAGCGAGGTGGCGGCGATGCCGAAGCGGGTTTCCTTGCCTTCCATGTTGCCGCCCGGCGAGAACGCGCTGAGCGCGCTGTCGGCGCCGGCCTGGGCCGCCATCGGATTGGGCTGCTGCTCGAAGTAGGCGGCGGATAGCGCAAACACCGCGAACAGCACGGTCATGGCCGCCAGGATCGCGATGCCCTGGCGCCGGCTGCCCACCATTTCGCCGAATGAGAAGCACAGCGCGGCGGGAATGGCCAGGATGGCCAGCATCTCCAGAAAGTTCGCAAGCGGCGTG
Source organism: Achromobacter sp. ACM03 (assembly GCF_014851665.1). NCBI lineage: Bacteria > Pseudomonadati > Pseudomonadota > Betaproteobacteria > Burkholderiales > Alcaligenaceae > Achromobacter > Achromobacter sp. ACM03. The sequence continues at coordinate 418,994 of NZ_JACVAD010000003.1, read as the reverse complement.
GGGTTCTCAAAGGGATGCGCGGAGTTGGCGTTGAAGAAGCCGCCGCCGTTGGTCCCCAGCAGCTTGATCGATTCCTGCGAAGCGACCGGACCCATGGCCAGGGTCTGGGTCTTGCTGACGGCGGGATCGGTCACGGCCTGTCCCTGGGCGTCCAGCACGGGCTGGCCTTGGGCGTCCACGCGGGGCTGCTCGTAATGCACCGCCTCGATCGTCTGGACTTCCTGATAGGGGCTGAAATTCTGGATCACCCCCTGGCTGACCAGCGCCAGCGCCAGGACCAGGGACAGCGGCAGCAGCACGTACAGCGTGCTACGCACCATGTCGGTCCAGAAGTTGCCCACCGTGGCCGAGCAATGGCGCGACAGGCCGCGGATTAGCGCGAACAGCACGGCGATGCCGGTGGCGGCCGAGACGAAATTCTGCACCGTCAGCGCCAGCATCTGCGTCAGGTAGCTCATCGTCGATTCGCCGCCATAGCCCTGCCAGTTGGTATTGGCCACGAAGCTGATGGCGGTGTTCAGGGCCGAGTCCGGTGACACCGCGCCCATGCCGGCGGGATTGAGCGGCAGCATGCCCTGCAGGCGCTGCAAGGCGTAGACGGCCGCGATGCCGATGATATTGAAGGCCAGCACCGCCACGGCGTAGCGCTTCCAGCCCATTTCGGCCTGCGGGTCTATGCCCGCCAGCCGGTAGATGCCGCGCTCGATGGGACGGCCCCAGGCGGTCAGCCGGGATTGCCCGTTTTCCATGGCGATGCGGATATAACGCCCGAGCAGGGGCGCGATCGCAAGCAGGACTGCCAGGTACGCGACCAGCAATCCGACGAATTCGGCGGTCATCAGAATTTCTCCGGTTTGAACAGCGCGACCAGCAGGTACACGAACAACAAGGCGGCCGTCAGGCCGCTCAGCCAATAGAGCCAGTTCATGGCTGCTCTCCCGCAGACAAGGTTTCGCAGAACCGCAACAGGGCGAAAGTCAGCCCGGCCATGACGGCAAAGATGGCGATATAGAAGGCATCCACGTTTTTCCTCCCGGGAGCGGCGCTCCCTTCGAACGACGGGCCTGCTCGGCGAATAGGGATGCGCGCCGGGCAGGCGTAGTGACCAATCAGGACACCGGCAGGTTACGGAGCGGGGGGTAAAAACGGGGTATACGTTTGGGAGGGGGGTGTAAATGAAACGTAAAATCCCAATATTCAGTACGGGAACACCGAATTGCACCAAGTTGGTGCATGGAATATGTAAATGAATGCTCCTTCTTAGGGCATTCCCCTAGTGTGACAATCCCGCATCTGGTGCAGAATCTCTTCCCATGCAGGTGAGGAGACAAAGCCCTGCATGGGCAAATACCGGCGGCACCGGTACATAAAAAAAGTAAAGCAGTACCCAAAAAAAGCAAAACGCACAACGGCTGGCACCAGGTAGTGCCGGCCGTTGTCGCATAAAAAGCCGGCATTTCAAGCGCAAAGGCTTTTCAAGCGCCGCGTTTCGCGATAATCAGACAGGGTTCGCTCATCCCAGCTATGTCGGAATCGCGCCTTTCATCCTCGGCACCCGCCACGACTCCCTATTGGCGCCGCAACTTGTGGCTGATCCTGGTGTTGCTCGTCGCCTGGGCCGCGCTGACCTTCATTCCCGCTTTTTTTGCCCGCAGCCTGAACTTCGATTTCATCGGCTGGCCGTTCGCGTTCTGGATGGCGGCCTATGGCGCGCCGCTGGCCTACCTGGTCATCATCGGCATCTACGCCCGGATCATGAATCGCGCCGATGAGCGCTCCGACGACACGGGAGGGCACCGCTGATGCCGTTTTTCAGCGGAGACACGCCCCAGCAATTCAGAGTCCGGCTGCGCCGCATCTACGTGCTGTACACGGCGGGCTTCGCGTTGATGATCCTGTTGATGGCGCTGGCCGAGATCCTGGGCATGCCGCGCAACTGGATCGGCTATGTATTCCTGCTGGTCACGGTCAGCCTGTACGCCGGTATCGGCATCGTCTGCCGGACCTCGGATCAGGTCGAGTACTACGTGGCCGGCCGGCGGGTGCCGGCGATCTACAACGGCATGGCCACCGCCGCCGACTGGATGTCGGTGGCTTCCTTCATCGGGGTGGCCGGTACGCTCTACCTGACGGGCTACGGTGGGCTGGCCTACATCATGGGCTGGACCGGCGGCTACGTACTGGTGGCGATGCTGCTGGCGCCTTATCTGCGCCGCTTCGGCCAATACACCATCCCCGACTTCATGGGTGCGCGCTATGGCGGCAACATGCCGCGCCTGGCGGGCGTGGCCTGCGCCATACTCTGTTCCTTCACCTACCTGGTGGCGCAGATCTACGGCGTGGGCATCATCACCACGCGCATGACCGGCATTTCCTTCGAGCTCGGCATCTTCGTGGCGCTGGGCGGCATGCTGGTCTGTTCGTTCCTGGGCGGCATGCGCGCGGTCACCTGGACGCAGGTGGGGCAGTACATCATCCTGGTCATTGCCTATCTGGTGCCGGTGGTCTGGCTGTCCATCAAGCACACCAACATGCCCGTGCCGCAGTTGTCGGCCGGGGTGGTGCTGCAGCAGGTCACCGAAAAAGAAATCTACCTGCAGAACGACCCGTCCGAAATCGAGGTGCGCAGGCTTTGGCAGGAGCGCGCCGACGAAATGGGCCGCCGGATGGCGGCATTGCCAGAATCCTGGACACTGGAAAAGGACAAGCTGCGCAGCCGGCTGGCGCAGTTGACGGCGAACGATGCGCCCATGGTCGAGATCCGCTCGGCCGAACGCGAGCTGGCCGGCTATCCCCCCAGCGTGGAGGAGGCGCGTGTCGCATGGGCGCAGGCCAAGGCCGCCTTCGAGGCGCGGGCGGCGCCCGCCACACCGCATGCGGAACCGTTCCCGTCCAAGGATCCGGAAGAGCAGCGCAATATGCGCGTCAACTTCCTGGCGCTGGTGCTATGCCTGATGCTGGGCACCGCCGGCATGCCGCACATCCTGATGCGTTCATACACCACGCCTTCAGTCATCGAGGCGCGCAAATCGGTGTGCTGGTCGCTACTGTTCATCCTGCTGCTGTATTTCATGGCGCCGGCGCTGGCGCTGCTTGTGAAGTACGAGGTCTATACACAGGTGGTGGGGTCCAGCTTTCTCAGCCTGCCCAACTGGGTGCATGCCTGGAGCGCCGTCGACAGCAATCTGCTGGACGTGACCGACGTCAACCGCGACGGCATCGTGCAGTTGAGCGAAATCAGCATGGGTGCCGACGTGGTGGTGCTGGCCATGCCGGAAATCGGCGGGCTGCCCTACGTCATATCGGCCCTGGTGGCGGCGGGCGGGCTGGCTGCGGCGCTGTCCACCGCCGATGGCCTGTTGCTGACCCTGTCCAACTCCCTGTCGCACGACATGTGGTACCGCATGGTGTCGCCGCGCATGTCGGCGGCGCGCCGCGTGATGGTGTCCAAGATCCTGTTGCTGCTGGTGGCGTTCGGTGCGGCCTGGGTGGCGGCGCGCAAGCCGGCGGACATCCTGTTCATGGTGTCGGCCGCGTTTTCCTTCGCGGCTTCGTCGTTTTTCCCGGCGCTGGTCATGGGCGTGTTCTGGCGCCGGGCCAACAAATGGGGGGCGACGCTGGGCATGGCGGCGGGGCTTGCGGCGACGTTCGCCTACATGACGCACACGCATCCGTGGCTGCGCGAATGGGTGCTGGGCATTTCACGCACCCAGCCCGTGGACCTGTGGTGGGGCATCCAGCCGATCGCGGCGGGCGTGTTCGGCGCGCCGGTGGCATTCCTGACGATCATTGTGGTGTCCCTGCTGACGCCGCCTCCCGACCGGGCCACGCTGGCGCTGGTGGACTACCTGCGGCATCCGGGCGCACCCAAGCCGCAGGGCGAACGCGCCTAAGGCGCTGCGCAGGCGTCGGCCTTCCGGTTTTCCGGATCGACGCAGGAAGCCCATGCCGCCGCGGGCATCGTTTGCAGCAGGGTATAGGTCTGGCCGGGCGCCCATAGCCATTGCACGCCGCCAGGCGTCTGGCCGGCGGCCTCCCAGACCCGTTTGCGTTGCGCGCTGGTCATGGGGAACTGTCCATCGTCGCCGCTTTTGCCTTTTGCCAGCACCTGGGCGGGGTCCCGCTTGGCGTCATAGATGCTGACCATGCCTGCGGCGGTCTGCTTGGGTTGCACGATGGTCCAGTCGTAGTTGTACGAATCCAGCGCTGGCGCTTTCCAGGCCGGACCGGGCAACACTAGTACGGCATAGTGGCCCGGACTTTCGCGGTAGGGCAGTCCCAGAACGGCGGGCTCGTCCGCCCACGCCGTCCGCTGGCGCAAGTAGCGCTGCGCCCTGCGGCCCCGAGCGTCATACGTCACGACTTCGAACGCGTCTTCGGATCTGTCTTGATAGGAAATCGTGCGCAACAGCCGGCCCGCCGCGTCATGCACGTAGCGGGCCATGGGCCGGGAGCGCGCCGAGCAATCGTTGGCGCCCAGCTCGGCCAGCCAGCCGTGGGCGTCGTAGCGCAGGCAGTAGCGCGCCGGCCGGTTGCGGCGGCCGTCCCATGCGCGCGAGCGCTCCTCGTAGCCAGTCAGCCGACCGGCGGCGTCATAGTAGAAGCGCGTTTCAGCGTCTGGCGGGGGCAGCTCGGCCTTGCCCGATGCGCGGGTTTCGTGGACTGCGTTGGCACTGTAACGGGCGATGCCGCACAAATGCTGGCGGCCGTCGGGGGCGCTTTCCCAGCGCAGCATCGTGACGCCGATGCGGGCGTGCGGCGCGGCGGCGTAGACGGACCAGTCCACCTGTTCGGCCCAGATGGCGGGGGAGGCGCGTCCGTCCGTGTCTATGGCGACGCCAGGCAGCCATGACCGGATGCGCGAGCCGTCCAGCGCCAGCAAGGTATTCGTGTCGTCCAGGGAAATGTCCATCACCCTGGTGTGGCGCTGCGCGGACGCCGCCAGTGGCTCGCAGAGCGCGCTGGCCAGCCCCGGCGCCATGGAAAGTGCCGTCAGCGCAAGCAGACGCAGAGAGCAATCAAAGCGCGGCATTGTGCAGGTAGGCGATCAGCCCCCAGAGTTCGCTGCTGACGCCGCCCAGGCGCAAGGCGTTGTCGCGGGTGTCCATCAGCAGGAAGGGGTAGGCGTTGCGTTCCAGCTTGCCCGGAGGAGGTAGTCGGTAAGGCGTGAAGTGCTCGCCCGACAGCAGGTAGGTATTGGTCATGTCGCCGACATCCACATGCAGGTACCAGACGGTCAGCTCCGCGACGTTCAGGGCAGCATCCGCTTCCGGATACAGGCCGCCCTGGCCGGCGGGGATGGCACTGTCCAGCACGGCCATGAGCACGGCGCGCGGGCCAGGCTTCGGAAAGTTTGCGCCTTCACCGCCGCGCTGCGTGAACGCCTGGCGGATGAATCCCGCGCCGCGTGAGCCGGGCACCACCGTGCGGGCGAACATCGCCTCCAACTGGGCTTGCGACAAGGGGCCGGGCGTAGCGGACAACTGGTCCAGGTCCTGCTTGAAAGCGCTCAGCCAGGTTCGGTAGCGCACGAGCTCAGCCGCGCGGTTGAACTCCTGGGCCCAGGCATTGCCGGCCGGCAGCAAGCCCAGACAGCCCAGGCACAGCCAGGCCGCCAGCCAGCGGCGGATCCGGGAACTCGCCGTGGACCCGTCGCGGGGCTTCAATGCGAAACGGATTTCGAGAACACGTTCATCACCACCACGCCGGCGATGATGAGGCCGATGCCGATGAGCGCGGGCGTGTCCAGGTGCTGCTTGAACAGCACCGCGCCCACGATGGATATCAGCACGATACCCACGCCGGACCAGATGGCGTAGGCGATGCCCACTGGGATCTCGCGCAGGGTCAGCGACAGGAAGTAGAACGAGATCAGATAGCCGAACACCGTCACGATGGACGGCGCCAGGCGGGTGAAGCCTTCGGACCCCTTGAGCGCGCTGGTCGCGAAGATCTCGGCGATGATCGCTATGCCCAGATAGAGCCACTTCATTTGCGCGTTCCTTCGGCTTGTCGCAGCAGCACCAGCAGGGCGCCCGCGCCGCCTTCGCGCTCGGGCGCCTCGGAAAACGCCAGCACCTCGTTTTTCTGCACCAGCCAGGTGCGGGCCTTGTCCTTGAGCACCGGTTCCAGCCCCTGTGAGCCATAGCCCTTGCCGTGCACGATGCGCACGCAACGGATGCCGTGCTCCTGGCATTCGTCCAGGAACGACAGCAGGGCGTGGCGGGCCTGTTCCACCCGCAGACCATGCAGGTCCAGTTCGGCGCCTGCGCGCCATTGGCCGCGGCGCAGGTTGCGCGCGGTGTCGGGCGCGGCGTCGCTGCGTACGAAGGCGGTGCCGCCTTCGGACAGCAGATGCGTGATTTCGCCGCCGTCTGAGACGCCGGCGTCGGCGCGCGTGGGCGTTTCGCCCAGCGCGTTGGCGCGGCGCAGCGCGGGCGCAGGCTGTGCCACGGGCTTGTGCTCCACCCGGGCGGCCTGCTTGATGGGCGTGACCGACTGCATCGTGCGCTTGAACGCCGCCATGTCGTCCACGGGGGCGGTGTCGGCTTTTTTCAGCACCGCCACCCGCTGGGCCAGGGCGGCGCGTTCGCGCTCGGCCTGCAGGTCTTTCTTCAGGCGTTTCAGGTCGGCCAGGCCGACCTTACTGCCCCGCATTCTCCAGCCACCGTTGTGCGTCCAGCGCGGCCATGCAGCCGGTGCCGGCGCTGGTAATGGCCTGGCGGTAGACGTGGTCCTGCACGTCGCCGGCCGCGAACACGCCCGGGACCGAGGTCATCGTGGCCATGCCGGACAGGCCGCTCTTGGTGACGATGTAGCCGTCCTTCATTTCCAGTTGGCCCTGAAAGATTTCGGTGTTGGGCTGGTGGCCGATGGCGATGAAGGCGCCGGTGGCCGCCATGTCTTCGGTGACGCCGGTGTCGACGTGGCGCACGCGCACGCCGGTGACGCCGCTGTCGTCGCCCAGCACTTCTTCCAGGGTATGGAACAGCTTGAGTTCCATGTTGCCGTTCTCGACCTTGCTCATGAGCTTGTCGACCAGGATGGGCTCGGCGCGGAACTTGTCGCGACGATGGATCAGGGTGACCTTGCGGCAGATGTTCGACAGGTACAGCGCTTCTTCCACGGCGGTATTGCCGCCGCCGACGACGACGACGTCCTGGTTGCGGTAGAAGAAGCCGTCGCAGGTGGCGCAGCCGGACACGCCGCGGCCCATGAAGGCCTCTTCAGACGGCAGGCCGAGGTACTTGGCCGAGGCGCCGGTGGCGATGATGAGGGCGTCGCAGGTGTAGATCTTGCCGGTGTCGCCCGTGAGGGTGAACGGGCGCTTGGACACATCGACCTTGGCAATGTGGTCGAAGATCATTTCGGTGTTGAAACGTTCGGCGTGCTTCTGGAAGCGCTGCATCAGGTCCGGACCCTGCACGCCATCGGCGTCGGCCGGCCAATTGTCGACGTCCGTGGTGGTCATGAGCTGGCCGCCTTGGGCCAGACCTGTAACAAGAACAGGGCTCAGATTGGCGCGTGCCGCATAGACGGCCGCCGTGTAACCGGCAGGGCCGGAACCGAGTATCAAAACTTTAGCGTGCGTAGGCGTGGACATGGGCGGGTATCTTTAGGTTAACGCCCAATTATAATGAGCCGCATGCCGCGTATCTCGACTGCTTCTCCGCGCGCCTCGCGCAATACCCGTAACGGGCCTTCCCCCCTGCAGACGCGCTTGTCCGCCCTGCTGCGCGAAGCCCGCTGGATCCTCTTCGCCGCCCTGGCGGCCTGGCTGACGCTGGTGCTGGCCACCTGGAATGCGGCCGACCCTGGCTGGTCGCATTCCGTCCCCGCCGGCGCCATCCACAACAAGGGCGGGACCCTGGGCGCCTATCTGGCGGACATCCTGCTCTATCTGTTCGGCTTTTCCGCCTGGTGGTGGGTAATTTTGCTGCTGCACCGGGTGCGCGCGGGCTACCGCCGCCTGGCCAGCCATCTTCGCGTTACCAATAGTAAGCAGCCGGAAGTGTTGCCCCGCGTCCACTGGGAAGAGGGCATCGGTTTCTTTCTGCTGCTGGTGGGGTCGCTGGGCATGGAAGCCCTGCGCCTGGCCAGCCGCGGCACGCATCTGCCCGGCGCCTCCGAGAACACCAGCGGCGCCGGCGGCGTGATCGGCCAGACGCTGGCCGACCTGATCGGCCGCAGCATCGGTTTCACTGGCAGCACGCTGGCCTTTCTGGTCATGCTGGCCATCGGCCTGAGCCTGTTCTTCTCGTTTTCCTGGCTGTCCATCGCCGAACGCGTGGGCTCGTGGCTGGAGGGCCTGGTGCGTCGCGTGCGCGACTCCTACGCCGCCCGCGAAGACCGCAAGGTCGGCGAGGTCGCCAAGGCCGTGCGCACCGAACAGGTCGTGGCCAAGCAGGAAAAGCTGGTCCACGAGCAGCCGGTGCGGATCGAACCCGCCATTACCGTGGTGCCCAAGTCCGAACGCGTTGAAAAGGAAAAGCAGCAATCGCTGTTCTTCGCGCCCTCGGGCGGCGCGGAAGGCGATCTGCCCGCGATCAGCCTGCTGGATCCACCCCTGGCCAACCAGGAAACGGTGTCGGCCGAAACCATTGAATTCACTTCGCGCCTGATCGAAAAGAAGCTGGCCGACTTTGGCGTGTCGGTCACCGTGGTGGCGGCGCAGGCCGGCCCGGTCATCACGCGCTACGAAATCGAGCCCGCCACGGGCGTGAAGGGCAGCCAGATCGTCAACCTGGCCAAGGACCTGGCGCGCGCGCTCAGCCTGGTCAGCATCCGGGTGGTGGAAACCATTCCGGGCAAGAACCTGATGGGCCTGGAACTGCCCAACCCGCGCCGCCAGATGGTGCGCCTGTCCGAGATCCTGGGTTCGCAGACCTACCACGCCAGCCATTCCGTCGTGACGATGGCGCTGGGCAAGGACATCGCCGGCAATCCGGTGGTGGCCGACCTGGCCAAGATGCCCCACCTGCTGGTGGCGGGCACGACCGGTTCGGGCAAGTCCGTGGGGATCAACGCCATGATCCTGTCGCTGCTGTACAAGGCGGACGCGTCCCACACCCGGCTGATCCTGATCGATCCGAAGATGCTCGAAATGAGCGTCTACGAAGGCATTCCGCATCTGCTGGCGCCGGTGGTCACCGACATGCGCCAGGCCTCCAACGCGCTGAACTGGTGCGTGGGCGAAATGGAAAAGCGCTACCGCCTGATGAGCAAGATGGGCGTGCGCAACCTGGCGGGCTACAACACCAAGATCCGCGACGCCATCAAGCGCGAGGAACCCATTCCGAATCCGTTCTCGCTGACGCCGGACGCGCCGGAGCCGCTGTCGCCGCTGCCCACCATCGTGGTGGTCATCGACGAACTCGCCGACCTGATGATGGTGGTGGGCAAGAAGATCGAAGAGCTGATCGCCCGCCTGGCGCAGAAGGCGCGCGCCGCCGGCATCCACCTCATCCTGGCCACGCAGCGTCCCAGCGTCGACGTCATCACCGGCCTGATCAAGGCCAACATCCCGACGCGCATCGCGTTCCAGGTGTCGTCCAAGATCGACTCGCGCACCATTCTGGATCAGATGGGCGCCGAAACCCTGCTGGGCCAGGGCGACATGCTTTACATGCCGCCGGGCACCGGCCTGCCGGTACGCGTGCACGGCGCGTTCTGCAGCGATGACGAAGTGCACCGCGTGGTGGAAAGCCTCAAGGCGCAGGGCGAACCCAACTACATCGAAGGCCTGCTGGAAGGCGGCCTGGAAGGTGACGGCGGCGAAGGCGCCAGCAGCGTCACCGGCATCGGCGGCGACGCCGAATCCGACCCGATGTACGACCAGGCTTGCGAAGTGGTGCTCAAGCACCGCCGCGCGTCCATTTCGCTGGTGCAGCGCCACCTGCGCATTGGTTACAACCGTGCGGCCCGGTTACTGGAGCAGATGGAGCAATCGGGTATGGTGTCGGCGATGCAGTCCAATGGCAACCGCGAGATCCTGGTTCCCGCAGCCGCCGCCGCCCGAGAGGAAGCTTGATGAAGATGTTCCGCCGACTGGCCGCCGTGGCGGCCCTGAGCCTGGCGCCCGCCATGGTGTTTGCCGCCAGCGCGCAGGAGCAGCTGCGCGCTTTCGTGGCCACGGTGACCTCGGCCACCGGCTCGTTCTCGCAGTACACGGTGAACAATCAGGGCCGCACGCAGCCCGCCCAGACCGGTGTGTTCTCGTTCCAGCGTCCCGGCAAGTTTAAGTGGGCGGTGCAGAAGCCCTATGAGCAACTGGTGATCTCGGATGGCCGCCAGGTATTCCAGTTCGATCCGGACCTGGCCCAGGTCACCGAACGCAAGGTCGATGCCGCCATCGGCACCTCGCCCGCCGCCATCCTGTTCGGCTCGGGGTCGCTGGAGCAGTCGTTCGACGTTTCGGCCCTGCCGTCCAAGGATGGGATCGATTGGCTGCGGGCCAAGCCGCGCACCGCCGATGCGGGCTTTTCGCGCGTGGACATCGGCATGAAGGACAACCTGCCGGTGCGCGTGGAGCTGCTGGATTCATTTGGCCAGACCACCCGCGTGGATCTGTCCGGCATCGCAGCCAACCCACAGCTGCCGGCCAAGGAATTCCAGTTTGTCGCGCCCAAGGGTGTTGATGTCGTGAAGATGTGAAAAAAGCCTGGCAACGCCAGGCTTTTTCTTGTGTGGTGTCCGCTTAGGGACGCTTATACGCGATGCAGTCGACCTCGACCTTGGCGTCGACCACCAGCGACGACTGCACGCAGGCCCGCGCCGGCGGGTTCTCGCCGAAGTATTCCTTGAACACCTTGTTGAACGACGCGAAGTCGCGCGCGTCGTCCAACCACACGCCGCAGCGCACGACGTGTTCGGGACCGTAGCCGGCTTCCTTCAGGATGGCCAGCACCTGCTGGATGGCCTTGTGCGATTGGGTCACGATGCCGCCTTCGACGACTTCGCCGTTGTCCATCGGCACCTGGCCGGACACGTGCAGCCAGCCGTCGGCCGCGACCGCGCGGGCAAATGGCATGTGCGAGCCACCCTGGCCCGTGCCGCCGGCGACGCCGTAGCGGGTGATGCCGTTGCTGTCGGCGGTGGGAGCATTGCTCATGGTTCTCTCCTTGAAATGAATGGCCGGTTTTGCGCCGGGATTTCGCCCGTTGCTTACTGGAAGTTCTTGCGCAGGTCGCCGCTGCGCGGCAGCCAGCGGCCGGCGCGGTCGCCGGTGGCCTCGCCCTGGCGATAGGACAGGGCGCCATTGACCCACACCGCCTCGATGCCAGCGGCAGTCTGCACCGGCGCGGCGAAGGTGGCGCGGTCGATGACCGTGGCCGGATCGAACAGCACCAGGTCCGCGTGGTAGCCCTCGCGCACCAATCCGCGCTCGGCCAGGCCGAAGCGGGCGGCGGACAGGCCCGTCATCTTGTGCACGGCCTCCGTCAGCGGGAACAGCCCCACGTCGCGGCTGTAGTGGCCGAGCACGCGCGGGAATGCGCCCCAGAGCCGGGGGTGAGGCATGGGATCGTTGGGCAGGCCGTCGGAGCCCACCATGGTGAGCCGGTGCGAAAGCACGCGGCGCACGTCGTCTTCATGCATGTTGTGGTACACGGCGCCGGCCGGCTGCAGGCGCGCGGCCGTTTCGAGCAGGCTCAGGCCCCAGTCGGAGGCAATGTCGGCCAGCTTGCGGCGGGCCTGCTCCGGATGCGGCACGGACCAGGTGATGTCGATGTCGAACTCGTCCGTGACCTGCTTCAGGTCCAGGGTCGAGGAGCTGGCGGAGTAGGGGTAGCAGTCGCAGCCCACGTGTTGCAGGCGGCCGGCGGTCTCGAGCGCGGACAGCACTTCTTTCGTGCGGCCCCAGTTGCCGGCGCCGGCGCATTTCAGGTGCGACACCACCACCGGCACGCGGGCATGCTGGCCGATGTCGAAGGCTTCCTGCATGGCCTCCAGGATGGCGGCGAACTCCGAGCGCAGGTGGGTGGTGTAGAGCGCGCCGAATTCATCCAGCGCCTCGGCAAGCAGCTTGACCTCTTCGGTGTCCGCGTCGAACGCGGAGGCATAGGCCAGGCCGGTGCTCAGGCCGATGGCGCCATGGGCCAGCGCGTCGCGCAGCTGCTCGCGCATGGCCAGCACTTCCTCGCGAGTGGCGGCGCGGTCGAGCCGGTCCATGTGGTTGCTGCGCAGGGCAGTGTGGCCGACCAGTGCGGCCACGTTCACGGCGGGGCGCGCGGCCTCGATGGCGCGGGTGTAGTCCGCGAAGGTGGGGTAGCTGAAGTCCGCGCGGGCGCCCAGCAGGTTCATCGGGTCCGGCGGTTCGCCGCGCAGGGCCACGGGCGACGCGCTGATGCCGCAATTGCCCACCACCACGGTGGTCACGCCCTGGGACAGCTTGGGCAGCATGTCCGGCGTGCGGATGACGTTGGTGTCGTCATGCGTGTGCACGTCGATGAAACCCGGGGCCAGCGCCAGGCGGGTGCCATCGATGATCTGGCGCGCCGCCGCGCCGGGCAGGTCGCCGATGGCCGCGATGCGGCCGTCGGCCAGCGCCACGCTGGCGCGGTAGGCGGGTTCGCCGGTGCCGTCCAGGACCAGCACATTGCCTATGAGGGTGTCGTACATCTTGTGTTCCAGTTCAATCGCCCAGCGGCAGGCGGTTCGGACCGCCGCGGTGTTCGTCCAGCGCCAGCTTGATGCGGCGCAGGCGCTCCCGGTTTTCTTCCTGGTTGAGCATGGCCAGTTCGGTCGAGAGCAGGTCTATGGCCAGCATCATCGCGTAGCGCGATGCCGAGGGCTTGTAGATGAAGTCGGTTTCGTCGGTGCGGATGGGCAGCACCACGTCGGCCAGTTCAGCCAGGGCGGAGGTGGCGTCGGTGATGGCGACGATGCGCGCCTGGTACTGCTTGACGATGCGGGCCGCGCCCACGATTTCCGGCGTGAGGCCCGAGGCCGACAGGATCAGCACCGCGTCGCGTTCGTCCAGCGTGGCCGCGACCATGCGCAGCAGCACCGCATCGCTGTACACGGCAATGGGATAGCCCAGGCGAACCAGGCGCGACTGCACTTCCTGCGCCAGCACGGCCGACGCGCCGCCCATGCCGAAGACATAGATCATGCGCGCGCCGTCGACAATGCCGGCGGCCGCCTCGAACAGTTGCTCGGTGAAGTTGGGCAGGTGGGCGCGCAGCGTGCTTTCGATGTCGGCGTAGATGCGGGCGTAGAAGGTGCTTTCCTCGGTTGGCGCGCTGGGGTCCAGGAAGCGGCTGCCCACTGTGCTGGCCTGGGCCAGCTTGAGCTTCAGGTCGCGGGTGTCGTCGCAGCCGACCGTGCGCGCGAAGCGCGAGATGGTGGCGATGCTGACGCCGGCCTTGGCCGCCAGCTGGTCGACGGTGGCGCTGGCGCCCCAGATGATGTCGTCCAGGATGGCGTCGGCGACCTTGCGTTCGGTCACGCTCAGCGAGTCCCGCCGACTGCGTATCTGGAAGACGATGTCGCGGATGATGTTCATGTGGGCTTCCTGGATCTGTTCTGGACTGGGCGGTTATCAGGCGGCCAGCTCGGCGTCGCCGATGCGCGAACACGCCACATAGTGGCCCGGGCCGACATTGGCGGCCTGCGCCTCGGTGGTTGCGCAGCTTTCGATGGCGTAGGGACAGCGGGTGCGGAACACGCAGCCGGAAGGCGGGTTGACCGGGCTGGGGATGTCGCCCTTCAACAGGATACGCGAGCGCGGCGCGCGCGGGTCCGGCACCGGCGCGGCGGACAGCAGCGCGCGGGTATAGGGATGGCGGGGGCGGGCGTAGACCTCACTGGTCGGGCCGCGTTCCATGACACGGCCCAGGTACATCACCACGACCTCGTCGCACAGGTAGTCCACCACCGCCAGGTCGTGGGCCACGAACAGCATGGTCAGGCCCAGGTCGCGCTGCAGGTCCTGCAGCAGGTTCAGCACCTGCGCCTGCACCGACACGTCCAGCGCGGACACCGGCTCGTCGGCCACGATGAAATCGGGCTCGACTGCCAGCGCGCGGGCGATGCCGATGCGCTGGCGCTGGCCGCCGGAGAACTCGTGCGGATAGCGGCGGCTGTGGTCGGCGTTCAGGCCCACGCGTTCCAGCAGCTCGCCGATGCGGGCCATGCGGCGGTTCTGGGCAAGCCGGTGGGTGTCCAGCGCTTCGCCCAGGATCTCGGCCACCGTCATGCGGGGGTTGAGGCTGGCGTAGGGATCCTGGAACACGATCTGCATGCGGCGGCGCCAGGGCAGCATCTGCTTTTCGGACAGCTTGGTGATGTCCTGGCCGTCGAACAGGATGCGGCCGGCGGTGGGCGCGAACAGGCGCAGCAGGGCGCGGCCGGTGGTGGTCTTGCCCGAGCCGGATTCGCCGACCAGGCCGACGATGGTGTTGCGCGGCACGTCGAAGCTGACGCCGTCCACGGCCTTCACGACCGGCGCATGGCGCGCCTGCGAGGTGGGGAAGTGGACCTTGAGGTCCTGGATCCGCACCAGCGGCTCCTCGGCGCGGATGGGAATGGGGCTACTCGTCATATCGGATTCACCTTGATGCAGCGCGCGCGGTGGTCGGTCTGCACCGGCATGAGTTCGGGTACGGCGGCGCGGCAGTCGTCGGCAGCCAGCGGGCAGCGCGGCGCGAAGGTACAGCCGGCCGGCAGCGACAGCACGCTGGGCACGTTGCCCGGGATGGCGCGCAGCCGTTCGCCGGAGGCCAGCAGGGCGGCCGTGGGGATGCAGGACAGCAGACCGCGGGTGTAGGGGTGCGTGGGCTTTTCGAACAGGTCGTAGACGCCGGCGTCCTCTACCACGCGGCCCGCGTACATGACCGCCACGCGATGCGCGATCTCGGCCACCACGCCCAGGTTGTGCGTGATGAACAGGATGCTCATGTTCATCTCGGCCTGCAGCCGGCGCAGCAGGTCCAGGATCTGCGCCTGCACGGTCACGTCCAGCGCGGTGGTCGGCTCGTCCGCGATCAGCACGGCGGGGTTGCACGCCAGGGCCAGCGCGATCATCACGCGCTGGCGCATGCCGCCCGACATCTGGTGCGGGTACTCGTTGATGCGCCGCTCGGCCGCCGGGATTTCGACGCGCTCCAGCATTTCACGGGCGCGCCGCATGGCGGCGTCGCGGGAGCCGCCCTCGTGCTGCAGCACGGCTTCGGCGATCTGGTCGCCCACCGTGTACAGCGGATTCAGGCTGGTCATGGGCTCCTGGAAGATCATGGCGATTTCGGCGCCGCGGATCTTGCGCAGGGTGGCGGGCGAGGCCTGGGCCAGGTCGTGCTGCGCGCCCTGGCGGTCGCGGAACAGGATCTTGCCGGCTTCGATGCGACCCGCCGGCTTGGGAAGCAGGCCCATGATGGACAGGCTGGTCACGGACTTGCCAGAGCCGGACTCGCCGACGATGGCCAGCGTTTCGCCGCGGGCCAGGTCGAAGGTAACGCCGTCCACGGATTTGGCGATGCCGTCGCGGCTGTGGAACCAGGTCTTCAACCCTTCCACGGAAAGCACGACGTCTCGGGTGCTTGCGGTCATGATTACAGCTCCTTGCGCAGGCGCGGATCGAGGACGTCGCGCAGGCCGTCGCCGACCAGTTGCAGCGACAGCACGGACAGGACGATGGCGATGCCGGGGAAGATCATGATCCAGTCGGCCGAGCCCATGTACTGCTGGCCGGCGTTGATCATGGTGCCCCAGGTGGGGATGTCGGGCGACACGCCCACGCCCAGGAACGACAGACCGGCTTCGGCCAGGATCGCGTAGGCGAAGATGAACGTGCCCTGCACCAGGATGGGCGACACCAGGTTGCGCAGCACGTGCACGGTGACGATGCGCCAGGTGGGCACGCCCAGCGCGCGGGCGGCTTCGACGAAGGGCAGTTCGCGGATCACCAGGGTCGAGGCGCGCACGATGCGCGCCAGGCGCGGCGTGTAGACGATGCCCAGCGCGATCACCACGTTGACCAGCGACGGCCCCAGCGCGGCCACCAGCGAGATCGCCAGCAGGATGTCGGGAAAGGCCATCATGGCGTCGATCAGGCGCGACACGAACTTGTCCGCCGTGCGGAAGAAGCCGGCGATCAGGCCCAGCGCGATGCCCAGGATGCTGGACACGATCACGACGGAGAAGCCCACCATCAGCGACAGGCGGCCGCCGTGGATGACGCGGCTGAACACGTCGCGGCCGAAGTCGTCGGTGCCGAACCAGTGCGCGGCGCCCGGCGCCTTCAACCGGTTCATGATGGACAGCTTGAACGGATCGTAGGGGCTGATCCAGGGCGCCAGCAGCGCAGCCAGGACCAGCACGACGATCACGATCAGGCTGATCAGCACGGTCTTGCGCGACACCAGCAGGCGCAGGACCTGCCAGCGGTCGGCGCCCGCGCCGGAATTAGCGGTAGTTGCGATAGCCATATCAGTAGCGGACCCGGGGATCGACCAGCAGGTAGAGCAGATCGATGAAGAGATTGATCAGGACGTAGATGGCCGCGATGATCAGCAGCGCGCCCTGGATGACGGGGTAGTCGCGGCGCAGCACGGCCGACACCACCAGGCTGCCCACGCCGGGCAGGCCGAACACGGTTTCGGTCACGACCGCGCCGCTGATCAGCAGCGCCGTGGTCAGGCCCAGCACTGTCAGGATCGGGATCAGCGCATTGCGCACGGCGTGCTTCAGGATCACCTTGCTTTCGGGCAGGCCCTTGGCGCGCGCGGTGCGCACATAGTCGTCGCGCAGCACGTCCAGCATGCTGGCGCGGATGAAGCGGGTGATCAGCGCCGAGTTCACCAGGCCCAGCACCACCGCAGGCAGGATCAGGTGCGACAGCCGGGTCATGAGCGAGGCGTCGGGCCCGCCGTAGCCGGCCACGGGCAGCCAGCCCAGCTTGACCGAGAACACCTGCATCAGCAGCAGCCCGAGCCAGAAGCTGGGCACGCTGGAGGTGAACATCGAGAACGACAGTACCGACTGGTCCAGCGTGGTGCCGCGTTTGACCGCGGACAGTATCCCCACCGGCAGCGCGATGGCGCTGGCGATCAGCAGCGACATGAGCGTCAGCAGGATGGTGGGTTCGGCGCGGTCGGCCAAGGCCGACAGCACCGGCTTGTTCATGAAGATGGATTGGCCCAGGTCGCCTTGGGCCAGCTTGCCCAGCCACGAAACGTACTGCACGGCCATCGGCTGGTCCAGCCCGAGCTGGGTGCGCAGGGCGGCGATGTCCTGCTGGCTGGCCTGCGGACCCAGCATCACGGCGGCGGGATCGCCTGGCGTGACGCGGATGATCACGAACACGATGGTCGCGACGATGAACATCACGGCCACCAGCCCGACCAGCCGGTTTAAGAGATAACGCAACACGATGGATGTCCTAAAAAAGCGTCGTATCGTGGGGAGGGGCGGCGCGCTTGTTGGAAGGGCGCGCTCTGCGGGTCATGCATTGATGCGTGGAGCGCGGCAGGAGGTCTTGTGTGCGCCTTTGCCCTGCCGCGCTACGCCATTACTTGGACTTCCAGGCGTTCCAGAAGTAGGGCCACGGCACGGCCTTGGTGCCTTGCAGCGACGGCGAGCGCGCGGCCTGGGCGTTGAAGTCGCCGACCTTGATGAAGGGCACTTCGTCGTACACGGCCTGCTGCACATCGGCCCAGCGCTTGATGCGCTCTTCCTGGTTGCTGGCCTGGTTGAAGGCGTCCAGCGCCTGGTTGCGGCGGGGGGTGTCCCACCAGCCCGGCGCGTCCTTGGACGGGAAGTCGATCAGGGCGGGTTCAGGCAGGAAGGGGCTGTGCGTGATGAAGACGTCCCACAGGGCCGGGTCCTGGCGGCGCTGCGTCAGCGTGGCCCAGTCCACCACCTGCATGTCCACGGTGAAGCCCGCGGCCTTCAGGTATTCGGCGGCGACCAGCGCCATCTTGTAGTGGAACTCGTACTGCTGGCTGGTCAGGATGCGGATCTTGCGGTCCTGCACGTTGGCACCATCCACCAGCTTCTTGGCGCCGGCGGCGTCGCCCTTGTTGTAGACCTTGCCGCCCAGGGACGTGGCCCAGGGATAGCCCTCGGGATACAGGTCGCCGTTGAGCTTGTAGAAGTTCTTGTCGCCGAAGGCGGCGTACAGCATGTCTTCTTCGTTCAGCGCCAGCTGCACGGCCTGGCGGACCGCCAGGTTCGACATGATGCCTTGCTTGGTATTGAGCACCAGGCGCGGCCAGCCGAAGGGCTTGAGCATGACGGGGTCGGAGCGGCCGTTCTTGAGCTTGGGCAGCGATTCCACCGGCAGCGAGTCGACGTAGTCGAACTGGCCTGCCACCGCGCTTTCGACGCGGGTGTTGGCGTTGCTGACCGGTACGAAGCGGATCTCGTCCAGGTACTGCTTGCGCGCGCCGCCAAAGCCGTCAGGCTCGCCTTCGCGCTGCTTGTAGCCTTCGAAGCGGACCAACTGGATGTACTGGTCGGGCACGCGCGCCTTCAGTTGGTAGGGGCCGGTGCCGACGAATTCGGTCAGGGCCGGAGCGATCTTGCCCTTGGGCATGATGACGGCGGCGCTGTTGTTCATGGCCAGCAGCGCGGTCAGGGGCGCATAGGGCTGCTTGAGCGTGATGCGGATGGTGTTGGCGTCCGGCGCTTCCATGCCGGTGATGATCTTGGCGGCCATCTTGCCGCGCGTGGCGGTCTCGGTCCAGCGCTTGAGCGAGGCCAGCACGTCGGACGAATCCATCTTGGATCCGTCATGGAAGGTGATGCCCTGGCGCAGCGGGATCGTGTAGGTCAGCCCGTCGGCGGAGACTTCCGGCAGCTTGTCGGCCAGGAGCGGGGTCAGGTTCCACTTGCCGTCGAAGGTGTACAGCGTTTCGAAGAAGTGCTGGGTCAGGATGCCCACCAGGTCGGCCGTGCTGGTCATCGGATCCAGCGTGGGCGGCTCGCCTATGGTGGCAACCGAAATCGTGCCTCCCTTGATCGGCGTGGCACAGAGGGCGGGGGTCGACAATGCGGTCAAGCCAATTGCGCCGGCCAGCAGCAGGCTATTGAGCCCACCGCCTCGCCGGGAGGTACGGAAGTTCATGATTCTCTCTCCAGAGGGTCAAAAACGGGTTTTGCTTGTAGTAATTAGAGGTTTGCGCCGGAATCCCGCGATTCCCCCTGCCCGCCGGGTACCGGCGCGGTGCGGCGGGCAGGGCCGTTCAGAAGAAGGTTTCGGCCACGTCGGTGACGCGGTATTGCTCGTCCACCAGCAGCACCTGGCGCCACTTGTCGAAGGTCAGGCACGGGTGGGAAATATCGAAGGCGATCATGTCGCCGACCTGGATGTCGTCGCCTGCGCCGATCTGCATGAAGGCGTGCTGGTCCATCATCGCGCTCAGCTTCCAGTGGCCGGGAGCCTGGCCGGGCGCGGCGTCACGGCCGGGGCGGTACAGCGCGGCGGGCGTGGGCAGGCCGGCGTCGAAGGCGGCGTCGCGCTTGCCCATGGCGACGATGGCGCGGCCCGGTTCGGGCAGAGACTGCACGTAGGCCCAGACCTGCAAGGCCGGCTGCAGGCCGGGTTCCATCTTTTGCGCGACCGGATTGTGGGCGTTGATGCGCTCGGCGGCCGAGCGGTAGATGCCGACGTCGTGCGACAGGTAGCAGCCGGGGCGCAGCACGATTTCCAGCGGCGCGCCGATGTCCAGTTGCGAGAATTCCTCGGCCACCACGTCGAACCAGGCGGAGCCGGCGCCAGAGATCAGGGCGGGGCCGTTCTTGCGCAGGCGGCCGGCGGCGGCGAGGCCGCGCAGGGCGTCGGCGGCGCGGCGCAGGAAGGCGCGGATGGCGTCTTCTTCCTGCAGCACGCCTTCGTAGACTTCGATGCCGGCCAGGGCCAGGCCGGGCCATTTGCCGATTTCGTCGACCAGCGCCCGCATTTGGGCGTCGTCGCGCACGCCGGTGCGGCCACCCTGCGGGCCCAGCTCGATCAGCACCGGCAGGGTCAGGCCCTGTTCGCCGAAGTAGGCGCCCAGCTGGGCCGCGTTGGCCGGGGAGTCCACTATGCAGAAAAAGGTGAAGGCCGGGTCGCGCAGCAGGTGCGCGATGATGGCCATGTTGGCGCGGCCCACCAGCTGGTTGGCCATCAGGATCCGGCGCACGCCATGTTGGTAGGCGGCCCGGACCTGCGGGGCGGTCGCCAGCGTGATGCCCCAGGCGCCGCCGGCGATCTGGCGCTGGAACAGAGCCGGGCTCATGGTGGTCTTGCCGTGCGGCGCCAGCTTGACCTTGTACGCTTCCATGAAGCGCTGCATCCATTGCAGGTTGTGGCGCACGCGGGCTTCGTACAGCACCGCCACGGGCAGGCTGACGTCCTCATTGAGCAGGTTCCAGTTCAGCGCCGCCACGCCGGCGGTGGTACAGGATTCCGGAAAGGCGCCCAGGCCTTTGCCGTTCACGTCCAGGGGGGCTGCGGGGAAGGAGGAGTTCGTCATGGGGGCGCCTGCTATGGAAAATATTTACGTCAAACCTGGTTTTTTTCATTATCGTGAAAAGAATTTACAAGCGGGAGTTAGGAGTTTCCCGTAGTCGGCGCTGGCCGGCGGTTGGCGCGACAATAGGAAAAACCTCCGACACAAGGAAGCGTCATGCTGAAAGTTGCTTTGGGCCAGTTCGCCGTCAGCCGCGTCTGGGAAGAAAACGCCCAGGTCTGCATAGACTTGATGGAACGCGCCCGCGCCGGCGGCGCCGGCCTGCTGGTCTTGCCCGAAGGCATCCTGGCCCGCGACATCACCGATCCGCAGATCGTCCTGAAGGCTGCCCAGCCGCTGGACGGTCCCTTCATGAGCCGCCTGCTGGAAGCCAGCCGCGGCTCGCAGTTGGCGACCATGATGTGCGTGCATGTGCCGACCGGGGAAGGGCGGGTCTGGAACACGCTGGTGACGCTGCAAGACGGCAAGATCCTGTCGCAATACCGCAAGCTGCACCTGTACGACGCCTTCAACATGAAGGAATCCACCAACGTCACGCCCGGCGTCGACATCCCGCCGCTGCTGGACATCGGCGGCCTGCGCGTGGGCCTGATGACCTGCTACGACGTGCGCTTCCCCGAACTGGCGCGGCGCCTGGCGCTGGACGGCGCCGACCTGCTGGTGCTGCCGGCGGCCTGGGTTCGCGGCCCGTTGAAGGAAATGCACTGGGAAGTGCTGGTCACGGCGCGCGCGCTGGAAAATACCTGCTATGTGGCTGCCACCGGCGAATGCGGCGAACGCAACATCGGCTGCAGTATGGTGGTGGATCCGCTTGGTGTGGTGACGGCGCGGGCGGGCGAAGCCCCGGCTCTGGTTTTCGCCGATATCGACCCCGAACGCCTGGCCCATGCCCGCAAGGTATTGCCGGTGCTGGCGAACCGGCGCTTCGCGCCGCCGGGACTGGCCTAGGACCGCTAAGGGAGGCAGCCCCGCGCCATGGTGTAATGCTGGCTTGAATTACTTGCTGTCTCCCCTCATCTTCTGCCAATGAGCAACGATCTCTTCGCGGCCGATCCTGCGCATCGGCCCTATGTGCCCCTGGCCGAGCGGCTGCGCCCGCGGACCCTGTCCGACGTGGTCGGACAGTCGCATCTGCTGGGGCCCGACAAGCCCCTGCGCGTCGCCTTCGACTCGGGCCGGCCGCATTCCATGATCTTCTGGGGGCCGCCAGGCGTGGGCAAGACCACGCTGGCGCGCCTGATGGCGGACGGCTTCGACGCGCAGTTCATCGCCATCTCGGCGGTGCTGGGGGGGGTCAAGGACATCCGCGACGCGGTCACCGTGGCGCAGGTGGCGCAGGGCCAGGGACGACGCACCATCCTCTTCGTCGACGAGGTGCACCGCTTCAACAAGGCGCAGCAGGATGCCTTCCTGCCCTATGTGGAAAGCGGGCTGTTCACCTTCATCGGCGCCACCACCGAAAACCCCTCGTTCGAGGTCAATTCGGCGCTGTTGTCGCGGGCGCGGGTGTACGTGCTGCAATCGCTTACCGCCGAGGAGCTGCAACAGCTGGTCGACCGCGCCGTGCAGGCCCTGAACGACGGGCTGGAAGAGGGCGAGCGCATCCATGTCGAGGCCGACGCGCGCGAACAGCTGGCGGCCTGGGCCGACGGTGACGCGCGCCGCCTGATCAGCGCCGTGGAAGTGGTGGCCGAGTCGGCCCAGGCCGCCGGCCGCGATACGGTGGACGCGGCCTGGCTGGAGATCTCGCTGTCGCAGAACCTGCGCCGCTTCGACAAGGGCGGCGACGCGTTCTACGACCAGATCAGCGCACTGCACAAGTCGGTGCGCGGCTCCAACCCAGACGCCGCGCTGTACTGGTTCTGCCGCATGATCGACGGCGGCGCCGATCCCAAATACCTGTCGCGCCGGCTGGTGCGCATGGCGGTGGAAGACATCGGCCTGGCCGATCCCCGCGCCACCGACCTGGCCGTGAACGGCGCCGATATCTACGAACGCCTGGGCTCGCCAGAAGGCGAACTGGCCCTGGCGCAGGCGGTGGTCTACATGGCCTGCGCGGCCAAGTCGAACGCCGTCTACAACGCCTACAACCAGGCGCGCAAGTTCGCGGCCGAGCACGGCAGCGCGCCGGTGCCGATCCACCTGCGCAATGCGCCCACCAAATTGATGAAGCAGCTGGGCCATGGCAAGGCCTACCGCTACGCGCACGACGAGCCGCACGGCTACGCCGCCGCCGAGCAATATTTCCCCGATGGACTCAATCCCTCCTTCTATCGGCCGACCGATCGCGGCCTGGAGGCTAAAATCCAGCAAAAGCTGGCATTCCTGCGCGAGCTGGACGCACAGGAACGCGCCAAGAAACGGTAACGGGCGTCGCCCGTTGCTTCACGCAACCTCACCGATATCACCATGCTAGACCCGATACTGCTGCGCAAAGACCTGCAAACCGTCGTAGACCGCCTCAAGAGCCGTGGCGTGTCCTTCGACACGGAACGGTTCAATGAGCTGGAATCCCGCCGCAAGGCCGTCCAGACTGAAACCGAGTCCCTGCAAGCCCGCCGCAACGCGCTGGCCAAGCAGATCGGCCAGCTCAAGGCCAAGGGCGAGGACGCCAGCGCCGTCATGGCCGAATCGCAGGCCGTGCCCGTGCGCCTGAAGCAGCTGGAAGAAGAGCTGGCCGCCTTGCAGCAGCCGCTCAATGAACTGCTGATGTCGGTGCCCAACCTGCCGCACGCCAGCGTGCCGCTGGGCGAATCCGCCGACGACAACGTCGAAGTGCGCCGCTGGCTGCCGGGCGCGGCCGGCGCCGACGGCAATCCGCCGGCCCTGGCGTTCGAGGCCCGCGACCACGTCGCCATCGGCGAGCCCCTGGGGCTGGACTTCGACATGGCCGCCAAGCTGTCCGGCGCCCGCTTCTCGTTCATGCGCGGCCCGATTGCGCGCCTGCACCGTGCGCTGTCGCAGTTCATGCTGGACCTGCAGACGGGCACGCACGGCTACACCGAGTGCTACACCCCCTACATCGTCAATGCCTCGACGCTGTACGGCACGGGCCAGCTGCCGAAGTTCAAGGACGATATGTTCGCGGTGTCCAAGGGCGGCGGCGACGACGATCCCAAGGTCGATGACCAGGGCAAGCCGTACGTGCGTGAAGACCAGTACCTGATCTCCACCTCGGAAATCACCTTGACCAGCGTGGCGCGCGACACCATCCAGGCCGCTTCCGACCTGCCGCTCAAGCTCACGGCGCACACGCCGTGCTTCCGCTCGGAAGCCGGCAGCGGCGGCCGCGATACCCGCGGCATGATCCGCCAACACCAGTTCGACAAGGTTGAAATGGTGCAGATCACCCAGCCCGATCAGTCCTACGAGGCGCTGGAAGACATGGTGGGCCATGCCGAGCGCGTGCTGCAACTGCTGGGCCTGCCCTACCGCGTTGTGCTGCTGTGCACGGGCGACATGGGCTTCGGTTCGGCCAAGACCTATGACCTGGAAGTGTGGCTTCCCGCGCAGAACACCTGGCGCGAGATTTCCTCGGTGTCGAACTGCGAAACCTTCCAGGCCCGCCGCATGCAGGCGCGCTTCCGCAATGCCCAGGGCAAGCCGGAATACGTGCACACGCTCAACGGTTCGGGCCTGGCCGTGGGCCGCGCGCTGGTCGCCGTGCTGGAAAACCACCAGCAGGCAGACGGCAGCGTGCTGATTCCGGAGGCGCTGCAGCCTTATATGGGCGGCCTGACGGTGCTGAATCCGGCACCGAAAGCCTGACGCTTTTCAGCTGTCCATCCGTCATTTGGCGGAGTAAAAGACGGAGCCTTCGGGCTCCGTTTTTTTTTATTATCTGTACATATTCCTGTCGCCTCGGGCCTTTAAGCTGCCTGCGCGAGTGTTTGATTATGATGTGAGCAATTGTGTATTCCAATAAAAGGGCCGGATAGTTACGGCACAATATGCCCCGTGTGCTACACGCTTCATTCACTTAAATAACAAGGAGTTGCCCATGACTTCAAGAATGATTGGAGATTTTCGTGTGAGATGCTCCGTGGCTCAGGAAGACGAGCAGGGCTACCGTGTGCAGATATGGACGCGCCGGGTTGGCGGCACCGCGCCGGAAAAGTGCTGGACCGTGCCCGGACAGGCGCCGTTTTCGAGCCTGCACGAAGCCGAGCAGGAAAGCCTGCAACTGTTCCAGGGCATCAACGGCGTGCGTTTCAACGGTGAACCGGAGTTTGCCCATGCGTCCGCATAATGGTTGGTGGCGGTCGTCGAGCGAGCCCCGCCGTTGGATCGATCTCGTTCAGGAAACGCCGCGGTGGAGCGATGCCAAAGCCAGCAAGGCTCCGCAGCAACCGGTGGTGTTGGTCGGCAAACCCGTGCAGGCTCCTGCAGCCTGAGGTGCTTTCCGCGCGGCACCGGACATTGCCCCGCAGAAAAAAAGGCCACTCGCAAGAGTGGCCTTTGCTTTTTCCGGCGCCTGGCGGCCGTCACGCATTAATCGCGGTCGTGTCCGCGACCACGGCCGTGGTGGTGGTCATGTCCGCGTCCGCGGCCATAGTAATAGCCGCGATCGTAATAGCGGCCGCCGCCGCGGTAGTACACCGGCGCCGGGTAGACCACCGGCGGCGCGACATACACCGGCGCGGGGCGGTAATAGACGGGCGGCGGGGGCGGCACATACACGGGCTGCGGCGCGACGTAGACCGGCGCGGGGTATACGACCCCCGGTATGCCGATCGAGATGCCGACGTCCACGCGAGCCAGGGCGACGCTGGAGATCAGCAGACCAGCGGCACCAGCACCAGCGATAAGCCATTTTTTCATCTTGCACCTGCCTGCCGCTTGACGCAGCAAAGTTGAGTATTCGTTGATGCCATTTTCGGGCTTTTCGATCAGGCAGACGTAAGCGGGCCCGCGTCAATCGCGACAATCCGCAACCGTCCCCGCCCATATGGCATGCGGCTTGCTGCTACGCAACAGCGTGAGTCCGCTCTGATGCGGCCGCGATTGAAATGGATTGAAATCGCCTGGAATCAGGTGAAGCCGAGTGGCCAGGTTACAGGCAGTCACCATCCGCCCCTGTTTCCGCGTAACGACGTTGCGCGGGCGCACCAGTTTTTTGGGGCAGGAGCTAGGCGTCCCGCTCCCCATCGGCCTGTTGGCGACGGAATTCGACCACCCAGACCCACGGGTTCGCTGCCCAGGCGTGCGAGCCGTAACGCTCGCACCAGGTCAAGGCGAAGGCGGTCTGCAGCGGCACGCCCGGCAATAGGGCGGAGCTTTGGTACAGGGCTTGCGTGCCTTCGGCGCGGGCATCGGCTTCGGACAGCGTTTGCAGGCGCTGGACGCGCACGCCCACGATAACGGCGGTGGCGAAGGTATTGCCGGCTTCGTCGGTCAATTCGATACTGTCGCCGGATTTTCCAAATGGGCACCTGACCCAGCTTGAGGTCTTGCGCAATTCGGATGGATTATCCAGCGACGGGCCCATGGCCACCCATCTGCCGGAATCCGCGGCGTCCGCATACCAGACCGTGGTCAGTTTGGTCGGTTGCGGCTTCAGGATGCGCCGGCTCTGCACTTTACGGCCGTCCAAAACAGCTTGTTTAAGCGGCTCGCTGAATTGAAGAGACTGCCTTTTCATACGCTCGCGGTTCCTCCAACGGTCAAAGCATATGCGCCAATGCGGCGACAGCCTGGTCGACGCATGCCTACTGTGCGGGCGGTTTGGGCCTGGAATCGGGAAGTATGCCGCCTCAAGGCCATCATGTCAGGCATGAGCTGGATTTATGTGTCTTTTTGAATACGGCGCGGGGATGTTTGTATACTCGAAACATGACTACGAACCTGCATGATCTCAAGCCGGGTTACTACTGGTACACCATGGCAAATGACCCGCTCGCCATCATTCATATCCATGAGGATGGCGGCGCCACGCTGATGGGTACGGATTACCGCATCGGCGCCGAAGGCGTGGCCGACATGGTCCGCCAGGGTGAACGTTTCTTCTGGATAGAACCGCCCCAAGCCTGAGCTTGATGGCGCGTGCCGCCTGGTCTGCGCAAGGCCGGCCGCCACGCGCGGCGCCTGGAATCCTGCCATGACCAATCTGTTTTTGAAGAATGTCCGCGCCCCGCAAGGCGGCGCGGTGGACGTGCTGGTGCGCGACGGGCGCATTCAGGGTATCGGGCCGGGCCTCGCCGCCGCGCCCGGCATGCCTGTCGAGGACGGCGCAGGCGCCTTGCTGCTGCCTGGCCTGGTCGAAGGCCATACTCACCTGGACAAGACCACCTGGGATTCGCCCTGGTACGTGAACGAAGTGGGCCCGGCGCTGACCGACCGCATCGAGAACGAACGCGTCTGGCGCGCCCGCAGCGGCCATGACGCGGCCAGCCATTCGCGCGCCCTGGCGCTGGCCTTCCTGCGCGAAGGCACGACCCGCATCCGCACGCACGTGGACATCGATACCGACGCCGGGCTGCGCCATCTGGAGGGTGTGCACGCCACGCGCCAGGAGCTGGCCGGACGCGTCGAGATCCAGACCGTGGCCTTTCCCCAGTCGGGCCTGCTGGTCCGGCCCGGCACGGCCGAGCTGCTGGACCAGGCGCTGGCGCAGGGCGCGGATGTGCTGGGCGGGCTGGATCCCTCGGCCATCGACCGCGATCCGGCGAGGTCGCTCGACGTGCTGTTCGGCCTGGCGGACAAGCATCACAAGCCCGTCGATATCCATCTGCACGAGCCGGGCGAACTGGGCGCCTTTACCCTGGACCTGATCCTGGACCGCGTCCAGGCGCTGGGTATGCAGGGCAAGGTTGTCATCAGTCACGCCTTCTGTCTGGGCGGCGTCGACGCCAAGCGGCTGGACGGCCTGCTGCGGCGGCTGGCCGCGCTGGACGTGGCCTTGCTGACGACCGCGCCGCCGTCGCGGCCCGTGCCGGCCGTGCGCGCCTGTCGCGAGGCGGGGGTGACGATCTTCGGCGGCAACGATGGCATCCGCGATACCTGGACGCCTTACGGCAGTCCCGACATGCTGGCGCGCGCCATGCTGATCGGGCTGCGCAACGACCTGCGGCGCGACGACGAGGTCGAATGGGCGTTCGATTGCGTGACCGCCGCCGCGGCCCGCGCCTGTGGTTTCAGGGACTATGGCCTGGCGCCGGGCGCGCGCGCCGACCTGGTGCTGGTCGACGCCAGCTGTATTGCGCAAGCCGTGGCAACGCGCGCGCCGCGCCGCCTGGTGGTGTCGGGCGGCGTGGTCGTGGCGCGCGACGGCCGCGACGCAAACGCACAGGGCTGATCTTCCGCGCTCAGTCCAGGCCGAGCTGGGTCTCGGCCATTTCCACGAAGGCCTGCATCAGCGCCGAACGCACGCCGGAGCGCAGCCAGACCGCGCCCACGGTGCGCACCGGGCAGGGCGGCGGCAAGGGCCAGCGCCTGACGCGGGCTGACGGTTCACCGGTGGTCGCCCAATCCGGCAGCAGCGCCACGCCCAATCCTTCCGACACCAGTTTGGCAATGGAATCGATTCCATCCAGCTCGAAGCGCACGTGCGGCCGCAGGCTGCGCGCACGCAGGTAGTCGTCGGCCATCTTGCCGCCCACCACGCTGCGGTCATAGCAGATGTAGGGTTCGCGAGCGATGACTTCCAGCGGATCGCGCACCTTCATGTCGGCCGGCGTGACCAGCACCAGCGGTTCTTGCCGCAGGTCGCGCCAGGCGCAGGTCTTGGGGATGGCGAATAGCGGATGCACCAGCAGCGCGCCGTCCAGTTCGCCGGACAGCACCTTGCCGTAGAGCAGGGTGGTGGGCGCGGGTTCTATGTAGATTTCAATGTGGGGATGGCGCGCGGTCCAGGCGCGCAGCACGGGCGGCATGATGCCGGTCAGCGCGGTGGGCGTGGCGCCCAGGCGCAAAGGGCCCGCCGGCAGTTCGGTGTCGGACGCGGCCGAACGCAGGTCGCGCACGTCGCGCAGGATGGCGCGGGCGCGCTCCAGGATCCGCATGCCGGCCTGGGTGGGCTTCACGGTGCGGCCGGAGCGCGCGATCAGGGCGCTGCCCATGTCCGCTTCCAGCGCGCGCAGGCGCTGCTGCACCGTGGCGGGCGTCAGCCCCTGGTGGCGCGCGGCCTGGGCGATGGAACCCAGCTCCACCACGTGCACATAGGTTTGCAGAAAGCGCGAATCCACGAACCAGCTTCTCCTGAAAAGATGCTTTTTCCATATTCTAAAGATGGATGAAGATAATTGTTGTTTTCTTTTGCCGCGGCAAGAATACGTTCAGAGCGTTGAGGCCCCGCAAGCCGCGCAGGCCCCGCCCGACCATCCCGATTACCAAGGAGCCAGTTGTGCCCATCATTGAATCCATAGACGTGTGCGCCGCCGCGGTGCCCCTGGACAAGGTCACCTCGTTTTCGAACCGCACCGTGTCCACGCGGCACTACGGCCTGGTGAAGGTCCGTTCCTCCGACGGCGTGGAAGGCATCGGCTTCTGCTACGTGGGCAGCGCCGGCGGCGCCATCTTCGAAGCCGCGGTGCAGAACCTGCTGGGCCCCGTGCTGCTGGGCAAGGATTCGCTCGCCGTCGAAGGCCTGTGGCAGGCGATGTACCAGGAAGCCCTGCTGCAAGGCAGGCAAGGCACGGTAATGCGCGCATTGAGCGCCCTGGACATCGCGCTGTGGGAC
Source organism: Achromobacter sp. ACM03 (assembly GCF_014851665.1). Taxonomy (NCBI): domain Bacteria; kingdom Pseudomonadati; phylum Pseudomonadota; class Betaproteobacteria; order Burkholderiales; family Alcaligenaceae; genus Achromobacter; species Achromobacter sp. ACM03. The sequence continues at coordinate 389,867 of NZ_JACVAD010000003.1, read as the reverse complement.
CTGAACGCCAAGACCGTCGGCCTGCCGCTGCACAAGTACCTGGGCGCGGTCGAGCTCGAAACCGTGCCGGCCTATGCCAGCGGCGGCTATTACCTCGACGGCAAGACGCCCCAGCACCTGGGCGAGGAAATGGCGAGCTACGTGGACAAGGGCTTTCGCGCCGTGAAGATGAAGACCGGCCGCCTGTCCCCGGCCGAGGAAGAGGCGCGCCTGAAGGCGGCGCGCGAGGCCATCGGCCCCGACGTCGAGCTGATGATGGACTGCAACAACGCCTGGCAGGACGTGACTCAGGCCATGCAGTACATCCGCCGCTTCGAACAGTACGATCCGTACTTCATCGAAGAACCCTTCGGCCCCGACGACATCGACAGCCACGCCAAGCTCGCGCGCCTGACGCGCCTGCCCATCGCCACCGCCGAGATTGGCTACGGCCGCTGGTATCACAAGGAGCTGCTGGACAAGGGCGCAGCCGGCATCCTGCAGACCGACGCCGCCGTCTGCGGCGGCATCACCGAATGGAAGCGCATCGCCGCTACCGCTGCCAGCTACGGCGTCGTGGTTTGCCCGCACTGGTTCCATGACGTGCATGCGCCGCTGGTCGCCGCGACGCCGAATGCACGCTACGTCGAATTTTTCTGGGACGATCAGGTCCTGAACTTCCGCAGGCTGGTCGACCGCCAGTTGACGCACAAGCAGGGGCGCGTGGTGTTGCATCAGGAGCCCGGCCTGGGCTTCGGCTTCGACGAGCGCATGGTCGAGCGCTATGGCAAGTGGAGCCGGGTCGCTGGTTGAGGGCAGGGCGCGCGGCCTGCCGGCCGCGCGCAGCAGCGCAGGAGCATCGCAGCCAGGCCGCGCCAGACGGCCGCTTGCGGTGAGCGGTGACAGAGTTTCGAGAACCAGTCGCCGGCCATCGGACCGGCGCGCGAGGAGACAGCAATGCAACGTAGGCAATTCATGACCGGCGCCGCGGCGCTGGGAGCCGCGCTGGTCCTGCCGGCGGCGGCGCGGGCGCAAGACCTGCCGCAGGGGCCGGTGAAGATCGTGGTGGGCTTTCCCGCCGGCGGCGGCACCGACGTGCTGGCGCGCCTGCTGGGGCAGAAGCTGGGCGTGATGTGGAATATTCCCGTCATCGTCGAAAACCGCGCGGGCGCGGCCGGCATCATTGCCGCCGAACAGGTGGCGCGCCAGCCCAACGACGGCAACACGCTGTTGATGGCGCACGTCAACAGCCACGGCATCGCGCCGGGCCTGCAGCCCAAGCTGGCCTATTCGGTGGACCGCGACTTCACGCCCATCGCGCTGGTCGGAAAGACGCCCACCATCCTGATCGGCGGCGCCTCTCAGCCCGCCAAGACGCTGCCCGAGCTGGTCGCGCTGTGCAAGGCGCAGCCGGGCAAGATCGTGTTCGGTTCGGCCGGCAGCGGTTCGGCGCAGCACCTGGCGCTGGAGATCTTCAAGGCCCGCGCCGGGATTGATGTGCTGCACGTGCCCTACAAGGGTTCGGCTCCCTTGATGAACGACCTGCTGGGCGGCCACGTGCAGTACTGCTTCGAAGGCATGACCACCGCCACGCCGCTGGTGCAGTCCGGCAAGGTGATCGCGTTGGCGCAGACTCTGCTGCAGCGCTCCAAGAGCCACCCCAATGTGCCGACCGTGGCCGAACAGGGCTATCCCGGCTTCGAGGCCAGCATCTGGTTCGGCATGGTCGGTCCGGGCAAGATGCCCGCCGCCATGGTCCAGCGCATGAACCAGGACATCGACCGGGCGCTGGCGATGCCGGATGTGCAGGAAAAGCTGGCGCAGGTGGGCGCGGAGGATGGCGGCGGCAGCGTCCAGCGCTTTGCCGACTTCATGAAGCAGGAGCAGCAGAAGTACGCCCAGACCATCCGCGACGCGAAGATCGTGGCGGAAGGCTGAAACGGCGGCTGCGAGCGGAAATTGATGGAGACACTGCCCCCTCAAAAAGTGTAAAAAGATATAACCTCGCCAGCCGGCGATCCCTGGGGACGGCCTCGATGCCGCGCAAGTTTGTAATCGGCATCGCCATCGCTCTCGCCGCCGCCGCGGCGCTGTTGCCCATCGGCTTCGCGCTGCACATGTCCTGGTCCCGCGCCGTCGCGGGCGAACAGCGCTATCTGGACGACCAGGCCCAGCGCATCCTGAGGGACACGCAGGACTTGCTGGACCAGACCGTGACCACGCTGCGCGATCTGGACGGGCTGGCATTCGAACCCTGTTCACCCCAGCATATCCGCCATATGCGGGCCCTGGCCCTGAGGGACCGGGCCGTGGACGATCTGGCCTACGTGGCGGGCGGCATCGTCCAGTGCACCACCTGGGGCGTGCCCAGCTACGAAGAGCCGCTGGTTCCGGCCCAGGTCGAACTGGCCAATGGTGGACGCCTGTTGCTGGACGCAGTGCCCGTCTTGAGCCCCGGCATCAGGATGGTGGCCGTGCGCCACGGCGATTACAGCGCCTTGTTCGAACCAGGCCGGTTCACCGAAAAGGCGCTCACGGACGGCGCGCAACTTGCCGTGGTCCTGCCGGGCGTGGGCATGCTGGGCACCCGCAACGACCCCGATCTCGTGCTGGTATCGCAGGCGCTGAATGGCGGCAAGCTGGACATCGACGAGGCCTATCTCAGCGCCGTCGCCCGCAATGCGGACCTGGCCGTCGTCCTGCTCGAACCTCAAACCGAAGCGCTGGACATGCTGCCGCGCGAACGCCTGTTCTGGTTGCCCATGGGGACGCTGGTCGCGGCGGCCATGATCGCGCTGGTCGTCTGGCTGTCGCGCCGGCGCCTGTCGATCGCGGGCGAATTGGCCGCCGGCATCAGGCGGCGGGAATTCGTCGTCCACTACCAGCCCATCATCGACCTGCGCACTGGCCGCTGCATCGGCGCGGAGGCGCTGGTGCGTTGGATCAGGCGCGGCGGCAAGACCCTGAGACCTGATCTGTTTATCTCGATCGCCGAGGACAACGGGCTGATGGCCCGCATCACCGAAGAGGTGTTTCGCCTGGTGATCCGGGATATGGAGGATCTGCTGGGCGAGGACCGGGGGGCGCACATCTCGGTCAACCTGAGCGCCAGCGATCTCAAGGATGGCGGGGCGTTGCGGGTGTTGCAGCGCATGCTGGAAGGCACGGTCATCGATCCCCGGCAGATTTGGCTGGAAGCCACCGAACGCGGCTTCATGGACGTGGACAAGGCCTGCAGCGTGATCGAACAGGCCCGGGCGCAAGGCCATGCCGTGGCCATCGACGACTTCGGCACGGGTTACTCCAGCCTGTCCTATCTGCAGCGGCTGCCGCTGGACTCGCTGAAGATCGACAAGTCCTTCGTCGACACCATCGGCACCGATTCCGCGACCCACAAGGTCACGGACCACATCATCGACATGGCCAAGTCGCTGAACCTGCTGACCGTGGCCGAAGGCATCGAACGTCAGGAACAGGAAGACCACCTGAAAGCGCGCGAGGTGGATTTCGGCCAGGGCTGGCTGTACGGCAAGCCCATGCCGGCGCCGGAGTTCATCGCTTACTACAAGAAAAACGTGGCCAGCACGCCGCCGCCCAGCCGGCTGCCCGACGCGCGGAGGTGAGGGCGGCAGAAGCGCCTAGCGCGCCTGCGGCTCCACCCAGCCTGCCGTTGCCGAGATCGAGCGGGCTTTTTCACTGAGCAGCCGCGCCGTGTCGGATTGCAGGTCGTCGTCGATGGCGCCCACCGGGCCCATCAGCGTGATGGCCGCCTTCATCTCGCCCAGCATGTCGAAAATGGGCGCGGACAGCGACGTGAAGTGCGGTAGCAGCGCGTCGCGGCAACGGCTGAGGTGGTGTTCGAGCACTTCCTCGCGGATGGCCTGCACGTCCTTTTGCGTGTAGGACTTGCCGCCATATCCGTCCGAACCGGCCGAGGCCATTTCCTGTTCCAGCAGTTCGCGCGTGCTGGCTTCCGGCAGGTGCGCCAGGAAGTTGCGGCCCAGCGCCGAGGACAGCAGCGGCAGCACGCTGCCCACGCGCAGTTCCAGCAGGGGGCGGCTGCGGGCGCCTTCGACGCGGTAGACGATGGTCGGGCCCTTGTTGCCCCACACGCCCAGGAACACGGTGTGGCCGGTGACCGCGGCCACTTCGGCCATGATGGGCCGGGCGGTGGTGAATACGTCGAACTGTTCCAGGGCCGCCAGGCCCAGCCGCAGGGCATAGGGACCCAGGCCGTAATGGCCCGTATCCGCGTGCTGCTGCACCACGCCCACCTTCTGAAAGCTGACCAGGTAGTAGTGGACGTTGGGTACCGTCAGTTCACAGGCATCCGCGATTTCCTTCAGGGGCAGGGGGCGGCCGGCCTTGCGGATGACGTCCAGGATCCGGAATCCCACTTCGATCGACTGGATGCCCCTGCGCGCGGCGGCAGGCGCTTGTTCCGCGTTCTTTTCCATCTTGCCGGCGGGCCTTGCCATTGCTGCCTCCACTGTTTTTCTGGCGGGAGTGTAGCAGCGGGGCGGACCCTTGCCGCCCGGGCGCGCGGGCGGCTTCGCCGGGTTTCCCCTAGTTTTTCAGGTCCTGGGTTAAGTTTGATAATAGTTAATGAATACAGCATTATCAATCTAAAGCGATTGGGGAAAGCAAGCATGGAAGCGAATGTGGCAATGCCGCGGATCGACGCCGGTCCGACGCTCAGCAGAAAAGAGGAACGCCAGGTGGTGGTGGCCTCGACCCTGGGCACCTTGTTCGAGTGGTACGACTTTTTCATTTACGGGACCCTGGCCGTCTTCATGAGCCAGGTGCTGTTCCCGCAGGACAACCCCACGGTGGCACTGCTGGCCGCGCTGGGCGCGTTGGCGGTGGGCTTCATCATCCGGCCCCTGGGCGCCGTGATGTTCGGCTACCTGGGCGACAAGCTGGGCCGCAAGTACACCTTCCTCATCACCGTGGTGATGATGGGCGGCGCAACCGTCCTGATCGGCTGCCTGCCCACCTATGAATCGGCCGGCCACTTGTCATGGATCCTGCTGCTGACCCTGCGCGTGGTGCAGGGCCTGGCGGTGGGCGGCGAGTACGGCGGCGCGGTCATTTATGTGGCCGAGCACTGCGAGCCCAAGCGCCGAGGCCTGCTGACGGGCTGGATCCAGATCACGTCCTCGGCGGGCCTGATCCTGTCCCTGATCGTGATCCTGTGCACCCAGGCATCCATGAGCGCCGAGGATTTCCGCCAGTGGGGCTGGCGCCTGCCGTTCATCCTGTCGATCGTGATGCTGGCGATTTCGATCTACGTGCGCGCCAAGCTGCACGAGTCGCCCGTGTTCACGCGCATGAAGCAGCAGAACCGCCTGTCCAAGAACCCGGTCAAGGAGACCTTCGGCCAATGGTCCAGCCTGCGGCTGGTGCTGCTGGCGCTGATCGGCGTCACCGCCGGCCAGGGCGCTACCTATTTCACCGGCCAGTTCTACGTCATGATCTTCATGCAGCAGGCCGTGCAACTGGACCAGACCAGCGTCTACACGCTGATCCTGATCGGTTTCATCATCGGCGCGCCGACCTTCGTGCTGTTCGGCTGGCTGTCGGACCGCATCGGCCGCAAGTGGATCATGATGGTCGGCCTGTTCGTGGCGGCCATCGGCTACCACTCCATGTTCGACGTGCTGCTCAAGGCTGGCAACCCGGCCCTGGCGCAAGCCATGCAGACCACCCCGGTGCGCGTGCATGCCGACACCAGCGGCGGCGCCTGCGATTTCGGACTGCAGGCCGCCATGATCGGTAGCCACGCCGACCACAAGAAGGTCTGCGTGCAGGCCAAGAAATTCCTGGTCGGCAAGGGCATCAACTTCGAATACGCCGCGCCGCTGCCCGGGCAGAGCATCGCCATGAGCGTGGGCGGCACGACCGTCAACGGCTTTGACCGCGCCGCCTACACCAGCGCGCTGACGGCCGCCGGCTATCCGGAGCGGGCCGACCCCGCACGCGTCGACCGCACGACCATCATCCTGATCCTGGTGCTGATGACGGCCGTGGTCGCCATGGTCTACGGCCCGGTGGCGTCCTATCTGGTCGAACTGTTCCCGGCCCGCATCCGCTATACGGCGCTATCCTTCCCGTACCACATCGGCGCCGGCATCTTCGGCGGCATCGTGCCCTTTACCGCCACCTACCTGGCTCAGGCCAGCGGCAATATCTTTGGTGGCCTGATGTATCCGGTCGTCGTGACCGCGGTGGTCGGCGTCATCGGCAGCCTGTTCCTGCCGAACACCCGCGCCCGCGCCATCGACGAAGACGCTGCACACTGAGAAAGAGGAGAGACATGTCCACGCAACAGAGCTTCAAGGCTGCCGTCATCCAGGCGGCCTCCATTCCCACCGACAGCGTCGCCTGCGCCGAAAAGGCGGCATCGCTCATTCGCCAGGCGGCCGAGCAGGGCGCCCGCGTGCTGGTGTTCCCCGAGGCGTTCCTGGGCGGCTATCCCAAGGGCAACTCCTTCGGCGCGCCCATCGGCATGCGCAAGCCCGAAGGCCGCGACGCCTTCGCCAGCTATCACAACCAGGCCATCCGGCTGGATGGCGAAGAGGTCGCGCTGGTGGCCCAGGCCGCGGCCGACACCGACAGCTTCGTGGTCATGGGCTGCATCGAGGCCGATGGCGGCACGCTGTACTGCACGGTGCTGTACTTCAATGGCCGTGAAGGGCTGGCGGGCAAACACCGCAAGCTCATGCCCACCGCCGGCGAACGCCTGATCTGGGGCTTCGGCGATGGTTCCACCATGCCCGTCTTCGACACGCCCTACGGCAAGATCGGCGCGGTCATCTGCTGGGAAAACTACATGCCCATGCTGCGCATGTACATGTACAGCCAGGGCGTGGCGCTGTATTGCGCGCCCACCGCCGACGACCGCGATTCCTGGATTCCCAGCATGCGCCACATCGCGCTGGAGGGGCGCTGCTATGTGCTCACGGCCTGCCAGCATCTGCGCCGCGATGCCTATCCCGACGATTTCGAATGCGCACTGGGCGACGCGCCCGACACCGTGCTGATGCGCGGCGGCAGCGCCATCATCGATCCGCTGGGCGAAGTGCTGGCAGGGCCGGATTTCTCAGCCGAGACCATCCTGTACGCCGACATCAATCCCAACCAGATCCTGCGCGGCAAGTACGACTTCGACGTCTCGGGCCACTACGCCCGCCCCGACGTGTTCCAGCTGCAGGTCGACACCCGTGAAAAGCGGGCCGTCTCGGCGCTGAATGCCGGGGAGGCTTGAATCATGCATTTTGATTTCAGCGCCTTGCCGACGCAGACGGTCTACAACGTGCTGACCTCGACCGTCACCCCGCGCCCGATCGCGTGGCTTACCACCATTTCGGACAAAGGCGTTGTCAACGCGGCTCCCTTCAGCTTCTTCAATGTCATGGGGCCTCAGCCGCCGACGGTCGCCATCGGCCTGATGCGCCATGCCAGCGGCGAACTGAAGGATTCCGGCGCCAACATCATCGAGAACGGCGAGTTCGTGGTGAACCTGGTGCCGGAGTCGCTGGTTGCGCAGATGAACCAGACCTGCGCCGATTACCCGGCGGACGTGGACGAGATGGCGGCGGCCGGCCTGACCGCGCTGCCGGCGACACACGTGCGTCCCCCGCTGATCAAGGGCAGTCCGGTGTCGCTGGAATGCGTCAGCCAGGCAACCATCGTGACCGGCCCGCGCCAGCTCGTGGTGATCGGCCGGGTGCTGGGCGCGCACGTCGACGATGCCTATGTGCAGGACGCCGAGCGCGGCTACATGGACACGCCGGCCATGGGGCTGATCGCGCGCATGCACGGCGGCGGCTGGTACGCGCGCAGCACGGACCTGTTCCAATTGGCGCGGCCAACGGCGCCCTTGTGATAGTCAGGCGGGGCGGCCCCGCCTTCGCTTGCTGCAATCCGATAGCGCTTCAGCAGGTTGAGGACATCGCCGGCGAAATTCGGATGATTGAACTGATGCGCGCTGACATTGACGCTCAACGTCCATTCGGAGGTTGTCGGATGTGTGGACCATCGCTCCAACTGCTGGCAGCCTGTTTCCAGGGCCCAGGCGCCCATGCTCATGATGGCGCCGGTTCGCTCCGCCAGCGGCACGAAATCCGAGGGCGGAACCTGGCCGTATTCCGCCGAGTTCCAGCGCATCAGGGCCTCCATGCCTATGATCTTCTGTCATCGATCCACAATGGGTTGATATTGCAGAAACAACTCATCGTGCACCAGCGCATTGCTCAACGCATCCTGCAGCGCATGGAATGACTGAATGGCAGCATGGTGATACATGGGCCCTCTCTAGCTGTTGGAGGGATTGCGGGCGTCGAAAGAACTGGGCGTCGGCCTAGGTTAGGAGAATGCCGCAGCCGGGTCTTGCCATTCGATGCCAAGTACGAAGCAGCCGTTCAAGCCGGTCTCGAAAAGGCATGGGAGACGCCGATCTTCCTGTCTTGACAGGTATTGCCTCGCTCTGAATACTCCTGGCGCGCCGATGGGGGGCTCGAGTCTGCGGCTTGCCATATGGTGCCAAAGTGACATGGGTCCATATCTGGCGATGGGGCGCTGTCGGGCCATTTCGATGCTCGCCCCGGTGGGGCTGCACTTCGGATCCCTCCGTCCGGCCACCGGCTCAAGGCATCTACCCATGAACGGGGTCCAAACCCAACGCATTAGGCAACTGCCAGCCGAGGACCCCGGAGCCATCCGAAGCGCAGCCCCACCGGGGCGAGCATCGGAATGGCGCAGGGCAGCCTCGGCGGCTAAAGGACTCTGGCATCCGCAAGCTCGAAGCCCTACCGCCCCGCACTTCGGTTTTGTGAGGCAGCGTTCTTGAGTCGCCGCCGTCCGGACTGCGGGATTCCGATGCTCGCCCCAGTGGGGCTGCGCTTCGGATCCCTCCGTCCGGCCACCGGCTCGCGGCATCTGCCCATTACGGGATCCAAAACCAACGCATTAGGCGCCTACCAGCCGAGGACCCCCGGAGCCATCCGAAGCGCAGCCCCACCGGGGCGAGCATCGGAACGGCGCCGGCTTGCCTACACGCAAGCCGGCGCGCGCCGAGCCTGTGCGTTTTTAGTTTTTATGAAGTCCGAAGGAAAAAGAAAAAGGCCAATCCCGAGGGATTGGCCTTTTTTGCAATACTTGGCGGAGAGGGTGGGATTCGAACCCACGGTACGGGGATACCGTACGCCTGATTTCGAGTCAGGTACATTCGACCACTCTGCCACCTCTCCGTGGCTGGGTTTCGTAACGGTGGTGTTCCTGGCTGGCCTGGGTTACCCCAAGGGCCGGGTCTTCCACTAAAGATCCCTGGTCGGAAGGATCTTCGTTGTCGAAGCAGCGAAGCCCGCAATTCTACAGGATTTTTTTTGTTTGTGTAAAGGGGGTGGTTGAAAGTCCCCCACAGCGGGTTTCAACCGGCTTTCAGCGGCGGCGATCTTTGCCCAGAATTCCGACATGCCCGGCGTCCCTGCCCGGCACTCTTCTCTTCTCGGCGCTCATCCCGGAACCGCTAGTCCCATGGATCTCATCCTTATCCTTTTGCTTGCGGCCGTGCTGTGCGTGCCCCTGACCCAGCTGCTGGGCCTGGGCGCGATCCCGGGCTATCTGCTGGCCGGCGTGCTGGTGGGGCCGTCCTGCCTCAGGCTCGTCACCAATGTGGACACCATGATCAATGTGTCCCAGTGGGGCGTGGTGATGATGCTGTTCATCATCGGGCTGGAGCTCTCGCCCAAACGCCTGTGGGCCATGCGCAACGAAGTCTTCGTGCTGGGTTCCTTGCAGATGCTGGCCTGCGGGCTGCTGCTGGCGGTGGTGTTCGGCGCGGCGCTGCGGCATCTGGCCGGCATGGAATGGCAGGCGGCAATCCTTTGCGGGCTGTCGCTGGCCCTGTCGTCCACGGCGGTGGCCTTGCGGCTGCTGGACGAACGCGTGCTGACGCGCACGCCCCTGGGCAGGTCGGCGCTGGGGATACTGCTGTTCCAGGACATGGCGGCGATCCCGATGCTGGTGGCGGCGGGCCTGCTGGGTTCGGATGGCGCCTCGGCGCCTTCCTTCAAGGAGGCGCTGATCGCCGTGGTGGTGGTCGCGGCGGCGTACCGGCTGCGGCTGCTGGGCTGGGCTGCCAAGGCGCAGTTGAATGAATTGTTCACGGCCGCCGCCCTGCTGATGGTGGTGGGCGCTGCTCAACTGTTCGACTACGCCGGCCTGTCCGCGGGCCTGGGCGGGTTCCTGGTGGGCGTGCTGATGGCCGAGTCGCGCTATCGGGATGACCTGGAAAAGGCCATCGACCCGTTCAAGGGGCTGCTGCTGGGCCTGTTCTTCGTAGCCATCGGCATGTCCGTGAATCTGAAGGTGGTGGCCAACCACTGGCCCTTCATTCTTGTAGGCGTATTCGCGCTGCTGCTGGTCAAGGCCTTGATTCTGTATGGCTTTTCGCGCTTTCTGGGCCTGCCGCGCTATCACCGCCTGCTATTCGCGCTGGCGCTGGCGCAGGGCGGGGAGTTCAGCTTCGCCATCTTCAACGAAGCCTGGGACAACAATCTGATGAACCTGGAACAGCGCGACTTGCTGTCCGTCATCGTGGCGATTTCGATGGGCGTGGTGCCGATGCTGATCAAGCTGCTGGAACGCATACCCGAGAACCGGGGCGGCATGGCCGATCTGCCGGCAGCGGAACCGGTCCAGGACGAGGCGCCGAAACCTCCCGCGCCGCGCGATCCTCCTCCCGCTGCTTGACCCTGCGGGCCGTACGGGCATGGCATGATTGCCGTCATGCCGGGCAGCTACACTTGACCCTTGCTTGGCCCGTCCAATGTGCCCGACCACAGGAGAATGCTCATGCTTAAAGGAAAAGTCGCCCTTGTCACCGGTTCCACCAGCGGCATCGGCCTGGGTATCGCCACTGCCTTCGCCCAGCAAGGCGCCGATATCGTCTTGAACGGCTTCGGCGATGCGGCCGAAATCGAAAAGCTCCGCGCCGGCCTGGCCGACAAGCATGGCGTGAGGGTCATCTACGACGGCGCCGACCTGTCCAAGGGCGCGGCCGTGCGCGAGCTGGTCGAGAACGCCGTGCGCCAGTTGGGCCGCATCGACATCCTGGTCAATAACGCCGGCATCCAGCACACCGCGCTGATCGAGGATTTCCCCGCTGAAAAATGGGACGCGATCCTGGCGCTGAACCTGTCGGCAGTGTTCCACGGCACCGCCGCCGCCTTGCCGCACATGAAGAAGCAGGGCTTCGGCCGCATCATCAACATCGCCTCGGCCCATGGCCTGGTGGCTTCGGCGAACAAGTCGGCCTATGTCGCCGCCAAGCACGGCGTGGTCGGCTTCACCAAGGTCACCGCGCTGGAAACGGCCGGCCAGGGCATCACGGCCAACGCCATCTGCCCGGGCTGGGTACGCACTCCGCTGGTCGAAAAGCAGATCACCGCGCTGGCGGAAAAGGATGGCGTGGACCAGGAAACCGCCGCGCGCGAACTGCTGAGCGAAAAGCAACCGTCGCTGCAATTCGTGACGCCGGAGCAACTGGGGGGCACCGCCGTGTTCCTGGCCTCGGACGCCGCCGCGCAAATCACAGGTACGTCCGTCTCGGTCGATGGCGGCTGGACGGCACGCTAAAAAAGGAATTCCCGAATGCTGTTTTTGCTTTCTCCCGCCAAGAAGCTGGATTACGACTCGCCGCTGCACATCGAGACGCATACCCAGCCGCTGTTCGTGGACCAGGCCGCCGGCCTCATCAAGGTGCTGAAGACCAAGTCGGCCGAGGACATCTCCGAGCTCATGAGCTTGAGCCCGGCGCTGTCCGAACTCAACGTGCAGCGCTATGCCCACTGGAAGCGCAGCTTCACGCAGGCCAACTCGCGCCAGGCGGTGCTGGCCTTCAACGGCGACGTCTACGAAGGGCTGGAGGCCGCGACCCTGTCGGCCAAGCAGCTGGACTGGGCGCAAGAGCACGTGGCCATCCTGAGCGGCCTGTATGGCGTGCTGCGCCCGCTGGACCTGATGCAGCCCTACCGCCTGGAAATGGGCACGCGCCTGGCCACGCCCAAGGGCAAGAACCTGTACGAGTACTGGGGCCCGGCCATCGCTGACTATCTCAACGAACGGCAGGCCGGCCAGAAGGCGCCCGTGATCGTCAACCTGGCGTCCGAGGAATACTTCAAGTCGGTCGATCTGAAGACGCTGAAGGCGCGCGTCGTGCAATGCGTATTCCAGGACTGGAAGAACGGCGCCTGGAAGGTCATCAGCTTCCACGCCAAGCGCGCGCGCGGCCTGATGGCGCGCTACGCGATCCTGCACAAAGTGTCCAAGCCCGAAGGCCTGCAAGGCTTCGACCTGGAAGGCTACAAGTTCGACGCCTCTGCCTCGTCGGAAGACAAGCTGGTGTTCCGCCGCAAGGTCTGATCCGGTCCCGGGCCTTGCGCCCGGGACTCCCCATTCCCGTCAGAGCCATCCACGCCGGTCATGCTGCCGCCGCCACCGGCGGCGCGTGCGTGGGATCGGCCAGCGCGTGCAGTTCCTGGCGGATCATGTGCGCCGCCTTCAGCATCTGCTTGACCGGATAGACCAGCGCCGCCTGTTCGCCTTCCGTGTCGAACTGGGTCGGCAGGCCGGCCGGCGCCTGTGCGCGGTTCTCATCCAACAGGTCCACCATGCCGGTCAGCGCCCGCTGTACCGCTTCGGGCGTAGCCGGCAGGCTGGCCAGAATGGGGATGGCCGCTGTGATCTGCGAAGCCAGGATGTGGTTCTGGATCAGCAGGTTGTTCAGCTCCGGCACGCTTACCTGATGCGACGTGGGCTCGCTCATCATCCGGTAGAAAGCCTCGGCGAAATTGCTGAAGGAGATGTGCACGTTCTTGCGCGCCAGCCGCCAGGCCAGGTCGGCGTCCGTGACCGCCGGAGTCTCGCCGGCGGCGGCGCCCACGGGCGCGCCGTGGGCCTGCATGGCCTCGACGTAGCGCAGGCCGGCGATCAGGTATTCGCGGTTGGCGCGCGTGGCCGCGGCCGCCAGCGGTTTCAGGTAGCGGGCCTCCCACCAGGGCAGGATGTAGCTGCAGATCAGCGCCAGCGCGCAGCCGATCAACGTGTCGATGGCGCGTTCGCCGATCACCGACATGGACACCGTGCCCGGCGACACGAAGTGGAACACCAGCACCACGAACAGCGTGTTGAAGGTGGCGCTGGCCATGTAGTTCAGCTGCACCAGGCTGTTGCCCATGATGCAGGCGCCCAGCAGCGCGGCGAACAGCAGTTCGGGCCGGTCGGTCAGGTTGAACAGCAGCAGGGCCAGGATGCAGCCGATCAGCGTGCCCGTCAGGCGCCAGCTATTGCGCTGGCGGGTCAGCGCGAAACCCGGCTTCATGATGATGACGATGGTCAGCATGATCCAGTAGTTGTGCGCGGAAAACGCCGGCGAAAGCCATTGGCTGGCCAGCGTCATGGCGATGGCCGCGGCCGCGGTGACGCGCAGCGCATAGCGAAAGTGCGGCGAATCCAGGCGCAGGTTGCTGGTCAGGAGCCCCACGCGGAATTCCTGCCGCGAAATGAAGCGCGTCAGCGACTTGTTGATGCGCAGCACGTCGGTGGGCTTGGCGTCGGGCGAAGCCGCGGTGTGGTCGGCCAGGCGGTCGACGATGCGCGCCGAATTGCGCAGCCGGCGCAGCACCTGGACGATCAGCGCCAGCATCTCGGGCTCGCGCTCGCCCAGGCCCTGCTGCTTGAGCTGTTCGATCTCGTATTCGATGGCGCGCAGTTCGGCCTTGGCGCTGCTGCGGTACTGCACCTTGCGCCCGCGCGACACGTCCAGCGCGATGCGGTTGAGCTCCAGCGACATCTTCACCAGCGCATCGCGCATGAACATCAGGCAGTCGCTGCCGGCCAGCGCGCGGCGCAGCGCCGCGTAGTCGGTATGCGTGGCCACCAGCGTATCCAGCAGCTGCAGCATATCGACGAACATGTTCCAGATCATCACGCGCTGGCGGTCGCCCAGGCCTTTGCCGCGGGGCAGGGCGCGCAGCACCATGTCGCGCGCCGCCTGGTGTTTTTCCGTCATGACGGATTGGCGCTGGATCAGCTCGCGGTAGGCGTCGTCCAGATCGGCGGTTTCATCGTAGAAGGTGGCGCGCGCCGCCACGTAGTCGGCGGTGGCGAAGAGCGCCACCGACATGGCCTGCTGCTCCTCGCGCAGCCAGAACAGGCGCGAGAACCCCAGGCTGAATGCGACGTAGAACAGCGCCCCGCCCAGCGTGGCCGCGGCGTGCGCCAGCACCTCATGGGGCGCCAGCGGCGAATGCATGGTCAGGGTCATCAGCAACAGGCCGGCAAAGCCGATCAGCCCGCCGCGTTTGCCGAACACCGTGAACATCGAATAGACGAAGCACTGCGCGATGACCGCCAGCCAGATCAGCACGGGGTGCGATGACGCCAGCCCTGTGATGATGACCGTCAGCGTGCCCAGCGCGGCGCCGCCCAGCATCTCGTTGGTGCGGTGGCGCTGCGGCCCGCCCGGCTGGTCGATGATGGCCAGGCATTGCGCCCCGAACGTTGCAACCAGACCCGTGGTGTAGTTGCCGAACAGGCCGCCCAGCACCAGCACGGGCAACAGCATCCCCACCCCCTGACGCACCCCTCCGAAGAAGTAGTGGCTGTAGAGGAAGCGGCGGATGCTGGCAATGCGCAAATCCATGAGGCGGCGGCTCGGTTTCGGATGACGAAACAAGTATAGAGAGACTGCCTAAATTTTTGGGGTCGGATAGTTACCGAACCTTCCAAGCAACGGTCGAAGAAAAGTCGATTTGCTACCTTTGACGCAACGCGGTAAATTGCTCCACTTGCATCGGTCTGCCTATCCGAAACCGGTGCGTTGAGGCGGATTGCCAGGGTCACCTCCCAGCCATCCCGCAGCAGTTACACCTGCCGTTGGCCGCGCCACAAGCGTGTGTTGCCAAGGCTTCCATTTCGACCTCCAGCGTCCCCCAGGGGCGTTTGCACTGCGTTCTGTCGAGCGTGTGCCGGGTCGGCAAGGTGTCCGGGTGGCGTGGCTCCGTGAGCCGCAAAGCGCCGGATCATGTTGTCGGGACCGGTATGGGTTCAGTTGCCGCCGTATCCGGGCGAGCAGCAGTCAGGGTTGCAGGGCCGGTACTGAAAGGAATGACAACATGGAACTGAATGGCGCCGATATCGTCGTGCGCTGCCTGGCCGATGAAGGCGTGGAACACGTTTTCGGCTACCCCGGCGGCGCGGTGCTTTACATCTACGACGCGATTTTCAAGCAAGACAAATTCCAGCATATCCTGGTTCGTCACGAGCAGGCCGCCGTGCACGCCGCCGATGCCTATTCGCGCTCGTCGCAAAAGGTCGGCGTTTGCCTCGTGACCAGCGGACCGGGCGTGACCAATGCCGTCACCGGCATCGCCACCGCCTACATGGATTCCATCCCCATGGTCATCATCAGCGGGCAGGTGCCCACTGCGGCCATTGGCGAGGACGCCTTCCAGGAATGCGACACCGTCGGCATTACGCGTCCCTGCGTCAAGCACAACTTCCTTGTGCGCGACGTCAAGGACCTGGCCGAAACCATGCGCCGCGCGTTCTACATCGCGCGCACCGGCCGTCCCGGCCCGGTGCTGGTGGATATCCCCAAGGACATCACCATCGCGCAGTGCAAGTACACGCCGCCCAAGGGCGAGATCTCGATGCGCTCCTATGCGCCCGTCAACAAGGGCCACCAGGGGCAGATCAAGAAAGCCGTGCAGATGCTGCTGGCCGCCGAGCGGCCCATGATCTACACGGGCGGCGGGGTCATCCTGTCGAACGCCGCGCCCGAGCTGAACAAGCTCGTGTCGCAACTGGGCGCGCCCTGCACCAGCACCCTGATGGGTCTGGGCGGCTACCCGGCCAGCAGCGGCCAGTTCGTCGGCATGCCCGGCATGCACGGCACGTACGAGGCCAACATGGCGATGCAGCACTGCGACGTGCTACTGGCCATCGGCGCCCGTTTCGACGACCGCGTGATCGGCAACCCCAAGCACTTCGCCCAGAACGCCCGCAAGATCATCCATATCGATATCGATCCCTCGTCGATCTCCAAGCGCGTGCGCGTGGACGTCCCGATCGTCGGTAACGTCAAGGACGTCCTGGCCGACCTCAGCGCGCAGTACGACATCGCCGCGGCCGAGCACAAGCCTGCTCCGATCGCCAAGTGGTGGGAGCAGGTCGAGTCCTGGCGCGGCAAGGAATGCCTGAAGTTCGCCAACTCGGACGAGGTCATCAAGCCGCAGTTCGTGGTGGAAAAGCTCTGGGAAGTGACTGGCGGCGACGCCTTCGTGACTTCCGACGTGGGCCAGCACCAGATGTGGGCCGCGCAGTACTACAAGTTCGACAAGCCGCGCCGCTGGATCAACTCCGGCGGCCTGGGCACCATGGGCGTGGGCCTGCCGTACGCCATGGGCGTGCAGATGGCCAATCCTGGGCACGACGTCGCCGTCATCACGGGCGAAGGGTCGATCCAGATGAACATCCAGGAACTGTCGACCTGCCACCAGTACCGCCTGACGCCGAAGATCATCTGCCTGAACAACCGCTTCCTGGGCATGGTCCGGCAGTGGCAGCAGATCGACTACGGTTCGCGCTATTCCGAGTCCTACATGGATTCGCTGCCCGATTTCGTCAAGGTGGCCGAGGCCTATGGCCACGTGGGTCTGCGCATCGAACGACCGGCGGACGTCGAGCCGGCGCTGCGCGAAGCGTTCAAGAAGCACAAGGATCGCCTGGTTTTCCTGGACTTCATCACCGACCGCACCGAAAACGTGTGGCCGATGGTCAAGGCCGGCCGCGGGCTGACCGAAATGCTGCTCGGCTCTGAAGACCTGTAAGGAGGCCACCCATGAAGCACGTGATTTCCGTCCTCCTCGAGAACGAACCCGGCGCGCTGTCGCGCGTGGTGGGCCTGTTTTCCGCGCGGGGCTACAACATCGAGACCTTGACCGTGGCGCCCACCGAGGATTCCACGCTGTCGCGCATGACCATCGTGACCACCGGTTCCGATGAAATCATCGAGCAGATCACCAAGCACCTGAACCGCCTGGTGGATGTGGTCAAGGTGGTCGACCTGACCGAAGGCGCGCACATCGAGCGTGAGCTGATGCTCGTGAAGGTGCGCGCGGTCGGCAAGGAGCGCGAGGAAATGAAGCGCATGGCGGATATCTTCCGCGGCCGCATCATCGACGTGACCGACAAGTCCTACACCATCGAATTGACCGGGGTGCAGGAAAAAGTACAGGCCTTCCTGGAGGCCCTGGACCGCAGTGCAATCCTTGAAACCGTGCGCACCGGCGTGTCCGGCATCGGACGCGGTGAACGGATTTTGAAGATTTGACCGGCCTTCCAGGCCAAGCCGCACCCTACATCTGAATTAAACAAATATCCAAAATACTGGAATCTGGAGCACAACCATGAAAGTTTTCTACGACAAAGACTGCGATCTCTCCCTGGTCAAGGGCAAGACTGTTGCCATCATCGGCTACGGCTCGCAAGGCCACGCGCACGCGCAGAACCTGCATGAATCCGGCGTGAAGGTCGTGGTCGGCCTGCGCAAGGGCGGTGCCTCGTGGAACAAGGCCGCCAACGCCGGCCTGGAAGTCAAGGAAGTCGCCGACGCGGTCAAGTCCGCCGACATCGTCATGATGCTGCTGCCCGACGAGAACATCGCCTCGGTCTACAACAAGGAAGTGCACGCCAACATCAAGCCCGGCGCCGCCCTGGCGTTCGCCCACGGCTTCAACGTGCACTACGGCCAGGTCGTGCCGCGTGAAGACATCGACGTCATCATGATCGCCCCGAAGGCCCCGGGCCACACCGTGCGCAACACCTACAAGCAAGGCGGCGGCGTGCCCCACCTGGTGGCCGTGTACCAGGACAAGTCGGGCGCCGCGCGTGACGTGGCCCTGTCGTACGCCAGCGCCAACGGCGGCGGCCGTGCCGGCATCATCGAAACCAACTTCCGCGAAGAAACCGAAACCGACCTGTTCGGCGAACAGGCCGTGCTGTGCGGCGGTACCGTCGAACTGATCAAGGCCGGTTTCGACACGCTGGTGGAAGCCGGCTACGCGCCCGAAATGGCGTACTTCGAATGCCTGCACGAACTGAAGCTGATCGTCGACCTGATCTATGAAGGCGGCATCGCCAACATGAACTACTCGATCTCGAACAACGCCGAGTTCGGCGAGTACGAAACCGGCCCGAAGATCGTCACCGACGAAACCCGCAAGGCCATGCGCCAGTGCCTGACGGACATCCAGACCGGCGAGTACGCCAAGAAGTTCATCCTGGAAAACACCGCCGGCGCTCCGACGCTGACCTCGCGCCGCCGCATCAACGCGGAATCGCAGATCGAGCAAGTGGGCGGCAAGCTGCGCGCCATGATGCCCTGGATCGCCGCCAACAAGCTGGTGGACAAGTCCAAGAACTGATCCATGCCATTGCGCGGGGCCTGCCCCGCGCAATCAGGGTCGAAGCGGCATGCCTGCGAGGGCATGCCGCTTTTTTTTGCAGGCGTTCCCTCGATTGGCCAGGCACGCGGCTTGCTCCGCCCCGCAAGCGGGGCCAGATGGGTTAACCTTTCAATGTTCGTTGTAAGTTATTGAGACCATGCCCAATTTTTCCATGCGCGATTCCGAGAACCGCCACCGCAGCATCTACCTGCTGCCCAACGCGTTCACCACCGCGGCACTGTTCGCGGGGTTCTACGCCGTCGTGCAGGCCATGAACGACCGCTTCGAAGTGGCCGCCATCGCCATTTTCGCGGCGATGGTGCTGGACGGCATGGACGGCCGGGTCGCCCGCCTGACCAACACCCAGTCCGCCTTCGGCGAGCAGTACGACTCGCTGTCCGACATGACCTCCTTCGGCGTTGCGCCCGCGCTGGTCATGTACGAATGGATCCTGAACGACCTGGGCCGCTGGGGCTGGCTGGCCGCGTTCGTCTATGTCGCCGGCGCCGCGCTGCGCCTGGCGCGTTTCAACACCAACATCGCCGTGGTCGACAAGCGCTACTTCCAGGGCTTGCCCAGCCCGGCTGCCGGCGCGCTGGTGGCGGGTTTCGTCTGGCTGGCCGTGGACAACAAGCTGCCCATCCATGACAGCCTGATGGCCTGGGCGGCGTTCACGCTGACCATGTACGCGGGCATTTCCATGGTGTCGAATGCGCCGTTCTTCAGCGGCAAGAGCTTCGCCCTGGGCCGCAGCGTGCCGTTCTGGGGCATCCTGCTGGTGGTGGCCGTGTTCGTGTTCGTGTCCAGCGATCCTCCGGTCGTGTTGTTCGGCCTGTTCGTGCTGTACGGCCTGTCGGGCTGGATCATGTGGGCCTGGCGCTGGAACCGCGCGCGCCGCCTGACGCAGGAACGCCGCAACCAATCGTCCTGATTGGTGAACGCCTTGAAAACAAAACCCGCCTGATGGCGGGTTTTGTTTTTTAGAGAGGCGGGGGAATCAGCGCCACATGAACCTGTCGTCGTCGTACATGGGGTCCGGGCCGGGATGGAAGTGCGTCAGCTTGCTGCCGTCGCGGCTCATGTAGACATACATCAGCGAGTTCCAGACGCCGTTTTCCTTGTAGCGGTACGACCAGACCACCTCGCGCTTTTCTCCCAGGCCGGCTTCCTCGATCTTGGCGGGCGGGCCGAATTCGCAGCGCACGCGGTCGGGACCCCATACGCCTTCGCTCAGCACCTTGAAGTGTTCGTCCGTCAGCAGCGGCACCACCTGGCCCACGCGTCCGTCGGCGCCGACGTTGGTGCCCCAGGCGTACTGGCCCATGGGCTGCTGGGTCCAGATCACGCGCCGCCCGCCATTGGCTTGCGGGCATTCGAAGTTGGGCCGGCCGAACTGGGCTTGCACGTCGGCGTAGGGCGTGCCGGGAGGAATCTGGGCCATGTTTGCGCAGGCGGCCAGGCCGGCCAACGCGGCGGCAGCCAGTGCCAGGCGCGCGCTTCTGTAATATTTAGACATATCTTCTCCTTACGTGGCATCGCGGCCTGCGGCGGGGCAGGCGGCCCTCATTGGGGTAATTCTAGCGAATCGGCTATAATCATCGAGCTTTATCAAGTGTATTGATCTTGCAACATCCTTTGCGCTGGCCGCAGAGCTGGTCCAGGTGCCAGGCCCCGGTGTCGAAACACCGCGTCCAACACCCGGATTCCAGGCTTCTGTTTGAGTCATCAATGGCAGCAGTGAGAAAGCGAATTCCGCCAGGTTCGCGCAAATTTTTTCCAAACCACGTCAGGGCGCCTCGGCCCTGTCGCATGTCCGAAGAGGTCATAAATGTCTGTAGCTGACATCAAGAAATCCGATATCGTCGCGCAATTCCAACGCGCTCAAGGCGATACCGGCTCCCCCGAAGTTCAGGTGGCTCTGCTCACCGCCCGCATCAACGAACTGACCGGTCACTTCAAAGAACACATGAAGGACCATCACTCGCGCCGCGGTCTGCTCCGTATGGTCAGCCGTCGCCGCAAGCTGCTCGACTATCTCAAGGGCCGCAATCCCGATTCGTACCGCGCACTGATCGAAAAACTCGGTCTGCGCAAGTGATCGACGGGGCTGGCTCCCCATGACGCAACCGTGGTCGGTGCGACGTATGTCGCGACGGCCACGGTTTTTCATTTGTAAGGAATAATCGTCATGTTCAACAAAGTGACAAAATCGTTCCAGTACGGCCAGCACACGGTCGTCCTGGAAACTGGCGAGATCGCTCGCCAGGCCTCCGGCGCCGTTGTGGTGTCGATCGAGGACACCGTCGTCCTGGCCACCGTCGTGGCTTCCAAGAAGGCCAAGCCGGGTCAAACGTTTTTCCCGCTGACCGTTGACTACATCGAGAAGACCTACGCCGCCGGCCGCATCCCGGGTGGCTTCTTCAAGCGCGAAGGCAAGCCCTCCGAGAAGGAAACGCTGACCTCGCGCCTGATCGACCGTCCCCTGCGTCCGCTGTTCCCCGAAGACTTCTACAACGAAGTCCAGGTGGTCATCCACACGCTGTCGGTCAATCCTGAAATCGATCCCGACATTCCCGCCATGATCGGCGCCTCGGCCGCGCTGGCCATCTCGGGCATCCCGTTCAACGGCCCCATCGGCGCCGCGCGCGTGGGTTATATCGATGGCCAGTACGCCATCAACCCGACCGCCTCGCAACTGAAGTCGTCCAAGCTGGACCTGGTCGTCGCCGGCACCGAAAACGCCGTGCTGATGGTGGAATCCGAAGCCGACCAGCTGTCCGAAGAAATCATGCTGGGCGGCGTGGTCTACGGCCACCAGCAAATGCAGGCCGTCATCAACGCCATTCATGAACTGGTGAAGGACGCCGGCAAGCCCGATTGGGACTGGCAAGCGCCCGCCAAGGACGAAGCCCTGATCGCCGCGGTCACCGCCGCTGCCCAGGAAGGCCTGAACGCCGCCTACCAGATCCGCGAAAAGCAGGCCCGTACGACCAAGCTGCGCGAAGTGTCGGCTGACGTGTCGGCCAAGCTGGCCGCCGCCGCCGCCGAAAAGGGCGAAGCGCTGCCGGACGCCGTCGCTGTCGACAACATCATGTTCTCGCTGGAATCCGCCATCGTGCGCGGCCAGATCCTGAACGGCGAACCGCGCATCGACGGCCGCGATACCCGCACCGTGCGCCCCATCAGCGTGCGTCTGGGCGTGCTGCCCCGCGCACACGGCAGCGCGCTGTTCACCCGCGGTGAAACCCAGGCGCTGGTCGTGGCCACGCTGGGCACCAAGCAGGACGAGCAGATCATCGACGCGCTCATGGGCGAATACCGCGACCGCTTCATGCTGCACTACAACATGCCTCCGTTCGCCACCGGTGAAACGGGCCGCATCGGTGTGCCCAAGCGCCGCGAAATCGGCCACGGCCGCCTGGCCAAGCGCGCGCTGATCCCGCTGCTGCCGGCTCCGGAAGACTTCCAGTACACCATCCGCATCGTGTCGGAAATCACCGAGTCCAACGGCTCGTCGTCGATGGCTTCGGTCTGCGGCGGCTCGCTGGCCATGATGGACGCCGGCGTGCCGGTCAAGGATCACGTGGCCGGCGTGGCCATGGGCCTGATCCTGGACGGCGGCAAGTTCGCCGTGCTGACGGACATCCTGGGCGACGAAGATCACTTGGGCGACATGGACTTCAAGGTTGCGGGCACCGAGAACGGCGTCACCGCACTGCAGATGGACATCAAGATCCAGGGCATCACCAAGGAAATCATGCAAGTGGCGCTGGCTCAGGCCCGCGAAGGCCGCCTGCACATCCTGGGCAAGATGAAGGAAGCGCTGGACGGTTCGCGCGGCGAGCTGTCGGCTTTCGCTCCGCGCATGCTGACCATCAAGATCAACCCCGAGAAGATCCGCGACGTGATCGGCAAGGGCGGCGCCACCATCCGCGCGCTGACCGAAGAAACCGGCACGCAGATCGACATCTCGGACGACGGCACGATCGTGATCGCCAGCGTCGACGAAGCGCAGGCCAAGGAAGCCCAGCGCCGCATCGTCGAACTGACCGCCGACGTCGAAGTGGGCCAGATCTACGAAGGCGCCGTGCTGCGCCTGCTGGATTTCGGCGCCATCGTGCAAGTGCTGCCGGGCCGTGACGGCCTGCTGCACATCTCGGAAATCGCCAACTACCGCATCGCCAACATCAACGATGTGCTGAAGGTCGGCCAGCAAGTCCGCGTCAAGGTCATCGAGGCCGACGACAAGGGCCGCCTGCGCCTGTCCATCAAGGCGATTGGCGGCATCGAGCAGCAGCAAGCCGCTGCGGCTCCCGAAGCTGCCCCGCAATCGGAACCGCAAGCTGAATAAGCCTGCTTGACCGGTAGCATGAAACGGCGCCTGCGGGCGCCGTTTTTCATGGGCCGGCGCGCACGCTTGTGGCCGGCATGATTCATCTTCTTGCTTCTTCAGACCCCGGACATCTCCCAACTGCGCTTACCTTCCTGTAAAGTCTTGCGCGAGAGCGAGGCCCCCCGACCACGGAGGATGGCCTGCGCGACGTGGCAAAGAAGGGGGAAACGGATGGGCAAGGCATGACGGCGTGGGCCAGATCCGCCAGTGCCGCGGCGCTGCTTGCGGCCGTGCTGAGCGGCTGCATGAGCAGCCCCGCGCCGGGCAAGGGCGGTCCCAAGAGCGAGGACATGTCCGCCGACCAGTTCGGCCAGACCGACTTCAACCGCACCGTCACGCTGGAGGTGCGCGACAACCTGGCCAGCCTGTATGTCCTGCTGGACAAGCTCTACCGCCGCAATCCGCGCGAATGGCGCAAGTCCGGCGCGCCCGACCTGGCCAAGGCGGTGTCGCTGGTCAAGCATTCCATCGAAGTCCGCATCCCGCCCAAGGACCTGGCGGGACTGCGCGACATCCAGATCCTGGCCGTGTCCCTGGACCCCAACTATTCGGGCGACCGGGTCGGCGCTTTCATCTACGGCCTGGCCGACACCATCATCGCCGCCCACAACGGCAAAACCCGCCTGTACGCCACCGACGCGCTGGACGGGCAGCGGGTCTACAATGCCGCACGGAACGTCGAGGCAGCCGCCTGGCTGCTGGCGTCGCGCCGCAATACCCAGGGCGAACCCTTGCTGCTGGCCAACGAAATGTCCCAGAACGCCACCAACCTCAGCTTTGAACGCGAATTCGGCGCCATCATCGGCCGCCTGGATCTGATCGCGAACCTGCTGGGCGAGAACACGCGGCGCATCGGGATCAACTACGCGCAGGGCCTGCTGCTGTTCAATTTCCTGCCGGTGCGCTAACAGGATTTCCATTGTGATCGATATCGCCTCCATTCAGACCGCCCGCGAGAACCTGCGCGGCCAGGTGCTGAAGACCCCGTTTACCCTGTCCCGCACGCTGTCCGACATCTTCGGCGCGGAGATCTGGCTGAAGTTCGAGAACCTGCAGTTCACGGCTTCGTTCAAGGAGCGCGGCGCGCTCAACCGCATGCTGACGCTGTCGGAAGCAGAACGCGCCAAGGGCGTGATCGCCGTGTCCGCCGGAAACCACGCGCAGGGCGTGGCCTACCATGCCCAGCGCATGGGCGTGCCGGCCGTGATCGTGATGCCGCGGTTCACCCCCACCGTCAAGATCGCCAACACGCGCCGCTTCGGCGCCGAGGTGGTGCTGGCCGGCGACACCTTCGACGATGCCAAGGCGCGCGGCTACGAGTTGGCGCAGGAGCGCGGCCTGATCATGATCCACCCGTACGATGACGAGGCGGTCATATCGGGGCAGGGCACGGTGGCGCTGGAGATGCTGGAAGACCAGCCGCAGCTGGACACCCTGGTCGTCGCCATCGGCGGCGGCGGCCTGATCTCCGGCATTGCCACCGCGGCCAAGGCGCTCAAGCCCGGCATCGAGATCATCGGCGTGCAGACCGAGCGCTTTCCGTCCATGTACGCCGCCGTCAAGGGCGTGTCCATGCCGCAGGGCGCCTACACCATCGCCGAAGGCATCGCGGTGAAGTCGCCGGGCGCGCTGACCCAGCCCATCGTCACCCAGCTGGTCGATCGACTGGAGCTGGTCAGCGAAAGCGATATCGAGCACGCCATCGTGGTGCTGCTGGAGATCGAGAAATCGGTGGTCGAAGGCGCGGGCGCCGCCGGCCTGGCCGCGCTGCTGCGCGCGCAGGAAGAGGGCAGCGACCGCTACAAGGGCAAGCGCATCGGCCTGGTGCTGACGGGCGGCAACATTGACCCGCTGATGCTGGGCGAACTGATCGAGCGCGGCATGGTGCGCGCCGGCCGCCTGGCGCGCATCCGCGTGGACCTGCGCGATCTGCCGGGCGCGCTGGCACACGCCACCAAGCTCATCGCCGACGCGCAGGCCAACATCACCGAAGTGCACCACCAGCGCGCGTTCACCTCATTGCCGGTGCGCAATGTCGAGGTGGATTTCGTGCTGCAGACGCGCGGCCACGAGCACATCCAGGAAGTGATCGACATACTGAACGCGGCGGGCTTTGCCGCCAGCAACCACGACCACTGAGCACGCTGGCGCGGTTCAGGCGCCGCCGTTCTGCGCGGCGTCGCGCGCCAGCAGGTTCTTCAGGCCATACAGGCGCTCGCGGTGCAGCGTCGCCGACAGCGGCTCGGGTTCGCGCCCCAACGCCACATAGTCCGCGGGCACCTGTGCCGCCGCCGCACGGATGGCGTCGGGCGCGGCCTGCCACCATTGCGTCAGCATGCGGTCGGGGTTGTAGACGTCCAGCCCCTGGCGCCGCAGTTCGGAACGGTTGAAATCCTTCAGATTCCAGGTCAGCACCTGCACCACCGGCGGCTGTTGCAGGCCGCAGCGCGCGCGCCGCGCCAGGCCGGCCGCGATCACGTGGAAGTCCTTGGGGTCGCTGTAGCGCAGGGAGGCCTCGTAGACCTGGGTGTCCGTCTCGCGGGCGCCGGGAAAGCGCGCGTTCATGTCGTCCCACATCTCCATCATCACCTCGGGCGGGATCTCCCAGATGCGCGAGGCGTTGCGGCGCCATTCCTCGCCGATGCGGTCGGTCCAGACCGGCGTGTACACGCCGGCTTCGGCCAGCCTGAGCAGCAGGCGGCGCAGGATGCCTGACATGAGGACGCAGGCGTCGAGGACGATGAAGGGCGGGGAGGAGGAAGCGGCGGTCAAGTGAGGTCTGAAGCCCCGCCGGCGCATGGCGGGCAGGGCGGAAACGTGGAAAACGAGGCGCAAGAATAACGTTTTTGGAAGCCGTCCGGGGCGGGCGGCCGCGCGCGGGAAGGGCGTCAGGCCTTAACCGAGTTCGGCGCGCACGGCATTGCACAGGCTCACCAGGTTGCGCCGCGACACCAGGCACTGTTTGAGCGGCGTGTCGATGGCGTAGAAATAGATATTGGCAAGAAAGCCGTAGAGCCCCGCGTCCACGCTACCCGGATTGGGGCCGAACATGAAGCCGTTGTCGCCCAGCAGGCTGGAGACGGCCTCCAGGTCGGCGATCCCGCGCGCATAGGCGTCTTCGGGGGCGTAGCGGCCTATGCCTTGGTAGTGGTAGCGCTGGAAGTTGTATTGGCGGGCGGCTTCCAGCTGCTCGGGCGTGACGTCCGGGTGGGCGTCCAGCAGCGCGCGGCGGAAGGTCGGCCAATAGCGGTCATCGCGCCAGCGCGAATAGGACATGACCCAGTACAGGTCGTCCAGCGCGCGGCGCACCAGCAAGTCCTGGCGCTGCTGCTCGGGCGTGAGGGAATCGTCGATGGTCAGTTCGTACTGGCGCTTCAGATAGGCGATGATGGCGTCGCTGTCGCCGATACGCAGATCGCCGTCGGCGATGTAGGGCAGCTGGCCACGCGGGGCGGACTGTACGTCCAGCGTATGCCGGTGGTCGAACGGCAGCCGGCAGAGCTTCAGGAAGGCGTAGATCTTCAGGCCGTAAGGGTTGTTGTCTTCCAGCCCATAGAGTCCGGGGTACGAGTAGAGGGTGATCATGGCGCGCTCCCTGGTTACCGGACTAGATTAGATCGGCGGGGGCAATTTTGCGCGCTTCAGTTTGACGAGGCAGGCGTTCGCCGGTTTGCGACGAAGGATGGACGCCTGGCCTGTGGCGGGGTGGTGCCCGAGACCGGAATCGAACCGGTACGGCCGCGAGGCCGAGGGATTTTCTTACCACTTCGGCTTTCGCCGCCAGCGCGGATGCGCTGTTCGTGGTCTGGAGCACGCCTTCACCATAGCCTTGCGGCCTTAGGTGCCCGCCGTCTGCTCTCTACACCTTCCCCGGTCATGCGACCTGGGCTTGGCTCGGCGTTGGCTCGGAACGGGTCCAGGGCATTCGCCGAGTTTGACGGGCTACACCTTTGGAGTTTCCCCCAAAGGGCTCAAATTAGTTCAAGTCCCTTGTGTCTACCAATTTCACCACTCGGGCGTTGCGCGGCCCGGAAGGGCCGGCAGCGGGCGAGACTATACCATCCCGGCGCCAGGTGCCCGGATTGCGGGCTCCCGTCAGCCGGGGCGTTCAGGAGACGAAGCGCACGGCGGGGCGCGGGCGTTCGTCCACGGTCAGGGAAAAGACGTCGGGGCGCGAGTAGTGGCCCACCACGTCGAAGTCGTAGCGGGCGCGCACCAGTTCCGCCGTGTCGACCTGGGCGGTCAGCAGGCCGGCCTTGCCGCGCAGCGGGCCCGCCAGCACGTCGCCCAGCGGGCCGACGATGACCGAGCCGCCGTTGATCAGAGGGCGGTTGGCGTCCCAGCCCGGTACGTCCTGGCCCAGTTCGGCGGGCGAGGGCTGCACCTGGCAGGCGCTGACCACGAAGCAGCGGCCTTCGTGGGCGATGTGGCGCATCGAGCACTGCCAGATGTCGCGTTCGTCCACGGTGGGCGCGCACCAGATTTCCACGCCCTTGGCGTACATGGCGGTGCGCAGCAACGGCATGTGGTTTTCCCAGCAGATGGCGCCGCCGATGCGGCCGGCTTCGGTGTCGACGACCGGCAGGGTCGAGCCGTCGCCTTGGCCCCAGATCAGGCGTTCGGTGCCGGTGGGCATGAGCTTGCGGTGCTTGGCGGCGAGGCCGGTAGCAGGTTCGAAGAACAGGGCGGAGCAATACAGCGTGTTGCCGCCGCGTTCGATCACGCCCACCACCAGGCTGGCCCCGGTGCGCTGCGACAGGGCGGCGAGCGCTTCGGTTTCGGGGCCGGGCACGTCGATGGCGTTGTCGTAATAGCGGGCATAGGCCTCGCGACCTTCGGGCAGGCGGTAGCCCAGGCGGGTGCCGAAGATCTCGCCCTTGGGATAGCCGCCCAGCAGCGCTTCGGGCATGACCACGAGCGAGGCGCCAGAGGCGACGATCTCGCCCTCGTAGGCGAGGATGTCTTCCAGGGTGCGGGCTTTGCCCTCGGGGGAGGAGCCGATCTGCAGGGCGGCGACGGTTTTCGTGGTCATGGCGGGGGTCTCGGAACGTGGCAATGGGCTTCAGTGTCCGGCCGGCCCTAAAATCAATCAATCCTGGTCAGAGATAAATGATATGAACCAGATTGATATCGAGTCAGCCGACCTGAACCTGCTCAAGATCTTCGAGGCCATCTATGACGAGGGTGGAGCGGGACGTGCCGCGCTGCGCCTGGGCGTGACGCAGTCCGCTGTCAGCGCGGCGCTGGGCCGCCTGCGCGCGCTTTACGGAGATCCCCTGTTCACGCGCACCGGCAGAGGGCTGACGCCCAGCCTGCGGGCGCGCGAACTGCGGCCCGTCATTGGCGAAGCCCTGGACAAGTGCCGTCAGAGCCTGTCTCTGGCGCGGCCTGGCGCGGCGGGCTTTGCCGGCAGGTCGGTGACGCTGGGGCTATCGGACGATTTCGAGATCGCACTGGGACGAGACGCGATCCACGCGCTGGCGCAGAGCGCGCCGGGGCTGCGCCTCATCTTCCGCCAGACCCACAGCCGGCTGGCGGCCGACATGCTGATGGCGCGCGAGGCGGACCTGGTGATCGCTTCGGGCGGACTGGCCTCGCAGGCCTTGCAGCGCGTGACGGTCGGGCAGGGCGGCTATGCCTGCCTGCTGGATCCCGCCAGCGTGGCGCCAGGCCAGACCACCTTGTCGCTGGAGGAATTCATCCGCCGCCAGCACATTCTGGTGTCGTCCGGCGGCTTCATCGGGGTGGTGGATGAAGTGCTGCACGGGCTGGGACTGACGCGCCGGGTGCAGGCCTCGACCACGCATTTTTCGGCGTTGGCGTTCCTGTTGCGGGGCAGCGATGCCCTGTCGACCTTGCCCGCGCACGCGGCGCGCGGCCTGGCTGCCGCTTCCGGCCTGCGCATGCTGCCCTGCCCGGTCGCGATGCCGGGCTATGCCATCGAAATGGGCTGGCGCGCCGACGCCTTGCGGGATGAGGCGGTGGCCGTGGTCAGGCGCGGTTTGCTGGGCTTGCTGAATGGCTACGCATGGGAGGGCGGTATGGGCGTGCGGGGTTAAAGGCGCAAGGCGCCCCGGACCGGGAAAACCCCGATCCCTGCGCAGGCGCGCAAGGCACGACACTTCCCGGCATGAAGCCCGTCCCGTCTCCCCCGCCGCATCCCCGCGATATCGATCCCGTCTCGCTCCGCCTGTTCCTCGCAGCGCTGGAGGAAGGCAGCCTGGCGCGCGCCGCCGCCCGCGAGAATATCGTTCCTTCCGCCGTCAGCAAACGTATGTCGGAGATGGAGGATGCCTTCGGCGTGCCGCTGCTGGAACGCGGGGTCAGGGGCGTGCAGCCCACGCCGGCAGGCAATGCGCTGGCCACGCACGTGCGCATGGTGCTGCAGAGCATGGACCGCATGCGCCGCGAGATGGCGGGCTTTGCGACCGGCGTGCGCGGCAGTATCCGGCTCGCGGTCAGCGTGGCGGCGCTGTCCGGCGAACTGCCGGCGCAGATCCAGTCCTTTCGCCGCGCCTATCCCCAGATCGATATTTCCCTGGAAGAGGGCACCACCCAGGAGGTGTTCCGCGCGGTGCTCGACGGCCAGGCCGACGTGGCGGTGGGTTCCGATTTTGGTCATGACGGTTTGCAGGTCTTTACCTGTGGCCGCTGCGATCTGGCGGCGGTCGTGCCCGGCCAGCATCTGCTGGCCGACCGCGACACGCTGGACTACGCGCAATTGCTGCCCTTCGAGCAGATCGAACTGAACCGCGACAACGGCATCAGCGCGGTGTTCGAGCAGGCGGCGCAGGATGCGGGCGTGGCGCGGCGGATCAGCGCGCGGGTCAGCTCGCATGAAACCATCTGCATGCTGGTGGCGCGCGGCATGGGCGTGGCCGTGGTGCCCATGTATCTCAAGGCGCGCCACGCCAACCTGGACATCCGCTTCATTCCGCTCTCCGGAGCCTGGTCCAGCACTTCCTTGTGCATCGCCGTTTTGGGGCTGGACGCCTTGCCGCCCGCCGCTCGCGTGCTGTTGGCGCATCTGGGCGTGGCGGAGGCCGCCTGAAACGACGGGGCTCAGGGCTTTCCCGGACGTTCCCAAACGAGAATGCCCCCGTGCTGAAAGAGCGCTACCCGCTGATCCGGCTTGCCGCCGATGATGGGGCATGGGGCGGCGGCATGCATCGATCTTGCCGTTGCCTGTTTTTCAGCGCATCAGGCCCGAGGATATGCAGATGGCAGCAACACCGGCTTCACCCTTCATGGACCACACCGAATTACCGCTGCGCGGCATCAAGGTGCTGGAGCTGTCCCACATGATCATGGGCCCGGCGGCCGGCCTGGCGCTGGCGGACCTGGGAGCCGAGGTCATCAAGGTGGAGCCGATCGAAGGCGACCGCACCCGGCGCCTGAAGGGCTCGGGCAGCGGCTACTTCCCGGTCTTCAATCGCAACAAGCAAAGCCTGGCGATCGACCTGAAGGCGCGCGAGGGGCAGGCCGTGGTGCGCCAGCTGGCCTTGCAGGCGGACATGGTAGTGGAGAATTTTCGCGACGGCAGCCTGGCCCAGTACGGGCTGGACTATGAGTCGCTGTCGGCCGAGAACCCTGGGCTGATCTACGTATCGCTCAAGGGCTTTCTGTCCGGCCCCTACAAGCAGCGCACCGCGCTGGACGAAGTGGTGCAGATGATGGGCGGGCTGGCCTACATCAACGGCGGCGCGGACACGCCCCAGCGCGTGGCGGCCTCTGTCAACGACATCCTGGGCGGCACCTTCGGCGTGGTGGGCGCGCTGGCGGCGCTGCACGACCGCCACGCCACGGGGCGCGGCAGGCATGTGCGCTCCGGCCTGTTCGAGAACAACCTGCTGCTGGTCGCGCAGTTCATCGCGCAATACCAGCTGACGGGCGCGGCGCCCAAGCCCATGGGCGCGGAGCGCCAGCCGCCCTGGGGCGTGTATGACGTGTTCGAGACCGCCGACGGCCGCGTGTTCGTCGCCGTGGTGGGCGATGCGCAATGGCGCAACTTCGCCCAGAAATTCCTGCCGCCCGAGTGGGCCGCCGATCCGCGCCTGGCCACCGCCGTCGACCGCGAGGCGGCGCGGCCCTGGCTGGTGCCGGGCGTGGGCGAGATCCTGAAGACCTGGAAGACCGACGAGCTGTGCGCGGCACTGGAAGCCGCCGGCCTGTCCTATGGCCCGATACGCCAGCCGCACGACCTGCTGGACGATGCGCACCTGAACGCCGGCGGCGCGCTGCTCAAGACCCGGCTGCCGGACGGCGGGGAGATATCCGCGGCGGCGCTGCCCATCGAGTTCGACGGCCTGAAGGCCGGCAAGCGTTCCGATCCGCCGCGGCAGGGCGGCGACACGCAGGCCATCCTGCAGGGCCTGGGCTGGGATGCCGCGCGCATCGAGGTCCTGCGCAGCGCAGGCGTTATTGCATGAACGGGCGATAGCGCCCGATATCGGTCGAGGCGGCGCAGACCGCCAAGACTTCCATCAAAGAGGAGACAAGATGATCCGCAGACTGTTCGCGGTGGCCGCGCTGGCCGCCGCCTGTGCCGCACACGCCCAGGACTATCCCAGCAAGCCCATCCGCATCATCATCCCGTCCACGCCGGGCGGAGGCACCGACTACATCGGCCGCCTGATGAGCACCAAGCTGCATGAACTCAACGGCTGGTCAGTGATACCCGAGAACAAGCCGGGCGCGGGCACGGCGCTGGGCCTGGCCGAAGCGGCGCGCTCGCCTGCCCAGGGTTACGACCTGGTGATCGGCCAGTCCGACAACGTCACCCTGATTCCGCTGCTGATGAAGGTGTCGTACGACCCGGTCAAGGACCTGGCGCCGGTGGCGCTGGTGGCCACTACGCCCATGGTGCTGCTGGTGTCGGACAGCTCGCCCTACAAGACGCTGCCCGAAGTGATCGACGCCGCCAAGAAGGATCCGAACAAGATCTCCTATGGCACCTCGGGCACGGGTGGCGGCGTGCACATCGCCATCGAAATGCTGCAGCACGCGGCCGGCTTCAAGATGCAGCACGTGCCGTACAAGGGCTCGGCCCCGGCGCTGGCGGACCTGATGGGCGGACACCTGCAGTTCGCGGGCTCTTCGATTTCGTCGGCGGCCACGCTGATCAAGTCCGGCAAGGTGCGCGCGCTGGCAGTCACTTCGCCCAAGCGCAATCCGGCGCTGCCGGAGGTGCCCACGGTCGCGGAGCTGGGCTACAAGGATTTCAGCGTGGTGACCTACTACGGCGTGCTGGCCCCGGCCAAGACGCCGTCCGCGGTCGTGTCGCGCCTGAATAGCGACTTCAACAAGCTGCTGGCGCGCAAGGACGTGCAGGAGGCGCTGGCCTCGCAAGGCCTGGAAACCGATCCGGTGTCCACCGAACAGTTTGCCGCGTTGATCAATTCGGACATCGCCAAGGCGCGCCAGACCATCGAAAGCGCGGGCATCGTGGTGCAGCAGTAGGCCGGCCGGGAAAGGACAGCACATGAACCAGGAAATCAGGCTTTGCGAAGTGGGTCCGCGCGACGGGCTGCAAATGGCCAAGGGCATGATGTCCGCGGCCGACAAGCTGCGCTGGATCCGGCAGCTGGCCGACGCCGGCCTGCGCGAGATCGAGGCGGGCAGCTTCGTGTCGCCGCGCTTGGTGCCGCAGATGGCCGATACGGGTACGGTCCTGCCCGACGTCCTGAAGATCGAGGGCTTGACGGTGGTTGCCCTGGTCTGCAACCTCAAGGGCGCCATTGCGGCCTACGAGGCTGGCGCGCACGCGCTGTCGTTTCCTGTCTCCGTTAGCGACACGCATAGCCGCGCCAACGTCGGCAAGGGCACCGACGCACAGGTGGAGGTGCTGGCCTCCATCGTCGATTGGGTGCGGGCGCAGCCGCGGCCCGTGCGCATCGATGCGGCGGTCGCCACCGCCTTCGGATGTTCGATGGAAGGCGTGGTGCCGGTGCGCCGTGTCGCGCAGGTGGCCGCCGCCGCCGCGTTGGCCGGCGCCGACGAGATCTCGCTGGCCGACACCGTGGGCTATGCCCATCCGGCGCTGGTGCGCGATGCGGTGCGCGCCGCGCAGGACGCCGTGGGCGCGCGCCTGGTCAAGCTGCACCTGCATGACACGATGGGGCTGGGCCTGGCCAATGCGCTGGCCGGGCTGGACGAAGGCATCCGCGCTTTCGATTCCTGCCTGGGAGGCCTGGGAGGCTGTCCCTTCGCGCCTGGCGCGTCGGGCAATATCGTCACCGAAGACCTGGTCTTCATGCTGGAAAGCATGGGCTACCGCACGGGCGTGGATCTGTCGCGGTTGCTGCAGGCGCGGCCCTTGCTGGCCCAGGCGCTGCCGCAGGAAAGCCTGCGCAGCGGCGTGGCCGCCGCTGGCATACCGAAGACCTACGGAGCGCGCGCCGCGGTCTAGTCCAAGCGCCGGTCTTAGCGGTAGACGATCACCGGCAGCGTCGAATGCGCCATCACCTTCTGCGTCTGGCTGCCCAGCAGCACGGCCGCCAGTCCGCCGTGGCCGCGCGAGGCCATGGCGATCAGGTCGCAGCCTTGCGTCATGGCGATATCGATGATGGTCTGCGCCGGGTTGTTGCTTTCGCGCATTTCGGTGGTGCAGGGCACGCCCGCGGCGCTGGCTTGCGCGGCCGCTTGCGACAGGTACGACTTGGCGAGTTCCTGGGCCTCGCGCTCATATTCCGTATGCACGCCCTCCAGGTGCACCGTTTCCATGGAGGTCGGGCGGTAGGCGCTGTACACCGTCAGCACCGTGACGCTTGCGCCCAGGGCGCTGGCCAGGCCCAGTCCTTGCGCCAGGCCGGCATAGGAACGCTCGGATCCGTCGATGGGGATGAGTATGTGCTTGTACATGACAACCTCCTGAGGGTGTGGAGGGCGGCGCGAGTCCGCGCGGCCCTAGGAGCGTGAACAGCATCTATCCCCATACTACGCCTAGTGGTGCCCTTAGCCCACCTTTCTCTCCTCATGCGCCCAGTGCGCGTCCCTCAGTTGCTTGCGCGCGAGCTTGCCGTTGGCGTTCTTCGGCAACTCCGCCACCAGTTCGATGCTGCGAGGCTTCTTGAAATCCGCCAGGTGCTTGCGGCAATGCTCGATCAGATCGGCCGGGGTGGTGGTGTCGCCAGGCTTGAGCACGAGCACAGCCTTGACGGACTCGCCCCACACCTTGTCGGGCACGCCGAAAACGCAGGCTTCGTACACGCCCGGATGCTGATACAGCGCCTGTTCGACTTCAGTAGGGTAGATATTGAATCCGCCCGAGATGATCATGTCCTTCTTGCGGTCCACGACATAGAGGAAACCTGCATCGTCCATCCGAGCCAGGTCGCCGGTATGCAGCCGGCCATCGCGCAGGGCTTGCGCGGACAGCTCGGGTTCGCGCCAATAGCCTGCGAAGATGTCGGGGCCGGTGGCGGTAATCTCGCCGACCTCGCCGGGCGCGACCTCACGGCCGTCTTCGTCCAGCAGACGAACCTCGCTTTCGCCGAATGGACGCCCGCAGGAGAGCAGCCGTTCCGGGTGGCCCGACATGGCTTCGGCATGGTCCAGGGCACTCAGCAGCACCAGGCCGCCGGTGGTTTCACCCGCGCCATAGCCCTGGCTGAGCTTGGGTCCCAGGGCTTCCCAGGCTTCGCGGATGCGGGCCGGCGCCATCGGCGCGCCGCCATAGGAAATCTGTCGCAGCGCGCTCAGGTCGTGCTGATGCAGCCGCGGATGCGCGATCAGCATGTTGACCATCGTGGGCACCATGAAGCTGAAGGCGGCGCGATGCCGGGCAGCGGAGGCCAGGAAGCTCTCGGGGTCGAACCGGTCATGCAGCAGGATCGTTCCGCCCTGGAACAGGAAGGGCTGCATGAACATGCCGCTGGCGTGGGTAATGGGGCCGGCGAGTGCCAGCACTTCGCCGGGATTGGCGCGCATGCGGCCCATCACGACCTTGCGCAGCGACGCCAGGCGGTTGCCTACCGTCTGCATGGCGGCCTTGAGCTTGCCCGTCGAGCCCGACGTAAAGTGCAGCACGGCCAGGTCGCCGGGTTGCATCGGGACGTCCGGGTTGCTGTCGGCGGCTGATTCCAGCAGGCGTTCGTATGAGCGCCAGCCTTCGATGTCGCTGGCGCCCATCACCAATCGATGCCGCACGTTCTCCAAGCCGTCCAGCAGGGATTGCGCTGCTTCCACATGGGCTGGGTCCACAATGAAGGCCGCCGCATCGGCATTGTTGACCGAATCCAGCACCTCCTGGTTCGACAGGCGCGCGTTCAGGGCCACTTTCACCAGTCCCGCCTTGTACAGCGCGCATTCGAGTTCGATGATCTCCGGGCAATTCCAGGCCAGAATGGCGACGCGGTCGCCTTTCTTCAGCCCCAGGCCCAGCAAGGCGTTGGCCAGGCGGTTGGAGCGGGTTTCCAGCTGTCCGAAGCTCAGCGTCCTGTCGCCGAAAATGACGGCGGGACGGTCGCGCCAATAGCGCGCATTGCGGGTGGTGTATCGGCCTTGGTTCATGGTGTGTCCGTGTCTGGGGGTTGGCTTGCCGCTATCCTGCGGGGCGGCAAGGCGCCCGCGGATAACCAGGACGCGAATCCTCATGCCGCGCCGTTATCGTGCGGGTGCGATTCCCCTGCGTTATGGAAATCGTTGGATGCGGCATGACGTTCAGGCGGCCTGCGGGTTACCTCTATGCGAAAGCGGGGCCAGCATCGGTCCCGCCTTGCACAAGAACAGGAGACAACATGAACCAGCGAAATTTCCGCCTGCGGGACAGGGCGGCCCGTTGCCTGGCGGCCGTCAGCCTGGGGCTTGCCGCGCTCATGGCGGGACCCGCGCAGGCGGCTGGCGCCGGGGCTGCCGGCTACTCCGACAAGCCCATACGCTTCATCGTGCCGTTCTCGGCTGGCGGCCAGTTCGACTACATCGCCCGCCTGGTCGCCGTGCCCCTGGGCAAGGAACTGGGCCAGACCATCATCGTCGAGAACGTGGGCGGGGGCGGCGGCAATCTGGGCGGCGCCAAGGTCGCGAACGCGCCTGCGGACGGCTACACCCTGCTGGAGTACGGCGGCAACTTCGCGATTGCCAAGCATCTTTCGCCCAAACTGTCGTTCGACCCCATCGCGGATCTGGCGCCTGTATCCGGACTCAGCATCGCTCCGCACGTGGTCCTGGTCAGCAGCGCCTTGCCGGTCAAGACATTCCAGGAGCTGCTCGCATACGCCCGCGTCAATCCAGGCAAACTGAGCTACGGCAGCCCGGGGGTGGGCTCATCCATGCATCTGACGTTTGAAACGCTCAAGCAGCATTTCGGCCTGGACGCCATACACGTGCCCTATCGGGGTGGCAGCAACGCGCTCAATGACCTGGCAGGCGGCCAGATCGATATCGGCATCGTCGCGGTCGCGCCCGCCATGCCCTTTATCGCCTCAGGGAAGATCCGCGCGCTGGCCGTCACCAGCGCCAAGCGCGCCGCTTCCCTGCCAGAGGTGCCTTCGGTGGCCGAGCTGGGATATGCCGGCTTCGACAGCGGCAGCTGGGCGGGAATCGCCGTGCCGAAAGGCACGCCGCAGGAAATCATCGACCGGCTGAATGCCGCCGTCGGCCGCGCGATGCAGGATGCCCAGGTGCTGGAGGCCTTGGCGTCGCAATCGTTCACGCCCATACCCGGCACGCCGCAGCAGCTGCGCAAGCTCATCGATGATGAGTCCGCCCGCTATGGGCCGCTCATCGACAAGCTGGGCTTGCAGGCGGATTGAGGGCTAGGCGCCCGCCCGGGCCCGGGCATGCTCCCGCAGGATTTCCAGCAGCCGCTGCGTCAGCGGCGACTGGTAGCTGTTGCGCCGCGTCAGCACGCCGATCTGCCGATGCCATGTCATGTCGTCCAGGGGCAGGATGCTCAGGCCCTGGCCGACATGCGCGGACAGGGTGATTTCGCTGACCAGCGTCAGCAGGTCCGTGCTGTGCAGGATGCCCAGCAATCCCGATACCGACGCGTTGGATTCGATCGTCACGTTGGGCGGCGCCGACCCGTGTTGCTCGAACTTGGCTTCCAGCCAGCGCCGTGATGCCGCCTGCGGTCCCGGCAACATCCACTGGCACCCCGCCAGATCGGCAAAGCGGATCTTGCGGCGGCCCAGCAAGGGATGGCCCGGACGCACGGCAACGAAAAGCTTGTCTGCGAACAAGGGTTCCCGTTCGAACTCCGCCGCGGAGGCGGATTCGAACAGCGAACTGATGGCGAAGTCCAGGTCTCCCTGCCGTAACGCTGGAATCAAGGCATCGTTCAGGCTGACCATGACCTGGACCTTGGCGGCGGGTCGTTGCGCCAGCAGTTCGATGCAGGCCGGATTGAAGAACGATTCCGCGAGCAGCGGCGTGACGCCGACGCGCAGCAAGCCGATGCTTCCGCGGTGCAGGTCACCCGCTTCCTGCATGGCGTCGTCGAGTTCCCGCCTTGCCTGCATCGAGCGCTGATAGAACGCGCGTCCTGGAATTGTCAGCTCCATGCCCTTGGGCGTGCGGACAAAGAGCTGCAGTTTCAGTTCTTCTTCCAGGCGCCGGATGCCCTTGGTCAGTGCAGGCTGGCTGACGCCTATGCCGTCGGCGGCCCGGCCGACATGGCCCAGCCGCGCGACCGCCAGGAAATAGTCCAGATCTTCCAGCCTCATGATTCCGCCAGGTTATTGAAAACGAAGAAAAGATAATTGCGAGGATGCCGGGCGCTGTCAAGCTGGGGACTACTCAAAGGAGACGACATGGCCCAAGACGACAAACAGGCGCTGACCGGTCTGCGCACCCGGTTGCAGCAGTACCTGCAGGACGAACTCATACCGCTGGAACAGTCGCTCGGCCTGGGGTACGAGGACAAGTTCGGGCGCGACCTGGTGCAGTCCGTGTGGAAACGATGCCGGGCGCTGGGATTCTATGGAGCGCAGCTGCCGCGCGAGCTGGGCGGGCAGGGGCTGTCCTACCGCGACCTGTGCGTGCTCAAGGACGACGTCGCGGCATCCGGCGCCATCCTGTTCCCCCATGTGCTGGGGGATTGGGGCGGTCCTTCGCGCATCGGCAACCTGGTCCAGTATGCGACCCCGTACCAGCACGAGCGCTACATCATGCCCGTGGTCAACGCCGAGCGCGGCGCCTGCTTCGCCATGACCGAGCCGCAGTCGGGCTCCGACGCTACCCGCTTGCAGACCGTCGCGGTGGCCGACGGCGACGATTACATCGTGACCGGGGTCAAGCACTACATTACCGCCTCGACGTTCGCCGATTTCGCCATTACCATGTGCGTCACCAATCCTGATCGGGGCGCGGAAGGCATATCCGCGATTTTCATCGATCTGGACAGCCCCGGCGTACGGCTGGTGCATGATTGCGTGCCGATGACAGGCCAGTATGTCGATGCGGACATCGTGCTGGATCAGGTCCGGGTGCCGAAGAAGAACCTGATCGGCAAGGAAGGGCAGGGTTTCAAGATCGCCATGAACCGCGTCAGCGTAAACCGCCTGCTGCATTGCCCGACCATGATAGGCCTGGCGCGCCAGGCTTTCAGGCTGGCTGTGGACTACGCCAAGCACCGTCAGCAGTTTGGCGGCCCCATCAGCCGCTTCCAGGCCATCCAGCACATGCTGGCCGACATGGCGACGGCCCTCTATGCCTGCGAACAGATGGTGCTTGCCACGGCAGAGCGTGCCGACTCGGGCGAGGACGTGCGCGATGCGGCGTCGATGTGCAAGCTGTTCGTGTCCGAGCGTTGCTTCGAAATTGCCGACAAGGCCATGCAGATCCATGGAAACGTGGGAGTGACGAAGAACCATCCGGTGGAGTTCATCTTCCGCCGCCTGCGCCTGTACCGCATCGTCACTGGAACCAGCGAAATCCAGCGCAATACCATCGCAAAGGGGATACTCGCATGAGCGCCGGCGCAGAGCAGGGGGCGGCGGGCTACCTGAGCGGCATGTCTGTGCTCGACCTGGGCCAACTGCACCCTGGGCCGTACACCGCCATGTTGCTGGGACAGTTGGGGGCAACCGTGATCAAGGTGGAAAAGCCGCAGGGCGACACCGCTCGCCAGTTGGGAGCCGAGACCTTCGCCAAGTACAACCGGGGCAAGCAGTCCATCTGCCTCGATCTGAAGCGCGAAGAAGACAAGCGCGTCCTGCTGCAACTGGTGGCAGGCAGCGACGTCGTGGTGGAGGGTTTCAGGCCTGGCGTAATGGCCAATCTGGGACTGGACTACACGCAATTGGCGCGCGTCAATCCGCGGGTGGTGCTGTGTTCGATTTCGGGATTCGGGCAGACAGGGCCCTATGCGCAACGGCCCGGCCATGACGTGAATTACATGGCCCTGGCCGGATACTGGGCCGTGCCGTCGCAGGTGCGCGATGTCATGGCGCGGCCGCGATTGCGTCTGTCGGATTACTGCGCAGCCATGCACGCCGCGCTCGCGATACTGGCTGCCGTGCAGGACGCGCGCGAGTCCGGCGTGGGGCAGCATTTGGACGTGTCGATCCATGACACCATGACGGCATGGATGGCCCCTGCATTGCAGGCGATGAACGGTCCCGCTGGCCCGGAGGTGGCGCATCTGCCGCATGTCATGCCTGACAACGACGTCTTCGAGACGGCGGACGGCCGGCATCTTGCGCTCGGCATTCTGGAGGAATCGTTCTGGCGCAACCTTTGCGTGGCGCTGGCCCCGGTCTGCCCGGATCTGAACGCGCCGGGCTACCAGACGAGGGCGGGGCGGATGCGCGAAAAGCGGGTCTTGAACGATCGACTGCGTGAATTGTTCAAGAGCCGCAGCCTGGCGGATTGGGAACGCCTGTTCGACGGTCACGATATCCCCTGGGCGCCAGTACTGCGGCACGATGAAGTGTTCGAGGACCCGCACGTCAGACATCGCGGGGTCGTTGCCGATACGCCGGCAGGACGCGTGGTGGGCTTCCCGGTGAAGTTCTCCAAACCCCTGCCGTCGATGGCGCGGGAGGTCCCCGGCCTGGACCAGCATCGCGCACAGATCCTGGCGCGTTTGCGCGCCCAGGCGTCCTGAACGCCCCTGGCGCACCCATTGCACTTGCGTCGACCGTACCTATTGCAGCCGCCTGTCGCTTCCTACACTTCCTCCTGAAGCCTTATTTTGCGCAGCCTGGCTGCAAGGGAGGGAGTAGTGAGCGGAACGGTTTACCTGGTTGGCGCCGGTCCGGGCGATCCCGAATTGCTGACGGTGCGCGCCTCGCGGCTATTGCAGCAGGCCGATGCCGTGGTCTGCGACAGGCTGGTGGGCGGCGGCATCCTGCCCCTCATCAATCCCGCCGCGCAGTTCCATGACGTAGGCAAGATGGCGGGCGACTGCCGCCACCGGCAGGAAGACATCCATCAGCTGCTGTTGGCGCTGGCGGGGTCTTGCTCCCGCGTCGTGCGCTTGAAGGGCGGCGATCCGTTCATTTTCGGGCGCGGCGGCGAGGAGCTGCTGTTCCTGTCGCGGCACGGCGTGCAGGTTGAGGTCGTGCCGGGCATCAGCGCCGCCAACGGCTGCGCGGCAGCGCTGGGCATACCCCTGACGCATCGGGGCGTGGCGGCCAGCGTGCGTTTCATCACGGGTCATCTGCGGGACGACGCCGGCCTTGAACTGGACTGGAGTTCGCTGGCCGATCCCACCTGTACCCTGGTGTTCTACATGGCGGTGGCCAACGCCGCCGAGATCGTCGCGTCCTTGCAGCGGCATGGGCGCGGCGGCGACACGCCGGCCGCGCTGGTTCATTCCGGCACCACCGAAGCCCAGGACTGGACGGTGGCCCCCTTGCGCCAGATTCCGCAGCTGGTGGCCGGCTTCAAGCCGCCCACGCTGCTGGTGGTCGGCGACGTGGTGCGACTGGCGCAGCGCGCCTGGTCCGCCGCCGCGGCGGGACAGCTGTTGTTGCGTGACGCGGCCGAGCCATGCGCCCCGGTCGCGGCCTGACATGCCTGGCGCTGGCCTGTTGCACGGGGCTGGGAGCGGCGGTGGGCCGGACGCAGGCGGCGCCGGACCTCGATCCCGTCGATCAGCAGCGACTCATACACCTGGTGCGGCAGGACTGCGGCTCCTGCCATGGATTGCGCCTGAATGGCGGCCTGGGGCCGGCGTTGACGCCGCAAGCGCTTGCTGGCAAGCCGCCGGCCTATCTCGAACAGGCGATTCTGCACGGGCTGCCCGGCACCGCCATGCCCGGGTGGCGCGGCATGCTTGCGCCCGACGAAGCCGCCTGGATCGCCGCGCGGCTGCTCAAGGGCTTTCCAGAGGAATAAAACGTTCATGAAACTGCGTTTCCTGTTCGTCCTGGCCGCCGTTGTGCTGGCCGGCTGCGCCGCGGCCACCGACCCGCGCGGCACCAACGACCTGGGCATGGTGATAGAGCGTGCCGACGGCGCCGTCTCCATCGTCGAAACCAGCGGACAGACCCGGCTGGCGCGGGTCGAAGGGCTGGGCGACCTTTCCCATGCGCACATCGCCTATTCCCGCGATGGCCGCTACGGCTACGTCTTCGGCCGGGACGGCGGGCTGACCAAGGTGGATCTGCTGCGGAAACGCGTGGACCGTCGCAGCATCCAGTCCGGCAATGCGATCGGCGGCGCCATTTCGCAGGACGGGCGGCTGATCGTGGTGCAGAACTACACGCCCGGCGGCATCAAGGTCTTCGACGCTGTGACCTTGCGCCAGATCAGCGAAGTGCCCGCCGAGTATGCGCCGGGCAGGCGCTCCAAGGTCGTCGGCCTGGCGGACCTGCCTGGACAGAAGTTCGCCTACGCGCTATTCGACGCGGGCGAGATCTGGATCACGGATCTGTCGGACCCCGCCCGGCCGTCCACACAACGCCACAAGGCCGGTCGCCAGCCCTACGACGCGCTGGTCACCCCGGACGGCCGCTATTACATCGCCGGGTTGTTCGGCGAGGATGCGCTGGCCATGATGGACCTCTGGCATCCGGAGGCCGGCGTGCGCAAGATCCTGCAGGGCTATGGGCGTGGCGAGGAAGCGTTGCCGGTCTACAAGATGCCCCACCTGCGAGGCTGGAGCGCGGCGGGCGGACGCCTGTTCCTGCCCGCCATCGGCAGGCACGAGGTGCTGGTGGTGGATACCGCCACCTGGCAGGAGACCGGCCGCATCGCCACGCTGGGCCAGCCGGTGTTCGTCATGGCGCAGCCCGATGGCCGCCGCGTCTGGGTCAACTTTGCGGTGCCGGACAACGGCCAGGTACAGGTCATCGACACCGAAACCCTGGCCGTGGTCCGGACGCTGGCACCTGGCCGCGGCGTGTTGCACATGGAATTCACGCCGCGAGGAGAGGCGGTATGGCTGTCGGCGCGCGACGATGACCGGGTGGTGGTGTATGACACCCGGACGCTGCAACGCGGCGCCACGCTGGACATTCCCAAGCCCAGCGGCATTTTCTTCACCAACAGGAGCGGCCGCATTGGCTTCTGAACTGTCCGATTCCGATCTGCGTCTGCTCGATGGCTGGCAGCGGGACTTTCCGCTGGTCTCGCGGCCCTACGCCTTGCTGGCCGAGCGCGTCGGCCTGGATGAAGACACGGTGCTGGCGCGCTTTCAGCGGTGGCAGCGCGAGGGGCTCGTGAGCCGTGTCGGTCCGGTGCTGCACCAGTCCTGCTTTGCCAGCGCGCTGGTCGGCATGCACGTGCCGTCCGCCCGCCTGGATCAGGTTGCCGCCTACGTCAGCAGCCTGCCACAGGTCAATCACAACTACGAGCGCGAACATGCCTTGAACTTGTGGTTCGTCGCCGCCTGCCGCAAGCCTGGCGCGTTGGCGCGCTTGCTGGCGCGGATCGCACAGGCCTCCGGCTGCGAGCCGCTGGCCTTACCCATGGAGGCCGAGTACCACATCGACCTGGGTTTCAGTCTGAGCGCGCCACAACAACGCACGACGCCGCAGCGCAGCGGCGGACGAGCCGTGCTGCCACCCGCCGGCAGCGCGCAAGAGGCCTTGCTCCATGCCGTGCAGGA
Source organism: Achromobacter sp. ACM03 (assembly GCF_014851665.1). Lineage (NCBI taxonomy): Bacteria > Pseudomonadati > Pseudomonadota > Betaproteobacteria > Burkholderiales > Alcaligenaceae > Achromobacter > Achromobacter sp. ACM03. The sequence goes on along the minus strand of NZ_JACVAD010000003.1, from coordinate 346,987 downwards.
TGGGTTGGACCTTTGCGCGCACCCCTATCGCCGGTTGGGACTACTTGCGGGGCTGGATGAGGACGAGACGCTGCGCCTGCTGGAGCGCTGGCAGCGCGCAGGCCTGTTCCGCCGTTTCGGCGTGGTGCTGAGACATCGCCAGCTGGGCTTTCGCGCCAATGCGATGTGCGTCTGGAACGTGGACGACACGCGGATGGATGCGCTGGGGCAGCGGCTTGGCGCCGAGCCCGGCGTCACGCTTTGCTACCGGCGCACGCGGCGCTTGCCGCAATGGCCCTACAACCTCTTCTGCATGATCCACGGCAAGGAGCGGAAAGCGGTGCAGGCGCTGCGCAATGCCATCGCCGGCCGTCTTGGACTTGATGCCTGGCCGCATGCGGTGCTGTTCTCGACCAGATGTTTCAAGCAGCGCGGTGCGAGGTTCGTGCCGGAAGAGGCGACGCATGGTTAGGTCCAAGGACATTGCCGCGGGCATGCCGCTGGGCTTGGACGCTGCCGACCGCAAGCTGATCAACCGCCTGCAGGGCGGCTTTCCGATCAGCCCGCGTCCGTTCGCGGACGTCGCGCGGGCGCTGGGGCTGGACGAAGACGCCGTGATCGCGCGGGTAGCCCGCTTGCGTGAGTGCGGCGCGCTGAGCCGTTTCGGCCCGTTGTTCCAGATCGAGCGCGCCGGCGGCGCGTACTGCCTGGCGGCGATGGCCGTGCCGCAGGCGCAATGGGAGCGGGTCGTGGCCCTGGTCAACCGCCGGGTCGAAGTGGCGCACAACTACCGCCGCGAGCATGCGTTGAACATGTGGTTCGTGCTGGCGGCGGCTGATCCCGCCGAAGTTGCCGCCTGTTTGCGCGCCATTGAGCAGGAGACGGGCCTGCCCGTGCTGGCGTTTCCGAAGGAGCGCGAGTACTTCCTTGAAATGAAGCTGGAGGTCTGAGATGGACGCAGCCGGCCTGACTCCGTTCGAACTGTCCCTGGTCCGCGCCACGCAGGAGGGGCTGCCGATCCGGCGGGATCCATACCGGGCCGTGGCCGCGCGGCTGGGCGTCACCGAAGCCGAGGTGATGGCGCAGTTGCGCGACATGCTCGCGCGCGGCGTGATACGGCGCATCGGCGTGGTACCCAACCACTACGCGCTCGGATTCGTGGCCAACGCCATGTCGGTCTGGGACGTGGAAGACGGTCAGGCCGACGCTGTGGGAGCCTGGTTGGGTCAGCGCGCGGACGTGAGCCATTGCTACCGGCGTCCCCGGCATCCGCCGCTGTGGCGCTACAACCTCTACGCCATGCTGCACGGGACCGATCGCGCGGCGGTGCTGGCGCGCATCGATGACGTCGCCGAGGCTTTGCACGTGCGCTTTCCGGACGCCCTGCGTGCGCACGACGCGCTGTTTTCCTCGGCAATCCTGAAAAAGACTGGCCTGCGCCTGAAAGAAGGCCAGGGGCCGGCAACATAGCGAGGAATTCCGCATGTTCCGCATCTCTGCCTTCGTGTCTGAACTGCTGCGTCCCACGCCGCTTGCGCCGCGCCGTGGGGCGGCCGGGCCCGTGGTGATCTGGAACCTGATCCGGCGCTGCAACCTGCATTGCCGGCATTGCTACTCCGCTTCGGTCGACAAGGACTTCGCCGGCGAATTGGACTACGCCGAGGTCTGCGCAGTCATGGACGATCTGCATGCCTACGGTGTGAGGGCGCTGATCCTGTCTGGCGGCGAACCGCTGTTGCGGCCGGACATTTTCGATATTGCGCGCCGGGCCAAGGCCATGGGCTTCTACGTGGGCCTGTCGTCCAATGGCACTCTGATAGACGGGTGCAACATCGAGTCCATCGCCGGTTGCGGCTTCGACTACGTGGGCATTTCGCTGGACGGCCTGGGCGCGACGCACGACCGCTTCCGGGGCGAGGCGGGCGCCTTCGATGCCTCGCTGGCAGGCATCCGGCTGTGCAGGGACCGCGGCCTCAAGGTCGGCATCCGCTACACCCTGACCCAGGGCAACGCCGACGATCTTCCCGGGCTGCTGGCATTGCTGGACGCCGAGAATGTCGACCGCTTCTACTTTTCACACTTGAACTACGCCGGCCGCGGCGGCCGCAACCGGGGCGAGGACAGCCATCACCGCATGACGCGCGCGGCCATGGAGCGGATCTTCGAAACCTGCCTGGAACAAGCCGCGGCCGGCAGACCGCGTGAGTTCACGTCCGGCAATAACGATGCCGACGGCGTGTTCTTCCTGCACTGGGTGCGTCGCCGGTTCCCGCAGAGCGCGCCGCATATCGAGGCCAGGCTGCGCCTGTGGGGCGGCAACGCCAGCGGCATGAACGTCGCGAACATCGACAATCGCGGCAATGTCCATGCCGACACCATGTGGTGGCACTACACTCTGGGAAATGTGCGCTTGCGGCCCTTTTCGGAGATCTGGTCGGATCCCGCCGAACCCTTGCTCAAGCTGCTGCGGCTGCGGCCGCGGCCCGTCAAGGGACGCTGCGCCAGCTGCGCCCACCTGGACATCTGCAACGGCAACACCCGCATCCGTGCGCAGAAGCAGTCGGGCGACCTCTGGGCCGAGGACCCCGGCTGTTATCTGACCGAAGACGAGACAGGAGTGTGAATGGAATTCCCGCCCAACCCGGTGGATGCAGAAGACGCGCCGCTGCAGCGCGCCTGGCAGCTGTTCGATGAGTACAACCGGCGCGATCCCAATCTGGTCGCCTGGAATGGCGCGATGCAGCCGCGCGAATGGCTGCACGCCCAATTCCTCCACGCCTGGGTGACGAAGCTGGCCCCGCAGGCCGGCTCTGCCTTGCGGCTGGCCGCCCGCTGCCAGCACATCGGCCGCTGGGAGGTCCCGCGCGAGGCCTGTCCGGCCGGCAGGGCTGGCTATCTGCAATGGCGCAATACGCTCAAGGAGCATCACGCGGACGTCGCCGCAAGGCTGTTAGCCAGCGCAGGCCATGACGCGCAAACCATACAGGCGGTGCTGAAGATCGTGCGCAAGCAGGGCATCAAGCGCGATGCCGACGTCCAATGCATGGAGAACGCGCTGTGCCTGGTGTTTTTGGAGCACCAGTACGAGGAATTCTGCGAACGCTATCCGGACAAGGTCGTCGCGGTGTTGCAGAAGACCTGGCACAAGATGGACGAAGCCGGCAGGCAGGCGGCTGCGTCACTGTCCTTCAGCGAGCGGGGCCAGGCTTATCTGGCGGCTGCGCTGGCGGGCGGCGAGGAAGCGGGGACCTGACTTCCTGATCGCGGCGCTGGTCCGGGGCCGGACGTTCACAGGACGTTGCATGCCACGCCGCAAGCCGATATTCGTCGCGCCAGCAGCTTCGCGTCGTGCGCGGTTCCCAGCAGCAGGACGGCGCGCTGGCCCGCCTGCACCTGGCGGGCCAGCCAGTCCAGTCCCTCGCCTGCGGCCACGGCCGGATCAGGCTGCAGGCCCGGGCCTTTCAGCTCGATTCTCGCCGCGTCCCGCCGTGCCTTGTCCAATATGGCCGGATTGACCGCCGGCACGTGCGCGACCAGGTCGGCCTGGTTCAGCAGGCGCAAGGCGCGCAGGGTCAACAGATCGGCGGGGCCGTCGGCGGCTGCCAATATCGCCGCGCTGCCTGTGCGGGGCAGGGTATCGGCCTGCATCGCGGCTTCGAGGGCCAGACCGGCCTGCCTGCCGTCGCCGGCCGCCAGCAACGAGGGCAGCGGGCCGTCCAGCATCCAGTCGTAGAAGTCGCGACGTTGCTCCAGGTCGCGGAAGCGCGCAACGATGCGGTTGCGATAGCGTGCCGCGAGCCGGGCCAGATCTCCCGTGCTTTCGTCGAGCAAGGCTTCGAGCCGTTCGCGGATGCGCCGCGCCAGCACGGGCGCACAGCCTCCTGAAGAAATCGCCACCACCAGCGGAGAACGGTCCAGGATGGCGGGCACTTGTATCGTCGAAAGAACGGGATCGTCGACCACGTTGCAGGGAATGCGGCGCGCAAGCGCCGCCGCGGCAACCGCCTGGTTCGTGCCGCCCTGATCGGTCGCGGCCACCGCCAGCCAGGCGCCGTCCAGGCAGGCCGGCGAGAAGACGGCCGGCATATGCTGGAACTGGTCCTGGTCCGCGGCTGCGCGCAGCCAGGGCGTCAGGGCCGGCGCCGCCACGGCAACGGCGGCGCCGGCCCTGAGCAGCAGCCTGATCTTGCGTTCGGCCACGGCCCCGCCGCCCACCACGACCACCCGCCGGCCGGCCAGGTTGAAGTACACCGGGAAGAGCATCGCGGATGGCGCGTCCATGGCGGCCTGCTCCCTTACTTGCGGCTGGAGAAGTACTGGGCCAGTTCCTGGATGGCTTCGGGGCTCAAGGGCTCGGCCATCGAACTCATGACCGGGTCATTGCGCTCCCGGGTCTTGAAGGCATTGAGCTGTTTGACCAGGTACTCCGTCTTCTGCCCTGCAAGATTGGGGTACAGGCCGACGGCGCTGATGCCGTCCGCGCCATGGCAGGAGGCGCATAGCGGCAGCATGGCGGAGACGCGGGGCGAGAGCGTGTCGGGATTGCCGCCGGCGACCAGGGCGGGCTGCCCGTCGGCGGCCAGCGCGTGCGCGGCGGCCTGGGACAGCAGCAGTGCCGTGAGTATGCGGAATAGCGTTTTCATATGTGGGTTCCTCGGCTCAGAATTTGCGCGTTTCGGACAGGCCGATGGTCAGCCAGCGGGTGCGGGCGCGGGAGAAAATGCCCGAGGGGCTTTCCATCTTGTGTTCCGCCACCAGCTCCAGGGTCTTGCTGTCGTAGATCTTGATGCGGTCGCCCCAGTAGCCCGAGCTGACATAGAGGTAATTGCCGGTGCGGTTGTAGTCGGGGAAGAAGGCATGCCCGCCCACGTCCAGCGTCTTGGCCACTTCCAGCGTGTTCTTGTCGATCAGCTGGATCCAGGCCGCGCGCTTGTCCTTGTCGACAATGTCCACCGCCACGTAGGGCGCGTTCGGATGCGCGGCGGGCGATTCGGTGGCTCCGGCCACCGGGATCTGCTTGACCACGGAAAAGTCCTTGGTGTCCCAGACCGTGACCACGGAGCCCTTTGCGCAGGTGCCGATGTTGGTGCCGAAGGCCAGGAAGCGGCCGTTGACTTCGGTCACCGCGCCCGATCCGACGTGAGGCTGGCAGCCGGCGGGTATGTCGCGCACCACCTTGTCGTCCTTGAAGTCGATCGCGACGATCTTGTTGTCGTCATAGGACGCGACCATGGAGTAGCGCCCGTCGGGCGTGAGGAAGGTGTCATGCAGCATGCGGCCGACCTTGGTCAGCTTGGTCACGGGCATGTCGGGCTTGTCGGGGTCGATGATCCAGATCTGGCCAGCCTGGCGCAGCGTCAGCGCGAACTTATTGTTGATCCGGCTGCCGATGACGGGCCCGCCGGCCGATTTGACGAACTTGCCGTCCGGATCTTCGCCCTCAAGGTCCATGTACTTGACCGGTTCCAGCGTGTCCGCCTTCAGGATGGCGACGCTCTTGGGCACGAACGAACTGATGGCCAGCCACTTGCCGTCGTTGGACAGGGCGATACCGGGGCCGGTCAGGCCGACCTTGGCCTTGCGCACGATCTGCAGCGAGTACAGGTCGATCTTGTAGACCATGCCGTCGTCGCTCTTGAGCCAGGCCCAGCGTTCCGCCACGGGGCTGAAATCCATGATGTGCGGCGCCACCGGCGTGGCGATCTCGCCGACCACCTTGTTGGTCTTGCCGTCCAGGAACACGGTGCGCGCATTGTTGCCCGCGTCGCCACGCCCATAGCGTCCGCGCGCCATGACCACCATCAGGTCGTAGACGGTGTCGATGGCGTAGGTCGGCTTGGCGGGCAGGGTGGCTTCGTCGACCACCACCTGCACGCTGGCGCGGATCTGGTCCAGCCCCCATTTGGGATCGTCCGCCGTCTGCGTCTTGATGAGCCGGGCCAGCGCCCGGATCTCTTCGTCGGACAGGCGGCCCACGAAGGGCGGCATCAGCGTGTCGGGGATGCCGGTCATGATGGTGCCGCGCAGCGCCGCCTCGCTCTGGACCAGGCGGTCGCTGGTTAGGCCCGGCGCGATGTAGCCGCCGCGGTCGGCGCCATGACAGACGGCGCAGTTCTGCTGGAACAGCTGATTCGCCTTGAGGTACTCCCCGGTCGGCGCACTCCAGGCGGCGCCGGCCGAGACGAACAGCAAGGCCGCGCTCAATAGCTTGGTGTGCATGTCGATCTCTCCCGTAAGGTTTTGCCGAAACTGCGGCACATGCACTGTGTCATCGCGGCGCCGGGCCGATAAGGCACGGCTCACGCCTGCACAATGGTTACGGTCCAATCTGTTTTTTGACATAGGACAAAGTGAGGCCGTGGCCAAAGCACTACCGTGATAGCAAACGGAGCGCGGCCGGCCCGCGCCGCTTCGAAAGGCCGGCGCCATTTTTTGTCCTGTGGTTGTCCGCCATGTTTTCACTCCCGCTCTCTCTATCCCGCCAGGATGCAAAACCCTACAAGCAGCAGATCGCCGACCAGATCGAGGCGTTGATACGCGCCGGACGGTTGCAGGAAGGGGACAGGCTGCCGGCCATCAATCGGATGTCATCGCTGCTGCAGGTATCGAAGAACACCGTGCTGGGCGCGTATGAACTGCTGATCGATTCCAGCTTGATCCAGAGCAAGCCCAGCCGCGGCTATTTCGTGACGTTGAATCGCAGCCTGGTCATCAATCCGCGTTGCCCCGATTTCGTCCAGGACCGTCCGCCGGTCTACGCCGACGCCGTCAGCCAGGCTCTGTCCAGCGGCGTCTGCGGCCAGTCGCCGCCGATGCCCCTGCGCTATGACTTCAAGGTCGGCCGTCCCTCGGTCCACGCCTTTCCGCTGCGCCAGTTCATCACGCTGTCGAACCAGCTGCTGCGGCATGCGGGCTGCGCCATGGCCGAATATGCGCCGCCGGCCGGCCTGTGGGGCTTGCGCGTGCAGATTGCCGATTACCTGTCGGCGGCCAAGGCGTTGAAGGTCGAACCGGAACAGGTGCTGATCACGGCCGGCAGTCAGGAGGCTTTGAGTCTGATCGCCTCGCATTTCCTGGACCGCCACGGCAGGGCGGTGTTCGAGTCGCCCTGTTACGCGGGATTCAGGAATCTGGTGCGGCGGCATGGCGCGCAGGAGGCGCCGGTTCCGGTGGACGGGCAGGGACTGCGCACGGATCTGTTGCCGGAAGGGCCGGCCAGGCTGGCCTATGTGACGCCGTCGCACCAGTACCCCCTGGGCCACGCCATGTCGCTGTCTCGCAGACGGCAGTTGCTCGAATGGGCGGGCCGCAGCGGCGCGCTGATCATCGAGGACGACTACGACGGCGACTTTTGCTATGAGTCTGTACTGCCCATGCCGCTGGCCGCGATGAGCCCGCGGCAGGTCGTGTACCTGGGGACGTTCTCCAAGACGCTGGGGCCCGGCCTGAGGCTGGGATACATGGTTTGCCCGCCTGCGCTGGTCGACGATTTCGTCGAACGCAAGGCCTTGCTCAACAACGGCAGTCCATGGCTGACGCAGGCCGTGCTGGCGCGCTACTTCGATGAGAACTGTTTCGCGCGCCACCTGCAGACCTTGCGGCGGCGCTACCAGGCGCAGCGCGACGAACTGCTGCGCGGCATCCGCAAGGTCTGGGGTGGACGCGGCCGGATCAGCGGACAGAATTCAGGGATGCACCTGGCCTTCGAACTGCCGGCGGACAGCCCACCCGCCGACGCGGTCGCCGCGGCCGCGCTGGCGCAGGGCGTGAGGCTGTATCCACTGGCCCAGGCCGCCGCCTGTGCCGCCGAGGGCGCCGAGCCCCGACATCTGCTGTTCGGCTTTGCCGGTCTGGATACTGGCGAGATCGCCCAGGCCATGGCGCGCGTGCACGCGGCTTGCAAACAATTGCAGGAATCCTGTCAGGACCGGGCGGCGTCTCGCCCGTCTCTGGACGAAGCGCGCTGCGCGGGTGTCTAGCACGCCTGCCGCGTTTCCGGTAGGGACGGCGGCGCAGCGCGGGGACTGGCGGCATCGCTATGCGGCGCTGCCGCGTCGTTCGTAGAATCAATTTGTCCTATGACAATATAAGATTCGTTCGGCCTGTGGGCAACCTGGGGCGGACGGTCACGCATGGAGATGCTGCGATGCCGATTACCGCTACCGGGCCCGTCCCGCTGACTTCCCGCCGGCCCGTGCCGGAGGTTCCGAATGCCGCAGCCCGGACCGGCAGGCGCCTGAACCGGACCGATGCCGCGTTCCTGCTGATCTGCCTTGCCGGCTGCGCCTATGCGTTGGCGGAGTTCGGCCCGCTCCTGAACGGCTACGAGAAAGCGATGCTGATCGGCGCCGTGCCGACCCTGGCCTGGCTGGGATGGTTGTGGCGCCCCTTGCGGACTCTGGCCCTGTCCAGCGGCGCCAGCGCGCTGCTGGCCGTGTGGCTGTATGCGGGCGGGGCAGGGCTGCTGCAGGGCGATCTGGGGCGCGCCGAAAGCGTCTTCCTGCTCAAGTACCTGCTGTCGTCGCAGTCGTCCATACTCTGGATGAGCTGCCTGTTCGTGCTGGGCACGCTCTGCTACTGGGCGGGACTGGCCCGGCCCGCGATCGCCTGGCTGGGCACTGTCCTGACGTGGGGCGGGGTATGGGCAGGGCTGACCGGCCTGCTGGTGCGCTGGCGCGAAGGGCATCTGCTGGGACCGGATGTCGGACACATTCCAGTCAGCAACCTGTACGAGGTATTTGTTTTTTTCGCGCTGGTCACGGCGCTGTTCTACCTCTACTACGAGGCCCGCTACGCCACGCGGGCGCTGGGCGGCTTCGTCATGCTGGTGGTTGCCTCGATGGTCGTCTTCCTGTCCTGGTATTCGCTCACGCGCGGCGCCCATCAGATCCAGCCGTTGGTCCCCGCGCTGCAAAGCTGGTGGATGAAGCTGCACGTGCCGGCCAATTTCATTGGCTACGGCACGTTCTCGCTGGCGGGCGCGGTGGGTTTAGCCTACCTGGTCAAGCTGCACGGGCAGAGCGCCGCAGGCAAGCGTCTGATTCCGGTTTTCCTGCTGGGTGCGCTGCTATGCGCCGAGCCGATGATCTTCGGCTCGCGGCGGCTGTCGCCTGTGTGGATGCTGTATTTCGGCGCGGGCGCCATCCTCGTGGGCGCGGTGCTGGCGCTGCGCCGGCCGATTGCCCGCCGGCTGCCGTCCCTGGAGGTGCTGGAGGACATCATGTACCGGGCCATCGCGCTGGGTTTCGCCTTTTTCACCGTGGCCACCGTGCTGGGCGCGTTATGGGCCGCCGACGCCTGGGGCGCGTACTGGCAATGGGATCCCAAGGAGACCTGGGCGCTGATCGTATGGCTGAACTATGCCGCCTGGCTGCACATGCGGCTGCTCAAGGGGCTGCGGGGAGAGGTGGCGGCCTACTGGGCGCTCGCCGGCCTGGTGGTGACGAGCTTCGCCTTTCTGGGGGTGAACATGTTCCTGTCGGGCCTGCATTCGTACGGCAGCCTGTAGGCCCCTGCCGCCTTGCGGGCGGCGATGCGCGCTGGCATCGGGTGTCTTGGCGGAAGCGGTGAGATTCGAACTCACGAACGGTTGCCCGTTGCCGGTTTTCAAGACCGGTGCAATCGACCACTCTGCCACGCTTCCTGGTATTGCGTATATTCCGGCGATCCGGCCATCAGGCAAACAATCTGCCAGGCCGGGAACACGATACGCCGTAAAGGGCGCAATAATAATCCATTTGCTGCAAAGGAGGCACGCGATGCACGCCGTAGAAATCTCTCGCCCTGGTGGCCCCGAGGTCCTGGTCCCCGTGGAGCGCCCCACGCCGGAAACCGGCGCGGGTGAAGTTCTGATCAAAGTCAGCGCCGCAGGCGTCAATCGTCCCGACGTGTTCCAGCGCAAGGGCAACTACGCGCCGCCGCGCGGCGCCTCGGACCTGCCGGGCCTGGAAGTGGCCGGCGAAATCGTCGGCGGCGACCTGGCTGGCAGCGGTTTCGCCATGGGCGACAAGGTCTGCGCCCTGGTGGCGGGCGGCGGCTACGCGGAATACTGCGTGGCGCCCGCGGCGCAATGCCTGCCCATCCCCAAGGGTCTGTCCGACATCGAGGCCGCCGGCCTGCCGGAAACCTATTTCACGGTCTGGAGCAACGTCTTCGACCGCGGCCGCCTGTCCGAAGGCGAGGCGCTGCTGGTGCACGGCGGCGCCAGCGGCATCGGCACCACGGCCATCCAGCTGGCCCGCGCCATGGGCCACAAGGTCTATGCCACCGTCGGCAGCGACGACCGGGCCCGCGCCGTGGAAGCGCTGGGCGCCGAACGCGGCATCAACTACAAGACCCAGGATTTCGTGAAGGAAGTGCTGGACGCCACCGGCGGACGCGGCGTGGACGTGATCCTGGACATGGTGGCCGGCGATTACATCGGCCGCGACATGCAGTGCCTGGCCGACGACGGCCGCATCGTCATCATTGCCCAGCTGGGCGGTTCCCACGCCAATGTGGACACGGCCCAGGTCATGCGCCGCCGCCTGACCATCACCGGCTCGACCTTGCGTCCCCGTCCGGTCGCCTTCAAGGGCGCCATCGCCCGTGCGCTGCGTGAACAGGCCTGGCCCTTGCTGGAAAAAGGGGCCATCAAGCCCATCGTGCACGCCACCTTCCCGCTGGCCGAGGCTTCCCGCGCCCATGCCATGATGGAAAGCGGTGAAAACATCGGCAAAATCATCCTGACCATGTAAGAAATGGGGGGCGCTCGGCGTAGCGTCCCGCAACAGGATACAATCACGGGTTTCGCCTGGAATTTTTTCCAGGCAGGCCCGTGGGCGGTTGCTACGCAGCCCTTGGCTCGCCCCAGTCCAACCGATACAGATACCTCGCCATGACTTCAGTCGAAAACCGCGCCCGCCTCGTGCTGGGCAACTGGAAGATGCACGGCAACCTGGCCGAGAACGCCGCGTTGCTGACCGAGCTGCGCGCCGCGGATGCTGCGAGCCACTGCGAAATCGGCATCTGTGTGCCGTTCCCCTATCTCGCGCAGGCGGCGTCGGCCCTGACCGGCAGCAGCGTGTCCTGGGGCGCGCAAGACGTCAGCGCGCATGAAAAGGGCGCCTACACCGGGGAAGTCTCCGGCGCCATGCTGAAGGAATTCGGCTGCCGCTGGGCCCTGGCCGGCCACTCCGAGCGCCGCGTGCTGCACGGCGAGACCGACGAAGCCGTCGCCGCCAAGGCCCAGGCCGCGCTGGCCGCCGGCCTGACGCCGGTGGTGTGCGTGGGCGAGTCCCTGGCCGACCGCGAAGCCGGCAACACGCTGGCCGTGATCGAACGCCAGTTGAAGCCCGTGCTGGCGCTGGGCGCCGAGGCGGTTTCGCGCATGGTCCTGGCCTATGAGCCCGTCTGGGCCATCGGCACCGGCCGCACCGCCAGCCCCGAGCAGGCGCAGGAAGTCCATGGCGCCATCCGCGCCGCCCTGCGCGCGCTGGGCGCCGCGCAGGTGCAAGTGTTGTACGGCGGCAGCGTCAAAGCTGCCAATGCCGCCAGTCTGTTCGCCATGACTGATATCGACGGAGCCCTGGTCGGCGGCGCGTCGCTCGTGGCCGAAGAATTTTTGCGAATCGCCGCTATCTAAGTTTCCGTTCCGGAGTCTGTAATGCCCTTGATGCTCAAAATCCTGCTGGCCGTCCAAGTGATCTCGGCGCTGGCTATCATCGTCCTGGTCCTGCTTCAGCAGGGCAAAGGCGCCGACATGGGGTCCGCCTTCGGCAGCGGCTCGGCCGGCAGCCTGTTCGGCGCCACCGGCGCGGCGAACTTCCTCTCGCGCGCGACCAAGTGGGCCGCCGTGGTCTTCTTCGCGTCCACCGCCGGCCTGGCTTATGTCAGCCACAAGGGCAATAGCGGCCCGGCCGTCGACTCGGGCGTGATGCAGAGCTTCCCGGCCGACCGTTCGGTGCCGCAAGTGCCGGGCGCGGCGCCTGCTCCCGCTGGCTCGTCGGTTCCCGGCGCCGCCTCGGTTCCCGGCGCGGCTTCCGTGCCCGCCGCTCCGGCCAAGCCCGACGCGTCGGTGCCCTCGGCCCCGGCCGCTCCCGCCACCCCGGCCGCTCCGGCCGCAGGCGAAAAGCCCGCCGAAACGCCCGCGAAGTAAGGCACAGCAAACGGAAAGGCCGGCACATGCCGGCCTTTTTCATGGGCGGCGCGCGCCTGCCCGGACATCCTGTCATCGGCGGCCGTTAGCATGCGTCGTCGCCGCGCCGGCAGCGGGTAGGGTATCGTTGCCTGCGCACCCGGTTCCCGTTTCTCGATCTCCGCCATGGCCACATCCAAACGCACTCCCCGAACCCCGACCGCCGCCGATCAGCAGCGGGGCTCGCCGCAGGCCATGCTGGCGCGCATCCAGAGCCTGTTGCCCTCGATGGGGGCGGCCTCGCAGCGCATTGGCGAGTTCGTCATACGCAACCCCGCCGAGGTGGTGCACATGTCGGTCAGTGAAGTGGCCGAGCGCACCCAGTGCAGCGAAGGCAGCGTGGTGGGCTTTTGCAAGCTGCTGGGGGCCACGGGCTTTCAACAGCTGAAGATCGCGCTGGCGCAGCAGATCGTGCAGCCGGTGCAGTACATCCACGAAGACCTGGCCGCCCAGGACACGCCCGAGCAGGTCGTCAGCAAGATCTTCCATAGCAATATCCAGACCCTGCAGGAAACCGAATCGGTGCTGGACGTGGCAGCGCTGTCGGCCGCGGTGGACCTGATACGCGGCGCCCGCCGCGTTGAAATCTACGGCATCGGCAGCTCGGCCGTCATCGCGCACGACGCGCACTACCGCATGCTGCGCATCGGGCTGCATGCCACCGCAGTGACCGATTCCCACGTGCAGGCCATCAGCGCGTCGCTGACCGGGCCGGACGTCGCTGTGCTGACCATTTCGCACTCGGGCAGCACGCACGAGACGGTGTTGGCGACGCGGCTGGCCAAGGAAGCCGGCGCGCGCACGATCTGCATCACCAATTTCGGCAAATCGCCGATCCAGGAGCATGCGGACGTGGTGCTGCACACCATGTCGCGCGAGACCCGTTTCCGCACCGAGGCCATGACCAGCCGGCTGGCCCAGCTCGCCATCATCGACACCCTCATCGCTTGCCTGGCCTTGTCCGACTACGACAAGGCCGTCTCCACGCTGCGCAGCACCTTCGACGTGCTGTCGAACAAGCGCTACTGATCGTCTTCAATGCCCGCCGGCAGCGCATGTCGGCGCGGGCACGCGCTGTCCAGCAGCCTCGCCACGTCCGGCGCATCCGCGCAGGGCGCATTGCCCACCAGCAGGTAGCCGATACCCAGGCGTACCGCACCCAGCCCATCGGTGCGCACGTTGTCGCCGATCACCGTGACGTCCGCAGGCGCCAGGCCCAGCCGGCGCAATCCTTCCTCCAGCAGCATGGCTCCCGGCTTGCCGAGTATGTGCGGCCGCGCGCCGGGCGCGCAGGCCAGCACCGACTGCAATAGCGCGCCCGTCTCCGGGACGATGGCGCCTTGCGGGCCGGGATGGGTGAGGTCGCCGTTGCTGACCATCAACGCCGCGCCCCGCGCCAGCTCGCCTGCCAGGGTCTGCAGCGTCCCGTAGCCGAAGGAGAGATCGCGCGCCAGCAGCACGATGTCCGCATCGCGGTCGACCAACGCCAGCCCCAGTCCGGCCGCGAAACTGCGCAATGCGTCCGAGGCGCAGAGCAGCACCGCGGCCCGCGGGTTTTGCCGGGCGATATGGCGCACGGCCTGTTCACCGGCCAGGACCAGCATTCCGGCCTGCACCGGCAGGCCCATCGCCCGTAAACGCGGCGCCAGGTCCGCCGCCGTGTCGGTGGAATTGTTGGACACGATGACGCAGCGCCCTGCCCAGCGGGTCAGCAGCTCGCTGGCGCCCGGTATCACTTCATGCCCCCGGATCAATGTCCCGTCCAGGTCCAGGATCAGGCCGCGTGATCGGGCGGTCCAGGGCGGTTCTGCCGTCGGCGCTTGGGGGAAGGAAGCGAGGGGAGTGCGGGCAATGCGGGTCATGGATCGGCGTGGTGGCGTCGAAGCGCGTGCAGGGTTGAAAGAAGTGGGCGCCCGCTACGGTTCGGGCCTGCCCGGCGGCTGTGATTCTATCTGAACAAAATTCAAAAATTCATTTTTTTGATTTGAGAAATTTTCATTTGCCTGTCATGTGCGGTGACTAATCTGCGTTCCGGAATCAGGGCCGAGCACGCTGCGCCCCGATGGCAACCTCAACAAGACTAGGAACAGAAAAATGAAGATCCGCACCTGCGCGTCCGCCCTGGCGCTGGTTTCCCTGCTGGCCGCCGCGCCTCTCGCACAAGCCCAATCCCTGGCAGACGGCTCGCAGCAACGTCCGCTGCGCGTGCTGCTGATACCCGCCGACGGCGGCACCGAGTCGGGCACCAAGGCCGACTACGCGCCGATCTTCAACGCGATCACGCGCAGCACCGGCCTGCATTTTCAACTGACCGTGGGCCAGTCCTACGGCGCCGTGGTCGAAGGCATGTGCAACCAGTTGGCCGAGGTCGCGTTCCTGGGTCCGGTTTCCTACGTGCAGGCGCATGAGCGCCAATGTGCGCAATTGCTGGCCGTGGGCGTGCAGAAGGGCGAATCCGCCTACTACGCCGCGATGTTCGCCAAGGCTGATTCGCCGATCAATACGTTGGCCGATCTGAAGGGCAAGCGCGCCGCGTTCGGCGACGTGAATTCGGCCTCCAGCTTCACCTTCCAGGTGGCATCCATGATCAAGGACGGCATGGACCCGGCCAAGGACCTGGCGGCGCTGCAACTGACCGGCAGCCACGCCAGCAGCCTCGCCGCGCTGGTACAGGGCCAGGTCGACGCGGCCGCGCTGTCGTTCGATTCCTTCGACAAGGCGGTGCGCCAGGGCGCGGTGGACCCGAAGTCCGTGAAGGTGATCTTCAAGAGCGAACCCATCCCGTATCCGCCGTTGGCGATGAACACCAAGCTGCCCGAGACGCTGAAGGCCACGCTCAAGCAAGCCTTTGCCACGGTCCATCAGGCGCCCGGCGTAACGCCTGACATGGTGCGCGGCTATGGCGGCGCCAAGCTGGATCGTTTCGACACCGAGTTCTCCGAGGCGCAGTTCGCCGGCCCGGCCTCGAAGATGGCCCTGCTGACCGACGAGATCAAGGGAGAAATCCTGCAGAAGGCGGCACAGCGGTGATCGGCGGAGCAAGCGAAATGGACATGCTGCGCTATGACGCTGTAGGCATGCGCTATGCCGATGGGACCGCGGCGCTGAACTCGGTGTCGCTGCAGGTGCCGCGCGGCCAGTTCTGCGTGATCCTGGGCGCCTCGGGCGCGGGCAAGTCGACTTTGCTGCGCATGGCCAACGGCTTGACCGCGCCCACCCAAGGCGAAGTGTGGGTCGATGGCACGCAGGTGCAGCCCTCGACGCTGGCGGCCGTGCGGCCACGGATCGGCATGGTGCATCAGCACTTCAACCTGGTGTCGCGCGCGACGGTCGCGACCAACGTGCTGTCGGGCGCGCTGCCCGGCTTGCCGGCATGGCGCGCCTATCTGATGCGCTTCCCCGCGGAATTGCGCGAACGGGCCTGCAAGCTGGTGCGCGAAGTCGGCCTGCAGCCCGAGCACCTGCAACGCCGCGTGAGCGAATTGTCCGGCGGCCAGCAGCAGCGCGTGGGCATCGCCCGAGCGTTCATGCTGGCTCCGGCCTTGCTGCTGGCCGACGAGCCGGTGGCCAGCCTGGACCCGCGCATCAGCCGCGACATCCTGGAGTTGTTGCGCAATCAGGCACGCGAACGCGGCGCCACCGTGCTCTGCAGCCTGCATCAGGTCGACCTGGCCCGCGAGTTCGCCGACCGCATCGTGGCCCTGCGCCATGGCGTCATGGTGTTCGACGGACCGGCGGGCGCGTTCGATGAGGCCACTGCCCGTGCGCTGTATCAGGCGCCGCAGGCGGAAAGCGGCATGGCCGCGCTTGCGGGCCGCGGCCATGCTGAACCTCGCATGGCCAGGCCGATCCGGCCGGCGGTGCTGTCGGCGGGAGGCGCGCAATGAACACGCATGCATTGAAGACGCCGGCCGACAACGCGGCCTGGCGCCTGGATCCGCCCTATGGCGCCCGCGCGCTGCTGATCGTGATCGCCGCGCTGATGCTGTTCCTCTACACCGGGCAGCGGGTCGAGATGGGTCGCATGGCGGCGCTCACCCTGGACGGCGCGCTGGCGGCGGTGGGCCTGAAGGAGCAGTCCCAGGTCACCTCGGGCCTGGGCGCCCTGGCCGACAACCTGTTCCCGCTGCAGGTCTCGTACCGCACCGAGACTTCGCGCATAGAGGGCTTCGACCCGGACAGGCTGCCGTGGCTGGCGCATGTGGAAACGGTGCAGGTGACCGAGAGCCGGCTGAATCCGCACACGCTGAAGATGGAAGACGAGGTATCCACGCAGACCTATCTGGTCGAGCCGCTGGGCTATCTATGGCGGGTGGCGGTGAAGATGGTAGAGACCTTCGAGATCGCGATCTGGGCGACCTTGCTGGCCGTGCTGGGCAGTGCGCCGCTGGCCTATTGCAGCGCCCGCAACTACGCGCCCAACCGCCTGCTGTACGTGGCGGCGCGCGCCATCGTCAGCATGTTCCGTGCGATGCCCGAGCTGATCTGCGCGCTGTTCCTGGTGCTGGCCTACGGCTTCGGCCCGATTGCCGGGGTGCTGGCGCTGGCCATTCATTCGATGGGATTCCTGGGCAAGTTCTACGCCGAGGACATCGAAACGGCCGACACCAAGCCGCAAGAGGCGCTGGCCGCGATCGGCGCCAGCAAGCCGCGCGTGCTGGCCTACGCAGTGCTGCCGCAGGTCATGCCCAAGTTCACCGGCTACACCCTGTACATCCTGGACCGCAACGTGCGCATGGCGACCGTCGTGGGCCTGGTGGGCGCGGGCGGCATCGGCCAGGAACTCAAAGGCCGCTACGACATGTACCAGTACGCCCACGTCGGGACCATTCTCGTCGTGATCTTCATCACCGTGTTCTTGCTGGACCAGGTCGCCGCCCGCTTGCGGCGCCGCTTGAGCTGAGCCGGCGCGGCGGCCAGCCAGGCCGCCGCGCCCCGATAGGTTTTCTGCCGGACGGACCCGGCAACGTTCCCTGACCAGGAGTTTTCATGACCCCGTACTTTGCACTGGGCCGCGCCCTTGTTGCGGCCATCGCCTTGAGTTTGACCCTTGCCGCCTGCGGCGGCGATGACGACTCGGATGACGGCGCGACCACGCCGCCCGAGACCGGACAGCCAGAGACGCCGCCGCCCGCGCCGCAACTGCGCTGCGCGCCCTGAACGCCCGATCCGCCCAACCCCACGCAAGAGTAGCCCCATGACCAAGACCTATCCCTCGCATCCCGCCAGCGCGTCCCCGGCCTTGCCGGGCCGCCGGCAGTTTTTCCGCGCCTCGGCCCAGGCGGCCGGCGCCCTGTCGGCAATGGCCTTGCTGCCCGCCTCGATCCAGCGCGCGCTGGCGGTTCCGGCCGCGGTTGAAAGCGGCACCATCAAGGACATCAAGCACATCGTGATCCTGATGCAGGAGAACCGCTCGTTCGACCACTATTTCGGCACCATGCGCGGCGTGCGCGGTTTCGGCGACCGCTTCCCGATTCCGCTGGCCAGCGGTAAATCGGTGTTCTTCCAGCCCGACCCCAAGGGCGGCCAGGACATCCAGCCCTTCCGCCGCGATTCCAGGACCAGCAACGCGCTGATCGGATCGGGCACGCCGCACAATTTCCCGGACCAGCAGGCAGCCTGGAACCAGGGCAAGATGGACCAGTGGATCCAGTACAAGAACCAGGCCACCATGGGCTTCTTCATGCGCGAGGACATTCCGTACCAGTTCGCGCTGGCCGACGCCTTCACGGTCTGCGACGGCTATCACTGTTCCATCCTGACCGGCACCGATCCCAACCGCATCGTGTTCTGGTCAGGCGCTAACGCCAATCCCGAACTGCGCAAGCTGGGCGTGAACAGCACCGACACCGATTCGGAACCCGTCAACTCGCGCTGCTGGCCTAATCCGTCCAACTGGGTGGCGGGCCGCGCGCAGCTGGCCGACGGTTCGGGCCAGGTCGACCCCGCGACCGGCGCCTACAACTACAAGTACGTGAACAGCGCCTTCAAGTGGGACACCTTGCCCGACCTGCTGCAGCGCGCCGGGGTCAGCTGGCACATCTACCAGAACATGAACAACAACTGGACGGGCGCCATGCACGGCTGCCTGGCCTTCAAGAGCTTCCGCACCGCGCAGCCGGGTTCGCCGATCTATGAACATGGCCTGACGGGCGGCCCCGAGAAGAACGACGGCGCCGTCAACTTCCTAGCCCAGCTCAAGCAGGACGTGGCCAATGGCACTTTGCCGCAGGTGTCGTGGGTGTTGCCCACGCAGGCCCTGGCCGAGCATCCTGGCAGCAGCGAAGGCGTGGCCGGTGCCGCCGATTTCATCGCCGACGTGCTGGACGCGCTGACCTCCAATCCGGAAGTCTGGAGCAAGACCGCACTGTTCGTGACCTTCGACGAGAACGACGGCTTCTTCGATCACGCCGCCATGCCCGCAGTGCCGTCCTATGACGCCAATGGCGTGCTGATGGGCAAGTCCACCGTGCCGCTGGAGGGGGAGTATTTCGATGCCTCGGTGGGCAACTACCTGAAGGCCGACGACAAGATCACCGGCAACATCCGGCCGTGGGGCCTGAGTTCACGCGTGCCGATGTACGTCGTGTCGCCGTGGAGCAAGGGCGGCTGGGTCAATTCCCAGGTGTTCGACCATACCTCGGTGGGCCGGTTCCTGGAGCAGCGCTTCGACATCAAGGTCGACGCCATCAGTCCTTGGAGCCGCGCGGTCTGCGGCGACCTGACCACCTGCTTCGACTTCGTCAGTCCCAACGATCCGCGCGTGCCCACGCTGCCCGACACCAGCAACTATCCCGCGGTCAACGCGGCGCAGAAGCTGTTGCCCACCACCGCCGTGACCCAGGCGCCCGCAATCCCGCAGCCGCTGTTCCAGGAGACCGGCACGCGGCTGTCGCGCGCGCTGCCCTATGAACTGCACACCAGCGCCCGGTTGGGGGCGGATGGCGCGGTCGAACTGCTGTTCAGCAACACGGGCGAAGCCGGCGCGGTGTTCCATGTGTACGACAAGCGCAACCTGGACCTGATCCCGCGGCGCTACACCGTCGAAGCCGGCAAGACGCTGTCCGACACCTGGACCGGCGGCGACTATGACCTGTGGGTGTACAGCAGCAACGGCTTCGTGCGGACCTTCTCCGGCAATACGCAGCGTGGCGCGGCCTTGGAAGTGCAGGTCTGCTACGAGCCGGCAGGCAGCGCGCTCTACGTGAAGGTGTCCAACCGCGGCACGGCCAGCCTGCAGGCGAACCTGCAATCCAACGCCTACCGCAAGGACGGCCCCTGGACCCTGGCGGTCGAGCCGGGCAAGGTCGCCGAACACCACTGGTCCATCAAGGAAAGCGGCAACTGGTACGACTTCACCGTCACCGCCGAAGGCTTCGAACGCCGCTTCGCGGGACGCATGGAGAACGGCCGCGCGAGCGTCAGCGATCCGGCCATGGCGCTGCATCTGTGATGGCTCAGGCATGAGCGGGCCGGGCGCGCATCGGGGTGCGCGTCCGGCCGGTCCGCAACAACAATCGATCAACATACAAATGAAGCACACATACGCAATTCTGGCCGCCAACGGCTTGTCGGTGGCGGTTCTGGTGGGCGCGCTGGCCGGGGGATCGGCCGCGCAGGCGCAGACCGCGCCGCCTGTGAAGTGGGACGGCAGCAACCTCGGTTATGGGCCGGGCGCCGCTCAGGGCGTGACGGGCAAGGGCAATCACGCGATCGGCAAGAACGCTGGCGCCAACGTGAAAGGCAGCAACAACATCGGCCTGGGCAATGGCGCGGGCCAGGACGTGAGCACCAACTGGAACCTGGCGATCGGCGAGGGCGCGGGCTCCAAGGTCGGCGGCAAGAATGCCAACCAGGCCATCGGCTATTACGCCGGCACCAATGTGCAGGGCGGCTGGAACCAGTCGTTTGGCCGAAGCGCCGGCCAGAACGTCACGGGCGACTACAACGATGCGTTTGGCTTCTGGGCCGGCACGGATACGGTGGGCAACAACAATGCCGCCTATGGCACCAACGCCGGGCGCAATGTCACCGGCAACGGCAATTCGGCCTTCGGCCAGGAAGCGGGCCGCAACGTCGTCGGTGACGGCAACCTGGCGCTGGGCCAGAACGCGGGGCAGAACGTGGCGGGCGAGGGCAATCTGGCGCAGGGCAAGAACGCCGGGCAGAACGTGACCGGCGCCAACAACACGGCTGCTGGCGCCTACGCGGGCTATGGCGTGCAGGGCGACGGCAATACGGCTGGCGGGCTGGCTGCGGGGCGCGACGTCGTGGGCAATAACAACGTGGCGCAGGGCACGGCCGCGGGGTCGGGCGTGCGGGGCAACGACAACGTGTCGATAGGCTCGAACGCCGGACGCGGTTCCGTTGCCGACCGCAGCGTGTCGGTGGGAGCGGATTCGTCCGCGGCCACGCAGAGCGTCGCGGTCGGCGCAGGCGCGGTGGCCAGCGCGGGCAACAGCGTGGCGCTGGGGGCGGGGTCCTCGGCGGCGCGCGGCGCGCAGGAGAACTACGAAGCCTACGGCATGGCGCAGCCCCAAAGCTCCACGGGCGAGGTGAACGTGGGTGGACGCCAGATGACGGGCGTGGCCGCAGGCAGCGAGGACACCGATGCCGTCAACGTGGGCCAGCTGCGCGCCGCAAGCAGCGCAAGCGAGGCGCGCGTGGGCGCCGTCGAGCATTCCCTGCAGAACCTGCGCAGCGATCTGGAGTCCCAGGAGCGCATGCTGAGCGCGGGGGTGGCTGCAGCCATGGCGACGGCTTCCTTGCCGCAGGCCTACTTGCCCGGCCGCAACATGCTGTCCATGGCTGGCGGCACCTGGAACGGCGAATCGGGTTACGCCCTGGGGCTGTCTCGCGTGTCCAGCGGCGGGCGCTGGGTCTACAAGGTGTCGGCCAACGGCACGTCCCGCGGCGACTTCGGCGGCGCGGCGGGGGTCGGATACCAGTGGTGAGGCCGGGCCTGCGATAATGCCGCAAGCGCGGCGGCCGGCGATGGAACGTCGGCCGCCGCCAGCACAGGCATACCCGGATCGGCCCCATGGAAAAGCGTTTGATGCCATCGATGATGGCGCTGCAATGTTTCGAGGCGGTGGCGCGGCACATGAGCTTCACGCGCGCCGCCGAGGAACTGCACATGACCCAGAGCGCGATCAGCAAACAGATCGCGCAGCTGGAGGCGCTGCTGCGCAACCCGCTGTTCCTGCGGGTGCGGCGGCGCCTGCAACTGACGCCTGCGGGAGCCTTGTACCAGTCCGAGGTCAGGGCCATCCTGAACCAGGTGGACATGTCCTCGCGCTACATCCTGACCTACGGCAGCGAGACTCAGGTGCTGACCATCGGCACCCAGCCCACCTTTGGCGCGCGCTGGCTGATCCCGCGCCTGCAGGGCTTCATGGCCGCCCATCCCGACATCCAGGTCAAGGTGCGCAGCGAAACGCGGCCCTTCGACCTGATGCAGGCCAAGATCGACATCTCCTTCTTCTTCGGCCATGGCACCTTGCCGGGCGCCCAGTGCCGGGAATTGTTCGAGGCCGAGGTCGTGCCGGTGTGCGCGCCCGGCTTTCTTCCGGGTGACAGGGTCGACAGCCTGGAGGCGCTGAGCGCGCAGGCGCTGATCCAGTGCGCCTCGCGTCCGGAGGCCTGGCACGACTACTTCTCGCGCCAGCAATTCCAGTCCGACCGCAGCTACCACGGTCCCCGCTTCGATACCTTCTACATGTGCGTGCGCGCTGCGGAAGGCGGTTGCGGCGTGGCGTTGACGCCGCGCCTGCTGGCCGAAGAAGAGCTGCAGGCCGGCAAGCTGGTGATTCCCTGGGACTACGTGCAGCCCAGCGACGGCGCGTACTTCGTCGCCTATTCCGAGCACTCGGCCGAAGTGCCCAAGATCAAGCAGTTCGTCGCCTGGGTTGAGGAAGAGGCCGCGCGCAAGCGCGAGCGCGACGCCCAGCGGGCGCGGTCCATGAAAAAACGGACTGATTAAGCCGATTTTTTTCATTTGATCGCACGCGCGGCGCATGATTTCATGCGGGCCATCCTTGTTTACCGATGTGCCGAGCCCGCCATGAGTCAGAATTTCGTCAATCCGGACCAGATCCGCGCCTGGTTCTCCCGCGCCATGTCCGACATGTACAAGTCGGAAGTGCCGCTGTACGACACGCTGCTGGACCTGGTCGCCCAGGTCAACGCCAAGACGCTGGCCGAACAGCCCGAGTTGGCCGCCCAACTGGCCCGCACGGGCGAGATCGAGCGCCTGGACATCGAGCGCCACGGCGCGATCCGCGTCGGCACCGCGCAGGAACTGGCCAACATGCGGCGCGTGTTCGCCGTGATGGGCATGCAGCCGGTGGGCTACTACGATCTGTCGCCGGCCGGCGTACCGGTGCATTCCACCGCCTTCCGTGCCACCCACGAAGCCTCGCTGCAGGCCAGCCCCTTCCGCGTCTTCACCTCGCTGCTGCGGCTGGAACTGATCGCCGACGAGGCCCTGCGCGAGAAGGC
Source organism: Achromobacter sp. ACM03 (assembly GCF_014851665.1). Lineage (NCBI taxonomy): Bacteria > Pseudomonadati > Pseudomonadota > Betaproteobacteria > Burkholderiales > Alcaligenaceae > Achromobacter > Achromobacter sp. ACM03. Next base: position 324,333 of record NZ_JACVAD010000003.1, on the reverse strand, counting down.
CGCGCGCATCCTGGCCGCGCGCCAGATATTCACCGCGCGTACGCTGGAACTCGCGGCCCGCTTTGAGGCGCAGGGCGGACTGGTTGAAGCCGAGGCCCGCGAATTCGTGGCCGAAGCCCTGCACACTTTCCGCTGGCACAGCGAGGCCACCGTCAGCCTGGAAGACTACGAGGAACTGCACGGCCAGCACCGCCTGATCGCCGACGTGGTGGCCTTCAAGGGCCCGCACATCAATCACCTGACTCCGCGCACGCTGGACATCGACGAGGCCCAGGCCGAGATGCCGCGCCGCGGCGTGTCAGCGAAGGCCGTGATCGAAGGCCCGCCGCCGCGCAAATGTCCGATACTGCTGCGCCAGACCAGCTTCAAGGCGCTGGAGGAAGCGGTCCTGTTCGCCGGCGCCGACGGCCAGTCCGCGGCCGGCAGCCACACGGCGCGCTTCGGTGAGATCGAGCAGCGCGGCGTCGCGCTGACCCGCAAGGGCCGCGCGCTCTACGACCAATTGCTGGACCTGGCCCGCAGCCGCATCAGCGGCGCGCCCAACGAAGGCAATGCCGCGGCCTACATGCAGAACCTGCAGGACTGTTTCGCCGCCTTCCCGGATGACTATGATGCGCTGCATGCGCAGGGGCTGGCCTATTTCCGCTATTTCCTGACCGGCAAGGACGGCGCGGATGCGCAAGCCAGCCTGCAGGACCTGATCGCCCAGGGCTACATCCGCTTCGAGCCGCTGGTGTACGAGGACTTCCTGCCCGTCAGCGCGGCCGGCATCTTCCAGTCGAACCTGGGCGACAAGGCCCAGGCCGAATACGCGCAGAACGCCAGCCAGGCGGCTTTCGAGCAGGCCCTGGGCGCCCAGGTGCAGGACGAGCTGGCGCTCTACCAGGACACGCAGGACCGTTCGCTGGCCGCCTGCATGCAGGCGCTGCGCGCACAGGCCGGCTCGCCGGTGGCCGCATGAGCCGTCTGGATCGTTGCCTGTCCGTGCGCGACTTCGAACGCGAGGCGCGGCGCATCATGCCGCGCTGCGTCGAAGGCTACGTCTGCGGCGGCACCGAGGACGGCGCCTCGCTGGCCGAGAGCGTGCGCGCATTGAGCGACGTGGGTTTCCGGCCGCGCGGCCTGCGCGTGGTGGACCAGCGCAGCAGCCAGGTCGAACTCTACGGCCAGCGCTACGCCATGCCGGTGGGCTTCGCGCCTACCGGGTTCTCCGCCATCGTCATGCATGAGTGCGACCTGGCGCTGGCGCAGGTCGCCCAGCAGGCCGAGATACCGTTCATCATCAGCGGCGCTTCCAGCGTGCCGCTGGAACGCTTGCAGGAGGCCACGGGCAAGCGCTGCTGGTACCAGGCCTATCTGCCGGGCAATACCGAGCGCATCGGCAAGCTGATGGCGCGGCTGCGCCAGGCCGAGATCCCGGTGCTGGTGGTGACCATCGACACCTGCGTCGGCGCCAACCGCGAGAACCTGCAGAAGCTCTCGTTCACCGTGCCCTTCAAGCTCAGCCCCAGCGTGATGCTGGACGGCATGCGCCACCCGCGCTGGAGCTTCAACGTCTTCCTGCGCACGCTGCTGGGCAGCGGCATCCCCAGGTTCTCGAACCTGTACGAAGAGATCGGCCCGCCCATCACCCAGGACCCGCCCAACGGCTTTCGCGGCGAACGCGACAAGCTGTCGTGGGAACACATCCGCTGGATCCGCGAGAACTGGCCGGGCAAGCTGGTGCTCAAGGGCGTGATGCATCCCGATGATGCGCGCCTGGCCTGCGCGGCGGGCGCCGACGGCGTGATCGTGTCGAACCACGGCGGACGCCAGCTGGATGGCTGCATCTCGCCCTTGCAGGCGTTGCCCGACGTGGTGGCCGCGGTGCCGCCCGGCTTCCCGGTCATGGTGGATGGCGGTTTTCGCCGCGGCTCCGACGTGCTCAAGGCCGTGGCCCTGGGCGCGCGCATGGTCTTCACCGGCCGGCCCCAATTGTTCGGCGCGGCCGTGGCCGGCAGCGCCGGCATCCGCAAAGTGGCGGACATATTCCGCAGCGAGATCTCGACCAACATGGCGCTGCTCGGCTGCGCGACGCTGGCCGACCTCACGCCGGACCTGATCGCGCCCTTGCGGCCGGCAGGCGCCGTCTGACGCGGGCGGCTGTGCCGCTCCGGGCAGCAGCGCCCGCACAACAACAAAAAACGGTGCGTATCCCCATGCGCGCCCATCCGTTTTCGACAGGAGGAAACATGAAGAAGATCTATACCAAACTGGCCGGCGTGGCGGCAGTGCTGGCGTGCATCGCCAGCGGACCGGCGCAGGCCCAGGCCGGCGCCTATCCGACCAAGCCGGTGCGGCTGGTCGTGGGCTACGCCCCGGGCGGCACCACCGACATCAGCGCGCGCATGATCGCCGACGTGCTGGGCAAGGAGTTCGGCCAGACCTTCGTGGTGGAGAACAAGCCCGGCGCCAACAGCAACATCGGCGCCGAGTCCGTCGCCCGCTCGGCGCCCGACGGCTACACGCTGTTCGTCGGATCGATTTCCACCGCGATCAACCAGTCGCTCTATTCCAAGATGTCCTATGACGCGCTCAAGGACCTGGACGCCGTCGCCCTGCTGAACGTGGTGCCCAACATCCTGGCCGTCAACGCCAGCGTGCCCGTCAAGTCCGTGCAGGAATACATCGCCTACGCCAAGAAGAACCCGGGCAAGCTCACCTGCGCTTCGCCCGGCAACGGCTCGTCCGCCCACCTGGGCTGCGAACTCTTCAAGATGAAGACCGGCATCGACATCCTGCACGTCCCGTACCGCGGCAGCGGCCCGGCCGTGGCCGACCTGCTGGGCGGACAAGTGGACTCGATCTTCGACAACCTGCCGCCGCTGCTGCCGCATGTGCGCGCCGGCAAGCTGACGGGTCTTGCCGTCACCACCGCCAGCCGCGTCCCGTTCGCCCCGGAAATCCCCACCATCGCCGAATCCGGCGTGGAGGGCTTCGACGTGGCGGCCTGGTTCGGCGTGTACGCGCCGGCCGGCACCCCGCCCGAAATCGTCCAGAAGGTCAACGCCGCCATCAACAAGGCCCTGACCTCCGACGCCGCGCTGGCCGCCAGCTACCAGACCAATGGCTTCCTGATGCCCCCGCCGCCCAACACGCCGCAAGCATTCAAGGCCTTCATGGAAAGCGAAACCCGCAAGTGGGGCGAAGTCGTCAAGGCGACCAACCTGCAGATCAACTGATAGGCGGGGGGAGGGGCGTTCGCGGCTCCTCTGGATAGTACTTGGGGACGGATTGGTGGCATGCCAGCGACAAAGCGGCACGGAACCACCCGTTTCCCAATTTGCGTGATAGAATGTTCGACTTTCCAGGAAAGCACGCTTTTCTGGCTGAAGTTAGCCGACGTGGTGAAATTGGTAGACACGCTATCTTGAGGGGGTAGTGGCGAAAGCTGTGCGAGTTCGAGTCTCGCCGTCGGCACCAAGAATTTGTTCCAGGGGTCGCCCCTGGAAAATGCAAAAGACCCGCATTCCTTTGACCAGGATGCGGGTTTTTTCATTTCGCGGTGTTCCCAGCGCCGCGGCAACTATCGGGAACGCATGGCCAGCCAGCTGCGGCAGTCTACCCGCAATCAAAGGCGCTGCCATATGCCGCGAGCAGAGTCTTGCACCCTCAGACCGGCAATGTTTCGAAGCAATTGCCCGTGAATCCCTGATTCCAAGAGCCTGCTATAAAGTCGGCTACAGCTTTTCTGCAGGACCAGGAAATGTCCATTCAAACGTTGAGCCGCTGTGGTGTGGCGATTTTCGCGGCTGCGCTGATGGCCGGCTGCTCGTCCAGCGGTTCCAAGACTTCGGATCAGGCTGCCGCCAAGTCGTATTCCTCCTCTGCCCGCGCCGGCGGCGAGTGCGCGAGCCGCAGCAAGTGCATCTACAAGGGTGCCTATGAATCAGGGGAACGGAACTACGCCGAAGCGGAAGCCAAGCGCCTGAACATGGCCGAGCTGGAGCGCCTGCGTCGCGCTTTCGGCAATTGAACCCGGCTGGAAACCGGCGCGCGCCCACGCCGGAAGAAATCATGCGGCACTACGACTCGGATCCGGACGAGGATCCCTGGGTCCGTGGCAAGCCGGCGCCGGAATTGGTCGCGGTCGTACCCTATGACCCTGATTGGCCGGTCCGTTATGGCCAGCTTGCGACGCAGGTGCGCGAGGCCTTGGGACCGGCGGCGCTTGCGGTCGAGCATATGGGATCGACGGCGGTTCCGGGCCTGCCGGCCAAGCCGGTGATAGATATAGACCTGACAGTGGCCGACCCCGTCCAGGAGGACTCTTATGTCCCCGCGCTGGAGGCGGCCGGTTACGCGCTGGTCTTGCGGGAGCCGTCCTGGCATCAGCACCGTCTTTTGCAGCTGGCCGCGCCGCGCGTGAACCTGCATGTGTTCGGCCCGGACTGCCCCGAGAACGTCCGCCACCGGATGTTCCGCGACTGGCTGCGCCAGCACGACGCCGATCGCGATCTGTATGCCCAGGCCAAGCGCGAGGCGGCGGTCGGCGCGATGCAGGTCATGGACTACAACAAGCGCAAGGAAGCCGTCCTGCGCCAGATCTACCAGCGCATGTTCCGCGCCGCCGGCTTCATCTGAGGCGCGCCGGCGCGGACTTTCTCCATTCGCCTCAGTAGTGGCTTTTGAGCGGCACGGCCGGGTCGGCCAGCACGTCGCGGGGCGGGTTCAGACCCAGCTCCAACAGCTTGCGCGCCGCCAGGTGGTCCATTGGGGCGTTGATCGATTCGACGCAGACCAGATGGCCGTCGGCAAAGTGCAGGATCGAGAAGCTGCCGGGCTTGGCGCCCGGGCGCAGGACGCGCTCGGTGTCCGGCGGCGCCAGGCCGGCGATCTGCAGGCGCAAGGCGCCCTGGTCGGACCAGAACCAGGGCAGAGCGTGATACGGCGTCTTGGTGCCGAGCAGCACGCCGGCCAGGGTGCGGGCCTGGTCGTTGGCGTTCTGCACCGACTCCAGGCGCAGGGTCTTGCCCCAGCGTGCATACGGAAACGAGGTGCAATCGCCGATGGCGTAGATGCCGGGCGCCGAGGTTTGCATCAGCCCGTCCACCACGATGCCGTTCAGGCAGTCCAGGCCCGCGGCCTGCGCCAGCGTGATCTCGGGGACGGCGCCGATGCCGGCGACCAGCAGGTCCACCGGATGCTCCACGTCGTTGACGACTACGCTGCGCACGCGGCCGTTCTCGGTCCGGATGTGTTGCAGGTCGGAGGACAGGCGCAGGTCGACGCCGGACTCGTGCAGCACGCGGGCGACGTGGTCCGAGGCTTCGGGCGACACGGAGCGCGCCAGCAGGCGCGGCGCGGATTCGAAGACGGTGACCGGGCGTCCCAAGGCGCCGGCCGTGGCCGCGATTTCCAGGCCGATGAAACCGCCGCCCACGACCGTGACCGAAGGCGCGTCGGCGATCGCGGCGCGCAGGCGCGCGGCATCGTCGGCGTTGCGCAGGTAGATCAGGTTCTGGAGCTCATCAGGGACGTCCGGCAGGCGCCGCGCGCGCGTGCCGGTGGCCAGCACCAGCGCGTCATAGTCCAGCTGTTTGCCCGAAGCCAGCGTCAAGCGGCGCGCGTCGCGGTCTATGCCGACCGCGGGATCGGCCAACAGCACCTGCACGCCGGCGTCGGCGTAGACCGCCTCGGCGCGCAGCAGCTGGATCGGAGCTTCCGGATCCTTGATGTAGGTCTTGGAGAGCGGCGGGCGATGGTAGGGCAGCGAGGCCTCTTCGCACACCAGCGTCAGGCTGCCGGGAAAGCCGCCTTCTATCAGGCTGGCGCACAATTGCGCCGCCGCGTGGCCGCCGCCGACGATTACCACCTTCTGCATGCATGACTCCTGTTCTGCCTGGCCCGGTCTCGGGCCGAATCGGCAATGCTACCGCAGGTGGCAGCTGGAGGAAGTGCATGAAAGTGGCCACTGCGCGTCCGAAGGAGATCGGGCCGCAGCGATTGGGGACGGGCTCAGGCGCCCGGCAGCATGTAGCGGGCGGAAACGGCCAGGATGCGCTGCGCGGATTCGCGCAGCCTGCGCGCTTCGCGGTGGGCGTGGAGGGAAACCACGGCGTCGTAGCGGCGCGCGCTGAGCGGGCCGGCCAGCAGCACCGGGCGGCGGGTAAGTATCGGGGATATCAAGCGTTGCATGTGGAGCATTCCTGCGGGCGTCAGGCCCTGTCGATGCCAGGTATCGTAAGGCGGCCAGGGGCGGCGGCCAACGAAATACCTTTTATATGAATATCCGGCGCGCGCCCGGGATCGGGGGCTGGCGGATATCCGGACGCCAGTATCGCCCGCGAGTATGACAGCCATATGCCAGCGCTGCGCGCGGCCGCCCGGCAGGGAACGGGCGGGCCGGCGCACAGGCGTTCCGGTCGGCCGCGCCCTTGGCGTGGCTGCCGCCTCAGGGCGCCTTCAGCCGCGACGGCACTTCGCCCACGTCGCTGCACACCGCCAGCACTTCGGCGGGCTTCTTGCTCATGGACAGGTACACGTGGCCGATGCTGCTGTCGAAGTAGGCGGTCTCCAGCTTGCCCAGCACGACGCTGTCGCCATTTTCGAACTGGATGCGGACCTTGCCCGACAGCACCAGCGCGAATTCCTGGCCCGGGTGCCGGATGTAGTCCTCGAACTCCACCACCTTGCGCGAGTCGATGAGCGCCAGCATGGGCGTCATCTTCTTGCCGGGGTATTCGCCCATGAGCAGGCGGTAGTGGTAGTTCTCGGTGACGTAGTCGCGGGCGTCGCTGAGCTTGTTCTTGACGAAGGTGGGGGCGACGGCGGCCTGCGAGGCGTCCGGCAGCATGAACATGCGGGTCATGTCTATGCCGAGCGCGCCGGCCAGCGCGGCGAACTTCTCGTAGCTGAGGGCAATCTGCCCCAGCTCTGCCTTGGACAGCGTCGAGACTGCGATGCCGCTGGCGCGGGACAGCGCCTGCAGGGTCATCTTGCGCGCCTTGCGCTCGGCCCGCAGGCGAGCGCCCATTTCTTCCTTGCCGACGATCTCGGGCGGGGATGTAGTGCCGGGTAGGGCCATGTAGCGATCTGGCAGGTAGGAGGTGGTTGGGGCAGGGCCCGCAAGCCCCGCTGCGTATGCCGGATTGTAAGGGCTGGCCGGGATCAGGCACCCGCCCGGTTGAGGACGCGGCCCGCGTGCTGGCCGGTGAAGGCCTGGCCTTCCCAGACGGGCGCGCCGTTGACGTACACCGAGTGGATGCCCGCGGCGCGCTCGGTGGGACGATCGAAGGTGGCCGAGTCGGCCACGGTGGCGGGGTCGAAGACCACCAGGTCGGCGTAGTAGCCGGGCTGCACCTGGCCGCGTTCGGCCAGGCCGAACTTGGCGGCGGTCAGGCCGGTCATCTTCCAGACCGCGGTTTCCAGCGGGAACAGGCCCAGGTCGCGTGAGTAATGGCCCAGCACGCGTGGGAAGGTGCCCCACAGTCGCGGGTGCGGACGCTCGTCGTGGGGCAGGCCGTCGGAGCCGATCATGGTGGGGCCGAACGCCAGGATGCGCTGCACGTCGGGCTCGTCCATCATGAAGTAGATGGCGCCTGCGGGCTGCAGCTCCGGCACCACGTCGTACTTGGACTTGCCGCGCTCGGCGGCGATTTCCTCCAGGTCGCGCCCGCTCAGTTCGGGAAAGGGCTTGCACCAGGTGATGAGCGTGCGGCCAGCCAGCAGCACGCGGTCCTGCTTGAGCATGGTGGAGCCGGCCACGTAGGGATAGGCGTCCAGCGACACGTCCTGGCTGGCCATGGCGGCCTCGATCAGCGCCAGCGTTTCCTTGGAGCGGCCGAAGTTGGGCTTGCCCATGACCTTGTGGTGCGAGATCACCACCGGCACGTCCAGTTCGCGGCCGATGCGGAAGGTCTCTTCCAGCGCCGCCACGATATGTTCGCCTTCGTCGCGCATGTGGGTGGCGTAGACGCCGCCATGCGTGCCCAGCGGGCGGCACACCTCGATGATTTCCTCGGTGCTGGCATGGGCCGCGGGCGGATAGAACGCGCCGGTGGAAATGCCGATGGCGCCGCTGGCGAGCGCGTCGTCGGCCAGCGCCTGCATGGCCTGGATTTCCGCCGCCGTGGCTTCGCGCTTCAGATCGGGCATGACGGCGGCGCGCAGGGTGGAATGGCCTACCATGCAGGCGGCGTTGACCGCGGGCGGCGCGGCGCGCAGGGCCTCCAGGTAGTCGGAGAAGCGCTCGAAGCGGAACGAGCCGCCTTCGTCCAGCAGGTCCAGCGGCGCGGGCGGGTTGGCATGCGCCAGCGGCGCCAGGCTGATGCCGCAGTTGCCGGTGACCACGGTGGTGACGCCTTGCGAGATCTTGGGCGTCATGTCGCGGTGCTTGAGCAGATAGTTGTCGTCGTGCGTGTGCGAATCGATGAAACCCGGCGACACCACTTTGCCGGCCACGTCGATGCGCCGCCGGGCACTGCTGGCGCTCAGGTCGCCGACGGCGGCGATGCGGTCGCCGCGCACGCCGACATCGGCCAGCCGGCCCGGCGAGTTGGTGCCGTCGATGACGGTGCCGCCGGCAAGGATGTAGTCGAACGGGGTGGCGTCGGTCTGGGACATGCGTATCTCCGGCTAAACGGGGGTGGCGAAGTGGCAGGCGACCTGCTGTTCGGGGGCGATCTGGCGCGGCTGCGGCGCTTCCTCGGCGCAACGCGGCTGCGCCATCGGGCAACGGGTGCGGAAGGCGCAGCCCGAGGGCGGCGACAGCGGGCTGGGAATCTCGCCCTTGAGCACTTCCACGGGCTTGCGCTCGCCCTGTCGGGCCGAAGGGACGGCGGCCAGCAGGGCGCGGGTATAGGGATGGGCGGGCCGTTCGAAGATGGCCTCGCGGGTGCCGGTCTCGACGATCTTGCCCAGGTACATCACGGCGACGCGATGGCTGATGTGGCGCACCACGCTCAGGTCGTGCGAAATGAAGACATAGGTCAGCCCCAGGTCGCGCTGTAGGTCCATCAACAGGTTGATGACCTGCGCCTGCACCGACACGTCCAGCGCCGACACCGGTTCATCGCAAACGATCAGGCCCGGGTCCAGCGCCAGCGCGCGGGCGATCACGATGCGCTGGCGCTGGCCGCCGGAGAACTCGTGGGGATAGCGGTCGGCGGCGTCCGGGCGCAGGCTGACGCGGGCCAGCAACTGCGCGACTCGGTCGCGGATGGCCGCGCGGCTGTGGCCGAAGGCGCGCAGCGGCTCGCCGATGATGTCGCGCACCCGCATGCGCGGGTTCATCGACGAGAACGGATCCTGGAAGATGAACTGCATGCGCTGGCGCATGGCGCGCAGCTCGCGGCTGTTCATGGCGGCCAGGTCGCGGCCTTCCAGCAGGATGCGGCCTTCGGTGGGATCGGTCAGGCGGATCAGGCATTTGCCGGTGGTCGATTTGCCGCAGCCGGATTCGCCCACCAGGCTCAGCGTCTGGCCGCGTGGCACCGACAGGGAAACGCCGTCGACCGCGCGCAGCACCTTGGCGCCGCTGCCGCTGTCCACGGGGTAGTGTTTCTTCAGGCCTATGACTTCCAGCATGGGCGGGGCGTCGGCGGCGGGCGCGGACACGGCGCTCGCAAGGGGGATGTCGTGCAGATTCATGGCGGGCCTCAGGCGGTCAGGGCGGCGGGGGCGGGTTCGGCCGCGCGGGCCCAGCACCAGACGCGGTGGCGGCTGCCGGCATCGGCGGCCGGAGGCGCCTGCTCGGAACAGCGCGGTTGCGCCTCCGGGCAGCGCGCCGCGAAGGCGCAGCCGCGCGACTCGGGCGTCATCACTGGCACGATGCCGGGCAGCTCGGCCAGCCGCGCCGTATGGTCCTGGCCGTCGGCGAAATCAGGCAACGAGCGGATCAGCGCCTGGGTATAGGGATGCTGGGCGCGATCCAGGATGTCGTCGACGCTGCCTTCCTCGACCTTGCGCCCGGCGTACATCACGATGACGCGCTGGCACATCTGCGCGACCACGCCCAGGTCATGGGTGATCAGCACGATGGAGGTGCCCAGCCGCTGCTGGATTTCGCGCAGCAGGTGCAGGATCTGCGCCTGGATGGTGACGTCCAGCGCGGTGGTGGGCTCGTCGGCGATCAGGACCTTGGGCTGGCAGGCCAGCGCCATGGCGATCATGGCGCGTTGGCGCATGCCGCCCGACAGCTGGTAGGGATACTCGCGCACCCGGCGCGCCGGGTCGGAGATCTGCACCAGCTCCAGCAGCGATTCGGCCTGCGCCATGGCCTCGCGCCGCGACAGGCCCTGGTGCAGCATGAGCGATTCGCTGATCTGCCGGCCCACCGTGAACACCGGGTTCAGCGAGGTCATGGGTTCCTGGAAGATCATCGAGATCTGGTTGCCGCGGATCGCGCGCATGGCCTTTTCTGGCAGCGCCAGCAGATCCTGGCCGTCGAACTCGATGCTGCCGCCGGCCACTCGCCCGGGGGCGCGCAACAGGCGCATGATGGACAGGGACGTGACGCTCTTGCCGCAGCCGGATTCGCCGACCAGGCCCAGGGTTTCACCGGGCATCAGGTCGAAGGACAGGCGGTCCACGGCAAGCACTGTGGTTTCATCGCCATCGAAACAGGTGGTGAGGTCGTGCACGCGCAAGACGGGTTGGGTTTGCATGGGCGCTCCTACAGCTTTTTCGCCAGACGGGGATCGAGCATGTCGCGCAGCCCGTCGCCCACCAGATTGACGGCCAGGACGGCCACGCCCAGGAACAAGCCCGGATACAGGATGATGTGGAAAGCCACGGCCACGAAGTTGCGGCCTTCGGCCATTATGTTGCCCCAGCTGGGGATCTGCGGCGGTATGCCCACGCCCAGGAAGCTCAGTACGGCCTCGGTCAGGATGGCGGACGCCGCGATGAAGGTGGCCTGCACCATCAGCGGGGCGAACAGGTTGGGCAGGATGTGGCGCAGCAGGATCGCGGGCACGCGCGTGCCGGACGAAATGGCGGCCTCGATATAGGGCTGCTCGCGTATCGTCAGCACCAGCGCCCGCACCAGGCGCACCACGCGCGGCACCTCGGGGATGACGATGGCGATGATCACGGTGCCCAGGCCGCCCTTCAGCGTGGCCATCAGGGCGATGGCCAGCAGCACGCCCGGAATGGCCATCAGGCCGTCCATGATGCGCATGATGAAGGCGTCGATGCGCCGGAAGTAGCCCGCGGCCATGCCCAGGGCCACGCCGGCGACGGTGGAGACCACCGCCACCACGATGCCGACCACCAGCGAGACGCGGGCGCCCCAGACGGTGCGCGAATAGACGTCGCGGCCCAGCGCGTCGGTGCCGAAGAAGTGTTCGGACGATGGCGGCTTCATGCGCGCCAGCGGATTGATGTCCTGCGGATCGACGGTGGCCAGCCAGGGCGCGGCCAGCGCAATCGCGGCCAGCGCCAGCAGGATGGCGCCGCCGATGTAAAGCATGGGATGGCGGCGCAGCGAGCGCAGCACGCGGCGATGGCGCGGCCGGCGCGCGGGCAGGGACAGGGTAGTGGTCGTCATGCGTAGTCCCCGTTCAATAGCGGATGCGCGGATCGAAGAGCCGGTAGCTCAGGTCGACCAGCAGGTTGATCAGGACATAGATGCCGGAGGCCACCAGCAGCACGCCCTGGATCACGGGATAGTCGTGGCGCAGCACGGCGTCGATGGTCAGGCGGCCCAGGCCGGGAATCGCGAATACGGTTTCCGTGACCACGACGCCGCCGATCAGCAGGGCCACGCCCACGCCGATGGTGGTGACGATGGGATTGGCGGCGTTCTTCAGCGCATGCCAGACGATGGGGCCGGCCGCCAGGCCCTTGGCGCGGGCGGTGCGGATGTAGTCTTCGGACAGGGCTTCCAGCATGGTGGCGCGCGTCATGCGCGTGAGCAGCGCCATGTAGACCAGGCCCAGCGACAGGCAGGGCAGCACCAGATGGCGCAGGTAGGGCACCACGCCGTCGGCCAGGGGCTTGTAGCCCTGCACCGGCAGCCAGCCCAGCTTGATCGAAAAGCCGTAGACCAGGCTGTAGCCGATCAGGAACACCGGCACCGAGAATGCGCAGACCGCGCCTATCATGACCAGCCGGTCGAGCCAGCGTCCCGCGTGCCAGGCCGCCAGCACGCCCAGCGGAATCGCCGCGATCACCGCGAACAGCATGGTGAAAATGGCGATGGACAGCGTCGGCCCCATGCGCTGGCCGATCAGCTGCGAGACCGGCATCTGTGTCGACATCGACGTGCCCAGATCACCAGTGGCGATGTGGCTGACCCAGATGCCGAACTGCTGCAGCAATGGTTTGTCCAGCCCCAGGTTCTGGCGGATCTTCTCCACGTCGTCGGCGGTGGCGTTGTCGCCCGCGATCACCGCCGCGGGATCGCCCGGCGACAGGTGGATCAGCAGGAACACCACGACCGCGACCACGGCCATGACAGGAATGACGGCCGCGATGCGGCGCAGTATGTATTTCACGCTGGTTTTCCCCCGGCTTGTGGCCGGGCGCTCATGGCGCCCGGCGCCCGCCTTACGGCTTCTCGATGTTCCACATCACCGGGATGCCGGTCTTCAGCAGTTCGGTGTGCTGCAAGCCGCGGAACGCGGACACGGGCTTGAATTCCCCCCACATGACATACGGCACGCTCTGGTAGGCGCGCGCCTGCATCTGCGCGGCGATGTCCTTGCGCTTGGCCGGGTCCGTTTCGCGGATCCAGCTGGTGCGCAGCGCGTCCAGTTCCTTGTCGCAGGGCCAGCCCGGCAGGCTGTTGCCGCAAGCGGCGGACATCCAGGGATTGGTCACCGGCGTGCTGGCGTCGTAATAGCCGCCCCAGGTCAGGAAGACGTTCCAGCCGCCTTGCGCGGGCGGATCCTTCTTCAGGCGGCGTCCGGCCAGGGAGGCCCAGTCCATGGATTGCAGGTCGACGTTGATGCCGGCCTTCTTCATGTTCTGCGTCAGCACCATGACGGCGGGCGCGCTGAGGTGGTCCGTGGGGTACAGCACCACGACTTTCTCGCCCTTGTAGCCGGCTTCCTGCAGCAGTTGCTTGGCGCGCGCCGGGTCGGTCTTGGCGTACGGCGCCGCGCCCGCGTCGCTGGCCAGCGGCGAGCCGCAGACAAAGAGGCTGGGGCAATAGTCCACGCGGTATTTCTCCGGGTAGCCCATGGCCGACAGCATTTCCTTCTGGTTCACCAGGTGGTAGAGCGCCTGGCGGGCAAGCTGGTTGTCGAAGGGCGGATGCAGCGAATTGAGGATGACCATGCCCTGCGTCGCGACGGACGTGTTCAGGGTGATGTCCTTGTTGGTCTCCAGCACGGGCAGGAAGTCGGGCGTGGTCTGTTCGATCATGTCGACTTCGCCGTTCATCAGGGCGGCGGTGGCCGTGTTGCCGTCGGGAATGTAGACCCACTCGACGCGGTCCACCTTGACGTTCTTACCGCCCGCCAGGCCGTCGGCAGGTTCCGTGCGCGGCACGTAGGCCGGGTTTTTCACGTACACGACCTTGTTGCCCGGCACCCATTCATCGCGCTTGAAGAGGAAGGGGCCCGAGCCGACCATTTCCGTGACCTGGGTGTTCGGGTCCGTCATGGCCAGGCGCTTGGGCATGATGAAGGGCGGCATGCCGGAAGGCTTGGACAGGGCGTCCAGCACCAGGCCGAAAGGCTCCTTCAGCGTCAGCGTGAAGCTGTTGTCGCCGGTCACCGCGAGTTCGGCGCCCGCGGCCATCATGGCCTGGCCCAGCGTGTCCTTCTTGGCCCAACGCTGGATCGACGCCACGCAGTCCTCGGCCTTGACGGGCGTGCCGTCATTGAACTTCAGGCCTGGGCGCAAGGTGAAGCTCCAGCTCTTGCCGTCCTCGGATAGGGTCCAGCTGTCCACCATCTGCGGCTTGACCTGGCCCTTGCTGTCCTGCGAGAACAGGGTGTCGAACACCATGTAGCCGTGGTTGCGCGTGATGTAGGCCGTGTTGAACAGCGGGTCCAGCGTCTTGAGGTCCGCGTGCGGCACCAGGCGCAGGGTCTTGGTCTGCGCCAGCGCGCCGGTGGCGGCCCCCATGGCCAGCAGGGCGGCTGCGCCCAGCAAACTGAAACGTCTGATCATTGTTATCCCCTTCGTTATTCCCATGCCCTGGTCGGGCGGCGATCGTTGAGCCTCAGGCCTTGAACGGCCACTTCGGCAATTTGCGCTTGGTGTAAGGCAGCGCGTTGTAGTCGGTGGTGATGGCGCCCGGCGTTTCCACGTAGATGACGTGGCGGCCGACCTGCGAATACGAGGCGTAGAAATGCTGCGACGATTTCACGATGATGAGCTTCATGGCCTGCAGGTCCACGCCGAACTGCGTGAACAGGTCGGTGCCCATGGCCTGGGTGCGGTTGGTGGTCAGGGCGATGGTCACGCCCTGGCTGCGCACGATGGCCACGTCGCCCAGCAGGGCGGGCGTGCCGGCCAGCCCGGTCATGATGGCGTCGCGCTTGAGCGCCACGATTTCGCAGTCCAGGTCCAGCGGCTGTCCCGATACCGGCGCGACCTTGCCGCCGATGCGCAGCTGGATGCGCGCGCCTTCGCCAGCTTCGAAACAGAGCTGCACCGCCACCGGATCCCAGAAGGGGCCGGTCGCGACGTCGGTGATGCCGCGCGCCAGCACGCGTTCCAGGATGAAGGTGGCGTCGCTGGGGGCGCCGCCGCCCGCGTTGTCGGCGGAATCGGCCAGCACCACCGGGAAGTCGTTCAACGCCAGGGCCTGGTCCAGCGCTTCGTCGGCGCCGGGGTAGGGCGGCGCCAACTGGTCGCGAAAGCCGATGATCTCTTCGCCCAGCGCGCGCGCCAGGGCGTTGGCCTGGGCCTGGTCGCCGTCGGTATAGACCAGCACCTTGGAACCCATGTCGGGGGTGTCGCCCCACGGGAAGCCATGCGCGATCGACACCGACAGCACGCCTTCCTTGCCTTCCATCGCGAGCAGGCGGTCGACGAAGCTGCGCATGGGTTCGCGGCTGGTGTGCATGATGGAGATCATCTCGCAGTCGTACACGGCGCGCGTTGGCTTGATGCGGCCTTCGGCGCGCGCCACGCACAGGTCCACCAGGTCGTAGGCGCGTTCCAGGATGTCCGTGTGCGGATATTCCTTGAAGCACACCAGGAAGTCGGCGCTTTCCACCATGTCCGCCGTCATGTGGCAATGCGGGTCCAGTTCGGCGCCGATCACGGTGTCGGGGCCCACGATCTCGCGCGCGCGGCGCAGCAGGTCGCCTTCGCAGTCGTCGTAGCCGTCGGCCACCATGGCGCCGTGCAGGCCGAACAGGGCGATGTCGACGCGGCCCGCGCGCTTCAGGTCGCCCAGCAGTTCGTCGCGCAGGGTTTCGTAGGCGTGGCGGGTGGTGATGCCGGCCGGCGTTGCGCCGGCGGTCAGGCCTTCGATCAAGGTCCAGTCCTTGCCTTGCGCGCGCTGGCGCGCCGCCCACAGCGGCCCCGAGAACATCTGCATGCGGTCCGGATGCTGGCCTGCGGGGTAGTAGCCGCGCGCCCGATAGGCCGACAGCCCGGTCGGGATGGGAGAGAAGGTGTTCGTCTCGGTCGCCAGGGACCCGGAAAAGATTTTCATGCTGCCGCTCCGCGTAAGGATGTGCACATGGGGGCGCAGGCGTTGCCGCGAGCGCAAGGAAAAGACCGCACTGCCTGGCGCGAGGGCCGGGCAGTGTCAAACCATCGGACAGGCCCGCGGGGCGGGATCAGGCTTCGGACACGGGGCCCGGCGTGTAGCCGCCGTGCGCGACTGCCGCGCCCAGCCAGGCCTGCACCTCGATTTCCACGTCCACACCCATGGCCAGCTTGGCCTCGACCGTCGAACGCGAAGGGAAGTCGGACGAGAAATGGCTGCGGTAGGCGTCGTTGAACTGCGCGAAGAGCTCCAGGTCCGACAGCCATACCGTCACGCGCACCACGTCCTTGAGGGTGGCGCCCGCCAGGGCCAGCGTTTCCTTGATGCGCTCGATGGCGGCATGGGTCTGGGCGGTGATGTCGCCGCGCACGACCTGGCCGTTGGCGTCCATCGGGATCTGGCCCGACAGGAACAGGAAGCCGCCGGCCTGGGTGGCGCGGGAGAACGGCAGGGGCAGGGGGCTGGGGTAGCGGGCAATGGTGGTCATGGTGGACTCTCGCAGGCAAGGGGGTGGGTTCAGCGCAATCGCGCAGGACGCACGGCTTCGGCATTCACGCCGTGCGCATGCAGATGGGCGGGCAGCGGCTGGCGCGTGAGCAGCGCGGCAGCCAGCTCAGAAGTCGCCGCGGCCGTCTGGATACCATAGCCGCCTTGGGCCGCCAGCCAGAAGAAGGCGGGCGCATCGGCATCCCAGCCGACCACGAAATCGCCGTCGCGCACGAAGGAACGCAGGCCGGCCCAGGTGTGCTTGGGGCGGCGGATGGTGAGCGAGGTCGCGCTTTCGATGCGGTAGATGCCGGTGGCCACGTCCAGTTCTTCCGGCACCACGTCATGCGCGGCGACCGGATCGGCGTTGGCCGGCGATCCCAGCAATTGGCCGGCATCGGGCTTGAAGTAATAGCTTTCGTCGACGCCGACCACGGCCGGCCAATGGGCAAAGTCCACGTCCTGCGGGCCGGAGAACGTGAAGGCGGTGCGGCGGCACGGCTGCAGGCCGACGGGCGAGGCCCCGCAGAGGGCCGCGGTATGGTCCGCCCAGGCGCCCGCGGCGTTGACCAGCGCTCGCGCACGCAGGCTGCGGCCATCGGCCAGCGTCAGCGTCCAGACGCCGTCCGCATGGGCAGCCGACACGACTTCGGCATTGTTGTGCAGTACCGCGCCCTGGCGCGACATGCCGCGCAGAAAGCCCTGATGCAGCGCGTGCACGTCGATGTCGCGCGCGTCCGGTTCTTCGATGGCGCCGCAGATCTGGTCGGCGCGCAGACAGGGCACGCGCTCGACGGCCGCTTCGGCGTCGATCAGCGCCACATTGGGCGATTGGCTGCGGAAGTCGTCATAGACCTGGCGCAGCAGGTCCCGCTGTTCGGGCGTGGCGATGTACAGCACGCCGCGCGGGCTGAGCAGCGGATGCTCGCTGAAGCCCTGCGGCGGATTTTCGTAGAAGGCGCGGCTGGCGCGCGTGAGCGCCTTGATCTGGTCCGTGCCGTAGGTTTCCATGAACATGGCCGCGGAACGGCCGGTGGAGTGGTAGCCCGGCTGGGCCTCGCGTTCCAACACGGCCACCGAGGCCGTGGCGCTCAGGCGGTAGGCCACGGAAGCGCCGGCGATGCCGGCGCCGATCACGGCGTAATCGAATAGGGGTTCTGCTGTCATTTTGTCGGAAGCGAGAATTCTCTTATTTGATAATTCTCGAATACGATAGTTTTTTGACGGCAGACAAGTAATAGGGGAAAGCCCCGATGGAGGAAACTCCGGGGCTCGGGAGGTCAGGTCAGGCGGGTGCCATTGGGAACCTGATCGTCCGGCACTGCCAGCACGATGCCGCCGGACTCGTCCGCGAAACCCAGCACCAGCACTTCGGATTTCATCGGCCCGATCTGGCGCGGCGGAAAGTTCACCACCGCCATGACGCGCTTGCCCGTCAGCTGTTCCAGCGTGTAGCGATCGGTGATCTGCGCCGAACTTTTGCGGATGCCCACGCCGGCGCCGAAATCTATCGTCAGCTTGTAGGCGGGTTTGCGCGCTTCGGGAAAGGCCTGCGCCGACTGGATGGTACCGATGCGGATGTCGACCTTGAGGAAGTCGTCAAAGCCGATATCGGCGGCGGCGGGGGTGTTCGGGTCTTGGGTGTAATGCACGTTGGGTCCTTGGATTGGGCTGTCCGTCACCTTGCGCAGAGCCGATTTGGTCGATAGGCGGAACAGTTTGTTCCGCGCAATGGGGTGTTTTTTGGCTTCCTGGACGTATTCGGGACAATTGCCGGTCGGTAGAATTCGCCATGCATTTTCCTCTATCTACTCGTCGGAAGGCCACAACGTCATGAGCAACGCTTATCTGGACGCCCTCAAGCAGCGTCGCACGCAGTACTCGCTGGGCCGCAACCTGTCGATCTCCAAGGAGGAACTGACCTCCCTGATCCAGGAAGCGATCAAGCACAGCCCCTCGTCGTTCAATTCGCAAAGTTCGCGCGCCGTGATCCTGTTCGGCGCCGAGAGCGAAAAGCTCTGGAGCATCGCGATCGAAGAAGTGCGCAAGGTCGCGCCGGCCGAGAGCTTTGCCCAGACCGAAGCCAAGCTCAAGAGCTTCGCCGCGGGCGTGGGCACCGTGCTGTTCTTTGAAGACCAGGGCGTGGTGCAGGGCTTGCAGGAAAAATTCGCGCTGTACGCGGACAACTTCCCGGTCTGGTCCGAGCAGGCGGGCGGCATGGCCCAGTTGTCGGTCTGGAGCACCCTGGCCAGCGCGGGCGTGGGCGCCAGCCTGCAGCACTACAACCCGCTGATCGACGCCGCCGTCGCTCGCGAATGGAACGTTCCGGCGTATTGGAAGCTGCGCGCGCAGATGCCGTTCGGCTCCAACGAAAACGGCTTCGGCGAAAAGGCGTTCATGGACGATGCCGAGCGCTTCCGCGTGGCCGGCTGAGTTTTCGGGACGCCTTGCGCGTCCCGGTCCGAGCGCATCGGAAAGCCCGCAATTCCCAGGGAATCGCGGGCTTTTTTACGTCCGGCTTCTGGCGGACTTCAATCCGTCTTCCAGCCCCATTTCTTGAAGATCGCCCGGCCTTCGGGCGCGGTCAGGAAGTCGACAAAGGCCTGCGCCTGGGCATTGCCCTTGCCTTTCCTGGTCACGACGGCGCCCGCGTCGCGATAGATGCGGTACGGCTCTTCCACCTCGACCATGCTGGCGAGCTCGGGGTTGGACACCTGCCAGATGTTCCAGATCAGCCAGGCGTCTATGGTCTTGTCCTCGGTCCATTGGGTGCGCGCCTGTGCGCTGTTGCCGGCCTCCGGCAGCACGAGGTTGGCGCGGAAGGCGCGCACGGTTTCGATGTCGCCAAGACGGCCGGCCACGTCTTCCCACAGTCCCGTCTGGCCCGCGCCGGACACGGCCATGACCTTGATGCCGGGCTTGAGCAGATCCTTGAAGCCCTTGATTGCCTTGGGATTGCCCGGACGCACCAGGATGGCCGAGGGCCTCAGGTACAGCGTGCGGGCCTCGCGCAGCTCGAACACGCCGGGCAGCGCCGAGGCGAAACCACTCATCATGTTTTCGGCGCCGCTGTAGATCACGTCGGCGTCCTGCTTGGCCTTGTCGGCCCAGGCCGGCGTGGGGCCCGCGGTGACGCTGACGTCAATGCCGTGCAGCTTGCCGAACGCAGTGGCCGCTTCCTTCATCGCCGGCGCGGGACCGCCGGGGCCGTACACGTTCAGGCCCGGAGCGGCCCAGGCGCTGCCGGCGGCGGTGCAAGCCAGGGCAATGCCGCAGGCAAACGATCTGATCGACTTCATATCAAGACTTCCATTTCTGCGCTGACCGACGCCGGGCGTCCGGCGCGTTCGGCTGGTTGATCCGTGGCGTGCTGCGTGGTCTCTTGCGCGACTTGCCACTGAGTAGACGAGCAGGGGAAGGGGAATATTCCAATGGACTGTGCAATCCGCGCTGCGTTGCAGAGCGTTGAACTCTGTTTCCAGTCTGTTAAAAAGTCGCGTGCAAAATTGCAGCCTTGCTGCCGCCTTGCGATGAATGGCTTAACGGTCTGCAAGCATCGAAACGCTGCGCAGCGCATTCTCAAAGAGAAACGTCACATGAAATCTGGAATCCCCGTGGGCCGCCTGCTGTGCGTCGCCGGCCTGTTCGCGCTTGCCGCGCCCGCCTATGCGATCGATTGCGCCAAAGCCGCCAGCGCCGTGGAAAAGCTGATCTGCTCGGACCGCAAGACCGTGGCGGCGGACGCCGAGTTGAACCGGGCTTACGCCGCGATACTGAAACAGGCTCCCGACGGCGATATCCGCGCCATGCTGGCGCACAACCAGAAGCGCTGGATTGTGGCGCGCGACCGCGCGCTCACGAACCTGATCGAGGACCCGGGTTCGGTTCCCGACGGCAAGACGGCCGCAGGCGTCGCTCGCGATTTGATCCAAAGCCGCACGGCGCAGCTCAAGGAGACGCACAAGGGCGCCACGCTCCCCGACATGATCGGCAGCGCAGTCCGCCAGCAGCAGTTCCAGGCGCAATTCACCGGCGGCGCTTACGCCGGCTACTCGACTTCTTGCGACGTCTTCCCAGGCGAAAATGCCTACTACGGCTGCTTCGCGACGCGGCATTACCAGAATAATGACCGCATTTGCTCGGTCGACGAGTACTGGGCGTCGGGCGGCGTCTACACCAAGCGCTATGTCGCCAACGTCGTGGACGGCAAGCCGCAGTTGGCGGCATCCTGCTCGTTCAGCAGCTCGGACGAGGCATGCTCCGATAAGGCGGGCGAGACAAAATGGAACATGAAGCCGAAAAAGCCAGACTTTTCCTATCCAGCCCAGCCGCTGCCCAAGATCGATGGAGAGATCGTGGGCGATGACGACTATGAGTGGGCCCGAGCCTGCCTGACGGGCGCGGCCTACCCCGCCAATTGACGCTGGCGAGCCGATCGCGAGCGCGCGATCGGCCTTGTGTTGCGGTCGTTTGGGCGTATTGCGTGCAGTTCGCGGTGGATTGGCAATACTTGCAGTATTTTGAGGGTTATGTATTTAGTTGTAAGGCAAGCAGAACCTCACGGTGATCCGCTGGCAGGCAAGAGCGCTATACGTTTACCTAGGGAAAACCCGTAGATTGCGTTGCTCAGAGGGTGTTTTTCAGGCCGGATCTGCGGCAAGATTTTGAAACCGACTGGATGGCTGCGTGTTTAAAACGTCCATCCCGCGAACGTAGAATCCCGTTTTTCATCAGTGCCATCCGGCTGACAGGAAACGAACCATGAAGAAAACCATCCTCCTTGCGTCCGTATGCGCCGCGCTGCTGCAAGCTTGCGCTCCGACTTCCTCTCCCCGTGAAGGATCGTCCTCCATGCCCACTACCGCCACCACGCCCGCCAGCCCTGAAGTTAGCCTGCCTGCCTATTACTGGCGCCTGGCTTCCGCCACCGATGCAGCGGGCAAGCCGATAGCCGCGCTGCAGGCTGGCGTCGAACACCAACTGCGCCTGTCGTTCACGCAGGACGCCTTGAACATCCGCGGCGGCTGCAATGCGCAGTTCGGGGGCTACACCTACAAGAACGGCGTGCTGCAGGTGGCGAACCTCGCGTCGACCATGAAGGCCTGCGACCAGAGCCTGATGCGCCTGGACGCCGAGATCGGCCAGCGCATGAAGGGCGACCTGCGCGCCACGCTCAGCGGACACGCTTCCGAACCCGGACTGGAGCTGGTTGCGCAGGACGGCAGCGTCCTGAAGTTCGTCGGCGAACCTACGCCCGAGACCCTGTACGGCAGCGCCGGCGAAATCATGTTCCTTGAAGTCGCTGCGAAGAAGGCCGAGTGCAGCCACCCGCTGATTCCCAATTATCAGTGCCTGATGGTGCGCGAGCGCCGCTACAACGAAGCCGGCGTGCAGCAGCCTACCCAGGACAAGTGGCATCCGCTGTATCAGTCCATCGAAGGCTTCCAGCACCAGGATGGCGTGCGCACCGTGCTGCGCGTGAAGCGCTACGACTGGAAGAACCCGCCCGCGGATGCGCCCAAGCAGGTGTATGTGCTGGACATGGTGGTGGAGCAGGACGCGTCGAAGAAGTAAGACGCCAGCTTCCCTCTGGATTTCCCCATTGCGCCCGGCCCCTGGATTCAGCGGCCGGGCGCAGTCATTTCACCCGGTGCAGGGTACTATGTTGTAAATTGTAGTCATTCTCATTTATAACCGTGCGTCTTCATGGCCGCCTCCGATCCCTCTCCGCGGCACCCCCTGCATACGCTGTACCAGGAACACCAAGGCTGGCTGCAGGGCTGGCTGCGTAAAAAACTGGGATGCGCTTTCGACGCCGCCGACCTGGTGCATGACACCTATCTGCGTGTGCTGGCCCGCCGTGATCCGGGCGACATCCGCGAGCCGCGTTCCTATCTGGCGACCATCGCGCACGGTCTCATGGTCAATCACCTGCGCCGCAGGGATCTCGAACGCGCCTATCTGGAAACGCTGGCGCAGCTGCCCCAGGCGCAGTCGCCGTCACCCGAGGAGCGTGCCCTGGCGCTGGAAGCCCTGTGTGAAATCGATGCCATGCTGGATGGCTTGCCCGTCCCGGTGCGGCGCGCTTTCCTGCTTTGCCAGCTTGAAGGCCTGACGCACGCGGATATTGCCAAGACGCTGGGCGTATCGGTCGGCTCGGTGCGGCAGTACATCGCGCGCGCTTTGCGCCAATGCCTGGAGTTCGCGCCATGAGCGCCGGCGAGGCAGGGCGCATCGATTCGCGCGCGCTGGACGGCGCGGTGGACTGGTTTCTGCGGCTGACCTCGGGCAGCGCCAGTCAGGCGGACCGAGAGGCGTGGCAAGCCTGGCGCCAGGCCGATCCTGAACACGAGCGCGCCTGGCAGCGCACCGAAGCGCTTACGCGCCGTTTTGAGGCGTTGCCCAAGGGCATGCTGCCCGTGTTGGGGCGACCGCGCTCGTCCGCCCGCCGCGCCGCGCTGGGCAAGCTGCTGGTGCTGATCGGCGCCGGAGGCGCCATCGGCTACGCGCAGGTCGATGAAGCCTGGCGCGGCTGGGTGGCGCAATACCGCACTGCTGTCGGCGCCCGGCGCGAGGTGATGCTGGCGGACCATAGCCGCGTGGTGCTCAATGCCGCCACCGCCATGGACGTCCTGTTCGATGCCCAGCAGCGGCTGATCGCGCTGCACGGCGGCGAAATCCTGATCGAAACCGCGCCGGACCCGCAACAGGTTTCCCGGCCGTTCATCGTGCGCACCCGCGAAGGCAGCATCACCGCATTGGGTACGCGCTTCGTGGTCAGGCGCGACGATGGCGTATCGGCGGTACAGGTTCTGGAAGGCGCCGTGCGCGTGGCGCTACCGGGCGCTTCGGCGGATGCGGCGCGCATCGTGCCCGCCGGCATGGGCCTGCGCTTTGGCGGCGGCCATATCGATGACGCCCAAGCGCTGACCGGCGACCCCGCCGCCTGGCAGCGCGGCATGCTGCAGGTCGACGGCATGCCTTTGAATGAATTCCTGCGCGAGCTTCAGCGTTACCGCACGGGCTGGATCGATTGCGCGCCCGAAGTGGCGCATCTGCCGATTTCCGGCGCCTTCCCGCTGGCCGAACCCGACCGGGTGCTGGCCACGGTAGCGGACACCCTGCAACTCGGCCTGCGCCATCGCACCCGCTACTGGGTGTCGCTGGTGCCGCGCGGCGGGACTATTTTGTAACGGCGACTAGCACTTTCTGCGTCTTATCTGGCTACGAGGGTAAGACCAACATCTGGAGTGCATGTCATGCCCCGTCAGCTTCCCCCGTCGCGCGCAAGCGTCTCCTTCCCCGCCTTGCTCGCGGCAGGCGTATTCGCGCTGCCTCTGGCCGGGTTGATAACGCCTGCCCAGGCGCAGACGCAGGCGGGGCAGGTGAGCGTAGCCATCGGGCCCGGGCCGCTCAGCGCGGCGCTGTCGGCCTACGCGGCCCAGGCCGGGGTCCTGCTGTCGTTCGATCCTGCTCTGACGCGCGACCTCCAGTCGCCGGGATTGCGCGGCAGCTATGGCTTCGAGGAAGGGCTGCGCCAGCTGCTGGCCGGCAGCGGGCTGGAACCGGCGCGGCGCGCGGACGGCGGCTACACGCTGCGCAGATTGCCGCAGGGCGAAGTCACGGCCTTGCCCGCCGTGACCGTCACTGGCGCTGGCGACGAAGGTCCCTCCGAAGGGACAGGCTCCTATACCGTGCCGGCAACCAGCGCCGCCACCCGCATGCCGCTGTCGCTGCGCGAAACCCCGCAATCCATCAGCGTCGTCACGCGGCAGCAGATGGACGACCAGAACCTGAACACGCTGGACGAGGTGATGCGCCAGACGCCCGGCATCGCCGTCGACCGGCTGGATGAGCGCGTGCAATTCACCTCGCGCGGTTTTGCGTTGAACACCATGCTCGATGGCGTGCCCACGCTGTCGTTCAAGACGCCGTCGGCCGAGGCGGGCATGATCAACACCGCCATCTACGACCGGGTGGAAGTCGTGCGCGGCGCCGCAGGCCTGCTAAACGGCGTGGGCGAACCCGGCGGTTCGGTGAACCTGGTGCGCAAGCGCCCCACATCGGAGTTTGCCGGACACGTCACCGGCGGCGTCGGCCGCTGGAACAGCTACAACGCCGAAGCCGATCTGGGTGGCCCGCTGAACAGCGCCGGCACGCTGCGCGGCCGCGTGGTTGCCGCCCGCACCGCGGGCGACAGCTTCATCGACTACAAGAAGCGGTCCGACGATGTCTTCTACGGCATCCTCGAGGCCGACATCCTGCCCAGCACCACGGTCAGCCTCGGCTACGAGCACCAAAAGACCGCCATCGACGGCGCGAACTTCGGCCAGGCGCCGCTGTTCTACAGCGACGGCACGCGCACGAACTTTCCCAGGTCCTTCAATCCCGTGACGCCGTGGAGCCAATGGGACATGTATACGGACCGGATATTCGCGACCTTGGACCACCGCTTCGGCAGCGGCTGGCACGTCAAGATGGACACCAGCCGCCTGAAAAACGAAAGAAAAGCCGCCTGGGGCTACGTCCTCGCGTATCAGCCTGTCGATCCGTCCGGCGCGTCCACCATCGAATTGCGCGACAACCCCGCAAGCTCCACCAACAAGTCCTTCGACGTCTACGCCGAAGGGCCGTTCCAGGCATTCGGCAGGGAGCACCGGGCCGTCCTGGGGCTGAGCTACAACCGCTACACCAGCGAACTCAACCTGAACTCGGCGAATCCCGCCGGCTGGGACCGCCGGCGCGTGAATCTCTACGAGCTGCGCGACGTGCCGCGGCCCGCCATGCCCTACACGTTCTACAACACCTTCCTGGATGCGAAGGAGACCGCCATCTACGGTTCCGCGCGCCTGAAGGTGGCCGAGCCAGTGTCGCTGATCCTGGGCGCGCGGACCACCTGGTACGAAGAAAACTCATCGGCCTACAACGGCCCCGCCAACACCTGGACCCACAACCCCACCGCAAAGGAAAACGGCGTCTTCACGCCTTATGCCGGCGTGGTCGTGGACCTGAGCAAGGATTATTCGGCCTACGCCAGCTACACCCGGATCTTCATTCCCACCACCTCGCGCGACGCCAGCAACGTGGTGCTGCCTCCTCAAACCGGCCAGAACTATGAAATCGGCCTGAAGGGCGAACACCTGGACGGCAAGCTGAACACAAGCTTCGCGATATTCCGCACCCAGGAGGAAAACGTTGCGGTGGAGGATCCGTCCAGCCCGCCGCTACCGGACGGGAGCACTCCCTACCGCGCCGTCAAAGGCGCGCGCAGCAAGGGTTTCGAGCTGACCGCATCCGGCGAAGTGGCGCCGGGCCTGCAGCTGATGGGCGGCTACACCTACTTTGCCAAGCGCGACGCCGAAGGCGCATTGCTGTTGCCGAGCACGCCGCAGCGGCTGTTCCGCCTGGCCGCCAGCTACAGGCTGCCGGGCGAATGGAGCAAGCTTACGATCGGCGGCAACGTCAGCTACCAGAGCAGCATCTACTACGACGAAGCCGGCGGGCTAGGGCGCGCCAGCCAGGGCGGCGTCACGCTGTTTGGCCTGATGGCGCGCTATGACTTCAACAGGCATGTGTCCGCGTCCGTCAACGTGGAAAACCTGACCGACAAGTATTACTACAGCGGTCTGGGGGGCTACAACGGCTACAACTACGGCACGCCCAGGAACGTCTGGATGAAGGTGAGCTACAAGTTCTGAGGACCGGGCAAGCCAGGCGGCGGGGGCGCGCGGAGGCTTTCGCGCGAGGCGGGTTTGATGTTTGTCATGTCCGCGGCTTCCGGGTTGATGGGACAATCCTCGTTGATGGCCATTCCCGATCGCAGCCATGAACACCTACCCCTTGCTGCTCATCCTGCACCTGCTTGCCGCCTTCCTGTTCGTCGGCACCGTTACGTTCGAGGTGCTGTTCCTGGAATCCGTGCACAAGCGCCTGCCGCCCGACGTGCGCCGCGCGCTGGGCAGCCAGCTGGCGCCACGCGTGCGGGCCGTGCTGCCGTGGTCGGTCGTCGTGCTGTACCTGGCCGGCCTGGGCCTGGCCTGGCAATACCGCAGCGCGCTCGCCAACCCGTTTGCATCGTCCTTCGGCGTCCTGCTGTCGCTGAAGATCGCGCTTGCCTTGAGCGTGCTGGTCCATGTCGCGACCGCCTTGACGCTCGCTCGCCGCAAGCGCCTGACTGGCGCATTGAGCCGGCGCATGCATATCAGCGTGTTCTGCCACATGGTGCTGATCGTGGTGTTGGCCAAGGCGATGTTCCACGTGGCCTGGTGAGCGCGGAGGCCGCGGCGCCGTAGGAGCCCCTGCCGCAGTGCTATGCCGGCAATGCGAGCGGCTCAAGCGTTCCGTAGCCTTCCTCCCCATATACCAGCGCCGGCAGCGGCGAACGGCCCTGGCCGTTCGTTTCCCAAAGTTCCGCCACCCATTGCATCGCCGTATCGACGATGACGTCCTGGACGTTGAAACCACCTTCGTCCGACGCGAACAGAGGAACCTCGGGCTCGATGCCGTCTTCCGTGTGGCGCACGTCGAACAGGTAGCGGTGGCCTTCGATGGCCTTGTTGAGCACGAACAGGTCCGGGCCTTCCAGGCTGGCCACCACGGAGAATGTGCCTTCGCCGTCCTGGTCGGGGAACACCACGAAGTGGATCTCGCGCGCCTTGGGCGGCAGGGCGGCGATCAGCGCTGTCAGTGTGGCGCGCGCCGCGGCGTCGTGGGCGCGCAGGATGCGCAGCAGTTCGGTTTCGTATTCGGATCGGTTCATGGCATTCCGTTCAGGACTGGTTGGCGCATTTTGTCGCCGACCTCTGGAGAGGCGGCAGGGAGTGCCGTGGATTATCTGCCATTTCCTGTCGCCGTCACCGCGCCAGCCGCAGGCACTCCATGAAGTACGCCGCATGTTCCGAGGCCAGCGCGGCGTCTCGCCACACCATGCCTGTAATCCCGCGGCTGCGCATCGCCAGCGGCAATACCTTGATCATGTGCTGCTTGGCGAAATGCTTTGCCAGCCGCTCGGAGATCGGCAGTACCAGATCCGATCCGTCCAATAGCGCCAGGTTGACCAGCACCGACGACGATTCCACCTGATGCCAGGGCGCGGGCTGGCCGGCCAGCGCCAGTTCGTAATCGATGCGTATCCGCATCGGTGTTGAAGCGCCGGGCGCGATCCAGGGGTATTCCTGCACGTCCTCCCATGTCACCTTGCGTTTGTTCGCCAGCGGATGCGCCGTGCCCACGGCCAGGCAGATGGGCTCGCCATACAACTCTTCGTAGTGCAGGTTGCGCGGCAGCGAGTGCTGTTCCAGGCGTCCCACCAGCACGTCGAACGTGCCTTCCTGCATCAGCGGCAGCAGGTAGTCCAGCGTGTTCTCGGCCAGGCGCAGCAGCACGCGCGGATAGCGTTCGCGAAAGCGCCGGATGCTGGGCGGCAGCAGCACCGGCGCGATATTGGGCGTAACGCCCACTGCCAGCGTGCCGGTGGCGCCGCGGGCCAGCTGCGCCATGGAGTCCTGGGCGCGGCCCAGCTTGCCCAGGATCTCGCGCGCATGCGTGCGCAGTTCCAGTCCATACAGCGTGGGTTCGATGCCGCGCGCGTGGCGCTCGAACAGCGTCAGGCCGATGTCTGCTTCCAGGTCCTTCAGCCACTTCGACAGCGCTGGCTGTGTGATATTGAGTTCCGACGCGACCTGGCTCAGGTTGCGGGTTTCGGACAGGCGCACCAGGATGGCCAGGTGGCGCAGGCGGATGCGGTGGGTCCAGTCCATGCGGGCATCCTTGAGACATAAATGCAGAGTTATGGCTCGGTAATATTAATTCATTATCAATTTATGTCTCCTCTACACATAATGGCCTGACAACAGAGCCAAGCCGGCGCAAAGCTGGCGGCGAGGAGACACGATGCAGCCGAATTTCCTGCTATTCATCACGGATCAGCAGCGCGCGGACCATCTGGGCAGCTATGGCAACCCCATGCTGCGCACGCCGGAGCTGGACGCGTTGGCGGGGCAGGGGTGGTCGGCGGACCGCTTCTATGTGGCGTCGCCCATCTGCATGCCCAACCGCGCCACCCTGATGACGGGCCGCATGCCCTCGGTGCATGGCGTGCGCCACAACGGAATTCCGCTGTCGCAGCGCGCCACCACGTTCGTCGACCGCTTGCGCGGCGCGGGCTATTCCACCGCATTGATCGGCAAGTCGCACTTGCAGAACATGACCGGCAAGCCCGCCGTCTGGCCGCCGGCGAGCGACGGCGCGCACGGCGAGGCCTGGACCGTCGAGCCCGGCAACTACGATCAGGAATGGGGCCCGCTGTGGCGCACGGATCCTGGGCATGATCTGCAGACGCCGTTCTACGGCTTCGAGCGCGTGGCGCTGGCGGTGGATCACGGCGACCAGGTCTGGGGCCATTACGAGCGCTGGCTGGCCCGCGAACATCCCGAGGCGCGGCGCCTGTGGGGGCCCGAGCATGCCCTGCCCGCGCCCGGCTATGTGCTGACAGAGCATCATCAGGCCTGGCGCACCCGCGTGCCGGAAGAATGCTCCACCACCGCCTACATCGGCGACCAGACCATCGCGCAGTTGCGCGACAACGCGGCTAACGGCAAGCCCTTCTTCATCCAGTGCTCGTTTCCCGATCCGCATCATCCTTTCACGCCTCACGGCAAGTACTGGGACATGTACCGCCCGGAAGACGTGACCTTGCCCGGGTCGTTCCACGCCAGCGCCGCGCCGGGCCACCAGCCGCCGCCTCACGTAGCCTGGATGCACCAGCAGCGCAATCAGGGCAAGGCCGTCAAGCACACGCCCGCCATCTTTGCCTGCACCGAGCGCGAGGCGCGCGAGGCCATCGCGCTGAACTACGGCTCCATCAGCCATATCGACGCCACCATCGGCCGCGTCATGCGGGCGCTGCGCGCGACCGGGCTGGACCACAACACCATCGTCATCTTCACCAGCGATCATGGCGACTACTTCGGCGACCACCAACTGCTGCTCAAGGGGCCGATCCATTATCAGAGCCTGATCCGCACGCCCTTCATCTGGCGCGATCCGCAGGCAGCGCCCGCCGCTGCGCGCAGCCAGGCGCTGTGTTCCACCGCCGACATCCCCGCTACCGTGCTGGCGCGCGCGGGCCTGCCTGCCTACAACGGCATGCAGGGCGCATCGTTGCTGCCGCTCATGTCGGGCGAGACCGAGCGCGTGCGCGACGCGGTGCTGATCGAGGAAGAGGGCCAGCGCACCATGTTCGGCTTTCCCGGCCGCACCCGCATGCGTACCTTGCAGACGCCGCGCCACAGGCTCAGCGTCTATGCCGATGCCGCCTGGGGCGAACTCTACGATCTACAAGAAGACCCCCACGAACTGCGCAACCTGTGGGACGACCCCGCCGCCGGCGCGTTGCGCGCAGAACTGCTGCTGGAACTGTCGCGCAGCATGATCCGGCACGCCGAGACCAGCCCGCACCCCACCGCCATCGCCTGATTCCGCCGCCACGGCGCCAGCCTGCGGGTTGGCGCCATCCAGGAGAAAAGCATGATCAAGTCCTTGTTGCTCTGTACGGCGCTGCTCGTGGCCGCAACCTCGGTCGCGGTGGCGTCCGACTATCCGTCGCGTCCCGTGCGCCTCATCGTCAACTTCCCGCCCGCGGGCCCGCTGGATCTGGAAGCCCGCGCCATCGCGCAGCATGCCGGCAAGATCCTGGGCCAGACCATCGTCGTCGAAAACCGCTCCGGCGCGTCCGGCAACATCGGCGCCCAGTCCGTGGCCCAGGCCGCGCCCGACGGCTACACGCTGCTGATGACGCTGGACACGCTCATGACCGTCAACCCATACATTTTCAAGGGCTTGGACAAGGACGTCACCCAGCGGCTGGAACCGCTGAGCGTGGCCGGCTCCTTCGGCCTGGCGCTGGCGGTGCGCCCCGAACTCGGCATCAATACGCTGGACGAATTCCTGCGCTACGCCAAGGCCAATCGCATCGCCTATGCCTCAGCCGGCTACGGCAGTCCCGGCAACCTGGCCTTCGAAAAGCTCCGTCTCGCGGCTGGCATGGAAGTCGCGCATGTGCCATATCGCGGCAACGCGCCTGCCGTGAACGCGCTGCTGGGCGATCAGATACAGGCCGCCTTTCTTGCCACGCCCGGCGTCCTGCCGCATGTACGGGCAGGCAAGCTGAAGGCCTTGGCGGTGTCGGGCAAGGAACGCGACGCCGACCTGCCTGAAGTCCCCACGGCGGCGCAGTCGGGCGTGGCTGGCTTGAAAGACTATGACGTGTCGTTCGCCTTCCTGGTCATGGCGCCCAAGGGCACGCCCAAGGAGGTCGCGCAGGTCTGGGAAGACGCGCTGGCCAAGGTCTACGCCATGCCGGAGTTCCAGCAGAGCATGGCCGTGCTGGGCATGCGCGGGCCGTTCGCAGGCAAGGCGCGGGCACAGGCATGGGTGGACAGGGAGGCCAAGGGCTGGAAAGAGGTGATCGCGAAGGCGGGAATACGCGGGGAATAGCGCTGTAACACGCCGGTCAGCAGGCTCTGCTAGACTGGTTTCACTCTTTGGGGAGTAGCCTCCCTGCGGCCAGTTCCGCAGGGGCTTGCGTCAACATTCTTGGCTTCCTCGGCCATGGCGCAAGCGGCATCCTTGCTTGGCGAGACCACGGATTTTTCGCGCGATGCCGGGCGGCGCGGAGGATCCGTGCCGTTTCCGCCCAGCAGGATCCCCACTCCAATGAATCCCATCGCCATCATCGTTCTCGCGTTCGCCATGTCCACGGACGCGTTCGCCGCGGCCATCAGCAAAGGCGCCGCGCTCTACAAGCCCCGATTTCCGGAAGCCCTGCGCACAGGGCTGATCTTCGGCGTGATCGAAGCCATCACGCCGGTGATAGGTTGGGGACTGGGCTCGGTCGCGGCAAAGTATGTGGTCGCCTGGGACCATTGGATCGCGTTCGCGATGCTCTGTATTCTGGGTTTGCTGATGATACGCAACGGCCTCAAGGAAGAGGACGAGGACGCCGCGCCCGTCACCCGGCATTCCTTCTGGCTGCTGGCGGCTACGGGCCTGGCTACCAGCATCGACGCCATGGCGGTCGGCGTGGGCCTGGCGTTCGTGGATGTGAACATCGTGGTGGCGGCCATCGCCATCGGCTTGGCCACGACGCTGATGGTGACGATAGGCGTGATGCTCGGACGCGTGCTGGGCAGCGTCGCCGGGAAGCGGGCCGAGATCCTGGGTGGAGTCGCGCTGATCGGTATAGGCGCGGCAATACTTTATGAGCATCTGAGCGCCGCAGCGGCTTGACGCCGCATGGGAAGGCGGCGCTCGTCGGCTCCGCGGATGATGCTTATCCGCGAGTACCCCCGATCAAGGCCGAACGCGCGCTGTCGAAGTTGCGGCACTCGGATTTCAACCACTCGGAAAAGATCCGGGTGCGCCGCTCTTCAGGCCGGCGCGACAGCAGCACATAGCGCGCCGGCGCGGGCACGTGCTTGCCGAACACGTCTACCAACCGTCCGCTGCGCAGTTCGTCGTAGACCATCGCGCTGCGCCCGATAGCCACACCCTGGTGATTCAGCGCGGCGCCAATGGCCAGGCTGGCCAGATTGAACTGCGGCCCGTCCAGGTGGCGGATCCATCCCGGCCGATGCGCTTGCATCCAGGTGCGCCACTCGATGAACTCCGCGGCGCCGACCCAAGGAGAGGCGTCGTGCAGGAACTCGACGCCGTCGAGCGATTTGCCGGTGCGAAACGCGGGGTGCGCGGCCAGGTATTCGGGCGTTGCGACCACGAGCAGATACTCGTCCAGCAAGGCGTCCGCCTGTAAATGGCTGTAGTGCGCCGGGTCATAGCGGATGGCGAGGTCTATGTCTTCTTCCTCCATCAGCTTGCGGTCCAGCAGTTGGAACTCCGCCTTCAACCGGACTGATACCTCCGGCTGCAAGCGATGGAATTCCGTCAGGCGCGGCATCAGCCATTGCAGCGCGAACGACGGCAGGCAATTGACCTGCAGCGCGGACGCCGGCAAGCCCAGCCGCTCGATTTCCTGCTGAATGTCGCCAAGCGCACGGCTGACCGTCGTGTGCAGCGATTCGCCCTTGGGCGTGAACTTCAGGCCGCGTTGCTGGCGGACAAACAACAGGTAGCCCAGGCGGTCTTCCAACTGCCGGATCTGCTGGCTCACCGCGCTTTGCGTGAGGTTCATGGCCGACGCCGCCCTGGTGAAGCTGAGATGGCGGCCGGCCATGTCAAAACACCGCAGGGCTCCCAGGAGTGTCGAGTCGAAATGGGCAGACATAAGTCACGCTAATGGCTGAATTAGAAATGATCGCTATTCTTGCATGCCTTCGGCATCTACGATTTGCGCCGAACCATCAACCCGCAAGTCCATGATGACCGCCAATTTCGATCCTCAGCTATTAGAAAATCTTCAATCAAGAACGCCTTTGCTATGGCTCAACCCGGCTAGGGGAGGGCTCTTGCCCGGCTCCGCGCCGTCCCTGGCCCTGATCGATGAGGCCGAAAACCGCCTGGCGCGTTGCGCGCCGCTGCTGGCCGCGCTGTT
Organism: Achromobacter sp. ACM03; assembly: GCF_014851665.1. Taxonomy (NCBI): domain Bacteria; kingdom Pseudomonadati; phylum Pseudomonadota; class Betaproteobacteria; order Burkholderiales; family Alcaligenaceae; genus Achromobacter; species Achromobacter sp. ACM03. The sequence continues at coordinate 291,640 of NZ_JACVAD010000003.1, read as the reverse complement.
TCCCGAGCTTGCCGCTGCGGGCGGGCATATCGAGTCCCGGCTGATGCCCGCCAAAGCCTTGCAGCAGGCGCTGGGCGCCGGGGAGGTGTCGGGCAGCTGGTATCTCAAGCGCGATGATGAACTGCCAGTCGCCGGGTCCATCAAGGCGCGCGGCGGCTTTCACGAAGTGCTGGCCATTGCCGAGTCGATCGCGTTGGAGCACGGCCTGCTCAAGGATGAGGCGACGGACAGGCGCATCATGGCGACGCCGCAGGCTCGCGCCTTGTTCAGCCAGTATGCCGTGACCGTGGGCAGCACCGGCAACCTGGGCATGAGCATCGGCGTCATGGCCGCCGCGCTGGGATTCGATGCCGTGGTGCATATGTCCGCCGATGCCAAGGAATGGAAGAAGGACCGCTTGCGCAAACGTGGCGTGCGCGTGGTGGAGCATGCCGGCGACTATGCCGAGGCCGTCGCGGCCGGGCGGGCGCAGGCGCTGGCCGCGCCCCGCAGCCATTTCGTCGACGATGAGCAATCCGAGCTGCTGTTCTTCGGCTATGCCGCAGCGGCCCGCGGACTGGCGCGGCAACTGGCTGAAGCAGGGCGCGTGGTCGATGCGGCGCACCCTCTGTTCGTGTACATCCCCTGCGGTGTCGGCGGCGCGCCGGGCGGCATCAGCCATGGCCTGAAGGCGCTGTTCGGTCCCAACGTGCATTGCTTCTTCGCCGAACCCGTCGCGTCGCCGTGTTTTCTGGTGCAGCTGGCATCTGGCGCGGATTCCCCCGTGTCGGTCTACGACATCGGCCTGGACAACCGCACCGAGGCCGATGGCCTGGCCGTGGGCCAGGCTTCCGAACTGGTGGCGTCGCTGATGAGGCCCCAGCTAGGCGGCGTCTTCACCGTGTCGGATGACGAGCTCTACCTGAACCTGCTGGCGCTGAAAGACACCCTGGGCGTCGAGGTCGAGCCGTCGGCCGCGGCCGCAGTCTCGGGGCCTGGCTGGCTGGACTGTGCCGCAGGGCAGGTCTATGCGTCGGGCATCGACATGTCCGCAGCCACTCATGTCATCTGGGCCACCGGCGGTTCGCTGGTGCCCCCCGAAGCGCTGCGCGGCTTCCAGGAGCACGCCAGGCAACTCAGCCAGCGCCGCGCGGCATAAGCCGCAGCACCCAAAAACGACATACCAAGGAGAAAACCCGTGAGCGGAAGTGCAACCCTCCCCGCCGGCCGCGCAGCGCGCCCGGACCAGCAAGCCTTTGAAGACGCGACCTACAGAAAGGTCGCGCTGCGGTTCATTCCCTTTCTGATGCTCTGCTATGTGGTCGCGTACCTGGACCGCATCAACATCGGCATCGCCAAGCTGAACATGCTGGCCGACCTGCAGTTCAGTGAGGCTGCCTATGGCCTGGGCGCGGGATTGTTCTTCATCGGATACATGTTGTTCGAGGTGCCCAGCAACCTGATCATGCACCGCGTGGGCGCGCGCCTGTGGATCGCGCGGATCATGATCTCCTGGGGCATCCTGTCCGGCATCATGGCCTTCGTCACCGCGCCCTGGCAGTTCTACACGGTGCGCTTTCTGCTGGGCGTGGCCGAGGCCGGGTTCTACCCTGGCGTGATCCTTTACCTGACCTATTGGTTTCCCAACCGCCGCCGCGCCAAGATGACGGCCATTTTCCAGGCCGGTATACCGGTGGCCGGTCTTATCGGCAACCCGCTGTCGGGCTGGATCATGGAACGATTCCATCTGGTCGGCGGACACCCCGGCTGGCAATGGCTGTTCGTGTTGGAAGCGCTGCCCACCATTCCGCTGGCCATCGGCGTGCTGCTGATCCTGACCAACCGCGTACAGGATGCCGCGTGGCTCACGCCGGAACAACGCCAGCTGATCGAGCGGGACATCGCTGCCGACAACGCGGGCCGCGAGCACATGCCGCTGCTGCAGGCGCTGCGCGACGCGCGCATCTGGAAGATCGTCGCCATGACCTTTCCGGCGATGATGGCGCTGTACACGCTGGGCTTTTATCTGCCCACGCTGATCAAGGATGCCGGCGCCGAGGGCGGCTTGCGCATCGGCCTGCTGAGCGCCATTCCGTATCTGGTCGCCATGGTGGCGATGGTCCTGGTCGGGCGCAGTTCGGACCTGCGCCGCGAACGCCGCTGGCACCTGGTCTTCATCCTGGTGCTCGGCGCGGCGGGGCTGGTCGCCAGCGTGTCCGCCGGCACCAACCTGACGCTGGCCGTCATCTCGTTGTCGGTGGCCGCCGCCGGCATCATCAGCTTTTCTCCCATCATGTGGACGCTGCCCACCGCCTTCCTGGGCGGGGCCACCGCGGCTGCGTCGATCGGCATCATCAACAGCCTGGCCAATCTGGGCGGCTTCGTCAGCCCCTACCTGATCGGCTGGATCCGCGACATCTATCACAGCACCGCGCCAGCCATCTACATCATCGCGGGTTCGCTCCTGGTCAGCGCCTTGATTGCGCTGAGCTTCGACCCCAAGAAAGTCAATCGCTGAAGGCAAGGAATACACCATGGAAAACGTTAAAGATGCCGCGCCGCGACTTGCCGTCGCCGGCCTGATCCATGAAACCAATACTTATGCCGCCGAGGTCGCCGGCCAGACGCCGTTGCGCGCGTTCGAGCAGTACGGCGGGGACGAGATACTGCAAGCCTTCGACAAATCGAATCACCAGGTCGGCGGTTTCATCGAAGGCGCCAGGCAGACGGGCGCCGAACTGAGCTACACCTTCGTCGGTCAGGCCACGCCCTCGGGCACGATCGAGGCCCAGGCCTACGCCGAAATGAAACGCAGAATCCTGGACGGTATCCGCGCCGCTCTGCCTGTCGACGGAGTGTTGCTGGCGCTGCATGGCGCGGGCGTCGCCGATGGCATCGAGGACATCGAAGGCGATCTGTGCCTGGCGGTCCGCCAGCTGGTTGGCGCCGATGTCCCGATTGCCGCTGTCTATGACCTCCATGGCAACATGACCGAGGCCATGCGGCAGGCTTGCGATCTGACCTTGCCTTGCAAGCTGTATCCGCATACTGACTTTCACGACCGAGCGGTCGAGGCGGTGGCGCTGTTGCTCGAGATCATCGGCGGCCGCCTAAAGCCGGCAACCGCCATGCGCCTCTTGCCCATGCTGCCCTACATCGTCACGACGCAGGAAGGCTTCATTCCCGCCGAGGTCAATGCCGTATGCGCCAAGCTGGCCGCGCTGCCGGGGGTCATCGACTGTTCGTGGTTCCACGGCTTTCCCCTTGCGGATATCGCCGCGCCTTGCCCGGCCGTGGTCTGCACCACGGCGGGCGATCAGGCGCTGGCAGAGCGCTGCGCGAATGAAGTCGCGCAATGGATCTGGTCGCACCGCGAAGCGTTCCGGCCGTCACTGCCAAGCCCGGAGCAGGGCGTCGCCGTGGCGCTGGCCGCCTCGCACGGTCCCGTCGTCGTCAACGAGTACGCGGACAACCCCGGCGGCGGCACGCCCGGCGACGGCACCTACCTGTTGCGCGCCATCCTGGACGCCAAACCCGTGGCCGGAACCTGCTGCTTCGCTTCCATCAACGATGCGTCCGTCGTCGAGCAGGCTCGCCAGGCCGGCGTCGGCGCGACCATCAGCGTGTCGCTGGGCGCCAAGCAGGGCCGCTTCCAGGGGCAGCCGCTGCGGGTGCATGCCTATGTAAAAGCCATCACCGACGGCCGCTTCGTCAATCGCGCGGGCTCGATGTTCGAAGGCGTGCGTTTCGACCTCGGCGCCATGTGCCGCCTGGTCATCCAGGGCGTGGACGTGATTGTCGCCTCGCGCGCCGAACAGATCTACGACGAGGAGCCATTCTTCCTGCATGGCATCGACGTGACCGCATACAAGCTGATCGCCATCAAGGGCGCCAACCATTTCCGCGCGGGCTACCGCCGCCTTGCGGCGCAGATCATCTCTGTCGATAGCGTGGGCTTGAGCACTGCCGACATCACCTCGTTCCCACGGGAACGGCTCGCAGGCGAATACTGGCCGCTGGCGGACATCGCCGACTACGCGCCGTATTCCAACGCGTAGCGGCTTTGCACCTACGATGACTTGCCGAAGTGCTCTTTGAACCAGGACTGTTCCTGGTACGGCGACTGCTGGCCGTTGACCCGCCGGCATGCAGACGATGATTCAGGCCGGCGGACAGTCCGCCGGCGTGCTCAATCTGTCGCCAGATACGCCTGCCCGCCCGGCTTCAGATAAGGCGCCAGCGCTGTGAACGGTACGCTGGCATGCGTGCCCAGGCAAGCGCCCGCCGAGTGCCCGACCCCGGACACGGACAGGCTCAGCGCGCCGGGCGCCTGGACGCCTAGCGCCAGATAGGCGGGCCAGAGGTCCGCGCAGTCTTCCAGATTGGGACGATCCTCGGATTGTTGGACCGTTGTTCCCGCCTTGACCGCTTGTTGCACCAGCGCGAGCAGGGCAGGGCTTTTTTCGCCGCCGAAGCTGCGCTTGCCCGGCACATAGGCGTCGAACACGCGATTCCAGTCCAGGTACTCGCCGCGCAGCAGATCGTAGGTATAGGGTTCGAAATGGTTGTACGGATGGGCCCCGCCGCAGTCCAGGCTGCCCGATTCGGTCACCGTCATCAGCGCGCGCGACAGCCAGGTGACGTGCACTTCTTCTTCATCGAACCCGCCCAGCGTGCCCGCGCCGGGATTGTCGCTGGTGTAGGCCGATGCCATGCAACCCAGCGCGCCCAGGCTTTTCTGCCAATGACGTTGTTCCAGCAGATAGTTCGTGCGCTGCAGGACCTGCGCATCGGGATGCCGGCTCAGCCGGGGATAGCTGAACTTGGTGCGCGGGTCGCGCCACATGCGATAGGCCACGGCGCCGTCGCCGATCTCCTTGCCGACCGGCTGGGCGTATCCGGTCAGTTTCAGCGTCTCGTAGGGCGCGCGCATGGCGTTGATGCCTGCCTGGACATCGATGTCGCCGAGATTGACCTGACTGGCGCGGGCCTGCTTGCGGTCTTTTTCCAGCTGCTCCGTGTCGTATTGCGCAACCTGCTTCAGGTCGAAGCGTAGCTGCTTGCCGCTCCTGGCGTCGGTCCAGAGACCGCGATAGCCCTTGGAATCGCGCGTGCCTTGCCAGCTTGCAGCCTGATCCGCCGGCTTGCCTTCCTGGCGGGGCTTCGGTTCGAAGAGCTCCTTGGCCGTACCTTGCAGCGGAATATCCACACCGTGCCTGGCGTAGAAGTAGCGGCCGGTCAAGGTGCCGTCGGCAGCCGCTTCTGTGTCCAGCTCCAGCACGATGTCGCCGGCGCCTTGCAGTGTTCCGGTGTAGACGGTGCGGGGTGTGGCATGGGCCTGGGCTGCGGTCAGCAATAGCATGGAAAGCGTCAGCGCGGTGAGGTATGAATGGCTGGGGGCGGAGAGTGAGCGAAGCATCTGAGAGAGCATCCAAGGCCGCGAGGCGACTGCGTTGATGGAAGAAATTTGGGTTTTCGGGCGATGTGGTGAGCGTTTGCGAGATTTGAACCTGCTATTGAGTCCGCAGTCCCAAAGCCCGCAGCCAAGCGTCCACTTGCCCGAAGGCATCCTGCTGCCATTGATCCGCGGTTCGCTCTCCCAACACATTCGCGTCCTCGACAAACCGACGCACACAAGTTGGTCCGAAGCCATCTACGGTATCGAACTTGGCTGCGATGTAGGTGTAGCCTTTGACGCCGGATTCATGCTGCAGCAGAGGGAGGCAATCGTTCGCCAGCACCTCGGCGCCGCCGGCATAGTTGCGGATACAGTAATAGATGTCGTAGGCGTCCTTTTGCTTGTAGCGGCCTTGGATGGCGTGGCCTTTCATTGCGAGTAGCGCCGGGATGGAGCAGACGGCGACTTCAACGCGGTTAGTTCCGCCGTTAGGCATCGATCCAGCGATAGCGACCATTTGGTAGAACCGTAGCGCGAGATCCGCTCCATCGGCGCGCTGTACCACGAATTCGCTGATCAGCGCAGGCGAGTTCCTCACGATCTCGGCTTGCCTGGGCATGAGAAAGTCAATCACTACATCAATGGCAGGACCGCCGTCGTCCGCCTGGATCTGTCGCACCAGTTGGAATCGCCTGAGTTCCTTGCGCTGTGCATACCCTTGGCTCAACAGCGATTCGACCAGCTGCGCGTACTGACCATCGCCCAGCGCTTCGGCATCCAAACCCAGGTCCACATCCAGGGTGCCGACGTGGGGCATGTCTTCATTGCCCAGCAGCAGCCATGGCACGGCGCCGCCTACGACGGCAAAACGTCCCTTGAAGCTTCCAAGGATCTGTCCGATTTCGATAAGGACGGATTTGACTGCCGCCGTTGTGCGGTCGTCGTACTCGCTCGCTAACTGTGCCTCGCCGCGCGTCATTCGTGCCATTGGAGCCTTTCCCGTCGCAGGTGATCGGCGGCCTCCTGTCCGCGTTCGCCTGCCACGCTGAGGTCCAGATAGGTCTGGATTGGGCTGGTGCAGACCACGCCGGGCGCCGGTTGCACAGTGTCACGGAACAGCCCCGGATCGTCCAGTACGGTCACCACCAGGTTTTCTCCCTTGCCGGCGGTTTCGAGCTTGAGTCGTGATCGCAGGAGTTCAAGGCCTGCAGCATCAGCATAGAAATAGTGTGTGCCAGTCCGTACAAACGGCGCCAGCCAGCGGGCTGCAGTGAACGAAGCGCGTGCGATCTGGCTTGTCGCGCCGGGTGACCCATCGTGCAGCGCCGCATCAAACGCCGTTCCGTGCAAAGTGGTATAGAAAGTCAGCCGTTGACCGGCCGGAGATTCGTAGGCTTCACGCCAGGCGTCCACAAGTGCGTCGGGCCTAGACAGGAACATTCCCTCGGGGCCCAGCTTCGCCCATTCGCGATCCAGCAGGCTATTGCGCACATTGCTGACGTGCCCCAGGCTGACGTCCGCGGCTTGCGCCAATTCGGCAACCCGCCAACCGCGGGAGGACTTGCGCAGCATGACTTTGAGTATCTGGACTGATTTCGGTTTGAACAGCGACCGCAGTCCCCGCCGTTCTATCACCGGCTTCTTGGCTACCTGCCGTGAGATAAAGATGGTAGCGAAGGCAAGCCGAGCATTCCCTTCGAAATCGAGGTGCGCCACGCCGAACTCGCGGCACAACTCCTGAACCTGCGGCGACAGATAAGGCGCAATCAATATGGGCGTAACGTGATCGGACTGCCGTCCCACGTATTCACGCAACGAAAGTACGGCCAGGCGCGCGTGCCGCGGTTGTCCGCTGGGCAGTACCGTCGCGACCAGCTTGTGCCGGTTGCCGAATGTCGTCAGTTGGGCGGCGAGCTCGATTGCTGAGCTTGGATTCCGAGGGACGAGAGTGACCTCCAGGCTCTCGACGGCGGGTATTTCCTCCAACAGCGATCGGAGGGTACTCGCAGCTTGATCATCGATTTTCACTGGATTGTGCATTTTCATCGTCTGCTAAAAATAGCATTTTCAGTGAAAGTGTCAACGATAGTTTCACTGGAATAGTTATTTTCAGCCCGTGTTGAAATAGGAAAAAACAATGAAATTCGGTCTGCGTTCTACGCTTCGCCCTTTCCTTGAGTCGCAGGGGCTTGTGTTGGCCAGTCGGAGCAGCCCAGCAACGCAGCCGCCTCGCCATCCGCCAGCATCTGCTCAAACAGGTCTCCAAGACCGCTGGCCACCTCGCTGACCGCCTCGAACTCGGGCTCGACGCCATGCACGATCCTTCCCGAAATCCGGTCGATCGCGAGAAACTCGTAATCACCGTCCACGCTCATGAAGATCGGCACATGGCGCGCCCAGAAGGTCTCGACGGCGTGCCGGTCGGCATCGCTGATGGCGGCTTCCAGGCTGATGTCGCGAAAGGCGTCCCACCCGAAGGCGCTGTCGGCGGTTCCGGCATAGTCGGCCGCGCTCAGGAACCAGCGCGTATCGTCCGCGCTGCTCAGTTGCGTGTACAAGGACAGGAACGCTGCGTGTTCCGAGGCGTCAGCCGGTGCAGCCATGGGCGTCGCCCGTAGCACCGTCCAGCCGCGCGCGGCAAGCAAGCCCAGGAAACGTTCGTGCAAGATGCTCATCGGGTCCGCCATGGCTATCGCGTCGCCGCGATGTTCGCGCGCGGCAAGCGCGCCTTCAAGGTCTGTGCCAACTCGCCCAATCCCACATCGCCGCAGCCGACCAGCGTCAGCTCCCGCAATCGGGTCAGCATGTCCAGCACGCCGATATCCGCAATCCGTTTGCAGTACTGAATGTCCAACCGTTCCAGGTTTTCAAGGGCGCTGATCGGACCGATCTTCTCCAGCGCACCAAGGTTCTTCAGGCGCAAAGAGCGCAATCCTGTCAGTTGCTCGATGCCGGACAGCGTCTTCAAACCACGGCCCGCCAGCAAGCCCAGCGCCAACAGCGGCAGTCCCGCAATGCGGTCGAATATCGACGAATCGAACGGCACGTTCCAAAGGTTCAGTTCCTTGAGCGGCAGGCTCAAGGCGCGGTCCAGCAGCATGCCGCGCCGGTCTGGGACCATGGACAAGGAAATCAACGCCGGAAAGTCTTCCGGCTCGAACCGCAGCGTGGCGCCCACTGTCAGCGCCTCCAGCCTGGGCAGCGGGCCGGCCTGCCAGGTGTACGTGCCAGGCTCGGGATGGATGGAAAGATGGCGCAGGCTGGCAGGGAGCATGTCTGCGCGCAATCCCGTCAGAACGCTGCCCGCGACCGCGCCGGGGCCGATGGACAGGTGCGCCAGCGCCGGCAGCCGGGCGAGGAGTCCGGGCAGTTCGTGCAGCGGGTCGCCCGGCGGCGCCCATAGATGCACGTCTTCGATCGAGGCCAGGACGGCCTCTTGCGGCGGAGCATCGTAGAGCACGACGCGTTCATCCGCGCCGGCGAATTGCGAGCGCTGGCGGCTGTGCATGAAGCGCCAGGTCTGGGCGCGGTCCGGGAGAGGGATCGAAAACGGGATGAAGGACATGTGGCTTTCCGAATCCGTGAAAGGCTAGTTTACGGTGCTCATCGTCCGGGCGGAAAACTGTGCGATGACCGATGGGATGCTCTTCCTCCGTAACTTGATAGTCGCAAACTAAGTGGTTACATTCAAGATGGAGAACATCATGACCACCACTACCCCCACGCCAGAATTCCGCCTGCTTGGCGACCACGCGGCGTTAGATCTGATCAACACCGTCGAGCAATCCGACGATGGCCCTCGCGATCGCCTGCAATCAGACGACGATGTGCGAGCCTGGCTGGAGGCCTTGGGTTTTTCGCCCGCCCAGCGCAAGACCCCGAAGGGTCTGCTCGAATCCGCGAGGACATTGCGCGAGACGGTGCGCGCATTGGTCGCCCAGAGAAAGGCCGGGTTGCCGCTCAAGCTCAGCCCGCTCAACCGGGCGCTCGCCGCCGGAGGCAGCCATCTTGAGGTTTCCGTGGTGGCGGGCGCGCCCAGCCTTGCCCGTCGCTATGAAGCGGCTACGCCCGATCAATGGCTGCTTCCGGCCGCAGAGGCCGCCGCAGACTTGCTCGTGCATGGGGACTTCGAGCTGGTGCGCAAATGCGAAAGCCCGCTCTGTTCCCTCTGGTTCTACGACCGTACTCGCTCCCATCGCCGCAGGTGGTGCAGCATGTCGCTTTGCGGTAACCGCCACAAGGTGGCGGCATTTCGACAGAGAGAGGCCCAGGACGCTGCTTCCTGAGCGCTTGCTAGCCCACCCATCCGGCCGCCTGGCCGGATTTTTTTTGAATGAGTCTCTCCATGTCATAGCTTTGAACTATTTAAGTAACCATTAAAACTTAATTTGACAGGTTACTAAAAAGGCGTAAGAATGGCCCGCACAGCCTGCAGGAATTCGGCTTTTGATCCAGTCCCCGACCACGGAGATCGTCATGTCCAGCCTCCCAGAAAGCCAGATCCAAACGCGTCGTGTGCAAGCCGACGGCCTGAACTTCTTCTATCGCGCGGCGGGCAACCCCGATGCGCCCGTGTTGCTGCTTCTGCATGGTTTCCCCAGCTCTTCGCACCAGTTCCGCAATCTGATCCCGATTCTGGCCACGCGTTTTCACGTGATTGCGCCGGATCTGCCCGGCTTCGGCTTCACGGAAGTACCTGGGGAGCGCGGCTACCGGTACACGTTTGACGACTTGGCCGTGTCGCTCGGCGCGTTCGTCGATGCCTTGGGCCTGAAACGCTATGCGATGTACGTTTTCGACTACGGCGCGCCTGTCGGGCTGCGCCTGGCGCTTGCCCACCCCGAGCGGGTGACCGGCCTGGTCTCTCAGAACGGCAACGCTTATCTCGAAGGGCTGGGCGATGCCTGGGCGCCAGTCCGCGCCTATTGGGCGGAGCCGACCGCGGCCAACCGGCAGGTCATCGCGGATGCCGTGCTGAACCTGGAAGGAACGAAGTGGCAGTACGTGCATGGCGTCGCCAATCCGGACGACGTGGCTCCGGAAAGCTACACGCTCGATGCCGCCTTGCTTGAGCGGCCTGGCAACAAGGAAATCCAGCTCGATCTGTTCCTGGACTACGCCAACAATCTGAAGCGGTATCCGGATTTCCAGGCGTTCTTCCGCGCGGCGAAAATCCCGACGCTCGCCATCTGGGGGCGCCACGATCCGTTCTTCATACCGCCCGGCGCCGAGGCGTTCAAGCGGGACAATCCGGAAGCGCAGGTCGAGTTGCTGGATACCGGGCACTTTGCGCTCGAGACGCATGCGGCATATATCGGGCGCCGGATTATCGAGGTGTTGGCGCCTTGAGGGATTCCGAAAGAGGCCGCGAATGCGGCCTTTTCAATACGGCTACCTTTCGGCGTTCATCACGCACACGCCACGGCCGACGGATTCACGCTAAAGTGCCCGTTCATTTGAATCGAGGATGGATAGGGTATGTCAAACGAAAGCCCGCTTCTTGATGACAACGCGGTGTACCGAACCTTGCTCGAGTCCACCAAGGCAATTCCCTGGAAGATCGATTGGGCCACGAAGCAATTCGCCTATATCGGTCCGCAGATCGAGGCGTTGCTGGGCTGGAAGGCCGCCAGCTGGGTGAGCGTGGAGGACTGGGCCATGCGCATGCACCCGGAGGATCGGGACTATGTGGTGAATTTCTGCGTCACCCAATCCCAGGCCGGCGTCGACCACGAGGCGGACTACCGTGCGCTGACCAAGGAAAACGGCTACGTATGGATCCGGGACGTGGTGCACGTAGTGCGCAATGACAGCGGCGAGGTCGAAGCGCTGATCGGCTTCATGTTCGACATCACCGAACGCAAGAAGACCGAGGAAAAGCTGCTGGCCTTGCAGAAGGAGCTGGAGGCGCTGTCCTTCAAGGACGGTTTGACGAATATTGCCAACCGGCGTCGCTTCGATAGCGGTTTTGAATTGGAGTGGGAGCGCGCGCGCAGCGAACGAAAGCCGCTGTCCATCCTGTTGTTCGACGTCGATTTTTTCAAGCAATACAACGATCTGTATGGCCACACCCAAGGCGACCAATGTCTGGTGGATATCGCCCAGACCCTGAGTTTGGCGCTGGATGGACCTCGCGATCTCGTTGCGCGCTACGGTGGCGAAGAGTTTGTCGTGCTGCTGCCGGAAGCCGATGCCGGAGTGGCGCGAAAAGTCGCTGAACGCTGCCAGCGCTTGCTCAGGAAAAAGGCTATCGTGCACGCGCTGTCACCGCACGACAGGCGCGTCACGGTCAGCATTGGAGCCGGAACGGCGCTGCCAGACGGACAGAGCGACCGTGCTGGCTTCATCAAAGCCGTCGACCAGCAGCTATATGCAGCCAAGAAAAACGGGCGGGACCGCATCGAGCATGTGCAGTTGTAGAGCCGACCTTGAATACAAGGTTTTCTCAGTAACAAGCGCTGAACCTTCTGGTCCGGCGTCTATACAGGAATTGATTCAATGAGCAGTATTTTCCCAGGCGATCTGTGGGCAGTGGGTGAAGCACAGGTCGAAGGTTTGACGGTCATCGTTCGCTTTCGCACCGGCTTGCCGTCGGCGACTGATCGTGAGATCAATGAGAACCTGGTCATCATCTCTTGGCCGTACCAGGGCATCGAGTCCGGCATGCCCAATGACGAAGACAAGCAGAGCCACAATAGCTTTGAAGAGGCCATCGAGAAAGGCTTTGAGAATTCCGATATCGGGGTGCAGGTGGCTTGCCTGACTGGAAATCACCACAAGGAATGGCGTTACTACACGCGTGACGTCGAAGCCTTCCTGGATGCATTCAACGCATGCCTGGCGGGGCACCCGGTCTATCCCATACAACTGCGCATGTACAAGGATCCTGATTGGAATGCCTTGTCGGGCTTGCAGCCCCAGGGTTCAGATCAGCTTCATTGAAAGAGGCCAGGCGGCGCTTGCGCGCCGCCTGCTACGCATAGCGCTTGGCGCCCGCCACGCAAACCACCGCCGCCAGCGTCACGACCAGCATCGTCCAGCTGACCTGCTCATGCAGCAGCGCGGCAGCCAATCCCAGCCCCATGAAGGGCTGGAACAACTGCAACTGCCCCACCGCCGCAATTCCGCCCTGCGCCAGCCCGCGGTACCAGAACACGAACCCGATAAGCATGCTGAACAGCGACACGTAGGCGAGGCCTATCCACGCCGGCGTGCCGACGTGCTCGAACGAGGCCGGCATGGTCAACAGCGCGATGGGCAGCATGAGGGGCAGAGACAGCACCAGCGCCCAGCTGATGACCTGCCAGCCGCCCAGCTTGCGGGACAGCTTGGCGCCTTCGGCATAGCCCAGGCCGCAGACGATGATGGAGGCGAGCATGAGCAGGTCGCCGGTGGGCGAGGCCTCCAGGCCGCCCCAGGCGGCATAGCCCGCGACGCAAGCCGCGCCGACGATGGAGAACATCCAGAACGGCGGACGCGGGCGTTCGCCGCCGCGTATCACGGCGAAGATCGCGGTGCTGAGCGGCAGCAGGCCGAGGAAGACGATGGAATGGGCCGAGGTGACGTGCTGCAGGGCCAGCGCCGTCAGCAGGGGGAAGCCGACGACCACGCCCAGTGCGGTCAGCGTTAGCGAGGGGAGGTCGGACAGGGTAGGCCGGCGTTGGCGCAGCAGCATCAGCAGGGCCAGGCCAAGCAGGCCCGCGATGGCGGCACGCGCGCAGGTCAGGAAAATGGGATCCAGGTCCGCCACGGCGACCCGGGTCGCGGGCAAGGAGCCCGCGAAGATCACTACGCCGATAAAACCGTTCACCCAGCCGCTGGTGGCCTTTTGCATCTGAAGCTCCTTGATACCGGGCTCCAGTACAGCACGGCCTGAGCGCGCAGTCCAAGCACAATCCAGTACAATTTCAAGAAACTGTTATGTATTGAAAGCCAGTACGGCGGAGAATTCCATGGCGCGCGGCGGCACTCTCATCAAGCAGGTCATGGGCGAGATCCAGGGGCGGATTGCGGCCCGCACAGCCTTGCCTGGCTCCCGGCTGCCTTCGGTAAGAGTGCAAGCCAAGACGCTGGACGTATCGGTGTCCACAGTGGTGGAAGCCTACGAGCGGCTGGCGGCGGAAGGCGTGCTGGTGTCGCGCCCCGGCTCCGGGTTCTATGTGGCCGGGCAGGTGGCGCCGTTGGCGCTGACCGAGATGGGGCCGAAGCTGGACCGGGAGGTCGACCCGCTGTGGGTATCGCGTCAGTCGCTGGCGGCGGACGCGGATAGCTTGCGGCCGGGCTGCGGCTGGCTGCCGGTCAGCTGGATGTATGAAGACGGGTTGCGGCGCGCCATGCGCGGCATGGCGCGCGCCGAAGCCGCGGAACTGACCGAGTATGGAACGCCCTTGGGCCATGCGCCCCTGAGGCAGCTGTTGGCGCGGCGCATGGCGGGCATGGGGATAGAGGCAGGGCCCGAGCAGATCATGCTGACCGATTCGGGGACTCAGTCCATCGACCTGATCCTGCGCTTTCTGCTGGAACCGGGGGACACGGTGCTGGTGGACGATCCCTGCTATTTCAACTTCCATGCGCTGTTGAAGGCGCATCGCGTCAAGGCGGTGGGGGTGCCGTACACGCCGAACGGTCCGGATGTCGCGGCGTTCGAAGCGGCGCTGCGCGAGCATTCCCCGCGGCTCTACATCACGAACTCCGGCATACACAATCCGACGGGGGCGACTTTGTCGCCCTTGGTCGCGCACCGTCTGCTGAAGCTGGTGGACGATTCCGAGCTGGTGATCGTCGAGGACGACATCTTCGCGGATTTCGAGAATACGCCCGCGCCGCGGCTGGCTGCGTTCGACGGGCTGTCGCGGGTCATACATATCGGCAGCTTCTCGAAGACGGTGTCGGCGTCGGTGCGTTGCGGCTACATCGCGGTGCGGTCCGATTGGGTGGAAAGCCTGACCGACCTGAAGGTCGCCACGACCTTTGGCAGCAGCCGGCTGGCGGCCGACATCATCTTCAGGACGCTGACGGGTAGCGGCTACCGCAGGCACATGGAATCGACCCGGCTGCGCCTGGCGCAGCAGATGGACAAGACCGCCGCAAAGTTGCTGAAGCTGGGCATCAAGCCCTGGCTGACGCCCCGGGCGGGCATGTTTCTGTGGTGCCGCCTGCCCGAGGGCAAGGACGCGGCTACTGTGGCCCGTCTGTGTCTGAAGGAAGGGGTGTTGGTGGCTCCCGGAAATGCGTTCAGCCAGTCGCTGGCTGCGGGAGATTTCCTGCGGTTCAACGTTGCGCAGTCCACGGACGAGCGGATATTCACGGTGCTGTCCAAGGCGTTGAGCGCGGCTTGATGCAAGGGGCACGGTTGGTTGCCTGAAGTACTGGCAGCCGGCATTCACGAAAAATTTCCGTGTCGCCTGATACCTTTTGCTTTCTCGACTGACAGGCGCAGGCAATCCAGCGGCCCGCCTGGCCGCCGGACTGTCGTATTGATGACTACAGGTAGGCGAGCGTGATGATGTAGCCCTGGGCGTCCTGTTGCCCGGCGTGGCGCGCCCTGAGCGGCACGGTCTGCACGTCGACCTTCACTCGATTGGCGCTTACGCGGTAGCGGTCGGCGGGCTTGCCAGCGGCGCGGGCGCGTTCAGCATCGCATTCCACGCGGACGGTTGCTTTTCGGGATTGAACCTGCGGTGTGCATGACGCAGCCTCGACGATGGCGCCGTGGAAATAGATGGTTCCATCCGCGGCGCGGGCTGCGGGCAGGACGCTGGACGCGCACAGCAGAAGCAGGGAAAGGCGATACTGGAGCTTGGACATGACAGCGACTCCTTGCGACTGGAAACGGAGGGGGGGCTATGTCTGTCTTCACTTCTTTAACGGCATCCGGCAGCGAAAGTTAATCGCAATCCGCCTTCGGGCCGCGTTCGCGCGTGCGAGCGGTGCCTGGCTTGCAACTGCAACGCAGGCGCGTCAGTCCGCACGGCGATAGGCCGCCGTGGCGGAAAGTCCGCGGCTGGACCGCTTTTTTGTAAGGAGAGAGTCGGCTCGCTACGCGAACACCGGAAGGACTATGGGCGGCATCGTGGGCTCCTTTGATCGCGCCCTGGAGGACGCGGTGATGGTCAGGGACCTGGAACGGACTGTCGGCCAATATGAAATGCGTGGTTTCATTGTCGCAGGTCGCGGGGAAAAATCAATACCTGGCGTCCGGCGCATGCGATCACTATCTTCCGGATTCTGGCGACGGGATGTTTCGCACCGTATTCGCTCTGGCTCGAATGCTCGCTGCTGACGCGTCCTGCGCCGCTTCAGTAAACTCCGGGGCTGCCGCGCGGCGCTCACCGCCGCTTTCATGCTCGCTGATCTCCATGACCGCTTCCGACACGACATTCGCCGCCGCGCTTCGTACTCCCGTCTCCACCGCCGACGATCTTGATCCGCTGGATCAGTTCTTCCAGCGCCCCGAGGTACGCGCCTTTTTAGCCCAGGCCCGCAAACCTGGGCAGGCGGAAGTCTGCCTGCGGACCTGCGCCGATCTGTTGCCTACGCTGCACCCTGGCCGCGCCGCTGCCGTGGCCTTGATGTGTGGTTCGCTGGTGGAAGACGGCGCCGATCCGGCAATACTCTTTCCCGTCCTGCAGGACTTGCTGCGGCAGTGGCTGAGCACCCTGAGTCCGTATTGCGCGCAGGAGGTCGAGGACGACGACGATGAGGTGGAGGAGGCCGACCGCCGGGCTTGGCAGGATGCCAGGTCGCGGATGGCCGACGTACCCGAGGGCAGGCGCTGGGAAGTGGAAGCCTTGCATCAGGCGGCAGACCTGCTGGTGCTGCCGATGATGACCATGGTCTTGCGCGACCGCCGCAATCACGCCGCCCTGGTGTCCGACGCGGAGCTGATGGCGCTGCTGCATCCCATGGCCACCAGCAACGACAGCCTGCCCTTCGAGCATCTGCACTATCTTTGGCTGGCCTCGCAGCTGGGCTACGAGGAGGAGTTGGTAGTGGTGCTGCCGACTTCCATGACGGGCTTCATTGCGCGGGCGCATGCCGTCAACAACAACTTCCACGCCTTCACGCTGTTGCAGATCATCATCGGCGAACACGCGCAGGCCTTGGGCGTGAAGCGCGAGATCGCGGCGCGCGAACCGGACCAGGACAGCGATACCGCGGACTTCCAGTGGTTGCAGGCTGATGCCTACGCCGGCGGCGAGCTGGTCAACGCCATGCGTTACGCCTGGGGCGAGGCGGCGTTGCGGCACAACCTGTCCCGCCACGGCAAGCGAGTGCTCATCGCGTTGGAAACGGCCGAGGGCATGAAGCGCAATTGGTCGGGGTTCAACGGCGCCATGCATGAAGCGCAGCAACCGTCCATGACATTCACGCGCTATCTCACGCGTGACGAGGTGGCTTCGTATCTGGCTTGATCCGGCGCGGACGGGGCCGCATGGCGGGCGGTATATTCGAAAGCTCCCCTTCCAACAGGAGCGCCACATGCAGACCAATGAAATCCATCGGGGCCGGCTGATCGACCACATCCAGCTGGTGGTGCGGGACCTGGCAGCCAGCCAGCGGTTCTATCAGGCAGTCTTCGATGCGCTGAAAGTGCCGATGGGCGGCACGGGCGACGGCTACTTCTGGGCGGACGAGCTATTCGTTTCCACGCCCGACAACAAGGCTGCGGCGGGGCAGTTGACCGGACGCCATCATCTTGCGTTCCAGGCGCAGGACCAGGCCATGGTCGCTGCCTTCTACAAGGCGGCGCTGGCCCATGGCGGCACGGACAATGGCGCGCCGGGCTTTCGGGACTACCATCCAGGGTATTACGGCGCTTTCGTGCTGGATCCGGACGGCAACAACATCGAGGCCGTGTTCCATGGCGAGGCGCAGCGCAGCGCGCCTTCGGTGAAAGTGACGTTCTGAGCGGCGCGCGTTTGGCTCAGACGCGTGCCGCCCCGTAATCACACGCCCAGGTAGGCGCGGCGCAGCCCCTCATCGGCCAGGAGTTCAGCGCCCGGCCCGGACATGACGATTTCACCGTGCTCCAGCACATAGCCGCGCGCGGCCATGCTGAGCGAGCGGTGCACGTCCTGCTCCACCAGCAGGATGGTGATGCCGCGCGCGTTGATGAGCGGCAGCTTGTCGAAGATGTCCTTGACCATGATGGGCGCCAGTCCGATGGACGGTTCGTCCAGCAGCAGGAGCTTGGGCGAGGTCATCAGCGCGCGGCCGATGGCCAGCATTTGCTGCTCGCCGCCGCTGAACGAGCGAGCCAGCTGGCGGCGCCGTTCCCGCAGACGCGGGAACAGCTGATAGACCCAGTCCAGGTTGTCGCGGCTGCGGCGCTTGTCGCGCAGTACGTCGGCGCCGACCAGCAGGTTGTCCTCGACGTCCATGTGGCCGAACAGGCGGCGGCCTTCCATGACCTGGGCCATGCCCAGGCGCGCCACCAGGTGCGCGGGCAGGCCGCTGATGCGCTCGCCCAGGAAGCGGACCTCGCCGGCCAGCGCGGGCAGGGAGCCCATGACGGTGCGGATCAGCGTGCTTTTGCCGGCGCCGTTGGCGCCGACCAGACTGACGATCTCGCCTTCGCCCACGTGCATGTCCACGCCGCGCAGCACCTGCACGTCGCCGTAGCCGGCGTCCAGTTGACGGATCTCCAGCATCACGCGGCCTCCCCGAGATAGGCGCGCACCACCTGCGGATCGCGGGCGACCTGCTGCGGCAGGCCATCGGCGATCTTGCGCCCCTGCTGGATGACGACGATGCGGTCGGATAGTTGCATGATGGCCTTCATGTTGTGTTCGATCACCAGGACGCTGATGCCGTCGCCGCGCAGGGAAAGGATCAGCGCCACCATTTCCTCGGTCTCCACCGGCGTCAGGCCCGCCATCACTTCGTCCAGCAGCAGCAGGCGGGGCTGGGTCGCCAAGGCCTTGGCGACTTCCAGGCGCTTGCGGCCCGACAGCGTGAGAGTGCGCGCGATCTGATGCTCGCGTCCGGCCAGGCCGACGCGCGCCAGCACGGCCTGGGCGACTTCCTCGGCCTGGGCTGGAGCGCCGTGGCGCAGGAAGGCGCCGATCATGGCGTTCTCCAGTACCGTCATGTCGCCGAATGGCTTCACGATCTGGAACGTACGTGCGAGTCCAGCGGCGCAGATGCGCGCCGGATCCTGGCCGTTGATGCGGCTGCCATTGAAGCGGATGTCGCCGCTGCTGGGCGGCACGAAGCCGGATGCCATGGCGAACAGCGTGGTCTTGCCGGCGCCGTTGGGGCCGATCAGGCCGACGATCTCGTCGGCGCCGACGGCGAAGCTGACCTCGTCGGAGGCTCGCACGCCGCCGAAATTGCGGCTGACATTATGGAACTCGAGCAGGTTCATTGTGTGCCCCCCATCGCGGGACCGGCGGTCTTGGCTGGCGTGCCGGCCGCGCGCGCAGGCGCCTTGGCGCGTCGGGACAGTATCGCCATCAGTCCTCGCGGCTCCCAGCGGATGATGATCATCAGCAAAAGGCCATACAGCATCATGTCGGCCCCCACCATGCCCCCGGTCAGGGAGCGCGCCAGCTCTTCGCCAGGCAGCAGCAGCAGCGCGCCCAGCACCGGGCCCCAAAGCGTGCCGCGGCCGCCGATGATGCAGACCACGGCGATGACGACGCTGAGATTGGCGCCGAATACCTTATCGGGGCTGATGTAGAGGACGAACTGCGCATAGAAGGTGCCGCCCAGCGCGGTCATGGCCGCGCTCAGCATGGCTGCGGTCAGCTTGTAGCGCCGCACCGGCACGCCCAGCGCCATCGCCGCGTCCTGGTCGTTGCGCACGGCCGTCAGGCAGTAGCCGAAGCGGCTGCGCAATACATGGCGGTTGATCAGCAACGCGGCGATGGTGAAGGCCAGCGCCACGATGTAGTAGTAGGCCTTGCCGGTATGCTGGAAGTACAGCGGAGCGTCGCGCAGCAGCGTGACCTCCATGCCGCGCGGCCCGCCCAGCAGGGTGTCGGCGTTTTCCACCAGCGTCTTGAGCACCATGCAGGAGGCGATCGTGGCCAGCGCGAAGTACGCGCCGCGCAATTGCAGGCAGGACAGCCCCACGATCAACGCCGCGCCCATGGCCACGACGGCGCCGGCCCACATGCCCAGCCAGGGACTGATGCCCAGGTTCACGAACAGCCAGGTCGAGGTATAGGCGCCCAGCCCGAAGTAGGCGGCATGGCCCAGCGAGAGCTGGCCGGCGATGCCGCCCAGGATGTTCCATGACAGCGCCAGATAGGCGTACAGCAGCGTCATGGCGCCAACCGACAGCAGGTACTGGTTGCCGCTGGCCAGCGGCAGCAGCGCCAACAGGCCCAGCGCGGCGATGCCGGCGGCCGAAGTCTTTGTGGTCTTGGCCATCATTCGTTCTCCACGCCGAACAGCCCGCTGGGCCGGAAATACATGGTGGCGAGAAACAGCAGGAAGATGAGCGCCTCGGCATAGGTGATGGGGATCAGCTGGCTGCCGACCGATTCCAGCACGCCGACCAGGATGCCGCCCCAGAACGCGCCTGCCACCGAGCCGATGCCGCCCAGCACGACGATGACGAAGGCGCGCAAGCCGAAGATGTCGCCGACGAAGGGGTTGACGGGATAGAGCGGCAGCAGCAGCGCGCCGGCCGCGCCCAGCACCAGCAGGCCGATGGCGAACGACAGCCGGTAGACGCGGGCGCTGTCTATGCCCAGCACGCTGGCGGCTTCGCGGTCCTGTCCGGTGGCGCGGATGGCGCGGCCTGTGCGCGTGTGGCGCAGGAACAGCACCAGGGCCGCCGTGATCAGGCAGGCGAAGAACAGGCCGGCGATCTGCGGATAGGTGAAGATCAGGTCGCCGGGCATCCAGACTTCGTTGGCCCAAGGCGCGTCGATGGTCCGGCTGTCGGGGCCGGCCAGCGCTAGGAAGGCGTTGTCCAGGAAGATCCACAGGCCGGTGGTGAAGATCAGAACGCCGATCGGCTCGCGCGAACTTTCCTTGCGGTAGATGCCGTCGATCAGCCAGCGCTGGCAGGCGTAGCCGACGACGAACAGCGCGGCCGCCGTGAGTGGCATGGCGGCCAGCGGGTGCAGGCCGAAGTGGCTGGTGAGCGCGAAGCAGACGTACATGGACATCATCAGGAAGGTGCCATGGGCGAAATTGATGATCTTCATGACGCCGAACTGCAGGCTCAGGCCCAGCGCGATCAGGCCGTAGACGGCGCCGCTGGCGATACCGCCCAGCAAGGCCTGGAGTAGGGTAGTGGTCAAGTGGAGGCTCCTAGCGGTAACGGGGCGCCGGCGCCACGCGCAGGGCGTGGCGCGGCGACGCCAGGTCGGTCAGGGCTGAGCGGCAGTCCAGACCATCTTGTAGGATTTGGAGGCCAGGTTCTCCGGCCACACGGTGCGGTACTGGCCGTCGGGCGTGATCTGCTGCATGACGTAGCGCTTTTCGGGGTTCTGGCCCTTGGCGTCGATCACGATGTCATAGCCCACGAGCTTGTTCAGGTCGGTGCCTTGCAGCTTGGTCTGGGCCAGGGCGTCGCGGATCGCTTCGGGATCCGCCTTCCCGGCGCGCTCCAGCGCGTCCTTGATGACCCAGACCGCGGCGTAGGCGCTGACCGACAGTTCGTTGGGATCGACCTTGTAGGCGGCGACGAAGTCGTCCCAGAACTTCTTGGCGAACGGCGTGGTGATGGACGACTCGTAGCCGGCCCAGCCATTGGTGGTGTAGACATTGCCCGCGATGTCCTTGCCGACCAGCGGGATGAAGGTGCTGTCGATCTGGCCGGCCGCGCTGCCGACGTAGGTCGAGCCCACCCGCATCTGCGCCAGCAGTTTGTGCAGCTGCACGGCGTCGGCGCCATAGGAGGTCACGGTGACGACGTCGGGCTTTTTGCCCTTGATCTTCAGCACCAGCGGACGCAGGTCAGGCGAGTTGGGCGGGTATCCCTCGTCCAGCACCAGATCGATGCCGGCTGCCTTGAACTTGGCGCGCAACGTGTTGGCCATGTCCTGGCCCCAATCGGTGTTCTCGTAGACCATGGCGACCGTCCTGGCAGGCTTGCCGGTGGTCTTGCCCGCGTAGTCGATGAAGTCCGCCATGCTTTCGGCGTTGCCCGAGGCCGGGATCTGCGTGGGACGGAACACGTACTTGAAGCCGCGTTCGGTGATGTCGGCCTTGGCGGCCAGGTCCACCACCCATGGCACGCGGTTCTTTTCCGCGACGGCGGTGGCGGGGAAGGTCACGCCGCTCTGGAAAGCGCCCAGCAGCACCGGGGTCTTCTCGCGGGTGATCAGGCGTTCGACCTCGGTCATGGCGACCTTGGCATCGCCCCGCGTGTCGACCTCGACCAGCTGCAGTTGCGCGCCGCCCAGCGACTTGATGCCGCCGGCGTCGTTGATGTGCTTGACGGCCAGATGCGTGGCGCGCGACATGTCTTTGCCAATGGAAGCGGTGGCGCTGCCCGACAGAGGAATCAGATAGCCGATCTTGACGGGCTCGGCAGCCAGGGCGGCGCCCTGGACCAGCAACGTGGCGCCGGCCGCGGCGAACAGACGCCGCAGGGCGGCGGGGCGATAGGGGTTGCTCGTGTTCATGAGGATTTGTCTCCAGGTTTTTTTGTGATTCGAGAGTGCGGCGCGGGCTTCAGCCTGGCGGCCCTGCGCCGAGTGCCGCGTGCGTCGCGCACACCAGGCGATGGGCGCGTTCATCGAGCAGCACCGTGCGTCCCATGCGGTTCATGGTGTAGGCAAAGGAAAGCCGGCGCTGCGGCCAGGCGAAAGCCAGCGACCCGCCAGCGCCCGTGTGGCCGTAGGCCTCGTCGCCGAAGCAGGCGCTGTCCAGGCCTTGCGCGCGGTTATCCATCTGGCGCATGAAGCCGCTGGCGTAGCGCGTGGGTACGCGCAGGCAGGCGTCGTCGTCCGTGCGCGCCGACAGGGCCGTGGCCGCGGCCAGCGTGTCCTCGCGCAGCAGGCGCACGCTGTCGCGCTGGCCGCCCAGCGCCAGTGTGCCGTACAGACGCGCCAGGCTGCGCGCATTGCCGATGCCGCCAGCCGCGCACAGCCCGGCTGCGTGGCCGGCGCGGCTGTTGAAGCCGGAAGGGCGCCAGCCGCCGGTGTTCTTGGCGTACAGCGCGGTAGGGCTTTCGGGCTCATCCTTCAGGGACTGCTCGAAGGGACTGAACGGCGCTTGCGGCGCGGGCGGCGGCACGATGGGTGCGACCCGGGCTTCCTCCGTTTCCGGCAAGCCGATCCAGAAGTCCAGGTCCAGCGGCTGCGCGATATGGCGGCGGAAGAATTCGCCGGGCATGCAGCCGCCCAGCCTGCGCACCAGCTCGCCGACCAGCCAGCCGTAGGTCAGGCCGTGGTAGGCCACGCGTTCGCCCGGAGCCCAGAAAGGCGCGGCCCCGGCCAGCCGGCGGGTCATGCCCTCCCAGTCGAAAGCGGCGTCAGCGGGTAGCGGCTCGCGCAGCGCGGGCAGGCCAGCGGTATGGTTGAGCAGCATGCGCGGGGTGGTGGTGGCCTTGCCTGCTGCGGCGTATTCGGGCCAGTAGCGGGCGACAGGGGCGTCCAAATCCAGCTCTCCCGCCTCGGCCAGCATGTGGGCGCAGAGCGCCGTGGCCGGCTTGGTATTGGAGAACACGATACAGACCGTGTCGCGCTGCCAGGGCTGGCTGCGGTCCGTGTCGGCCCATCCTGCCCACAGGTCGACCACCGGATAGCCGTCGACTTCGATGGCGACGGACGCGCCGAGCTCGCCACCGTCCTGGAAGTTGCGCGCGAATGCTGCGCGTACTGGTTCGAAGGCGGGATCGCAGTAGCCGTGTATGGCCGGCGCCGCGGGTGCAAGCGCCGGAGACGAGGTTGCGGCGGCCATGGTCAGCGCGTCAATGGCGCGCGCGCGCCGTAGCCCAGCAGGTAGCGCGCGTCGTTGGACAGCGCGGCCGCGACGCCTTCGGGCAGCGTGCTGGTGAAGTCGGCGAAGCCGCGCAACCAGGACACGTTGTAGTTGCAGAGTATGGCGCGGCGCTCGCGGTCGGTATGGTTCGGGCCGGAGCGGTGCCAGGTGTTGGACAGCCAGATGGCGACCGAGCCGGCGGGTGCGGTCAGCGTGACCTCGCCGTCCAGCGGGCCGCTGCCCCACGGTGGCGACTTGCGCAGCTTGTGGCTGCGCGGCATGACCCGCGTGGCGCCGTTGTCGGCGGTGAAATCGTCCAGCATCCAGACGTTCTGCAGCGTCAGCGGAAACTCCGGCAGCGGCTCGGCGATCTGGCCCAGCGGCGCATCCACGTGCCAGGCGCCGCCGCCTGTGCCGGGGCCGATGCTGGTGGCCTGGAAGTCGTGCAGGTTGCAGTCCTGGCCCATCACGCTGCGCACCATGGGCAACACCGCCGGGTGCTCGATCAGCGGAATCATGTCGGGCGCCTTGTTCAGCAGGTTCCAGACGCGTTGCGACTTGTCGTCGTCGAACAGGGTGGGCAAGTGCAGGAAGTTCTTCGACACTTTGTTGATGGGTACCGGCCAGCGCGTGTTTTCGTTGTCGCGGCGATACTGGTGCACGCGCGCCACCATGCGCTGCGCTTCCATGTCGCTCACCGTGTAGTGGCGCTTATAGTAGGCCAGGATGTCGTCATCGTCCTCGTGCCGTTCGTCGTCCAGCGGGAACGGATCGGCGCGTTCCGCGGCCATCAGTCCGGCCACGCATTCGCGCGCCTGTTCCAGCTGTGCGGCGTCCAGCACGTTTTCAATGACGGCGTAGCCTTCTTCGGCGAGCTGGTGTTGCAAAGCCTGCAGATCGAGTTGCTTCATGTTCCTCCCCTTTTATGTGGAATGTCACTGCGAATTCGGGCCGGGCACGGCCACGGGCGCGAGCGCGCTGCGTGCGAGCTTGCCTATGCTGGTGCGCGGCAAGGCTGCCGTCGCGCCGATGCGGCGCGGCACTTTGTAGCCGGCCAGGTGCGCGGCGCAATGCGCCTGCAGGGCGGCCATGTCCAGGCGTTGGCCGGGCGCGGGCGTGACCCAGGCGTGGACCACCTGGCCCAGCCGCTCGTCGGCCACGCCGAAGGCGGCCGCTTCGCCGACTTCGGGGCGCGACAGCAGCACCTGTTCCACTTCCAGCGGATAGACCTTGAAGCCGCCCACGTTGATGCAGTCGTGCCGGCGGCCCCGCAGATGGAGATAGCCCTCGTCGTCCAGGATGGCGACGTCGCCGGTGTAGAACCAGCCTTCGCGCAGCGCTTGCGCGGACTCCGGCGCCGCTTGGCGGTAACCTGCCATCACGTGCGGCCCGCGCACGCGGATTTCGCCGGGCTGGCCCGGCGGCATGACGCGGCTGGCGCCATCCAGGTCCACCACCTGCAGTTCGCCGCCTGGCACGGGCAAGCCCACCGAACCGGGTTTGCGTGGACGGTGCATGGGATTGAAGGCCAGGCAGGGACCCGCCTCGCTCATGCCGTAGCCCTCATGGATGGGGCAACCGGCGCGCAACTCGAAACGCGTCAGGGTTTCGCGCGGCAGCGGCGCCGCGCCGGAGAAGCAGGCGCGCAGGCTGCCGAGTTTTTCAGGCTGGAAGGCCGTGCTCAGCAACAGGTCATGGAAGATTGCGGGCGCGCCCGGCAGCAGGGTCACGCCGTGGGCGGCGATGGCCTCGATGGTGCGGGCGGCATCGAAGCGCCGCATCACCACCAGCTCGCCGCGGGCATGCAAGCTCAAGTAGAGCGACATGGAGACGGCCGACACATGGAATAGCGGCATCACGCAGAGCACCACCTCCGAATCGCGCCGCGTCGGCAGCCAGGCTTCGCGCTGCGCGATGTTGTAGGCGATCTGCCGGTGCAGGATGTTGACGCCCTTGGGGCGTCCGGTGGTGCCGCCGGTGTATTGCAGCGTGGCCAGATCTTCATGCCGCGGCAGGTCTTCGGGCAGGGCGCAGGCCTGCGGCAGCATCTCCAGCAGGCCGGCGCCGTTGCCTGTGCGGAGAATGGCGCCGGCATCCAGGCCCGGGCACACGGCGCTCAGATCCAGCTTCACGCTGTCGTCATGCAGCAGCATGCAAGGCTCGGCGTCTTCCAGCATATAGGCCAGCTCGCGCTCGCGATAGCCTGGGTTCAGCGGCACGGCCTGCGCGCGCAGCGCATGCACTGCAAAGGTGGCAACGGCCAGGTCCAGCGAGTTCTGCATCAACAGGGCCACCCGGTCGCCGGGCCGCACGCGTTCGCCCAGGCGGCGTGCCAAAGCTCCAGCCAAGCCGGCGTATTGCGCATAGTTCAGGCGCACGCCTTCGAAGGACAGCGCGGGAAGATCGGGCGCTTCGAGAGCGGCGTCGCGCAGCAGATGGATCACCGAATCCGGGACCCTGGGCAGGGCGGGGGCGTTCATCATGCCTTGCGCTCGGCAGCCTTGCGGGCAGCCTTGGCGTCGCTGGCCTGCCAGACCGTGGGCCGGCCAGCGCCGCCCAGCAGGGTGATGGGGTCGGCATTGTCGATGTGGCCGTACTGCCCCTTGTAGATGCTGTAGCCGCACAATTCCTGCAGGCGGCGCGGGAAGCTTCTCGCCACCTCGGCCGGAATGCCGAGCTGCAGGTTTTCCTGTTGCCGCATCCATCCGGCGCAGTAGTAGCACGACAACGCGTAACGGCGGGCGTTGCTGTTGTTGGCGCCGCCCTTGTGCCACAGCGCGCTGTCGAACAGCATGACACTGCCCGCCTTCATGGTGGCCTGCACGGTGTCTATGTCCTGCGCGCCGTAGGGCGGAGACGAATCGTAGCGATGACTGCCGGGCACGATGTGGGTGGCGCCGTTCTCGGCCGTGAAATCGCTCAAGGCCCAGATGGCATTGACCGCCAGCGGCGGGCGCGGGCGCGGCAGCGCCAGTTGCTGGGTATCTTCGTGCAGGGGCTGGGCGCCTTGGCCCGGCGCCAGCGTCAGTGAGCACAGCGACGACAGCAGCAGCTCGCGGTCCAGCAGGCGTTCGGCCAGGCTCAGCACGTCGGGCTGCAGCGGCACGTCCCAGAAGCGTGGATCGTAGACCAGCAGGTTGTTGATGCGCACCGTCTTGCGGCCTTCGAACGAGGTCTGGGCGTAACCGAGGTTGTGCTCGGCCTCGATCCGGATCAGGGCTTCCTGCAACTGGCTGACCTGCTCGGGCGGGATGATTCCCGGCAGCACCACGAATCCGTCGCGTTCAAAGGCTGCGATCCGCTCGTCGAGCGGTTCGGGCGTGGACATCTTTTGTCTCCTGATTGGGCCTGGATCTGAGTCCGGCGATATAGGTCTGTGCGTATAATCGGCCGGTAGTCTTCGCCCTGCCAGCGCGTAGCGTCCACGGCAGTGGCGCAAAGCGTCCATCCCCTAGAAGATGGCGGCCCCAGTCGGCATGATCCGGTACTCAACATGAGCGCGCAGGCCTACCACCACACCACCGATGTCATAGCGCCGCAGGAGCAGTTCGCGTATTGGCGCGATGCAATCTGCGATGCCTACGTGCCGCTCGAACCCGAGCGTGACGCCGCGCGCAGCTTTCGCGGCCAGATCGACGGCCTGCTGCTGCCGGACCTGCACGGCTCGACCATCACCGCCCAATCCCATGTGGTCAGGCTGTCCGCGGCCGGTCTCTCGGCCCGCAAGCAATCCCCATTCTTCGCCAATTTGCTGTGCGCGGGAGAGGCCCTGGTTTCGCAGGACGGAAGCGCCATGCGGGCGCGGGCTGGCGACGTCTACGTGGTGGATTGCGCTTCGCCCTGGGAAGTCGACTTCCGCACCGATTTCCGCATGTTCTGCATAGAAATCCCGGAAGGCCTCTTGCGGCCGCAACTGGGCCGGCGCGGGCGACTGGCCATGCCGGTGCTGGACGGAAGTTCAGGGGCAGGGCGGGTGCTGGCCAGCTACATGCGCCTGGTCAGCGAACTGCCGGCAATCGAGTTGCAGCAGGTGCAGGCGCTGATGGTCAGGCATTGCAGCGAACTGCTGTCGCGGACGCAGCTCGAAGGGGCGGATGCCGGCGCGCAGATCGCCGAACGGGTGCGCCACGAAGTCCTGGACCGCATTCTGGCGCTGGTGCAGCGGCGTTTGGCCGATCGCGGCCTGACGCCGGCTTCGGCCAGCGAGGAGCTCGGCATCTCCCGCAGCTATCTGTTCAAGATCATGGCCGAGCATGGCCTGAGCTTCAGCGCTTACGTGCGGCAGTGCCGGCTGGAAAGGTGCCGCCTGGCCATCGAGACCCAGCCTGGCCGCTCCATCGCGGACATCGCCGCCAGCTGGGGATTCGAGGAAGTTTCCACGTTCAATCGGGCGTACCGCGCGCACTATGGCCGCTCGCCAGGCAGCGAGCGCGGCGGTGCGCCCTTGCGGGCTCAATAGCGCGCATCACCATTTGCCCTGGCCCTGCGACTGCTGCATCTGCGGGGCGTTGGCAGGCCTGACCGTGTCGACATACTTCCGGTAGGCGGCGACATACTCGGGGCTATTGATGTCAGGGGTGCTGTCGCTGTCCCAGTTTCTTTCAACGCCGGATTGCTTCCAGGCGGCCAGGTCGCGTTCGACTTGATCGCGGCTGAGTTGGACGTCGGAGGGCGGAGCTGCGGTGGTTGGGGCGGCGGACATTTGCGCGGCCACGGGGCCGGAGAGCAGGGCGCAGGCCGCCAGGACGACGGGAATCATGGCGCGGACGGTTAGGGCAGTTTTCATGAAATGCTCCTGATGACGAGAGTGACCGCAGCATTGGAGACCGGTGTCCATGGGGGCTCGCGGCAATGCAGCCCGGTGCAGGGACAGCTGCGCAACCGGATTGGCGCATTGGTTTTTTTCTTGGGCAGGCCGGCCCGGCCCGCGGCGCGCGCGGACACGCACCTGGCGCTGGGTTCCACCGCCAGGTTTACGACTCGGGCCGGACCGGGCGTCCGGGCCTCATGCCTTTGTGCTCATCGTAGGACGGCGCGGGTGGGCGCCACATACTCAATATTGGGTACGTCATACCGATGGCGCGCGCTCAGAGCAGCGAGGCGAGCCTGACCAGTTCGGACTGGCGATTGCATTCCATCTTGTTGAGCAGGGACGCCACCTGTTTACGCACGGTCAGCACCGAGGCGTGGCGCAGGGTCGCGACTTCCTCCACGCTGTGTCCCATCGCAAGACCGGCCAGCACAGCGGCTTCCGCGTGCGTGATCGAGAACACGGATTCCAGTCTGTCGACGTCCGGTTGGGAAAAGGCGCTTTTTCTGCGCATGCGCACCAGCAGCATGCGGCTGCCGATCAGGCTCAGCGCTTGCGGGGCCGCGCTGATGTCGATCCAGGTCAATTCGCCCCATCCGGCGGCTGCCGCCAGGGACCGCGCCTTGCCGTCGCGCGCGACCGCCTGGCAATACGCGTCGAACAAGGCCTGTATCTTCGCGTCGGGATGGCGCAGCTTGCCGCCGCGCACGTTCCAGCCATGGCCGTCGCTCAGATAGTGCATGGCGAGGGCCGATCTCTTGTCTACCATCGCGTCGTGGCTGACCAGCAGCACGGCTTCGCCGACATCCGAGAGTGCGCTTTCAATGGCTGTCCAACCGATGGCGAGCGCCTTTTCGCGTTGGGCCAACCGGCTTTTCAGCAGGCGGAAGTAATGGGCTACGTCGCCGGACTGAAGCCGTTCGCTGGCCTTGTCGTCCACGGTCGAGCGTTGGAAGGCGATGGCGGCGCGCAGCATGGCGCTGGATTCGATTACCAGGCACAGCACTTGCGCCATCCGGTGCTTGAGCATGAAGTCCGTGTAGAACTCGGAACGCTGCAGCTGCTTGTGGCCGCACATGTTGGCGGTATCCAGCCACGTGCCCACGGGCAGCAGCCGCGAATCCTGTTCGACGATGTCGCAGCTGTAGTAATGGTTGCGGTAGTCCGTGGCGGCGGCTTCGGGAAAGCTGACGGTGGACAGGTCCAGCAGCTTGTGGCGGGCATCGAAGACGATCAAGGTGCCGCTGTCCGCGCCCACCATGTCGCGGGCGGTCAGCAGGATGTCATGCCAGGGCGGATCGGGATCCGCCAGACGGTCCAGGGCTTCGATCGCGCGCCGGACGGCAATCTGGTGTTCGGCCATTTCGTGCCTCCAACTCTGGTTCAGACGCAAACGCTGTCACGTATCACAGATCGTTGTAGAGGTGGCTCCGGCCAGATCGGGGGAGCGCTGCGCGGCGGTGATTTGCCGGCATGGGAGAGGCTGGCCGGCCTGGATTGCCGCGGCGCTGCCACAAGGAAATTATCCTCGCAAAACCCCGGGGCGGATGAAAAAAGTGGGTGCATTGTCCGGACAAAAAGGGTCCGGATTCAGAGGTGGTCTTGGTGTACCGGGTTGTGTATACCAGTGCGGGCGGGGAGATCGCGTCAGTGGTGGGGGCCGCCGGGCGGACGGACCGCCGCGCGCCACAGATCCAGGAAATGCCGCTTCTTGAGTGCATCCAGATACACCAACAGTCCTACGCCCAGCGCCACCGGCCGCACGCCCGCTTCCGGGTTGGCCGATGCGCTCACGGGCCGCATGCCCGATTGCCGCGCGACCATTTCCTGGCCCCGCGGCGACAGCAGATAGTCCAGGAACATCGCGCCCAGATCCGCCCGCGGCGCCTGTCGGGGAATGATGGCGGAGCGCGACAGCATCAACGTGTAGTCCTGCGGATAGACGATGGCCAGCGGCGCGCCCAGGTCGATGCGGTGCCGGGTGTAGGACTCCAGCAGGTTGTAGGCCAGCGTGATCTCGCCGCGTTCGAGCTTGTCCAGCGCGTCTTCGGTGGACGCGTGCACGGCCACGCGGTTGCGGCCCAGTTCGGCCAGCAGCGCGCCAGCCATGCTGTCCAGCCGCGTGTCCTGCGTGGCCGCCAGGTAGCCGATGCCGCTGCCCTCGACGTCGTAAGTGGAGATGGCGCCGGCCAGGGGCTGGTCCGGCGCCTGCAGCAGGGACAGCAGCTCGCGCCGGGTGCGCGGCGCCCTTGCGGACGCGAGCTTGCTGGTGTTGTAGACCATGACGATGGGATCGGTGCCGATGCTGAAGACCTCGTCGCGCCAGTTGGCCCAGGCGGGCAGGGCGCGGGTCTCCGGCGAGATGTGGGGTTGCGCGTAGCCGTCGTTGACCAGTTTGGTCTGCAGGTCCATCGCGCTGCTGATGACGATGTCGGGGCCGGATCTGGTTGCCGGCGCCTGCGTGGCGCGGGAAACCGTCCCGGCATACAGCTCCTGCGTGGACAGCTCGGTGTATTCCAGGCGCAGGCCGGGGTTGAGCCTGCTGAAGTCTTCCAGCACGCCGCGGAACACCTGCACGCTGTTGGATGCGTGCACGACCAGTACGTTCCTGCTGTCCGCGGGCCCCAGCGTCAGGCCGTCGGCGCTGGTTTCCGCGGCGTTGCCGGCAGCAAAGGGCAGCAGCGCGGTGAGCGCCGCCAGCAGGCGCAGGGGTTTCAGGAGATCAAGCTTCATGGGGGCGGGGCGGCAGCGTGACCACGGCGTCCAGGCCGCCGCCCACGCGGTTGCTCAGGGCCAGCCGGCCCTGATGGATGTCGACCACGCGCTTGATGATGGACAGGCCCAGGCCGGCGCCGGACGCGCGCGGGTTTGGACCGCGCACGAAGCGCTCGAAGGCGGCGTTGGCCAGCGCCGGCGGTATGCCCGGACCCTGGTCGGATACGGATATGCGCCAGCCATCGTCCTCCGGCTCCAGCCGCACGTCGATGTGGCCGTCGTCCGTGGCGCCGTGACGCAGGGCGTTGTCGATAAGGTTCTTGAACGCTTCGCGCAGCATCAGGCTGTCGCCCAGCACGGTGGGCGGATTGCCGGGCGCAGTGGCGGGCAGATGCAGGCGCACGTCGGGCTGGGGATCGGCTTGCGGGACCGTGTCATACACCGCCTGCCGCAGCAGCTCGGCCAGGTCCACCGGCTGGAACTGGCGCACGTTGCTGCGGTGGATGACGCTGGCGTCGCTCAGCAGCTGGTTGACCAGGCGCGAGAGTTTCTCGGCGTTGCGCAGCACGGCCAGCAGGCTGCGGCGCTGTTCGGCGGGATCTTCCTCGTCCAGCGCCACTTCCATCTGTGCGTGCAGCGCGGCCAGCGGCGTGCGCAGCTGATGCGCGGCTTCGGCGATGAAGAGGCGCAGGGTGTCCAGGTTTTCCGACAGGCGCGCCATGAAGCCATCCAGCGAGTGCACCAGCGTGTCGAGTTCCTCCGGCACGGGAGCGGCGATGGGATGCAGGTCCGCCGCGCTGCGGGCGGCCAGTTCGCGCTCGATACGGCGGATCGGCGACAGCGAGCGCAGCAGGCCCCAGTAGGCCAGCGCCAGCGCCGCGGCGGTAAAGCCGATCAGCGCCAGCGTGCCTTGCCACAAGATGCCCGCTGCCAGCGCGTTGCGGGCTTCGCGGGTCTGCGCGACCTGGATGAGGGCGGTCTCGGCATTGCGGGGACCGGCGATCTTGCGTTCCATCCAGGCGATGCGCACCGGCTCGCCCTGGTAGCTGGCGTCGTACAGGCGGGGCGAGTACGCCGGGCCTTCGCTGCCACGGGCGGGCGGCGCTGGCAGGTCCGCATAGCCGGAAATCAGTGCGCCGCCCGCGTCGCCGACACGATAGAACACGCGGTCGCGCGGCGCCTGCTCCAGCAGCGCCAGCGAGGCATAAGGCATGTCCATGCGCCACTCTCCCTGCACCAGCTGCAGGCTGTCGGCGATGGACAGCACCGAGGAACGCAGCAACTGGTCGTAGGTGGTGTCGGCGGTCTGATTGGCGTAGCCGCGCACCAGCAGATACAGCGTGGCCAGGGCGGCGACGAACAGCGCAAGCAGCATGGCCAGCAGGCGGCGCTTGATCGAGATGCGGCCCTGCGCGGCGGCGGGCGTGGCGGGGTCACTCCCGGCCGGGGCCGGGCGCGGCGGGGCGGTCGTGGTCATCGGTGGCGGTCAGGAGGTAGCCGGTGCCGCGCTGCGTTTCGATGCGCAGCGGCGAGCCTTCGAGCTTGCGGCGCAGCCGGGCGATGTAGACCTCGATGGCGTTGGGCGCGGCATCGTCGTCGAAGGCGAACAGCTTGTTGGCGATTTCGGTCTTGCTGACGGCGCGGTTCATGCCGGCCAGCAGGATTTCCAGCAGGCTGTATTCGCGCTTGGGCAGTTCGATGCGCTGGCCGGCCAGCGTGACCTGGCGCGCGGCGCTGTCGATGACCAGCTCGCCAAAGCGCAGCATGCCGGACGCCTGGGGGCTGGGGCGGCGCAGCAGGGCGCGGCAGCGGGCTTCCAGCTCGCGGAAATCGAAGGGCTTGGCCAGGTAGTCGTCGGCGCCGGTATCCAGGGCGTGGACGCGGTCTTCGATGTCGATGCGGGCGGTCAGCGCCAGCACGGGCGTCTTGCTGCCGCGGTCACGCAGGCGGTGCAGGATGTCGAAGCCCGACATGCGGGGCAGGCCGATGTCCAGAATGACGAGGTCGAAGGTTTCGTATTGCAGCACGCCGTCAGCGCTGAGGCCGTCGTTCTGGCAGTCGACTGCATGGCCGAGACGGCGCAGCCGGCGCACGAGTGCGTCGGCCAGGTCCGCGTCGTCTTCGATCACCAGTATGCGCATAGGGGCGATTGTCGCATGGCTGGACTAGCCCCCCCGCGCCGCACCCGCGTTCAAAAACGACAGGTTGCCGACAGCTTTTATTTCTAGTCTTGCGGTCGCGCATCCCCAGCCGGAGGCGCGTTTACGCATAACAACGACTAGTCGGAGATAACCCTCATGCTTCTGACCCTGCTTGGCTTCGGCATGGTGATCACGTTCATGACGCTGATCATGACCAAGCGCCTGTCGCCGCTGGTGGCGCTGATCCTTGTCCCCATTATTTTCGCCCTGCTGGGCGGATTCGGCTCGGGCATCGACAAGATGATGCTGGACGGCATCCGCAAGATCGCGCCCACCGGCGTGATGCTGATGTTCGCCATCCTGTATTTCGGGGTCATGATCGACGCCGGCCTGTTCGATCCCATCGTGGGCCGCATCCTGCGCGCGGTGAAGGGCGATCCGCTGAAGATCGTGGTGGGCACGACCGTGCTGGCGCTGGTGATTTCGCTGGACGGCGACGGTTCGACCACCTACATGATCGTGGTGGCGTCGATGCTGCCGCTGTATCGCCGCCTGAAGATGAACGCGCTGTCCATGACCTGTCTGGCGATGCTGGCCAGCGGCGTCATGAACCTGACGCCCTGGGGCGGCCCGACGGCGCGCGCCGCAAGCGCCTTGCACGTGGACGCGGGCGACATCTTCGTGCCGCTGGTGCCGGTAATGGGCGTGGCCATTGTCGCCATCCTGATCCTGGCGTTCTGCCTGGGCCTGCGTGAACGCCGCCGCCTGGGCGTGCTGTCGCTGCCGGACGGCGCTTCGCTGCACGCCGGCTATGACGAGGACGGTCCCAAGAACCTGCCCGAGATCGAGGTCGACCAGGACCTGCGCCGCCCCAAGCTGCTGTGGGTGAACGCCGGACTGACGCTGGCCCTGATGGTGAGCCTGGTGATGGGCGTGCTGCCGCTGCCGGTGCTGTTCATGATCGCCTTCGCGATCGCGCTGGTCATCAACTATCCGGACCTGGCCGAGCAGCGCCGCCGCGTCGCGCAGCACGCGGGCAATGTGCTGTCGGTGGTGTCGCTGATCTTCGCGGCCGGGATCTTCACCGGCATCCTGTCGGGCACGGGCATGGTCGAGGCGATGTCGCGCAGCCTGCTGGCGGTGATTCCCGACGCCATGGGCCCGTACCTGGCTGGCATTACCGCCCTGGTGAGCCTGCCCTTCACCTTCTTCATGTCCAACGACGCCTTCTACTTCGGCGTGCTGCCCATCCTGAGCGAAGCGGCCCAGGGCTACGGCATTTCGCCGGTCGAGATGGCGCGCGCCTCGCTGATCGGCCAGCCCGTGCACCTGCTGAGCCCGCTGGTGCCTTCGACCTACCTGCTGGTCGGCCTGGCCGGCGTGGACTTCGGCGACCACCAGCGCTATTCGCTCAAGTGGGCCACGATGGTCTGCCTGGTGATGCTGGCCGCGGCGCTGGCGTTCGGCCTGTTCCCGCTGGTCGGCCAGATCGGCTGAGCGGCGGCGCGATACCGTCTTTTCAAAAGGGGAAGTACATGGCTTTGCGCATTGCTTACGTCACCAGCGGAATGGGCCACACGGGCACCGCGATCTGCCAGGCGCTGCACAACGCGGGACACCGCGTGGTGGCAGGCTGCGGGCCGCGCTCCTCGCGCAAGGACCACTGGCTGAAGGAACAGAAATCCCTGGGCTACGACTTCGTCGCCTCCGAGGGCGACGCCACGGATTGGGCCTCGACCGAGGCGGCCTTCGCCAAGGTGCGGCGCGAGGTCGGCGAGATCGACGTGCTGGTGAACAATGCTGGCGCCATGCTGGACATGCGCTTTCGCCAGATGAGCCAGGCGGACTGGTCGGCGGTGCTGCGCAGCAATCTGGACACGCTGTTCAACACCACCAAGCAGGTGGTCGACAGCATGGCGGATCGCGGCTGGGGCCGCATCATCAACATCGGCTCCGTGGCCGCGGAGAAGGGCCAGATCGGCCAGATCAACTACGCCACCGCCAAGGGCGCCGTGATCGGCTTCACCC
This sequence comes from Achromobacter sp. ACM03, assembly GCF_014851665.1. Taxonomy (NCBI): domain Bacteria; kingdom Pseudomonadati; phylum Pseudomonadota; class Betaproteobacteria; order Burkholderiales; family Alcaligenaceae; genus Achromobacter; species Achromobacter sp. ACM03. Next base: position 256,680 of record NZ_JACVAD010000003.1, on the reverse strand, counting down.
GTTCGCTGGCCCAGGAAGTCGCGGCCCGCGGCGTCACCGTCAACCTGGCCTCGCCGGGCTTCATTGCCGACGACACCGTGAAGGCGTTCCCGCCGGCGCTGCTGGACCGTATCGTCGAAAGCGTGCCGGTGGGCCGGCTGGGTACTGCCAAGGATCTGGCGGGGCTGTGCGCCTGGCTGGCGTCGGATGACGCGGCGTTCGTGACGGGAGCCAACTACGCCATCAATGGCGGCGTGTATATGAGTTGAGGGAAGGTCCTCAATTCGCCAGCTTCACCGCCCCGCTGTCGATCAGCTTCTGCCACTTGGCGCTATCCGCCTGGATGAACGACTGCAGTTCGTCCCGTGAGCCGCCGCCGGCGATCATGCCGGCGTTGTCCAGGGCGGCCTTGAATTCCGGCGTGGCCACTGCGGCGCGCAGCGCGGCGTTGACCTGATCGAGTTGCGCGGCCGGGATGTCCTTGCTGGCCGCGACCGAGAACCACTGGGTGGCGGTGTAGCCCTTGAAGCCGGACTCTTCCACCGTGGGGACGTCGGGCAGGCTGTCCAGGCGGTAGGGCGTGGTGACGGCGTAGGCCTTCAGCGTGCCGGCCTTGATCTGCGGCATGACCGGTGCCGAACCCAGGATCGCCAGGGGGATCTGGCCGCCGGCCACGTCGGCCACCGCCTGGCCGCCGCCCTTGTAGGGCACATGCACGATGCGGGTGCCGGCATATTGGTTGAGCAGTTCGCCCGCCAGGTTTTGCGATGTGCCGTTGCCCGAGCTGCCGTAGCTCCATGCTTCGGGCCGCTGGCGGGCATCGGCCAGCACGTCCTGCAGGGATGCCCGGGCGTCCTTGGCGGGACCGACAATGACCATGGGGCCTTGGGCCATCAGGATGACGGGCGCCAGTTCGCGGCCGATCTCGGGCTGGGACGTGGGGTAGATCAGCGGGCCGGGCACGGTCAGCAGATAGCCGTCGCTGGCCTTGCTGCGCGCCACCAGCTGCAGGGCGATCGCGCCCGCCGCTCCGGGGCGGTTTTCCACGATAACGTTCAAGCCGCTGCGCCGCGCCAGTTCCTGCGCGGCGATGCGGGTCAGCACGTCGGCGGTGCCGCCCGGAACGAAGCCGATCACCCAGGTGATCTGCTTGCCGGGCCATTCCAGCTTGGCGTCTGCCGCGCCGGCGGTGGCGGTCAGCGCGGCGCCCAGCAGCAGCGCGCAGCAGCGGATAGCGAATTTCATGATTTCCCCTTTGTGTTTTTTTGCTCAGGCCGCCGCGCGTCTCAGCTCGGATCCGGCTTGCCGGGCGGCGTATTCGGATGCGCGGCGCAGGACTGATTGAAGGACTGCACCATTTTCAGGATGGGCCCCAGCACCCAGGTATTGAAGATGAGGATGTCGCTTTCTTCCTTGGGGTCCTGCTTCAGGTTGAAGAGGTACGGCGACTCCAGTTTTCCCTTGCCTTCGTTGACCTCGGGTTCCCAGTAGAAATGCAGCTTCCAGTCGCGCCATTTGACCGCGCGCAGGTCGTTCTTGATGTAGAACAGGAAGCCCTCGCGCAGCGAGGTCGGGCTGGCGCCGGTGAAGAAGTCGGTCTGGTCTATGCCATCGATGGGACGGTCCTGCGGCATGGACGCGCCGCCGATGCGCGACAGCGTGGTGTACAGGTCGGTGACGTGCACGATCTCGTTGGAGACCTGGCCGGGTTGGACCTTGCCCGGCCAGCGGATCATGAAGGGCACGCGCAGGCTGCCTTCCATGGCCGTGTGGTAGGTGCCGGTCCAGGGACCGGCGGTGCCGCGGTAGGGCTTGCGGAATTCCGGGCCATTGTCGCTGCAGAAGATGAACACGGTGTCGTCGCGCAGCTTCAGTTCATCCACCGCCTGCACGATCTGGCCGACGCGGTGGTCCATTTCCACCATGGAGTCGGCGAAGTCGCCGGCGCCGGTGCGCCCCGCGAAGTCCGGGTGCGGCAGGGTGGGAAAATGCAGGTGCACCAGCGGCAGGTACAGGAAGAAGGGGCGGCTGGCCTCTGCATGCTTGCGCATGAAGCCGATGGACCGGTCGACCAGTTCGGCGTCGATGCCGCGGCGGGTCTCCAGATCGTAGACCTTGACGTTTTCCGAAGGCGAGCCGGCCTGGCCCTGCATGATGTGCGGGATGTCGGCGACCGAGGGATCGAAGCCGATGGACGAGGTGAACTGGCTTTCGTCCGTGGTGCGCGGGATGCCATACCACTCGTCGAAGCCGCGATCGGACGGATAGCGGCCGGGGATGTCGCCCAGGTGCCACTTGCCGTAATGCGCCGTGGCGTAGCCCTGGCCGGACAATTGCTGGGCCAGCGTGATTTCATCGCGCGCCAGGCCTTGTGGCAGGCCGGGAGGGACGGATTGCAGGCAACCGGTGCGGATGGGATGGCGCCCGCTCATCAGCGCGGAGCGCGTGGGCACGCAGTCGCTTTCCACGTTGAAGTTCTGCAGCAGCAGTCCTTCCGAGGCCAGCCGGTCGATGTTGGGGGTGGGCGCGCCGCGCAGCGCGCCGCCGCCGTAGCAGCCCAATTCGCCCCATCCCAGGTTGTCGGCCACGATCAATACGATATTGGGCTTCTTGTCCACGCGCTGCGTCTCCTGTCTGCGGGTTTATCCAGGGATTCTAGGAGCGCAGGCCCGGCTTAATATTCCTGAAGCTGAGTCTATGCATAACCAACGATTATGAATCTGTCCCTGCGCGACATCGAGTACTTCCTGGCCGTGGTGGAACACGGCAACCTGGACCGCGCCGCGGCCGCCTGCGGCGTCAGCCAGCCGGCGCTGTCCAAGTCCCTGCAACGGCTGGAAGCCGATACCGGGCTGGCGTTGCTGGACCGCGGCGGCCGCGGGCTGCGCCTGACCTCGGCGGGCCTGGCGTTCCGCGAGCATGCGCAGCGGCTCTGGGCGGAGTACTGCGACGCCGTGCGCAATGCGATGGAGCTGCGCCTGGGCGAGGCCGGGCTGCTGCGTATCGGCGCGACCGGCGCTACCGTGGACAGCGTGGTGATGCCGGCGCTGCGCCGCCTGCTGCCGCGCCGGCCCGCGCTGCGGGTTCAACTGACGCAAGGCCAGTCGGACGATCTCAACGAGCAGGTCGCGGGTGGCAGGCTGGACCTTGCGGTGACACCGATCTATGCCGACGTGCCGGGCTCGCTGCATCAGGAATCGATACGCGAGGACGGCCTGTGCGTGGCCGCCAGCCGCAAGCATCCGCTGGCGTCGCGGCGCAAGCTGGCGTTGCGCGACCTGGCAGGCCAACGCTGGATCCTGCCCATGCAGGGGTCGGTGGCGCGCCAGGCGCTGGAGGCCCGCTATGCCGAGGCGGGCCTGGCGCAACCTGCGGCGGCGCTGGAGGTGCAGCATTTTTCCGGGGGCGCGCTGGCGTTGTTGGCGGCCTCGGACCTGCTGGCGCTGATGCCGCATAGTGCGCTGGGTCCAGGCATTGCGGAACTGCCGGTGGCGCTGGGCCGGCCCCTGCGGCGCAGCATGGCGCTGGTTACGCGGCACGGCGCCACCTGGTCGCCGCTGATGCAGGAGTTCCGCGCGGCGGTGCTGGAGGCCACGCCCCGCGCTTAGCCAGCTTGCGGAAAGCCCCCGTAGGGCGCCCATCCAGATCCTGCGATGACGCCGCCGTCGCAGGGGATGGTGGCGCCAGTGATGACCGAGGCCGCCGGCGACAGCAGGAAGAACACCACTTCCGCGATCTCGCTCGGCTGCATCAGGCGGCCCAGCGGCGTGGCGTTCAGGATCGGCGTCATGTCGCGCTCGCCCTGCCGTTCCTTGGGTTTCAGGAAGGGCGTGTCGGTCCAGCCGGGCGCGATGGCGTTGACGCGCAAGCCGCGGCGCGCCCATTGCACCGCGAGGGCTTCGGTCAGATTTACCACCGCGGCCTTGGCCGGGCCATAGGCCAGTACCGGGCCGGGGCGGAACGACAGCACGGACGCCACGTTGACGACCGCCCCGCGTCCGCGTTCGGCCATCGCGCTGCCGAATACGCGGCAGGCGATATAGGTGCCTTTCAGGTGGGAATCCACCACACGGGCCCAGGCCTCCACCGGATAGTCTTCGATGGCGGTTGGAACCTGGGCGATACCGGCGCAGTTCACCAGTCCGTTGACCGCGGGTAGGAGGGCGGCAAGCCGTTCCTGAGTGGCCCGCAGTCCGGCCTCGTCCAGCACGTCGCCCGGGGCGGCCACCGCGCGCGGCCCCAGTTCCCGCGCCAGCGTATGCGCGGCTTCCTGGTTGAGGTCAAGGATGGCCGCGTGGCCGCCCGCTTCGATCACCCGCCTGCATACCGCCGCGCCGATGCCGCTTGCGCCGCCCGTGACAATGACCGACAAGGTTGAGTCTGGCGTTGCGTGGTCCATCAACGTCCCCAGCGCGCCTTCAGGCGCTGTTCAAACATGCGCAGCGCAACGTCGATGCAGATGCCGACGATGCCGATGGCGATCATGCCGGCCATGACGATATTGGTGGCGACGTTGAGCTGCCCCTGGACCATCATGTAGCCGATGCCGTTGCCCACCACGATCAGTTCCGCGCCCACCAGCGATTGCCAGCCGATGCCGGCGCTGACGCGCAGGCCGGCCAGGATGGAAGGCAGGGACGCCGGCAGCAGCACTTCGGCCACGATGCGCGGGCCGCTGGCGCCCAGCGTGCGCGAGGCTTCCAGCAGTCGCGTGTCGACGAACTTGGCGCCGCGGTAGGCGCTGATCAGGCAGGGCGGAAAGGCGCCGGCGAAGATGATCAGGGTGGGTCCGCCGATGCCGGTGCCGAACCACAGGCCGGCGAACGGCACCCAGGCGATGGGCGCCACGAACCGCAACGCATCGAAGAACGGACTGACCACGTCGTCCAGCCAGCGGTACCAGCCCATCAGCAGGCCCAGCGGTATGCCTACCGCCGCGGCCAGCAGGAAGCCGCAGGCGAAGCGGTAGAGGCTGGCACCCAGGTGCGTCCAGAGCGTGGCGCCGGAATAGGGTTCGCTGCTGTACTGCGCGATGGTCTGCAGCACGGTCAGCGGGCCGGGCAGGTAGTTGGGCGGGAACACGCCCGCCACGCTCAGCAGATGCCAGGCCAGGAAGAAGCCGGCCAGCCCCAGGCAGGACAAGCCGAAGGTGAAGGCGGGCGGGTCGCCCGAGGCGCGTGTCAGCGTAGCCATGGCAAGGCCCTCTTTTCGATCCATTCCAGTCCGCGTGTCATCACCGCGCCCAACAGGCCCACCCAGACCATTGCGTACAGGATCATGCCGGGCCGGATGTCCAGCGCCGCGGTGTCCAGCACCTTGCCCAGGCCGATGAAGGCGCCGATGAGTTCGGCTGCCACCAGCGTCATCCACGCGGTCTGCAGCGACAGCCGCAGGCCGGTGAAGATCATGGGCATGGAGCCGGGTATCAGGACCTCGCGCAGCATGCGGACGGGATTGCCCGCGCCGTGCACGCGCGCGGCCTCGATCAGCGTGGGGTCGATGTTGCGCACGCCTGCGTAGGTGTTGATGACGGCAGGTGTGAACGAGGACACCCAGATCAGGAAGATCTTCGCCGGATCCCCCAGGCCCAGCCACAGGATGGCCAGCGGGATCCAGGCCAGTGGCGGAATCGGGCGCAGCAGCGAGAACACCGGCCCGACCAGCGCGTCGATGCGCTTGCTGAATCCCATCAGCAGCCCCAGTGGCACGCCGGTGCCGATCGCGACCAGGAATCCCAGGAATACCAGGCGCAGGCTGTGGCCGATGTGCTGGAACAGCGTGCCGCCGGCATAGCCGGAATCGCGCGAGAGCTGCACCGCGGCCTGCCAGGTGGTGAGCGGGGTGGGAAAGCGCGCGCCATTGACCAGGCCCAGCGCCGACACGATCCACCAGGCGGCAAAGGCGATGGCGACGGCCGCCACGCCCACGGTGATTCGGCGGCGCGATGCGCGCGGCCGCCGCGCGGGCAGGGTTGCAATGTGCTCACTCATGGCCGGACCCCGTCGCCTGGCGGTCCAGATGGGCCACGTCCTCGAGCAGCAGCAGCATGGCGGTGCAATCCTGCTCCTGCCGTCCCCATGATTTGGCCAGCGCGAACATCTCGCGGGCGTAGCCGCCCAGGCCCAGCGGCGCGCCCACCGAGGCGGCCAGGTTCATGGCCAGGTTGATGTCCTTGTAGCCCATGCGCATGGGGAAGTCGGGGCTGATGTCGCCCGCCAGCACCTTGCCGGGAAAATTGGTCAGGAGCTGCCCACGCCCCGCAGTGGTGTTGGACAGCACCTTGACGACAGTGGCGCGGTCCAGCCCGAGCTTGGCGGCGAACATCAGCGCTTCGCCCGTCAGCACCATGCCGACCATGGACATGTAGTTGTTGACCAGCTTGAGCCGGATGCCCGAACCGAAAGGGCCCACGTGCACGATCTCGTTGGCCATGGCGGCGAAGATGGGCGCGGCCTGGTCGAAGTCGGCCTGCGCGCCGCCGGCCATGATCAAGGCCTTGCCCTGCGCCGCCTCGCGCGGCGTGCGCCCCACGGGGGCATCCATGCAACGCAGGCCCAGGGCTGCGAGATCGGCGGCGATGCGGTCCGTCTCGACCGCGTCGCCCGTGCTCATTTCAATGACCAGGGCGCCCGGATTCAAGCCCGCCGCCGCGCCATCGGCGCCGAACAAGGCGTCGCGGACGTGGGTCGAGGTGGGCAGCATGGTGATCGCCACGTCGCAGCCGCGGGCGGCGTCCAGTGGCGTGGCGGCCCGCCGGAAGCCGGTGTCGGCCAGGCGCTCCATGGCTGCGGGAACGACGTCGTAGCCTGATACTGCATACCCTTGCGCGGCCAGGTTGCGCAGCATCGCGCTCCCCATGACGCCCAGGCCCAGGAATGCAATGCGGGGTGATTCGATGTGTTCCATGGGGCTTGCTCCGTTGTGGTCAGCGGCCTAGCCGCGCACTGGTGCTGCTGCGCGGCGGCGCGGTGGTGTCGCGGACGATCAATTCCAGTTCGATGCAGACGTTTTCGGGCGGCGTGTCGGCATCGGCGGCCAGCAGGATCTGGGCGGCGCGCTGGCCCAGCTCGAAGGCCGGCACGTTCAGGGTGGTGATGCCGGGCCGGCAATGGGCCGCCATTTCGATATTGTCGAAGCCCGTGATCGAAATCTGCTCGGGCACGCGCAGGTTTTGCCACAGGCATTCCTGCAGCGCCCCATAGGCCAGGATGTCATTGCCGCACATGACCGCGGTGGGCGGCTCGGGCAGGCGCAGCAGGGTGGCCATGGCGCGGCGGGCTTCGGGCACGGTGTAGGGCTTTTCGATGACGTATTGCGGCGGCAGTTCGATGCCGCGGCGCGTCAGGGCGCGCGTGAAGCCGGCGACGCGGTCGGCGGCGCGGTCGTTGTCCTTGGAGATGCCGGCGATCACGCCAAGTCGGCGGTGGCCGATGTCCAGCAGGTAGTCGGCGATGCGCTGCGCAGCCGCGGCGTTGTCCCAGCCCACCATGGGCCAGGAATCGGCGGCGTCGTAATGGCAGGTGGTGACGAAGGGGATGCCCTTGGAGTGCAGCAGTTCGTAGAGTTCCGGGTCGCGGCTACGCCCGACCAGCATCATGGCGTCCACGCCGCGCTCGATCAGCGCGCGCACTTCACCCGCTTCGCGCGCGGGGCTGTAGTTGGTGCTGGCCAGCAGCAGCTGATAGCCGTGTTCGTGGATCGCTTGCTGCATGCCGTCGACCAGTTTGGCGAACAGGGCACTGTCCACCGTGGGGATGATGGCGCCCATGGTCCGGGTCTTGCGGGAAGCGAGCGAACGGGCTGCGCCGTGCGGCACGTAGCCAGCCTCGGCCAGCAGGGCCATGGCGCGCGCGCGCAGGTCGGGCCGCACTTTTTCCGGGTGGTTCAACACCCGCGACAAGGTTGCCGACGAGATGCCGCCGGCGGCGGCGATGGACTTCAGGGTGTCCCCGGATAGGGGAGCCGACTTTCGCTTCATATTTTGAAAGCGCTTTCAGAAATTTGATGGTGTGAATATACAGTTATTGAAACGCTATGGTCTATCTCTAGGGTTTTCTCGGGGTTGAACGAGATTCTTCCGCGCTTATTCTTTGTATGCGCTTTCAAAAAACGAGCCCGAACGCAGATTCGGGCCTGCTATCCGGGGAATGTCGCGGCAGCTCGCGCATGCAGACCGGAATCCACTATCGGAGACTAAGCATGTCGAGAATCCCCCGCATCCTGGGTCTGTGCCTGGCGCCGCTGGGCGCCTTGTTGTTGAGCCCGTCCGTGTCGGCCCAGACGCCGACTCCCATCAAGGTCAGCTACCAGATTGCCTATTGGGCGCTGCCGATCTACATCGCTACGGAAAAGAACTGGTGGGCGGAAGCCGGCCTGAAGCCGGAGTTCGTGGTGTATCCGGCGGGGGCGCAGCAGATTGCCGGCGCCGCATCCAAGTCCTGGGACGTGGGCGGAACGGGGTCGCCGCCCGCGGTGCTGGGCGCGCAGCGCTATGGCATCGTGACCCTCGGCGTCACTAATGACGAATCGACCGCCAACGGCGTGATGGCGCGCAAGGAAAACGCCGCCGCCGTGCGCAGCAACGCGGCCAAGGAAGTGAAGGGCAAACAGATCCTCCTCAGTCCGAACTCGACGGGCGAATACGCCACCATGGCCTGCCTGAAGAAATGGGGTATGCAGCGCAGCGATGTCAGCGTGGTGACGCTGGCCCCGGCGCAGCTAGTGTCTGCCTACACCGGCGGCAACGGCATGCTGGCCGGCACCTGGGCGCCCAATTTCTATACGCTCAACGAACAGATCGGCGCGGAAGTCGTGTGCAGCGGCAAGGACGCGGGCGTGATGATTCCTGGCGCGCTGGTGGCCCGCGGTGAATTCGCCCAGCAGAATCCGGACGCGGTCGCCAAGTTCCTGGCGGTGTACTTGCGGGCCGTCAGCTTCGAGAAGAACAACAAGGCGGAAGCCATGGGCTACCTGCGCAAGCTGTTCCAGGCCAACGGCATCAAGCTCAACGACGGTTACCTGGGACAGGAGCTGGAACGGCCGATCTTCACGCTCGACGAGCAGCTCAAGCTGATGTCGCGCACTGGCGGCAAGTCCACGCTGGACAACGCCTACGAGGCGCTGTCGGGCTACCTGAAGAGCGTGGGCACGCTCACCGAGGTGCCGGACCCCAAGGCCTACATCACGGACGACTACATGAAGCGCGTCGACCAGACCCCGGCGCTCAAGACTTTCGCCAACAAGACCAACTGAGCTTCATCCATTCTTCCGCGAGGCCATACCATGGCAGTAAGCAAGCTCAAGTCCGCGTCCAGGCAGCCCCAGGCCAATGAGGCCGCCGCGCGCGAGGTCGCCGCCGAAATGCTGGCGAACATCAAGTCGGGCGGCGAGGCCGCGGTGCGCGACTACGCCCGGCGGCTGGATAAATGGGAGGGGGACATCCTGGTCGGCGCCACCGAGATGGAACGGCGCACCGCGTCCATTCCCGACGGCATCAAGCGCGACATCGAGTTCGCCGCCGGCCAGGTGCGCAAGTTCGCGCAGGCCCAGATGGCTTCGGTGCGCGAGTTCGAGCTGGAACTCGCGCCGGGCCTGGTCGCGGGCCAGCGCCTGATACCGGTCAACGTGGCGGGCTGCTATGTGCCCACCGGGCGCTACGCGCACATCGCTTCGGCCTACATGAGTATTGCCACCGCCAAGGCGGCCGGCGTGCCCATGGTCATCGCCTGCTCCACGCCGTACCGCGGCGAGGGCATACATCCGCAAGTGCTGTATGCCATGCAGGTGGCGGGCGTGGATGCCGTGATGACGCTGGGGGGCGTGCAGGCGATCGCCGCCATGGCCTATGGCCTGTTCACCGGCAAACCGGCCGATATCATCGTCGGGCCGGGCAACAAGTTCGTGGCGGAAGCCAAGCGCATGCTCTTCGGCAGCGTGGGCATCGACGTGTTCGCCGGACCTTCGGAGGTCTGCATCATCGCCGACGCGTCGGCGGACCCGGCTATCGTCGCCTCGGATCTGGTCGGGCAGGCCGAGCATGGCCACGAGTCACCGGCCTGGCTGATCGCCACCGACCGCAAGCTGGCCGAAGCGGTGCTCAAGCAAGTGCCCGAACTGATCGCGGCCCTGCCGCCCACCGCAAGGGACGCGGCCGGCGCCGCCTGGCGCGACTACGGCGAGGTGGTGCTGTGCGATACGCGCGAAGAGGCGGTCGAGGTCTCGGACCGCTACGCCAGCGAACACCTGGAGGTCCATTGCGAAGACCTGGACTGGTGGTTCCGGCATCTGACCTGCTATGGCTCGCTGTTTCTGGGCGAGGAAACCACGGTGGCGTTCGGCGACAAGGCCAGCGGCACCAACCACATCCTGCCCACCAAGGGCGCGGCGCGCTATTCGGGCGGCCTATCCGTGCACAAGTTCATCAAGACCGTCACCTGGCAGCGCATGACGCGCCAGGCCAGCCGTGACACCGCCCAGGTGACGGCGCGGATCTCGCGCCTGGAAGGCATGGAAGCGCATGCGCGCACGGCTGACGACCGCCTGGCCAAGTACTTCCCCAAAGAGTCCTTCGAACTGGGCGAACCCGTGCGGGAGTAAAGCCATCATGCAGAATGACATGTCCCGCCTGTTCGACCTCGACGGCCGCGTCGCGCTGGTAAGCGGCGGCAGTTCCGGCATAGGCAAGGCCATTGGCCTGGCGCTGGCGCGGGCCGGCGCCAGCGTGTTGCTGGTGGCGCGGCGCGAGCACGAGCTGGCTTGCGCCGCCAGCGAATTCGAAGCGCAAGGCCTGCGTGCGCGCGCGTTGCCCTGCGATCTGGCCGACCGCGATGCGTTGCGCGACTTTGCCGACCGCGCGGCGCAACCTTTCGGCGCGCCCGACATCCTGGTCAATGCCTCGGGCATCAATGTGCGCAAGTCCTTCGAGGACACGGCTGACGATGATTGGGACCGTTCGCTGGCGATCAACCTGACCGCACCGTTCCTGTTGACCCGCGCGCTGGCGCCGGCCATGCGCGAACGCGGCTGGGGCCGCATCATCAACATTACCTCGCTGCAGTGCGTGCGCGCCTTTCCTGACAGCGCGCCCTATGGCGCGTCCAAGGGCGGCCTGATGCAGCTGACCCGAGCCATCGCCGAGTACTGGTCGCGCCACGGAGTCACCTGCAACGCGATCGCGCCGGGCTTCTTCGAGACGCCGCTGACCGCGCCCGTGATGAGCGACCCGGCCCGCGTGCAGGCCCTGGCGGGCAGCACCATGATCGGCCGCAATGGCCGGCTGGAAGACCTGCACGGCGCGGCAGTGTTCCTGGCGAGCGAGGCGTCGGCCTACATAACCGGGCAGACCCTGTTCATAGACGGCGGCTTTTCGGCCCGCTGACCGGCATCTCCATGGAGCCTCGCCATGAAAGCCCTTGTCTACACCGCGCCCGGCCAGCTGACCTTCCGCGATGAACCCGATCCCGCACCAGCGGACGGCGATGCGCTGCTGCGCATCGAGGCCGTGGGCATCTGCGGCTCGGACATGCATGCCTACCATGGGCATGATCCCCGCCGCAATCCGCCGCTGATCCTGGGCCACGAGTTCGTCGGCACGCTGGTGGGCGGCAGCCGCGCCGGCCAGCGGGTCACCGGCAATCCGCTGATCCACTGCGGCCAGTGCGATTTCTGCGTGCAGGGCCGCAACAATCTCTGCCGCAACCGCGGCATGGTGGGCATGACGCGTCCCGGCGCCTTCGCCGAGTTCATGGCCATACCCGAACGCTGCCTGATATCCGTGCCGCAGGACATGCCGGCCGCCGCGGCCGCGCTGACCGAACCCGCGGCCACGGCCTTGCACGGCGTGGCGCTGGCGCAGCGGGCGTTGTTCCGGCCGTTGGCCGAAGCCCGCGCGCTGGTCGTGGGCGGCGGCGCCATAGGCCTCCTGACGGCGCTGCTGCTGCGCAGCCAGGGCTGCCGCGTCAGCTTGGCGGAGACCAATCCCTTGCGGCGCGCTTCGGCGCAGCAGCACGCGGGCTGCACGGCCTTCGATCCGCGCGAGGCGGCACCAGAACCGGGCGCATATGAACTGGTGGTGGACGCGGTAGGCGGCAAGCTCACGCGCGCCGCGGCGCTGGCCGCGGTGCAGCCGGGCGGCGTCATGCTGCACATCGGCCTGCAGGACTGGGCCAGCGAGATCGACATGCGGCGGCTGACGCTGGAGGAGATCACCCTCATCGGCGCCTATACCTACACCAGCGCGGATCTGCGCGCCACGGTGGACGCGCTGCATCGCGGCGTCTTCGGCGACCTGTCCTGGATCGAGGAGCGCGAACTGGGCGCGGGCGCGCGGGCTTTCTCTGACCTCGATGGCGGACGCGCGGCGTCGGCAAAGATCGTGCTGAGGACGCATTGACATGGCCCGCCATCCTCTTTCCCCGCCCGTCGTCGGGGGCGTACCGGCCGCCCTGGCCCCGCTCGATCGGAGTGCCGCCATGACCGTCGCCAGGCCTCCCGCCCCTCCACCCGCGCCGGTGCGTCGACGCCTGTCCCTGCGCTGGCTGGTCAGCGGCGCGTCGGTCGCGGCGCTGCTCCTGGCCTGGTACCTGGCCACCGGCCCTTTGGAATTGTTGAGTCCGGTGCAGCTGCCGTCGCCCAGCGATGCCTGGGACGCACTACTGGAGATCGCAGGGGACGGCTATGCCGACGGCACGCTGTGGCAGCACATCGTGGCCAGCACCGGACTGGTGCTGTACGGGTTTGCAGCGGCGGCGCTGACGGGCGTGCCGCTGGGGATCCTGATGGGGCAGAACCGGCTGGTCGAGGCCTACGTCAATCCGGTGTTCCAGATCGTCCGTCCCATTGCGCCCATCGCCTGGATTCCGCTGACCATCCTGTGGTTCGGGCTGGGCACCAGCGCCAAGGTCTTCGTCATCTGGCTGGCAGCTTTCGCGCCGACCGTGATCAATACCTACACCGGCGTGCGCAACATCGACGACACGCTGCTCCAGGCGGCGCGCGTCAATGGCGCGGCGGGCCGCCTGATGCTGCTGGACGTCATCGTTCCAGGCGCGTTGCCCGCCATCTTCACGGGCCTGAGGACCTCGTTGCAGGCTTGCTGGATGGTGCTGGTGGCGGCCGAGCTGGTCGGCTCCTTCGTCGGCCTGGGCCACGTGCTGATCATCGCCACCCGCGACCTGAACTCGGGAATGATCGTGGTGGCCATGGCCGCCGTGGCCGGCATGGGCATGCTGATGTCGGCCCTGCTGGCGCAGGTCGAACGCAAGGTGATGCCATGGAAAGCCTGAACCGCGCCGGCCCGTCGCGCGCGCACGCCCTCGTGTCGCGCCGCGTGCTCGAACGCTGGCTGATGCCGGCGCTGGGCATCGCCACCTTGTTCGGCGGCTGGGCATTGCTGTCCGGGCTGGGCCTGGTATCGCCGGCCTTCCTGCCTGGACCGCTGACGGTGCTGCGCAGCATGGCCGAGCACACGCGCGAACCCTATGCGGGCTCGGTGCTGCAGATGCATCTGCTGGCCAGCCTGGAGAAATTCCTGATCAGCTTCTCCATCGCGGTCCTGCTTGGTGTCCCGCTGGGCTTGTTCATGGGGCGTTTCAAGGCGCTGGATTGGGCGGTGACGCCGGTGTTCGAAGCCTTCCGCTTCATTCCCCCAATCGCCTGGGTGCCGTTCGCGATCTTCTGGTTCGGCACGGGCTTCCTGTCGCCCACCCTGGTGATATTCGCCGGCGCCTTCGCGCCCTGTGTACTGAACGCCTATCGCGGCGCCAGGCAGATCGATCGCGCCTTGATCGAGGCCGGCCAGATGCTGGGGGCTGGGCGCTGGGCGACGTTGACGGAAATCCTGCTGCCGGCCGCATTGGCGCACATCGTCGCTGGCATCCGGGTCGGCGCGGGGTTCGGCTGGCAGTCCTTGATCGGCGCGGAACTGATCGTGGGTTCGACCGGGCTGGGCTACATGATCGTGCAGGGCGGCAGCAATCTGGAACCCGCCATCGTGATCAGCGGAATGATCACCATCGGCCTGATAGGCGCGGGTATCGACTACGGCATGCGCGCCTTGCAGCGCAGGGTGCAGCGCGACTGGTCGCGCTGACCCGGGGAAAAAAAGGAGGGAGTACAGGCAGGCAGTGCAGGCAGCGTCATTTCATACTGGAGAGAGACAGATGAAACACTACAAAGGCCTCAAGGCCTTGGCAGCGCTCGTGATCGGGTGCTGGCTGGGGGGACCCGGACAGGCGACGGCCCAGGCCGCGCCGGCGGGCGAGGAACTGTTCACCATCCGCATCGGGCAGCAGCCACAGCGGTGGGCGCTGGAGTGGTACATCGCCAGCGAGAAGGGATGGTGGAAGGAGGTGGGCCTGAAGCCTGAGATCTCGACCTTTGCTTCCGGCGCGGTCGAAATCGCGGCGGGCGCGTCCGGTTCATGGGACGTGGGCGGGGCGGGCAATATTCCGTCGCTGCTGGGCGCGTCGAAGTACGGCCTGCAGACCATAGGCATCGCCGACGGCGAGGCCGCCATCATCACGCTGATGGCCACCAAGGACCGGGCGGATGAGTACCTCAAGAACCCGGCGCTGCTCAAGGGCAAGACCATTCCGGTCACCAGCAACTCCACGGGTCAGTGGGGCGCGGCGCAATGCCTGTCACAGAAGTTCGGCCTCAAGCCCGACGATTACCGCTTCGTGAACCTGTCGCCGCCCGACATCAATGCCGCGGTAATGAGCGGCAAGTACGACATTTCCTCGGTATGGGCGCCCAACACCTACATCCTGGAAGAGGCCATAGGCGCAAAGGTGATCTGTACTGGCGCCGAGCTGAAAATGCCTATCCACAGCTACCTGTTCACGACGCCGGCCTTCGCCAAGAAGCATCCCGACAAGGTCGCCCGCTTCCTGGCGGTTTACCTGCGCGCGGTGGCCTGGCAGCGCGCGCATCCCGAGGAGGCCAAGGCGTATCTGAAAGCCTTTTTCGGCAGCGTGGGCGTGAAGTTCCCCGACAAGTACCTGGCGCAGGAATTGCGCGACCGTCCGGCTTTCGACCTGGCGGAGCAGGCCAAGCTGTTCGCGCCGGGCCCCGGCGGGTCCTCGGAGATCGTGGAGTGGTGGAACAGCGTGGGGGAATTCATGGTGTCCGTGGGCGTGGTCAAGAAGATCCCTGATCCCAAGACCATGGTCACGGGCAAGTATCTGCAGATGATCCAGGACGATCCCAAGCTCAGGGCTTTCGTCGCCGATGTCGCCCGGTAAGCCGGCGGCCGCGGCTCTCAACAAAGGAACGCAAGCATGAGTCAGATTACTTTCGAGCGGGTGCAGCGCACTTTCAGCCGGGGCGGGGAAAGCTTCCTGGCCCTGGACGACGTGAGTTTCGAGGTGGGCGAGAGGGAGTTCGTTTCCATCGTCGGACCGTCTGGCTGCGGCAAGACCACGCTGATGCGCATGGCAGCCGGCCTGGAGTTTCCCTCGGCCGGCAGCGTGCGGGTGGGTGGCAAGGAAGTCGAGGAACCGGGACCGGACCGCGCCGTCGTGTTCCAGCAGTTTGCGCTGTTTCCCTGGAAGACCGTGACCGAGAACATCGGCTTCGGCTTGAAGTGCAAGGGCGCCTCGCGCGAGGCGCGGGCGCGGACCGTGGCGCGCTACATCGAACTGATGGGCCTGGCGGGCTACGAGCAGGCCTATCCGCACCAGCTGTCCGGCGGGATGCAGCAGCGCGTGGCCATCGCCCGCAGCTACGCGCTGGATCCCGACGTGCTGCTGATGGACGAGCCCTTCGGCGCGCTGGACGCCCAGACCCGCGTGGTCATGCAGGAAGAACTGGTCAAGTTGTCCCGCCTCAATCCGCGCACCGTGCTGTTCATCACCCACAGCGTGGAAGAAGCGGTGTATCTGTCCGACCGCGTGGTGGTGCTGACCGGCCGCCCGGGACAGATCAAGGAAATCATCAACGTGGCCGACGTGCGCAAGCGCGAGGACTGGGACAGCATGGAGCGGATCGAGGATGTGATGGACATGGAGGCATTCGTGCACCTGCGCACGCACATCTGGAAGCTGCTGCGGGCGCAGGAAACCGAACCGCTGGATGCCGCCCTGGCCGCGGCTCACTGAAGGGAAGCGTAGATGAAGCACATCAATGAAGGCGCGGCGCCTGCCGCGAAACCCTCGCGGCTTGCCGCCCTGCACACCGACACGCCGTGGTGGCGGCTTACCGCCACCGCCGCGGATGCGGGGGCCATCGCGCCGCGCGAGATGGTCCGCATGCTGGAGCAGTTGATACTGATCCGGCGCTTCGAAGAAAAGCTGCTGAAGCTCAGCGTGGCCGGCATCCTGCATGGTCCGGCGCATTCCAGCATCGGCCAGGACGGCGCCGCCGTGGGCGCCATGTCGGCGCTGGAGTCGGCCGACAAGATCAACGGCACCCACCGCATGCACCACCAGTTTCTTGCCAAGGCGCTGAACCACGCCACATCGGCGGACTATTCGCCGTTGGACTCGGAAACGCTGGATTCGCACCGTGAGGTGGTCTACCGGACCTATGCCGAGATCCTGGGCCTGACGCCTGGCTATTGCGGCGGCCGTGGCGGTTCCATGCATCTGCGCTATCCCGAGGCCGGCATCTATGGGTCCAACGCCATCGTGGGCGGCAATCCGTCGCATGCGGTGGGTTACGCCTTTGCCGACAAGCTGCGCGGCCGCGACCATGTGTCGGTGGCCTTCTTCGGCGACGGCGCCATGCAGAGCGGGGCGGCCTACGAGGCCATGAACCTTGCGGCGCTCTACAACACGCCCACCATTTTCTTCGTGGAAAACAACCTGTACGCCGTGTCCACCCACGTGTCGGAACAGACCCGCGAAACCCGCTTGTCGGCGCGCGGCCTGTCCCTGGGCGTGCCGGCGATAGAGTTCGACGGCATGGACGTGGTCGCTGCGCGCCTGGCCATGCAGGAAGCCCGGGCCATCATCCGCCGCGACGGCGGGCCGGTGCTGCTGGAGGCGCAGACCTACCGCTACCTGCACCAGTCGGGCGCGCTGAAGGGCAGCGCCTTCCGCTACCGCGACAAGGACGAGGAAGAAGCCTGGGGCGCGCGCGATCCCATTTCGACGTTTCCCGAGCAGCTGAAGTCGCTGGGTCTGATCGACGATGCCGGCATCGCCCGCCTGGAGCGCCGCGCGGAAGAACTGATAGACGGCGCGCTAGGGCGGCTGCTGGAGCACTACGGCGACGAGGCGGCGCAACGCATCCGGCCCGAACTGTGGCCGGACCCGGCCAGCGTGGACAGCGGCATCCGCGGCAACCTGGGCGAACTCGCGGGTCAGCGCGCCATCGAGCTGGAGGAGCAGACGCCAGCGAGTCTGGCGGACGCCAAGTTCCAGGACGTGATTTCGCGCGCCATGCTGCTGAACATGCAGCGCGACGACGGCATCTTCATCCTGGGGGAGGATGTGCATCGCCTGAAAGGCGGCACGGCTGGCGCTACCAAGGACATCGGCGACCATTTTCCGGAACGCCTCATCGGCACGCCCATCTGCGAGAACGGCTTCACCGGCCTGGCGCTGGGCGCGGCGTTGAACGGCATGCGGCCGGTGGTGGAGATCATGTACCCCGACTTCGCGCTGGTGGCGGCGGATCAGCTGTTCAACCAGATCGCCAAGGTGCGCCACATGTTCGGCGGCAAGTTCGCGGTGCCGGTGCTGGTGCGCAGCCGGGTCACGGCGGGCACCGGCTACGGTTCGCAGCATTCCATGGACGCCAGTGGCCTGTTTGCCCAGTATCCAGGGTGGCGCATCCTGGCGCCGTCGCGTCCCTACGATTACATCGGCCTGCTCAATGCCGCGCTGCGCTGCGACGATCCGGTCCTGATGGTGGAATACAACGACCTGTTCAAGACGTTGGGCAAGGTGCCGGCCGAGGACTGGGACTACATCGTGCCCATCGGCCGGGCTCGGGTGGCGCGTGAGGGCACGCGCTGCACCATCCTGACCTATGGCGTCATGGTCGAGGTTTGCTGCCAGGCGGCGGAGCGCACGGGCATCGATGCCCAGGTGATAGACCTGCGCACGCTGGATCCGCTGGGCATCGATTGGGACACCATCGCGGCCGGCGTCATGCGTACGCAGGCGCTGATGATCGTGGAGCAGACTACCCGCGGCACCTCGATCGGCTCGCGGGTCGCGAGCGAGGCGCAGTCGAGGCTGTTCGACTGGCTGGACCACGAGATCGTGCACGTCACGGGCGCCAATTCCTCGCCCGTGGTCTCCAAGGTGCTGGAGCGCGCCGCGCTGGCGGACGCGCAGGCCGTGGAGACGGCCCTGAAATCCATGGACAGCCGCCGCGGCGGCGCCCGCTGAACCGGACGCCATCGGAGAGAAAAATGCTCAAAGACAAACTGCTTGCCACGCATCACACGGCTGTCTGCGTCAATGATTTCGAACGCGCGCGCAATTTCTACACCGGCTTTCTCGGCTTCGAGCTGGAGGGCGAGATGGACCACCGCAGCGAGCCTGCGCTGGGCGAAGTGGTCGGCCTGCCGGGCGCGACCATACGCTGGGCCATGCTGCGCCACGGCGGACACCGGGTGGAACTGTTCAAGTACTACACGCCGGACGGCGACAGGCAGCCGCGCCGCCAATGCGATTTCGGCTACAGCCACATGGCGTTCGAGGTGGAGGACGTGGATGCCGTATACGAGCAGGCCACGCGCGCCGGCTATGAAAGCGTGTCTTCGCCGCGCGTCATGCGGCAAGGGCGCACCAAGGTGTTCTATCTGATGGAGCCTGAAGGCGCCATCACGGAGTTCATCCAGTTCATGAATCCGGCGGCCTGACGCCGCGCTGCGTCACGCTCCGCCGGCCGGGGCGCGCGCATCGATCTTCTGAGGAACAAGCATGACGAGAACGCTGGATATGGTCGTCCCGCCGACGGGCGAGGCCCTGGACGCCGCCCGCCTGGTCGCCTGGATCGTGGCGCCTGGCCAGGCCTTCAAGACGGGGGACGTGCTGGTCGAAATCGAGACCGACAAGTCCATCATCGAGGTGCCCGCGCACGACGACGGGATCATGGTGGAGCATCTGGTCGCGGTGGACGGCATCGTCAACGCGGATACGGTGATCGCACGCGTGCAGATGGAAGGCGAGGCTGCGCCGGCGGCGAGTGCGGCCGGCGTGCCGGCTCAACCCACAGCGGCAACGCCTGCGGCGGCCGCTGCCGCCCCGGCCGCCGCGCGGGCGCCGGCGGCGTCGCCGTCGTTGGTGCGTCCACTCGCGCAGCCTTCAGGAGAGCGCAAGTTCGCCACCCCTGCCGCCCGCCGCGTCGCGGCCGAGCGCGGTATCGCGTTGGACGCGGTTGCGGGGACCGGGCCCAACGGTCGCGTGACGGTGGCGGATGTCGGCCTGGCAAGCGGCAACGGACGGGAGGGCATGCTGGCCCGCGGCGCGCCAGGAGCAAAGCGCGAGGACTGGGCGGCTACCCGCCATGGCGAGATACGGTTCACGGTGTGGGAGGGGAGCCGTCCGGACAGCCAGACGGCGGTGCTGATCCACGGCATGTTCGGCGATCGCGACGCCTGGGCCAGCCTGGCGCATGCGCTCAGCCGCGCCGGACTGCGCGTGCTGGCGATGGATCTTCCTTGCCATGGCGCCACGCGTTCGCAGGCCACGCGCTTCGAGCATATCGTCGATGCGGTGGCCGACACGGTCGCATCCCAGTGCATCGGCTCCGTGAACCTGATCGGCCATTCTTTTGGCGCAGCGGTGGCGGCCCGGGCGGCGTCCCGCCCCGGCATGGCCGTGGACAGCCTGGTGCTGATCGCGCCGGTCGGCCTGGGCACTGAAATCGACCAGAGCTTTCTGACGGGCATGACGCATGCCGGCACCAACGAAGCGGCACAGCGCGAGCTGCAGAAACTCACCGTCTCCGGCATGACGCCGTCGGGAAACTTCATCGACGCCCTGCGCCAGAGCACGCAGGCGCGGCGCGAGCCCCTGATCGAGCTATGCCGGGAAGTAGGCTGGAACGGCGTGCAGCAACTGAGCATCGCGGCCGACCTGGCCAGCCTGCAATGCCGCTGCACGCTGATCCACGGCCGGCGCGACGCCGTCATCCCATGGCGCCACGCGCTGAACGCACCGGCCAGGACCGCGCTGCACCTGCTGCCGGATGCCGGCCACATGCCGCAATGGGAGGCCGGCAAGCTGGTGGCGGATATCGTGTTGGAGGCTTTCACCCGCCAGGCACCAGGGTCTCCATATGCTTGTTGAAGCGTTCGCCTTCCACCATCAGCCAGTCGCAGAAGGTCTTCAGTAAGCGGTCGTGGCGGCGCTCTTCGCGGATGATGAGGAAATAGCCCGGCGACTGCACCGTCAGCGGTCCGAAGGGCGCCAGCAGCCGGCCGTCCTCGATGTCGCTGGCCACCAGCGATGAATAGCCTATGGTCATGCCCAGGCCGTCGAGTGCGGCCTGGAGGGCGAAGTACAGGTGTTCGAGCTCCAGCGATTCGGCCGGCACGACCCGGCTGTGCTGCACGCTGGCCAGCCAGTCGTTCCAGGCGCTGCGCCGCGCGCGGCAGTGCAGGAAGGTGTGGCGCGACAGGTCTGTGATGCGTTCCAGCGGCAGCCGCTGCAGGAGGCCGGGCGCGCATACGGGAAAGAAGCTCTCGTTCAGCACTCGGCGCTTGTAGAGGCCGGGGGTGGGCTCGGCCTCGCGCCGGATCACCACGTCCAGATTCGCGGGCAGGCGGCTGAAGGGCTCCAGTCCGGTGGATATCTCCACCTCCACCTCGGGATACTGCTCACGGAACCGGGCCAGCCGGGGAAACAGCCAGCGCATGGTGAAGGTGGGCAGGGCATTGACCCGCAGCACCTCGCGCGAACGCAGGCTGCGCGAGGCCGAGGCGATGGCGTCCAGCGCCGGGCTGATGGTGTCCAGATAGAGCCGGCCCTGATCCGTCAGTTCGATCTTCTTGCCCAGGCGGCGGAACAGCTTCACACCCAACCAGTCTTCCAGCGCCTTGATCTGATGGCTGACGGCGCCATGCGTGACGGATAGCTCGTCCGCGGCCTGGGTGAAGCTCAACTGGCGGCCCGCCGATTCGAAGGCGCGGATGGACGTCAGCGGCGGCAGTCTGGGTTTCATTGTGAAATTACCTCACAACAGTCGCTAGAAATGATGCCTGGCCCCGGCGTCCGCCCCGTGCTGGAATACGCCGCAAGGTTGCATACCGGGAAATCGGGGCGGCGGATGCCGTCCCGGAACACGCTGTGAATTTAACTCACCGGAAAGGGAGCAGGCATGCTGCAGGGCAAGGTCATACTGGATCTGACGTGGGTGCTGGGCGGGCCGTTTGCCGGCCAATTGCTGGCGCAACTGGGTGCCGAGGTCATCAAGGTCGAACCGGTGGGCGGCGATTACGCGCGCTCGGTGCCTCCCGTTTCCGACGTGCAGGATTCGCCGTTCTTCCTGTCGGTGAACCGGGGCAAGCGCAGCGTGGCGCTGGACCTGAAGCATCCTTTGGGCCGCCAGGCGTTCCAGGATCTGGTGCGCGAGGCGGATGCGGTGATCTATGGCTTCGCCTCGGACGTGCCGGCACGGCTGGGACTGGATCACGACACCCTGGCCGCAATCAATCCACGCATCGTGGTCGGCCAGCTGATCGGGCTGGACGACCGAGGTCCCTATGCAGGCGCGCCAGCGTTCGACCTGATGCTGCAGGCCATGTCGGGTTTGATGAGCATCACGGGGGAGGCCGGCGGCAAGCCGGTGCGCGTCGGTTATCAGGTGGCGGATCTGGCGGGCGGGCTGTACCTGGCGCTGGGTGTCGCCGCTGCGCTGGTGCAGGCGCAGGCCAGCGGCGTGGGAGAGCAGGTGCAGGTGTCGCTGTTCGATGCGCAGATGGCCATGCTGACCTGGCAGGCCCAGGGCTATCTGCAGGGCGGTCCCGTGCCGCGCGCCAGCGGGGCGCGTCACGGCATGATCGCGCCCAGCGACATTTACCGCACGTCGGACGGGCGCTGGATCGCCTTGGCGCCCACCGGCGATGCGTTCTGGCAGGCCTTGTGCGCCGCGATCGGGCTGCCGGAACTGGCCACGGACGCCCGCTACGCCACGCCCGCGGCGCGCGTGGCCAACGTGGATGCGCTGACCGAGGCCTTGTCAGGCGCCATCGGCGCGCGCAGCGCGCAAGAATGGCTGGATATCTTCGAGGCGCGGCGCGTGCCCGCCGCGCTGGTGTTGGGCGTGGACGAGGCGCTGGCGCATCCGTTGGCGGCGTCGCGCGGCATGGTGGAAGAGGTGGCCAGGCCGCAAGGCGGCGAGCCCGTGCGCATGCTCGGCAATCCCTTCAAGTTCGCAGGCCAGCCGCGGCTGGACTATCCGCCTGCCCTGGGGCAGGACACCGAGGCGTTGCTGCGCGCCATGGCGGGTTATGACGACGCCAGCCTGGCCGCCTTGCAGGCGGCGGGCGTGATCCGGACTGGCGCCGCGACAGCGGGAGCAATGCAATGACCGCCGCCGCGGACGAGCGCGACGCAGGCTTGCGCGAGGACGAGCGCGCGCTGCTGCGCGGCCTGGCGTCGTTTGCGCAGGAGGCGGTAGCGCCGCTGGCCGTGGCGGGCAGCGGCGCGCAGGATTGGGCCGGCGTCCAGATCCGCGACGCATGCCGGCGCGGATATGGCGGCATCGAGATCCCGGCGCGGGACGGCGGGCTGGGACTGTCCTACCGCATGCGGGCCCGGGCGGCGGAGACGCTGGCGGCGACGGATTTTGCCTTCGCCTTCGCGTTCATCAATCAGCACAACGTGGCCTTGCGCATTGCCGAACATGGCAGCGCCGCGGCGCGCGAGCGTTACCTGCCGGGGCTGCTGGCGGGCGACCTGATCGGGGGCACCGCCATGTCGGAGCCGCGCGCGGGCAGCGATTTCGCCGCCATCGCCACGCGGGCGCGGCGGCAGGATGGAGGCGGGTGGGTGCTGGACGGCGAAAAGGCCTGGGTGGCCAACGCCGCGGGCGGCGAGCTGGCGCTGGTGTTCGCGCAGACCGATCCGGCGCGCGGGCCGGCCGGCATCGCCTGCTTCATCGTCGACCTGCGTGCGTCGCAATGCCTGCGTCTGACGGGCGCGGCGCTGGAAGGCCTGGGGGCGGCCGGCATCGCCGGCATCCGCCTGGAAGGCTATCGGGCCGAGGACAGCGACATGCTGTATGCGCCGGGCCAGGGTTTCCAAATGGCGCTGGCCGGCGTGAACAAGGCGCGCACGCACATCGCGGCGATGGCGGCGGGCCTGCTGGACAGCGCGCTGAGGCTGGCGGTGCGCCACGCGTCCGCGCGCCAGGCTTTCGGCCGCCCCATCATCGAACAGCAGGGTTTGCGCTGGTCGCTGGCGGACGTGTCGATGCGGCTGCAGATCCTGCGCATGTTGACGGACCGCGCCGCGGGCCTGATCGATGCCGGTTCGGACGAGGCGGTCCCGGCCGCGGCCATGGCCAAGAAATACGCCGGCGAGGAATGCCTGGACGGCGTCTCCGCCTGCATCCAGGCCCTGGGCGCAACGGGCTTGCTGCCGGCGCAGGGCATGGGACGGCGGCTGTTGGCGGCCAAGGCATTGTGTTTTGCCGACGGCACCACCGAAATGATGAACGAGCGTATCGCGGCCGGCCTGGCCTTGCGGTTCGCAGGGACGGCGCCTGCCACGGTGGCTGGCGCAACGATGCACAGGGAGGAAGGAATGTCGTATCAGGCCTTGAAGCTGACGCGAGGCGAGGACGGCGGCACGCAGGCGCGCCTGACACAGATCGCGCAAGACGAGCTGCCTGAGGGCGAAGTGCTGGTGGAGGTGGCGTACTCGTCGCTGAACTACAAGGACGCCCTGGCGATCACCGGCAAGTCGCCGGTGGTGCGCAGTTTTCCCATGGTGCCTGGCATCGATTTCGCCGGTACCGTGCGCCGCAGCGCCGATCCGCGCTTCAAGCCGGGCGACGCGGTGCTGCTCAATGGCTGGGGCCTGGGCGAGACGCGCTGGGGCGGATTGGCGCAAGCCGCGCGCGTGCCAGCCGACTGGCTGCTGCCCTTGCCGGCGGGCCTGGATGCCCGCCAGGCCATGGCCGTCGGCACGGCGGGCTACACGGCCATGTTGTGCGTGATGGCGCTGGAACGCCACAACGCCACGCCCGAAGGCGGGCCGGTGCTGGTGACAGGCGCCAACGGCGGCGTCGGCACCGTCGCCATCGCGCTGCTGGCGGGCAAGGGATACACGGTCACGGCGAGCACCGGACGTCCGCAGGAAGCGGACTACCTGCGGAGCCTGGGCGCCAGCGGCATCCTGGACCGCGCCGCGTTGTCGGCGCCGGGCAAGCCGCTGCAGAAAGAGGCTTGGGCGGCGGCGGTCGATTGCGTCGGCAGTCACACGCTGGCCAACGTGCTGGCCGGCATGCGGTACGGCGCGCCCGTGGCGGCCTGCGGACTCGCCCAGGGCATGGACCTGCCGGCCACCGTGGCGCCGTTCATCCTGCGCGGGGTGACGCTGATCGGCGTGGACAGCGTGTATGCGCCCATGGCGCTGCGCGCGGAGGCTTGGCGCAGGCTGGCCGATGAATTGCCGCGCGGCATGCTGGAGGCCAATACGCAGGAGCTGGGCCTGTCGGAAATCGCGGCCGCCGCCGCGCCGTTGCTGGAGGGCAGGATACGCGGCCGCATCGTCGTCGACGTGAATCGATAAGGGCCGCAGCATAGCGACCCGCATACCACCAAAGGAGACTGGGCATGATGAAGCAACGATGGCGTTCCGTCATCGCTGCGGCGGCGCTTTGCGCCACCGCTGGCGCGGCATGGGGACAGGGGTATCCGGACAGGCCGGTGCGGCTGATCGTGCCGTTTCCGCCTGGCGGCTCGGTGGATTACGTGGCGCGCAACATCGCGCCCGTGTTGTCGCAGAAGCTGGGCCAGACCGTGGTGGTCGACAACAAGGGCGGCGCGTCCGGCACCATCGGCACCGCCGAGCTGGCGCGCGCGCCGGCCGACGGCTACACGCTGATGCTGGCTTTCGACTCGCACGCGGTTAACGGTTCGCTGTACAAGAATCTGTCGTACGACACGATCAAGTCCTTCGACTACATCAGCCTGATCGGCACCATGCCCGCAGTGCTGCTGACGGCCAAGAAGACCGGCATCACCACCCTGCAGCAGTTCCTGGACTATGCGCGCGCGCATCCGGGGCAGGTGAACTACGGTTCTTCAGGCGTGGGCGGCTCCAATCACCTGAACCTGGCCGCCCTGGCGGCGCGCACGGGCATCAAGGTGACGCACGTGCCTTATCGCGGGGGCGGCCCGATGTTCAACGCGGTGCTGGGCGGCGAGGTGGACGTGGTCATCGCCAGCCTGCCGACCATCGTTGGCTTCGTGCAGGGCGGGCGCCTGAACGCGCTGGCCATCGGCACGGCCCAGCCCGCGCCCGCGCTGCCGGACGTGCCGCCCATCGCCACGCTGGTGCCCGGCTTCGAAGCCTATTCCTGGGTTGGCATGCTGGCGCCGGCGGGCCTGCCGCCCGAGGTGCGCAAGCGTGTGCAGCAGGCGCTGCGCGACACGCTGGCGACCCCGCAGGTCAAAGACAGCATGGAGCAGGGCGGCTTCAACATCGTGTCCAGCTCGCCGGAGGAATTTCAACAGCGCGTGCAGGCCGAATCGCAGCGTTGGGGCAAGCTGATACAGGACACCGGCATAAAGATCGAATAGCGGCCTGGCATGGGCAGGGCTGCGGGGGCTGCCGGCGCCCCACGCCGCGCCTCAGCCCTTCAGCCCGATGCGTCGCGCCAGCTTGTGCAGATTGCTGGAGTCCACGCCCAGCGCGCGCGCCGCATGGGCCCAGTTGCCCTGGTGCGTTTCCAGCGCCCGGCGGATGGCCTGGCGCTGGCAGGCGTCCACCGCCTCGCGCAGCGTCTGGCCTGGACCGGCGGGCGCGTCGGCATCCTCCTGCGGCGCGGCCAGCGGCATGTCGCCGTCGGACAGGTCCAGCAGCTTGGCGCCCAGCGTCACGATTTCATTGCGCGTGGCGCCGTGGCTGACGGCCTTGATCGCGGCGCGGCTGATGACGTGCTCAAGTTCGCGCACATTGCCGGGCCAGCGGTAGCGGCGCAGCATGTCCTCGGCCTCGGGCGACAGCCGCAGGCTGCGCAGGCCCAGCCGCGCGCGGTTCAGTTCCAGGTAGCGGCCCGCCAGCAGCAGCACGTCATTGCCGCGGTCGCGCAGCGGCGGAATGGGGATGGGATAGACCGACAGCCGGTGATAGAGGTCGGCGCGGAAATCACCGGCGCGCACCAGGTCGCGCAGGCTGCGGTTGGTGGCAGCCAGGATGCGCACGTCGACGCGGCGCGGACGGTCGTCGCCCAGGCGCTGGATTTCGCCGTTCTGCAAGGTGCGCAGCAGCTTGGCTTGCACCAGCAGCGGCAGTTCGCCCACTTCGTCCAGGAACAGCGTGCCGCCGTTGGCGGCCTCGAAGCGGCCGGGGCGGTCGGCCACGGCGCCCGAGAAGGCGCCCTTGGCGTGGCCGAACAGTTCGCTCTCGGCCAGCGATTCGGGCAGGGCCGCGCAATTCACGTGCACCAGCGGCTTGTCGCGACGGCGGGAGAGCCGGTGCACGCGATGCGCGAACAGTTCCTTGCCGACGCCAGTCTCGCCTAGAAGCAGGATGGGCAGCTCCGAGTCCGCCACCACCTGGATCTCATGCAGCAGTCGGCCGATGGCTTCGCTTTGTCCCAGGATCTCGTTGTTGTCGGCGACGGCGCTGTCGGCCGGTTCGGCGCCGCGCGCCACGCGCAGCGCCCGGATTTCCGCTTCCAGGCGCGTGGTGCGCAAGGCGGCTTCCAGCAGCACGATGTAGTCGCGCAAGTCCGACTGGGCCTCGGCGTCGAAAGTGCCGACTTCCAGCGCGTCCAGCGTCAGCACACCCCAGGGGCGGCCCTCGATGTGCAGGCTGGTGCCCATGCAGTCGTGCACCGGCAGCGGTTCCCCGGCCATGCCGTTGATCAGGCCGTCATAGGGATCGGGCAGGGTGCTGTCGTGGTGGAAACAGGTGACGCCGCGCCGCGCCAGGATGGCCGCCAGCCGCGGGTGCTGCTGCACGGCGAAGCGGCGGCCCAGGGCATCTTGCGTCAGGCCGTCGACCGCGATGGGGCGCAGATGGTCTTCCTCCAGTTGCAGCAGCGCCACCGCGCCGCAACGGAAATGCGTGCGCAGGCTGGACACCAGCCGCTGCAGGCGGACGGCGGGGGGCAGGTCGGCGACCAGATCGGCAAGCAGGAGGTTTTGCATGGGGTGAATTTTACCGTTCTGGGTGGTTTAAACCTCACGTTTGCAGGGTGATATTCACCCTTTAATTTGCAGTTCATTGATAAATAGCAAGTTTTTCCTGGCACGGATTTCGCATTGCTTTCTGTACCCGTCACGAACTATGGAGAGACGCGATGAGCATGGTTGAGCAATCCCTGGGGCAGTTGGCCCGCAGCATCCCTGGCGCCACGCAGGTGTTTCATGAGTACCAGCTGGACTTCTGCTGTGGCGGCAAGAAGAGCCTGGCCGAGGCGGCGGCCCAGCGCTCGCTGGACGCGGCGCAGATCGAGGCGCGCCTGATGGAGCTGGCGCGCAGCCCGTCCCACGAGACGGATTGGGGGCTGGCCTCGCCGGCCGAACTGGTCGATCACATCCTGGCGCGCTACCACGAGGTGCATCGCCAGCAACTGCCCGAGCTGATCCGGCTGGCGCTGAAGGTGGAGCAGGTGCATGCCGACAGCCCGGACTGCCCGACCGGCCTGGCCGATCACCTGCGCGTGATGCAGCAGGAACTGGAAAGCCATATGCAGAAGGAGGAACAGGTGCTGTTCCCGATGCTGGCGCGCGGCCATGGCGCCATGGCCGGCATGCCCATCATGGTCATGCGCGCCGAGCACGACGACCACGGCGTGGCGCTGGAACGGCTGCTGGCGCTGACCCACGACATCACGCTGCCGCGCGCCGCCTGCAACACCTGGCGGGCGCTGTACCTGGGGCTGCGCACCTTCAAGGAAGACCTGATGGCGCACATCCACCTGGAAAACAACATCCTGTTCGAGAACGCGGCCAGTCCGGCGGCGCACGCGCGCAGCTAGTGTCCGCGTCCGGGCGCCGCAACAGCTAGCGGCGTTCCGGCGGAATGCCGTCCAGGCTGCGCCGCAGGGCCTCGTGCGCGGCCAGATCGACCGGGCGGTGCTTGCGCTCGGCGCTGGCTGGGTACTTGCCCAGGAAATTCCCGCCTTTGCGGTCGCTGGCCGGGCGCACGGGCCGGGACGCGAAGCCGCCGCCGCAATTGGGGCAGACATTGCCCAGCAATCCTTCGGCGCAGGCAGCGCAGAAGGTGCATTCAAAGCTGCATATCCGGGCGGCGGTGGAGTCTGGCGGCAGCGCCGCATCGCAGTGTTCGCAGCTGGGTCGCAAGGCAAGCATGTGGCCTCCTGGGGCGAGTGTCGGGTTCTGGCGCCAGGGTAGGCCGGGATGGCCGGCGGCGCCATTGGCATTACGGACAGAAAAGAAGTGAAAACGGCCAGGCTGGTTACGCTTGGCGGGCGGCTGCCGCCTGTACACTCGAAAATCCTTTCGAGGCACAGGGGATTCTTGATGGCTGGAAGCAGCTTCTTTGCACTGTTCGACGATATCGCGACCATCCTGGACGACGTGTCCGTGATGACCAAGGTCGCGGCCAAGAAGACGGCCGGGGTGCTGGGCGACGACCTGGCATTGAACGCCCAGCAGGTCACGGGCGTGCCGGTCAACCGGGAACTGCCGGTCGTCTGGGCGGTGGCCAAGGGCTCCTTCATCAACAAGCTGATCCTGGTGCCGGCGGCGCTGCTGATCAGCGCCTTCGCGCCCTGGGCCGTGACGCCCCTGCTGATGGTGGGCGGGGCCTTTCTCTGCTACGAAGGCGTGGAGAAGCTGGCGCACAAGTTCCTGCCGCACGGCGATTCGGACGAAGGCAATCACGCCGCGCGGGCCGAAGCCCTGCAGGACGACTCGGTCGATATGGTGGCGTTCGAGCGCGACAAGATCAAAGGCGCAATACGCACGGACTTCATCCTGTCGGCGGAAATCATCGTCATCAGCCTGGGGGCGGTGGCGGATGCGGACTTCACCCGTCAGGTGCTGGTGCTATCGGTCATCGCCATCGCGATGACGGTCGGGGTCTACGGCCTGGTGGCCGGCATCGTCAAGCTCGACGACCTGGGCCTCTACCTCAGCCAGAAGTCGTCCCAGGCCATGGCCTGGCTGGGCCGGCGCATCGTGGGCGCGGCGCCCTATCTGATGAAGACGCTGTCGGTGGTTGGCACCGCCGCCATGTTCATGGTGGGCGGCGCCATCCTGACTCACGGCATCCCGCCGGTGCAGGCCGCGGTCGATCAGGCCGCCGCCGCGGTCGGCGGGGGCGGGGTGGTGCAGGCGCTTACGGCCACCTTGCTCAACGCCTTGTTCGGCATCGTGGCCGGAGCCGTGGTGCTGGGGGCGGTCAGCCTCGCCAAGCGGTTGTTCAAGAAAGGTTGAAGCGGGCAGGCGTCGTCCCGCCCGGCGGGACGCGCCCCGAGCCATCCAGGGGAGCGCCGCGGCGCTCCCTTTTTACGTTCCTAGGGAATCCCCTGCCTTGTTGGGCCGGAATACGTGCGCCTAAAATTGGCGCCAATTTATGTGATCATTATTTTGACCACCGGCACAGACCATCGGCCTCCATGGCCATGGAAACGAGGAAATCATGCAGTCCAACGCAGCACTTGCCATCCAGCCCGACGCCGCCCGCGCGCGGGCCATGTACGACCTGGGCCACAGCACCGTCTTCGCCGCCCGCTCCGATCCGCGCTTTTCCTATTGCACCTATGTCCCGCCGCACATCGACAGCGCCAGGCATCCGATGCAACTGGTGGTGATCATGCACGGCACCGGCCGCGCCTTCGTGGAATACCGCGACGCGTTCGCCGAGTTCGCCCGCTGGAACGACTGCATCGTGCTGTGCCCGCTGTTCCCCGTGAGCCCGCTGGGCGACGGCAATCGCGACGGCTTCAAGCAATTGCGCGAAGGCAACATCCGCTACGACGAGATCCTGCTGGACATGGTGGCGGAAGTGGGCGAGAAGTTCGGCTGCGACTTCAAGAAGTTCGGCCTGTTCGGCTATTCGGGCGGCGGCCAGTTCGTGAATCGATTCGCCTACCTGCACCCGGAAAGCCTGTGGGCAGTGTCGATCGGCGCGCCGGGCTCGGTCACGCTGCTGGATCCCAGCCAGGATTGGTGGGTGGGCGTGCGCGATGCCGAGACCCGTTTCGGCAAGCGCATCGACATCGAAGCGCTCAAGCAGGTGGCGGTCCACATGATCGTGGGCAAGGCCGACCTGGAAACCTGGGAAATCACTCACCGCGAAGGCGGAAAGTTCTTCATGCCCGGCGCCAACTCGGCCGGCAATACCCGCCCGGAGCGCCTGGAGTCGCTGCGCCGTTCGTTCGAAGCGCAAGGCGTGAACGCGGTGCTGGACGTGGTGGAAAACGTGCCGCATGACGGCTTGAAGTGCGTGGGCCAGGTGCAGGACTTCCTGGCCTCCGCCCTGCGCAAGCTGCGACATGAAGACAACTGAGACCGGCGGACGCGGCGCTTGCGGGCATCCGCGGGTCCGTGACCAGGAATAGGAGAGGGGCATGCTGCGTTTTGCGCTATCCCGGATCGTCATGGCCATACCGACGCTGCTGATCGTGGCGGTGGCGGTATTCGTGATGATCCGGCTCATCCCGGGCGACCCCGCCCAACTGCTGCTGGGCGACCTGGCGACGCCAGCCGCGCTGGCTGACCTGCGGGAGCGGCTGGGGCTGGACCAGACCTGGCTTACCCAGTTCGGCATCTGGTTCGGCAACATGCTGCACGGGGACCTGGGATCGTCCATCAATACCGGCCAGCCGGTGCTGCCGCTGGTGTGGGACCGCTTCCTGATCAGCGGCCGCGTGGTGGTGGTGGCGGTGCTGTTTGCCGCGCTGGTGGCGGTGCCGGCCGGCATGATCGCCGCCTGGAAGCAGAACAAGGCGCCTGACCTGTTCCTGGTCGGCACGGCGACGTTGCTGGTGTCGATTCCGACCTTCTGGCTGGGTTTGCTGCTGCTGATCTTCTTCGGCCTCAAGCTGCAGTGGCTGCCAGTGGTGGGCTACGTGTCCATCGGCGAGGACTGGAAGGCCGGCCTGCTGTACCTGGCCATGCCCATCCTGACGCTGTTCCTGCATGAGATCGGCGTGCTGATGCGCATGGCGCGGGCCAGCACGCTGGAAGTGCTGCGGCTGGACTACATCACCCATGCGCGCGCCAAGGGGCTGTCGGAATCCGCGGTGCTGATGCGCCACGCGTTCCGCAATGCCTTCGGACCCACCTGGACGCTGATCGGCCTGGTGCTGGGCAACCTGCTGGGCGGCATCGCGGTGGTGGAAACGGTATTCACCATCCCCGGCCTGGGGCGTCTGCTGGTGGACTCCATCTTCGCTCGCGACTACCCCGTGATCCAGGGCTGTCTGCTGTTCGTGGGCGTGGTCTACGTGATCGTGAACCTGTTCATCGACCTTTGCTATCCCCTCTTTGACCCGAGAGTGACCGCCGAATGAAAAAGCGAATTGCAGCCAACGCGCTACTGGGCGGCGTCATCGTGGCGCTGATGCTGGTGGCGGCGGTCATGGGCGCCTTCTGGACGCCGCATGACCCGCTCAAGATCAACTTCGTGGCGCGCCTGAAGCCGCCTGGCGGCGAGTTCCTGCTGGGCACGGACGAATTCGGCCGCGACGAGCTGTCGCGCCTGCTGGCGGGGGCTTCCAGCAGCGTCTGGATCAGCCTGCTGACGGTAAGCTTCGCCATCGTCGCGGGCACGATCATCGGCACCCTGACCGGCTTTGTGCGGGGCTGGACCGACCGCATCATCATGGCCTTCAACAATGCCTTGCTGGCCTTTCCCGGCCTGCTGCTGGCGCTGGGCCTGCTGGCCGTGGTGGGCGCCAACAAATACGGCATCATCCTGGCGCTGGGCCTGGCCTACACGCCCTCGGTGACGCGCATCGTGCGCGGCACGGTGCTGTCGCTGCGCGAGAAGGAGTTCATCGAATCCTCGCGCGTGCTGGGCAACTCCGAGCTTTACACCATGTTCCGCCATGTGCTGCCCAATTGCGTGGCGCCGCTGACGGTGCTGGCGACCTCCATGTTCGGCTGGGTGATCCTGGCGGAAAGCGCGCTGTCCTTCCTGGGCCTGGGCGTACCGCCTCCCGCGCCCACCTGGGGCAACATGCTGGCCGCTGCCCGACCGTTCATGGCGCAGGCTTCCTATCTATCCATACTTCCCGGCCTGGCCATCGCGCTCGCGCTGCTGGGAATCAATCTGCTGGGCGACGCGGTGCGTGACCGCCTCGATCCCCGCATGAGGGGCGTGTAATGAGCGCATTGGTATCGGTATCGAATCTGTCGCTGACCGTCGGCCCCGGCGGGCGCGAGATCGTCAGCGGAGTGTCCTTCGAGGTGGCGCCCGGCGAGATGGTCGGCATCGTCGGCGAATCCGGCAGCGGCAAGACGCAGGCCGCGCGCGCCATCATGGGCCTGACGCCGTCGCCGCTGGTGGTGGCTGGCGGCTCCATCAAGTTCGAAGGCGTGGACGTGACGCAGGCGTCGCCGGCTGCGCTGCGCAAGCTGCGCGGCGCGCGCATCGGCATGGTGTTCCAGGAGCCGATGACCTCGCTGAATCCGTCCATGCCAATCGGCCGCCAGCTGGATGAGGGCCTGCGCCTGCATCGCAAGGACCTGTCCGCCGCCGCGCGCCGCGAACGCATCCTGGAAATGCTGCGACGGGTCGGCATCCGCGATCCCAAGGGAGCGATGGAAGCCTGGCCGCACGAGTTCTCCGGCGGCATGCGCCAGCGCATGATGCTGGCATCGGTGATGCTGCTGGAGCCAGCGCTGCTGATCGCCGACGAGCCCACCACCGCGCTGGACGCGGTGGTGCAGCGCGACGTGCTGGAACTGATGGTGGACCTGACCCGCGAACACCATACGGCGGTGCTGATGATCAGCCACGACCTGCCAATGGTCGCGCGCTACACCGAGCGCATGGTGGTGATGCAGCATGGCAAGGTGCTGGAGACCGGCGCCACCGCCAGCATCCTGGAGCGGCCGCAGCATCCCTACACGCGCAAGCTGCTGGACGCCATGCCGCGCCGGCTGCCGGCGCGTCAACTGGGCAAGGAGCCGCCCATCGTCGAGGTCAAGAACCTGGTGGTCGATTACGCCGGCCACCAGCGGCTGTTCTCGCGCACCGGCGCCAAGCGCGCGCTCAACGGCATCGACCTGCACGTCAAGCCGCGCGAAGTGGTGGCGGTGGTGGGCGGCTCGGGTTCGGGCAAGACCACGCTGGGCCGGGCCATTGCCGGACTGCTGGCGCCCACTTCGGGCCAGATCCTGTTCCGTGGCCAACCGGTGAACCGCCGGTCGGCGTCCTGGCGCGACTACCGGCTGAACTGCCAGATGGTGTTCCAGGATCCGTATTCCTCGCTGGACCCGCGCATGACCATCGGCCAACTGGTGGGCGAGGGCCTGCGCATGCTGGACGACATGCCCGCGGCGGAAAAGCGACGCCGGGTGGACGAAGTGCTGGCCGAAGTGGGCCTGGGCTCCGAGTACGCCAAGCGCTATCCGCACGAGATGTCGGGCGGGCAGCGTCAGCGCGTGGCGATCGCCCGCGCCATCGTGCGCCGTCCGGCCTTCGTCATCGCCGATGAGCCGGTGTCCGCGCTGGACGTGACCGTGCGCGCGCAGGTGCTGGACCTGTTTGCCGACCTGCAGGAACGCCACGGCTTTTCCTGCCTGTTCATCAGCCACGACCTGGGCGTGGTGGAGCAGGTGGCCGACCGCGTGGTGGTGATGCGTGACGGCGGCATCGTCGAGCAGGGCTCGCGCGACGCCGTGTTCGACCAGCCGCAAGAGGAATACACCCGCAGCCTGCTGTCGGCGATTCCGGCGCTGGAATCCACCGATACCGGCGGCGTGCGCCTGCGCTGGCGGCTGGACCAACAGGAGCCGTTGCGGGCCAGCGCCTGAGGGCCGGGTATCCCAGGGGGCGACGGCGCCGTACCCCAGGGATACTTACGCATAAAATACGCGCTTCGGATTTGATAGACGGGAGTGGTCCATGCCGAAAGCGGCAACGGCGCAACCCGGCCTGGTTGATCGCATCGCCCACGATATACAGGCGGGCGTTTACGGTCCCGGCGCCTGGCTGAAACAGATCGACCTGCAGGAACGCTACGACGCCAAGCGTCTGGACGTCCGGCGGGCGCTAGACCAATTGGCCGCCAAGCGGCTGATCGCGCACATCCCGAACCGGGGCTATCACGTCTATGCCATGGATCCGGACCAGCATCTGCAGATCCGCGACATCCGCATCCTGCTGGAAACGGGCGCGGCGGCGGACCTGATGCCCAACGTCACCGCGGGCAAAGTCAAGGCACTGCGCACCCTGGCCGAACGCTTCGCCAAGCTGTTGCAGGACGGCACGCTGCTGGAACAGTACGAGGTCAACCTGGCTTTCCACGCGGGCATGTACGACATGTGCCGCAATCGCGAACTGGTCGCGCTGATCCACGAAACGCGCGCCCGCGGCCCGGCGGCGCCAGCCAAGGAATGGGTGACGCGTTCGCGCATCGAGATCTCCGCGCGCGAGCATTTCGACATGGTGGACGCGCTGGAAGCCCGCGACGTCAAGCGTCTGCAAAAAATCATTGCCCAGCACGTGGGGCAGGACATCTCCTGACGCTGCCAGCGTGTCCCGCGCTGCACGCATGCGGCGGCCTTCGGAAAGAAGGCCGCCGTTTTTCATTCCGGCGGCGTCTTCAGGGATACCCCCGATAGCGGAGCGGCGCATTCCGCTCATAATGGGCAGCTAATTTTGGCGCCAATATATGCGTGAATTTTGCGCCGCACGCCGGGGAGTTTTTGCATGCACCACGTTTTCGTACCTAGAGCGCTCGCGCTCAGCCTGGCGCTGGCCGCCGCCGGTTCGGCCCAGGCCGCGCTGCTGACCATCGCCCAGCCCGCCGACATCCGCTCGACCAACCCCGGCGTCAACCGCGACAACACCACCGACGGCGTGGTGCTCAACATCGTGGAAGGCCTGGTCGGCTACCGCGAGAACGGCACTGTGGGCCCTCTGCTGGCGAAGTCGGTGGACCTGTCGGAAGACGGCCTGACCTACACCTTCAAGCTGCGCGACGGCGTCAAGTTTCACAACGGCGCCGCGCTGACCTCGGCCGACGTGATCTGGAGCTGGCAGCGCTACATGGATCCCAAGACGGACTGGCGCTGCCGCAGCGACTTCGACGGCCGCAACGGCCTGAAAGTGACGGACGTGTCCGCGCCCGACGCGCAGACCGTGGTGATGAAGGTGGACCGAAAGTCGGCCGTGTTCCTGGATTCGCTGGCCCGCACCGATTGCGGCATGACCGCCATCATCTCCAAGGATTCGGTCGCGGCCGACGGTTCCTGGATCAAGCCGGTGGGCACCGGCCCCTACATGTTCAAGGACTGGAAGCGCGGCGAATACACCTTGCTGACGGCCTACAAGGACTACGTCTCGCCCGCCGGCGACAAACCGGACGGCTACGTGGGGTCCAAGCGTCCGCTGGCCGACGAGGTCAAATTCCTGGTGGTGCCGGATCCTTCCACTTCGAAGGCAGGCCTGCTGTCGGGCGCGATCGACGCCGCGCAGATCACCAACACCGACGTGGGCGAACTGAAGAACGCCAAGAACCTGACGGTGTTCAGCCCGCATGACGCGGTCAAGCACGTGCTGCTGTTCCAGACCGAGGATCCGGTCCTGAAGAATGTGAAGATCCGCCAGGCCATCGCCGCCTCGCTGGATATTCCGCAGGTCGTGGCCGCCGCCTCAGAAGGCCTGGGCCAGCTGAACAATTCCGCCGTCTACGCGGGGTCGGCTTATTACAAGGACGCGGAAAAGCGCGGCTACAAATACGATCCGGCCCGGGCGCAGCAATTGCTGAAGGAAGCCGGCTACAAGGGCGAGCCCGTGGTCATCTACGCCAACAAGCGCGCCCACGTACCGAGCTATCAAGTCGCGGTGATCGCCCAGGCCATGATGCAGGCGGTGGGCATCAACGCCAAGATCGAGGTGCTGGAATGGGCCACGCAGCTGGACCGCTACAACACCGGCAAGTACCAGATCAGCTCGTTCTCGTTCTCTTCGCGCCTGGATCCGTCGCTGAGCTTCGAGCAATTTTCGGGCGACAAGGCCAAGCAGCCGCGCAAGGTCTGGGATGACCCGGCGGCGCAGAAGCTGATCGATGAGAGCTTTCTCGAATCCGATCCGGCCAAGCGCCAGGCGCTGTTCGACCAGCTGCACGCCCTGATGCTGGAACAGACCCCCATGCTGATGCTGTACAACGGCGCGGATGCATGGGCATCCAGCAAGCGCGTGGAAGGATTCTCGGTCTGGGAAGGCAAGCCGCGGGCCTGGGAAACCAAGGTCCGCGACGGCAAGTAAGACGCTTGACGGCGCCGGGCCGCGAGTGCGGCCCGGCCTGAATCGCTAGTCGAGCTTCACGCCCGCCTGCTTGATCACCGCGGCCCAATCGCGCACTTCATTGCCCAGGAACGCACTCAGCTCGGCCTGCGTGGACGGCGCCAGGATCAGGCCCTCGTCGGCAAAACGCTTGCGCAGCTCGGCGTTGGTCAGCACCTTCTCCAGCGCCGGTTGCAGGCGCTGCACCACTTCCGCCGGCACGCCGGCGGGCGCCATCAGGCTGTACCAAGTGGTGGCTTCCAGTCCCTTCACGCCTTGCGATGCGGCGGTCGTGACTTCGGGCAGGGCGGGCGACTTCTCGATACCCGTCACCGCCGCGGCGCCGACCCGGCCGCCCTTGTACTGCGGCAGCATCTCCACCACCTGCGTCACGCCCATGCTCAACTCGCCCGAGGCCACCGCCAGCAGCACGGGCGCGCTGCCCTTGTAAGGCACGTGCACCAGTTTCCCGCCCGTGGCCAGGTTCAGTACTTCGCCGGTCAGGTGGGTGATGCTGCCCGCGCCGGAAGAGCCGAAGGTCAGCTTGCCCGGATCCTTGTTCGCCAGGGCGATCAGCTCGGGCAGGTTCTTCGCCTGCAGGCCCGGATTGACCGCGAATACCAGCGGGCTCTTGCCCACCAGCGTGATCGGCGTGAAGTCCTTGACCGGGTCGTAGTTCAGGTTCGGATACAGGCTGGGCGCGATGGCCAGCGTGGACACGTTGCCCAGCAGCAGCGTGTAGCCGTCGGGCTCCGCTCGCGCCACCGCATTGGTGCCGATGGTGCCGCCCGCGCCGGCGCGGTTTTCCACGATGACCTGCTTGCCCAGCGTGTCGTTCAACTGCTGCGACAGAGCACGCGCCAGGGTGTCGGCCGCGCCGCCGGGCGGGAAGGGCACGACGATGCGGATCGGTTTGCTGGGATAGGCCTCGGCTTGCGCCGCCGGGCTCAGGCCCAGCGCCAGCAACCCGGCCAGGGCCGTGGCCAGCAGGCCGCGGCGATTGATTTTCTGGTACTTCGACATGCTGCTCTCCTGATGAGAAAACGTGGGCGATGCAGAAAATGAATCAGCGCGCGGCGTCCTGGGCGGCCGGATGGTGCGCATGCCAGTGGCGCGCGATGTCGGCGCGCCGGCAGACCCAGACGTCGCCGTGCGCCGCCACGTGGTCCAGGAAGCGCGCCAGGCCCGCCGCGCGGCCCGGCTGGCCGACCAGGCGCAGATGCAGCCCCACGGACATCATCTTGGGAGCCGTGGCGCCTTCCTCGTACAGCATGTCGAACGCGTCGCGCAGGTACTCGAACAGGTCCTGCCCCGTGGCCATGCCGCCGCGGATGAACTTGGCGTCGTTGTTGGCCAGGCCGTAGGGCACCAGCAGATGAGGCTTGCCGGCAACTTCGGTCCAGTAGGGCAGCTCGTCGTTGTAGGTGTCGGAGTCGTAGAGAAATCCGCCTTCCTCGGCCAGCAGGGCGCGGGTGTTCAGGCTGGGGCCGTAGCGGCAATACCAGCCCAGCGGCCGCGAGCCCACCGTGCGGGTGATCGATTCCACGGTGCGGCGGATGCGCTCGCGTTCCTCTTCCAGCGTCAGGTTCTGGTGCCGTTCCCAGCGCCAGCCGTGCGCGCACACGTCATAGCCCGCCGCCTTGATGGCCTCGCAGACTTCCGGATTGCGTTCCAGCGCCAGGCCGCAGCCCAGTATCGTGGCCGCCATGCCGCGCTCCTGCAGCAGCCGGTGCACGCGCCAGAAGCCGATCCGGCTGCCATACTCGAACATCGACTCTGCCGCCAGGTCGCGCCCGGCGAAGCCGCCCGCGCCGCCCTCGGTCAGTCCGGTTTCGGATTCAGCGTCGCCGTCCGGCACCGAAGGCTCGCCGCCTTCCTCGTAGTTGATGCAGAGATTCAACGCCAGGCGCGCGCCGCCCGGCCAACGGGGATCGGGCGGGTTGGCGCCGTAGCCGACGAAATCGCGGCGCAAGTGGGGATGATCGGTAGTCATAGCGGGCTAGCCATCGGGATAGAGTCAATCGGAAATCGAAACCAGGGCGTGCGGAGCCGGAGCCTGCCAGAACTCGTCGTCATCGCCGCGGCCGGTCTGGCCCATCAGGACCAGGAACTCCGCCGGCCCCCGCAG
Source organism: Achromobacter sp. ACM03 (assembly GCF_014851665.1). NCBI lineage: Bacteria > Pseudomonadati > Pseudomonadota > Betaproteobacteria > Burkholderiales > Alcaligenaceae > Achromobacter > Achromobacter sp. ACM03. The sequence goes on along the minus strand of NZ_JACVAD010000003.1, from coordinate 218,007 downwards.
CACGGTCAGGCCGTGATGCCAGGCGCCCACGCGGTAGCACACGCCCTGGCTGCCGGTTGCGAGAAACGCTTCCAGCCGCGCCATGTCGGGCAGGTCGTCGGCCCCGGTAGGCGCCACCACCACCAGATAGGGCGAGTCCGTCAGCGGCACGAAACTCTGCGCCGCATAGCGGTGGCGCTCCATCAGCCGGATCTCCACCGGCCCGGGCGGCGCCGCCTGCACCCGGCTGACCCAGCTGGCGTGCCGCACAACTTCGGGGCTGTGCCGCATGGGCTCGGTCAGATGGTGACGGCGCTCCGCGCCCTGGTGCGCGATCACTTCGCCATAAGGCGCGAAGGCCTCCGGCGTGAGCGGCCGCGGGCGGATCACGAGCGGGGAGACATCCATGTCACGCGCCATGGCTCAGATACCCCAGCGAATTCACGTAGCTGCGCCGCACGTTCTCCAGATGCGCCGCCATCGCCTGACGCGCCCGGGTCGATTCCCCCGACAGCAGCGCTTCCACAATCGCCAGATGTTCTTCCCGCGCCTGCACCTGCCGCTGCGGCAGCCGCTCCACATCGCACATCCGCACCTGCCGCCGCGTCGCCGTGATCATCGTCGCCAGATTCCGGTTGCCGCAATACGCCGCCACCAGATCGTGCAGCGCGTTGTCGACCTCCCAATCCGACTTCTCGTCCGGCGTCTTCGCATCCAGCAAAGCCTGCAGCCGCGCCCGCAGCCCTTCCAACGGCTCCGCCGGAATCCGCCCGGTCGCCATCGCCGCGGCTTCGCTCTCCAGCAGGCTGCGGATCTGTAGCAGCTCCAGCAGGTCCGTCACGCCAAACGAGCGCACCACGATGGACCCGTTGGACAGCCGCTCCAGCATCCCTTCACCCAACAACCGGTTCATGGCCGCGCGCAAAGGCGTGCGCGACACCTCCAGCTCATCCGCCAGTCGGCGTTCCTCCAACACTTCCCCCGCCGGAATCCGGCGCGAAACGATCTGGTCCAGCAGGGTTTGATAGGTGCGTTGCGTAGCGTTCATGTGTATTGCAGCGTAAGAAAAAGGCGCGGACGGCAGAGACTCCGAGTTGCCGTCCGGCGCAATGGACGAGAAGGTACCCCACTGGTATCCCAAAGAGATACCAGTAGTATCCCTAATAGGCCGGACTGATGCTGCCAGCCAATCTGAGAGGAGTGAGACGGGGAGAAGAAGAAAAAAGCGGAGGGAAAACTGCGGGGAGAGGAAACTGCGAGTAGAGAAAAAACAAGACCCACGCCAGCGCGCCAGCGCACACCGCCCCGACGCCCCACCACCACGTAAGCTGCTTGCGGCCGCCTGCGCGGCCGCAAGCGGCGGGCCCCGCAAACCTCGCCACTACCCACGGGTCTAACCGCGCAGCGAACCAAGAAACTCGTAGCCCGGCGGCGCGGGCCCTGAGGCTGCGAGCAACCTCGATGCGCCCGAGGGAATCGGAAGGAGCCGCCGCAGGCGGTGACGACGATGACGACGGGGCAGTCCGGAGCGAACGCTCCGGACCGCAATCGTGGGCGCGAGCAGCCTCAGGGCCCGCGCCGCCGGGCGACCTACGAAGACAACGAAGGCACCAACAAAGACAACAAAACCAACATCAAGGCGCCGAAACCCGCTCCACCTCCCAAGCCCGCGGCTTCTTGACCGCCCAAGGCTGATACCCCCTGATATCCGCCCGATAAGCCCCAATATCCAACCCGTTATACAAAGGAATACTAGGCACATCCGCCAGGAACAGCCTATGCAGCTGATCAAACGAAGCCTGCCGCTTCGCATGATCCGTATCCGACGACGCCGCCTCGATCAGCTTCAGCGCCTGCGGATTGTCCCAGACCTTGCGCGGCTGCTTCGCCTTGTCCCCCGTCACCATCTCGTAGTTCAGCGCCGCATCCAGCCGCGCCGAATAGGGGAACGTCATCATCTGGTAAGTGCCCGCGTTATAGCGGTCCAGCTGCGTCGCCCATTCCACCACCGACAACTGCGCCTTGATCCCCACCGCCTGCAGCATCGCCTGGATGATCACCGCCGAGTTGTACGACTGCGGATAGCGCTTGGTCGTCAGGATCGTCAGATCCTGCCCCTTGTAGCCCGCTTCGCCCAGCAGCTTCTGCGCCAGCGCCGGATCGTAGTTCCAGCCCTGCTTCTGCGCCGCGTCATAGTAGGGCGACACCAGCGGAACGATCGAATTGTTGGGCTGAGCCAGGCCTTCCGTCACCGCCGCCGCCAGTTGCTGGTAATCGATCGCGTGCGCCAGCGCCTGCCGCATTTTCGGATTGGCCAGCACCGGATCCTTGGTCTGCATCAGCAATGCCGTCATGCTCATCACCGGCGCATGCGCCACCTTGACGTTCGGCGTGCCTTGCAGCACCGGCACGTCGCTATTGGACACGTCCTCGATGATGTCGATGTTGCCGCGCTGCAGGGCCGCCTTGGCGGTGGAATCGTCCGGCACGATCAGGAAGCGCACCTCGTCCACCAGCGGCCGTTTCGATCCCGTATAACCGTCACGCTTGCCGTCCAGGTTCGAATAGCCCGCGAACTTCGTCAGCCGCACGTACTCGCCGCGCTTCCATTCCGCCAATTCGAACGGCCCGGTGCCGATGGGCTTGTCCCAGGAACCGTCCGCCCGCACCGAATCCTTGGACAGGATGCCAGTGCCGCCGCAGTCGGCGCGCGCCAGCGTCGCCAGGAACAGGCTGCTGGGCTTTTCGATGTGGTAGACCACGGTCTGCGCGTCCGGCGCTTCCACGCCCGTCACCTTGACCGTGCCGCGCCCGTCGAACTCGCTGGCGCAACGCCAGCCCGAATTGGCCGCGGTGTAATGCTGCCAGGTCCACAGCACGTCGGCCGACGTCATCGGCTTGCCGTTGTGGAACTTGATGCCTTCGCGCAGCTTGAAGGTATAGGTCTTGCCGTCCGCGCTGATATCCACCGACTTGGCCAGCAGCGGCCGCACCTCGGCGTCCTCTCCGTAGGCCACCAGGCCCTCGACGATGTGCAGCACCACCGCGTCGCTGTTGCTGTCGCGGTTCACGCCGGGTTCGGTGGAGCGGATATCGGCCGTGAACGAAATGCGCAGCGGCGGGGCGGATTGCGCCCAGGCCGCGCCGGCCATGGAGCCCAGCGCCAGCGCAACCGCGGCGCTCAACAAATGGTTTTTCATCGATACGTTTTCCTGGGGTTGCGCGGGCGCGCCGCTTCAGGCGGCAGCCAGCAGTTCGGGTTCGGCGGTCAGGCTGTAGCGGGTGAAACTGCGGTTCAGCGCCGGCAGCGGCGCCACTTCCATCAGGCCGGCCTCGGGCTCCATGATCACCATCGCCACCGTGGCCGACAGATTGTCGTGGCTGCCGGGGCGCGGCGGACGGCACACGGAATAGGGCGCGCCGAAGTCATCGAACAGCGCGCGCTTCAAGTCTTCGCGCGTCAGCTTGGATTCCTCGTTCAGCAGGCGGCGCACGCGCCAGTCGCGGTAAGCGCTTTCCGGCGTGCTGGCGCGGCCCGTGTCGCGCAGCTTGCTCAGGGCCACTTCGCTGACCCAGTGGTTGGCGTGGACGATGAGATCGTCGCTGCCCGGGTAGATGGGGAAGGCTTCATCGGTGGTGCATTCGTAGTCGACGCCGAAGCCCGCCGCCATGCCGATCATGATGTTGTTCGAGCAGGACTTGGGCGTGGTCGCCACCGCCTTGATCGCCAGCGCGAAGTGTTCCTGTTCCAGCACCTTGCGGCGGATCAACGAAAGCGGCACGCCCAGCTGGCGGAAGTCGCGGTCGGACTCCAGGTAGTTGGCGGTGATCGAGACGCCGGCGCTGTTCAGGCCGCTGCGCGCCAGTCCGCCCGCTTCGACGAAGGTCAGCATGTCGGGGCCGTTGTCGTTGCGCACGCGCAGCACGATGGCGGTCTCGGCGCATTCCGCGCGCCAGTCCCAGTTCTGGCCATGGATCAGGCGGCCGTTGGCCGAGCGGGTCGGCAGGATCAGCGCGCCGGTGCAGCCGTCGCCCGGCTCCAGCTCGGCGGCCTTCTTCTTCTCGGCGCGGGCCTTGGCGATGACTTCGGTGCGCGCGTTCACCATCACGATGTCTTCGAAAGGCACGTCGGCGCCCGCGGCGATGCCGCGCATTTCTTCCAGGTAGTGCGGCGCGAAGTTCTCGATCTCGCGGGCGAAGCCATTGATCAGCTGGGTGCGCGCCATGGCGTCATAGCCCAGGTCGACCAGGGTCTGGCCGTACATCTTGGCGCTCTTGCGCACGCGGTCGGCGGCTTGCTGGCCATACGAGCGGCCGCGGGCCTCGGGCGCGCCCGAAACCGATACGAAGGGAAATTGGGTGATCTGGGTCATGGACTTGGGCGGCGCGCCGCGCCGCAATCTGGGGGTGGGAATTGGATGGCGAAAAAATGTTAGCTTATTTTGGCGCCAATATTGCTCAGGGTTTACCAGTGCAAGCACGCCATGGGCGTCTTGCGTTCAGCGCGTATGGGGGGAGGCGGCCAGCTCGGAGCAGGTCTTGAAGCTGGCGCCTGCGGCGCGGAAGCGCTCCAGCAATTGCTCGACTTTCACCAACCTGGCCGCGCGGCCGACGCCGTTGTCGGCGCGCGGATGCAGGGTCAGGCAGGCATAACCATCGGTCGCCAGCAGCGCATCGCCTTGCTCCACCCAGTGCGCATAGGCACGGTCCTGCGTCACGCGGCGGCTGAAATGGGTGGCGTCGCACAGGCCTTCGCTCCAGGGCAGCTCCACCATGCCGGGGCCGCCGTCCGCGTCCAGCGCGTAGGGGGCGTCGTCGTCGATGGCGCTGCTGTCGTAGCGATAGCCGAGCTGGTGCAGCAGCGGCACGGTATTGGCGGTAAACGCGCTGGCATAGCGAAAGCCTTGCGGGGCGGAGCCGGTCAGTTCGGCCAGCCGGTCGCGGGCCCGTTCCAGCACTTCGCCTTCGCGCTCGCCCAGCGCGGGCAGGTCTTCGTAGGCATTGCCGTGCGAGGCGGCCTCGTGGCCGTCGCGCAGGCTCTGCTCCAGCAGGCCGCGGCAGCGTTCGGCTTCGAATACCGGCCAGAACAGCGTGGCGCGGATGTCCTGGCGGCGCAGCATGTCCAGCACGCGCGCCAGCCCGCCGCCGTAGGTGTAGCGGCCATGCGCGTCGCGCCCGTGCAGCGAGGTTTCGGGCTGGGTCGCGGCTTCGGGGCCGATGCCCTGCACATTGATGGTGACCAGTACGGTTTTGTCGGCGCTCATGCGCTTCTCCAGGCGTCGGGGCGGGCCAGGCAGTGCCGCGCCAGCGCTTCCAGCGTCATGACATGCACATCGGGTTGTGCGGCCAGATAGGCCAGGAAGCGGTCCAGCGCCGCGGCGCGGGCCGGCGTGCCGGAGCCGCCGGCGGCCTTGGGGTGTACGGTCAGGTGCACATAGCCTTCGGCTGCGCGCAGCGCCTCGAATTCCTGCACCCAGTTGTCACAGGCTTCCGCGGCGAGGCTGTGGCCCGAGAAGTAGAACGGATAGTCGTCCAGCGAGACCGTGTTGTTCGGCAGCATGATGAAGTCCGTCGTGTCCGCCGGCAGGTAGGGACGGTCCTGGTCCTTTTCGCTGGCGTCGTAGCAGTAACCCAGCCGCCGCAGCGCGGGCAGGGTGCGATGGCTCTTGCGGCCCGAGGGCGAGCACCAGCCCGCGGGCGTTACGCCCAGCTCGCGCTGGATGATGCGGTGGGTCTTTTCCAGCAGCGCGGGCTCGTCATCGCCCAGGTCCCAGGCTTCATGCAGATAGCCGTGGGCGGCGATCTCGTGGCCCGCGTCCAGGATGTCGTGGAAGGTCGCCGGATAGTGCTCGACGTCATAGCCGCAGGCAAAGAACGTGGCCGGCATGCCGTGGCGCGCCAGGATCTCCAGATGCCGCGCCACGCCGCGGCGGATGGCATAGCGGCCCGCGGTGTGGGGACCGGCCGGGAACTGCTTGCGGCCGACCTCGACGGCGGGGCCGTCGACGTGGACGGTGACGCAGACCACCGCGCGCACCGGCGCGGCGCCCGCGGCGCGCAGGCCCTGCGCGCGCAGCTCGCGGTCCAGCGCCAGCCAGGGATTGGAGTGGGCGTCCACGGGGACGCCATAGGGTATGCGTTGCATCAGGTGGCCTTGATGTTGGCGCTCTTGATCAGCGTGCGCCACTTTTCGCTTTCGGTGGCGACGAAACGGCTCAGTTCTTGCGGGGTGCTGCCGTGCAGCTCCAGCCCGTTCTGCGTCAATTGCTCCAGGGCGGGCTGCTTGAGCGCGCTTTGCACGGCGCCATTGAGCGTCTGGATGATGGCGGCGGACGTGCCCGCGGGCGCGAACACGCCGTTCCAGCCTATGGCCTGATAGCCGGGAAAGCCCGATTCCGCCACGGTCGGCACGTCGGGCAGCGCCTGCGCGCGCTGCGCCGAGGTCACGGCCAGCGGGCGCGACTTGCCGCCGCGGATAAATTGCTGCTGGTTGATCACCACATCCATCAGGATCGGGAACTGTCCGCCCAGGAAGTCGTTGACCGCGGCTGCCGCGCCCTTGTACGGCACGCCGGGCAGGTCCAGGCCGGCCGTGGCCTTGAGCAGTTCCATGGCCAGGTGCGCAGAGCTGCCGTTCTGCGTGATGCCATAGAAGTACTTGCCCGGATTGGCCTTGATGATGGCGACCAGCTCCTGCAGCGTGCGCGCCGGAAACGACGGATGCACCACCAGCACGTTGTTGTAGTAGCAGACCATGGACACCGGTTCGAAGTCCTTGACCGGGTCATAGCCGATGTTCTCGTACAGGCTCTGGTTCACCGTGTGCGTACCGGTGGAGCCCAGCGCGATGGTGTAGCCGTCCGGCGCCGAACGCGCGGCCTGCTGGGTACCGATGTTGCCTGCGGCGCCACCCTTGTTGATGACGACCACGCTTTGTTTGAGCGCTTCGCCGATGCCCTGGGCCAGCGGACGCGCCACCAGGTCGGTGCCGCCGCCAGCGGGGAAGGGCACGATGAACTGGATGGCGCGTTCGGCCGGATAACCGGCCGCCCAGGCGCGGCCGGGCCGCGCCAGCGCCGCGCTGGCCAAGGTGGCGGCCGAAGCCCCCAGGAAATGCCGGCGGCTGATGCCGCCCTTGGTGCCGCAAGACTGCTTCATGGATTTTCCCCTGATGTTTTCCGCAGGTGCAGTGGCGTGTTGGACGTCAATCTGCCCATTGCTTGAATATCATTATTCGATAAAAAATTATCTAATCCAATTAGTTTTTATCTATAAATGATAAAAAATAGAAAAACGATAGTTTGCGTCTGGAGGGGAGTCAGGATCTGGTAGTCAGCGCCTATGGCCCAGGCGCGCCGCGGGCATCCCTGTGATACGCTGCGCCCGATCCCGCGTTGTTCCCCGTCCCACGACCGCCATGTCCACCCTGAAGCGAGCCCTAGCGATACTTGACCTCTTCAGCCTGGAAACCCCGGTGCTGTCGGCGGAAGAGATCATTTCGCGCCTGTCGTATTCGGCGCCCACGGGCTACCGCTACATCCGCGACCTGACGGACCTGGGCTATCTGCTGCGCGTGACCGGCGAAGGCTACAAGCTGGGGCCGCGCATCATCGAACTGGACCACCTCATCATCGACGGCGATCCGGTGCTGGGCGTGGCGCGTCCGATCATGCGCGAGGTGGTGGATCAGGTGGGCGGCGACGTATTGCTCAGCGTGATCCACGGCCTGCGCATCCTCAACATCCACCACGAGCGCGGACCCGACGAACTGGGCATTCCGCACGGCCGCGGCCGCGCCCATCCGCTGTTCCGCGGCGCCACGGCCAAGACCATCGTGGCTTTCCTGCCGCGCAAGGATCAGCGCCGCCTGTACGAGGCCCATGCGGACGAGATCCGCGACCTGGGCCTGGGGGCGACGCAGGCCGAATTCACCGGCAAGCTGGACCGGATCCGGGTGCAGGGTTTTTATCTGGGAGTGGGCGAGATCTCGCCAGAACGGGCGGGCATCGCGGTGCCGGTGTTCCAGGAAGACCGGCGCGTGTTCGGCGCGCTGACCGTCACCTTTCTTGCGGCTCGGCTCAACACTATCGCGCAGGACAAGACCACGGCCTTGCTGCAGTCGGCCGCCCGCCGCATCGAATCGCTGGCGCTGGCCACGCGCATGAAGGAACAAGCCCCCGCGCCGTGAGCGCGAGGGTTTGCTTGCCGATCCGCCGCGGCCATGGCCGCGTGTCGCCGGATGTGGCCGGATGCGCCTATTGCTGCGCGGCGCGGGCCGGCGACCCCATGGCCTGGAACAGCGCCGCCGTTTCGGTCAGGCGCGCATTGGCGTATTCGATCTCGCGCAGGCGGGCCGCCACGTAGTACTGCTCGGCGGCGTACTCGGTATATGGCGCCAGCGCGCCCAGCCGCACGCGGCTGGCGGTGTTGCGGTAGGACTGCTCCGCGGCGCGGCGCGACGCTTCGGCGGAGGCCAGCGCCTGCCCGTCGGCGTCCAGCCGCGACAGCGTGTCGGCCACGTCGCGGAAGGCGGTCAGCACGGTCTGCTTGTATTGCAGCAACGCGGCTTCGTAGCGTTCCTTGGCCGCGCTGCGCTCGGCCAGTAGCGCCCCGCCATGGAAGATAGGCTGCGTGAGCGAAGCGCCGATGGCCCAGACGGCGCCGGCGCCCGACATCGCAGCGGGCCAATTGAAGCCGCTCTTGCCCATGGACGCGGACAAGGACAGGCTGGGGAACAGCTGCGCGGTGGCCAAGCCCACGTCGGCCGCCGCGGCCTGCACCACCGCATCGGCGAACAGGATGTCCGGGCGCGCGGCCAGCAGTTCGGACGGCACCACCACCGGCACTTGTTGCGGCACGGCCAGCATGCTGAAGGCGAGATCGGGCGGAGCCTGGTCCGGATTGCGGCCCAGCAGCACCGCCAGCGCATGGCGCGTCGCATGCCAGCGCGCGCGCAGGCCGGGTAGCGACGCTTCCAGCGTGGCGGCGTCCTGGTCCGCGTCCAGCGCGTCGTTCTGCGAGGCCGAGCCCAGTTCGTAGCGGCGCTGCGTGTCGCGCGCGACCTGCCGCGCCAGCACCACCTGCTTCTCCGTCAACGCCACGCGTTCGGCCAGCGCCGCTGCAGTGATGGCGCCTGTGACGATGTTGCTGGCGAGCGAACGGCGGGCCGACTCCAGCTGAAAGGCCTGCTGCTCGACCTGGGCCGCGAGCGAGGCGTTGGCAAAACGCGCCGCGCCGAACAGGTCCAGGTCGTACTTGGCGTGGACCTGGCCGGTGAAGACGTTGTATTGCGCCGTCGGTTCGGGCAGGTTCGGCATGGTCAGCGCGCGCCGGCGGGAGGCATCGGCGCCCGCGTCCACCGAAGGCAGTAACGATGAATTCACCTGGCCGCGCAGCTGTTCGCGCGCGCCGGCCAGGTTGCGTTCGGCGGCGGCAAGGTCCGGGCTGTTGGCGAGACCTTCGGCCACCAGCGCGTTCAGCGCCTCCGATTCATAGCGCTTCCACCATTCGGGCACGGGCCGCGCGCCTTGCTCGAAGCGCTGCGCAACGCCCTGGGCGGCGGCGCTCGCGGGGGGCGTGGCTTCGACGCCGTACTGCGTCGGTTGCGCGACTGCGGGCGGCTTGCTGCTGGGCGCGAAGGCGCAGGCGCCCAGCGCCAGCATCAAGGGCAGGGCGGCCACGCGCAAGGAAAGTTGGGTCATCGTCATGCTCCCCGTTCCACCGTGTCGCCGGCGTTGGCGCCCGGCGGCACGCCTTCGGGTTCGTCGCGCTCGTCGTGGCGGACGCGGAACCACGCGGCATACAGGGCCGGCAGGAAGAACAGCGTCAGCACGGTGGCGATGGTGATGCCGCCCATCAGGGCGGTGGCCATGGGGCCGAAGAAGTTGCTGCGCAACAGCGGAATCAGCGCCAGCACGGCGGCCGCGGCCGTCAGCGTGATCGGGCGGAAACGCCGCACCGTGGCGCCGACGATGGCGTCCACGCGCTTGTGGCCGGCGCCGATGTCCTGTTCGATCTGATCCACCAGGATGACCGAATTGCGCATGATGATGCCGAACATGGCGATCACGCCCAGCATGGCCACGAAGCCGAAGGGCTTGCCGAACAGCAGCAACGCCGCGACCACGCCTATCAGCCCCAGCGGCGCGGTCAGCACCACCATCAGCACGCGGGCGAAGCTTTGCAGCTGCAGCATCAGCAGGGTCAGCACGGCCACCGCCATCAGCGGCATCTGGGCATTGATCGAGGACTGGCCTTTTGCGCTTTCTTCCACCGGGCCGCCCACCTCGATGCGGTAGCCGACGGGCAACCCGGCGCGCAGGGTGTTGAGCTTGGCATCGATGGCGCGGGTGACGTCTATGCCTTGCGCGTCCGCCGCGACGTCCGCCTGCACCGTGATGGTGGGCTGGCGGTCGCGTTCCCAGATGACGCCATACTCCAGGTCATAGCGCACGTGGCCCAGGCTGCCCAGCGGCACCGCGCCGTTGGGCGTGGGCATGGCCAGGGTGGCCAGGCGCGCGGGATCGATCCGCTCCTCTTGCGGCGCGCGCAGGCTCACGGTGATCAGCTTGTCGCGTTCGCGGTATTGCGTGACCGCGTAGCCCGACAGGGTCATGGCCAGGAAGTCCGAGATATCGCTGGAACTGACGCCCAGCTCGCGCGCCTTTTGCTGGTCGATCTCGAAGCGCACCGAACGTTCGGACGGTTCGTCCCAGTCGAACTGCACATTGGTCGAGCGCGGATCGGCGCGGACCTCGGCGGCCACTTGCTCGGCCACGGCGCGCACGTCGGCGATCCTGTCGCCGCTCACGCGGAACTGCACCTGGAAGCCCACGGGCGGGCCGTTCTCCAGGCGCGACAGGCGGCTGCGTATGGCCGGGAACTGCTCGCGCAGCACCGGCTGCAACCATTGCGCGAGCTTCTCGCGGTCCTCCACCGAATGCGTGGTGATGACCAGCTGGGCAAAGTTCGGGGTGGCGAGCTGCTGGTCCAGCGGCAGGTAGAAGCGCGGTGCGCCGGTGCCAACGAAGCTGACCGAGTGATCGATTTCCGGACGGCCCTCCAGCGCCTTTTCCAGCCGCTCGACCTGGCGCAGCGTAGCCGCGAACGAGGCGCCTTCCTGCAGGCGCACGTCCACCAGCAGTTCGCTGCGGTCGGAACTGGGGAAGAACTGTTGTGGCACGAAGCGGAAGCAGGCCATGGACACGACGAAGATCAGCGCCGTGGCGCCCAGCACCAGGTAGCGGCGGTCCACGCACCAGCCCACCCAGCCGCGCAGGCGCTGATAAAAGCGGGTGTTGTAGATGTCGTGTTCGTGGTCGTCGGGCAGATGGGCTTCGCGCTTGCGTTCCGGCAGCATGCGGTAGCCCAGCAAAGGGATCAGCACCACGGCGGCGAACCACGAGGTGATCAGCGCGATGGCGGACACCTGGAAGATGGAACGGGTGTATTCGCCCGTGCTGGACTTGGCCAGCGCGATCGGCAGGAAGCCCGCCACCGTGACCAGCGTGCCGGTCAGCATGGGAAAGGCAGTGCTGGTGTAGGCGAATGCAGCGGCGCGCGCGCGGCTCCAGCCCTGTTCAAGCTTTACCGCCATCATCTCGACCGCGATGATGGCGTCGTCCACCAGCAGGCCCAGCGCCAGCACCAGCGTGCCCAGCGATACCTTGTGCAGGCCGATGCCGAACATGTCCATGAACAGCGCCGTGACCGCCAGCACCACCGGGATCGAGATGACCACCACCATGCCGGTGCGCAGGCCCAGGGATACCAGGCTCACCGCCAGCACGATGGCCACGGCTTCGGCCACGGAGCGCAGGAAGTCGTCGACCGAATGCGATACCGCCTTGGGCATGCTGGAGACTTCCTTCAGCGTCAGCCCGGCGGGCAACTGGGCCTGGAGTTCCTCGAACTTGGCGCTCAAAGCCTTGCCCAGATGGACCACGTCGCGCCCCGGCTGCATGGTGATGCCTATGCCCAGTACGGCGTTGCCGCCCAGCCGCATCTGCTCGATGGCCGGATCCTGGTAGCCGCGGCGGATGGTGGCGATGTCGCCCAGCCGGATCGATTTGCCGTTGACCCGGATCAGCGTGTCGGCCAGGACGCGGCTGTTGGCGTACTGGCCGCTGGGCCGCACGAAGATGCGGTCGTCGGCGGTGGTCAGCGTGCCCGCGCTCGTCACGGCGTTCTGGCTGTTGATGGCCTGGGCGATCTGCTGCGGCGACACGCCCAGCCGCGTGAGCTGGGTGTTGGAGATCTCGACGTAGATGTGCTCAGGCTGATCGCCGAAGTAGTCCACCTTGGCCACGCCCGGCACGCGCAGCAGCACGGTGCGCAGCCGGTCGGCGTAGTCATGCAGCTGCGCGGGCGAAAAGCCGTCGCCCTGCAGCGTGTAGATGTTGGTATAGACGTCGCCGAATTCGTCGTTGAAGAAGGGGCCTTGCAGGCCCGGTGGCAGCGTGGCTGCAATGTCGCCGACCTTCTTGCGCACCTGGTACCACTGTTCGGCCACGGTGCTGGCGGGCGCGGAGTCCTTCATGGTGTAGAAGATCAGCGATTCGCCCGGCCGCGAGTAGCTGCGCATGAAGTCCGTGTTGGGGGCTTCCTGCAGCTTCTTGGCGATGCGGTCGGTGACCTGCTCCTGCACCTGCTGCGCAGTGGCGCCGGGCCATAGCGTCTTGATGACCATGACGCGGAAGGTGAAAGGCGGATCTTCCGATTGCGCCAGCTTCGAGTACGACAGGACGCCGAAGAGCGTGATCAGCGTGATGATGAAGATGACCAGCGGCTGGTGCCGCAGCGCCCATGCCGACAGGTTGAACCGGCCTTCCTCGTGGCGAGGCGCCTGCACGGAAGCGTCATGCTGCGGGCCGCTCATGAGGCGAAATCCTCGGGATGCAGCGGCGGCACGGCGCGGACTTTCTCGCCGGCGGCCACCGCGTGCACGCCTTGCCAGACCACGCGTTCGCCCGCCTGCAGGCCCTTGGACAGGGTGACGGTGCGGGCGTCGTAGCGCAGCACCTCGACGCGGCGCAGCTCCAGCGTGTCGGCGTCCGGCTTGACGACCCACACGGCGGGCGCGGGGCCGTCATGGAACAGCGCGGTGGCCGGCACGGTGTAGGTCGTCAGGTTTTCGCCGGAGCGGTTGTCGAAGCTGATATTGGCCGTCATGCCCAGGCGCACGTCCGGGGTCGGGGATTCCAGCGTGAGCTTGGCGCGATAGGTGCGGCTTTGCGGATCCGCGGCCGGCGCGATCTCGCGCAGCACCGCGGAGAACGTCTGGCCGGGCAGCGGGCCGAGCGTGACGCTGGCGCGCTGGCCGATGGCCAGGCCCGCCAGCACGCTTTCCGGCACGTCGCAGATGGCGTCGATGTCGCCGGACCAGGCCAGGCTGTAGACCGGTTCGCCGGCGGCCACGTTCTGTCCGGTGTCCGCCTGCTCCGCGGTGATGACGCCAGCATGGTCGGCCTGCAACGTGGTGTATTTGAGCTGGTCGGCCGCCAACGCTGCCTGCTGTTGAGCTTGGTCGCGTTGCGCCAATGCCGCGGCGTAGGCGTTGCGGGTTTGTTCCAGCTGGGTCGCGGCGATCAGGTTTTCGCGGGCTTGGGCGCGGTCGCGGTCCAGCTGTTGGCGCGCGTAGTCCAGCTGGTGCTGGGCCGCCGACAGTTGCGCGCGGGCGCTGGCCGCGTTCTTGGCGGCGTCGGCCGGATCCAGTTTGGCGACGATCTGTCCGGGGGTGACGGCATCGCCCAGCCGGACCTGGCGCTCGATGATCTTGCCATTGACCCGGAACGACAGCGGGGTGCTGTAGCGCGCCTGCACTTCGCCAGGCAGCGTCCAGGCCGGCAGGCGTTCATCGGCCTGGGCGGGCATGGCGACCACAGGGCGCGGCGCGGGCGGCGGCGCTTCATTGCGGCCGCAGGCAGCGAGCAGCAGAGCGAGTGACGCGGCGGCAGGCAGCGACCACAGGCGCGGCCAATGGCGGGAGCGGTTGGAGGGTGAAAGCGGCGCCGCAGAGGCGGCCGCGGCGGCGCGCGCGGCAAAGCGTGCGGCAGGGCCAGGGCAAGTCACGGAACACCTCGCGGCGCGGAGATTCGGGAATAAGGGCCGGTTTCGACCCGATACGGCCTGGATTCTAATACAGGTATGAATTCGAATTCAATATTGAATCTGAAATGCTCCCCAGTGCTAAACTCCCGCCATGTCAAAAGTCCGCCTTACGCGAGAGCAAAGCCGTGACCAGACGCGCCAGCGTCTGCTCGACGCTGCGCAATCGATCTTTCTTGCCAAGGGATTCGTGGCTGCCAGCGTGGAGGACATCGCCGAGCAGGCGGGGTACACGCGCGGGGCCTTTTATTCCAACTTCACCAGCAAGTCCGAACTGTTCCTGCAACTGCTCAGGCGCGATCACGAGAGCGTGATGAGCGACATGCGCGCCATCTTCGAGGACGGCGAATCGCGTCCGCAGATGGAAGCCCGCGTGCTCGAGTACTACTCCACGCATTACCGCGAGAACGACTGTTTCCTGCTGTGGATGGAAGGCAAGTTGCAGGCGGCGCGCGATCCGGATTTCCGGGCTGGCTTCGTGGCTTGCATGCGGGAATTGCGCGAAGCCACCACGGAATACATCCGCCAGTTTTCCGCGCGGGTCGGCACGCCGCTACGCATGCCGCCGGAACAGATGGCACTGGGCCTGCTGGCCCTGTCGGACGGCATGCAGTTCAGCTATGCCTTCGACCCGCAGGCCGTCACGCCGGAAATGACCGAGGCCGTGCTGGCCGGTTTCTTCCGCAGCGTGGTCTTCGGCGAACCGAAGACCGACTAAGGCGGCCGGTTCCCGGCCTCAGGCCAGCAATTCCGAGATTTCGATGAGATTCAGGTCCGGGTCGCGCAGGTAGACCGAGCGGATCTTGCCGGTGGCGCCAGTGCGCGGCACCGGGCCTTCGATGATCCGGGCGCCTTCGCGGTTCAGATGCGCGATCACGTCTTCCAGCGGGCGATCGGCGATGAAGCACAGGTCCAGCGCGCCCGGCACGGGCAGGTGGGCCTTGGGTTCGAACTCATGGCCGCGCACGTGCAGGTTGATCTTCTGGTTGCCGAAGCGCAGCGCCTGGCGGCCTTCGCCAAAGGTTTCCAGGCGCATGCCCAGGATCCGGGTATAGAAGTCCACCGTGGCGTCGGGGTCGGTACAGGTCAGGACCAGATGGTCCAGGTGATCGATCATGGGATATCTCTCCTCTGGCCGGCCCGGCTTGCGGTTTCAGATTGTCAGACGGCCTTAGGCCGTGATAGTAATACTTGCGGCGCGCGGCCGGACTGAGGGGGGACGCGTGCTGGGAATTTCCAACCCTCGGGCGAAAGGAGCGGCAGCATGACTTCAGAAACCCGACCATCCACCATCAATCGCCCAGTGTTCTTTCCGGCGGCCGTGTTCACGCTGCTGCTGGTGGGGTTCGCGATCCTGGCGCCCAAGGTCGCGCAAAGCCTGTTCGAGTCCGTGCAGGGCTGGATATTGGGCAACGCCAGCTGGTTCTATATCCTGGTCGTGGCCATCATCCTGATCGCGGTGGTATTCCTGGCGGTCAGCCGGTATGGCGACATCAAGCTGGGACCCGACCACAGTGAACCCGATTACCGCAACTTCACCTGGTTCGCGATGCTGTTCTCCGCGGGCATGGGGATCGGCCTGATGTTCTTCGGCGTGGCCGAGCCCGTGATGCACTTCATCGCGCCGCCCGTGGGCGAGGGGGGCACCGCCCTTGCGGCCCGTGAAGCCATGAAGATCACCTTCTTCCACTGGGGCCTGCATGCCTGGGCCATCTACGCGGTGGTGGCGCTGATCCTGGCATTCTTCAGCTATCGGCACGGGCTGCCGCTGACCCTGCGTTCGGCGCTGTATCCGCTGATCGGCAACCGCATCCACGGGCCCATCGGGCATGCCGTCGACATCTTTGCCATCATCGGCACGGTGCTGGGCGTGGCGACTTCGCTGGGCCTGGGCGTGGCGCAGATCAACAGCGGCCTGAACCATCTGTTCGGCATTCCGGTGGGCGTGACCACGCAGATCATCCTGGTCATCGTCACCTGCGGCCTGGCGACCTTGTCGGTGGCCAGCGGCCTGGACAAGGGGATCCGCATCCTGTCCGAGACCAATCTGGTGCTGGCGGCGGTGCTGCTGCTGTTCGTGCTGGTGGTCGGCCCGACGGTGTTCCTGTTTCAGACCTTTGTTCAGAACACCGGCGCCTACCTGTCTGACATCGTCAACAAGACCTTCAACCTGTATGCCTACGAACCCACCGACTGGATCGGCGGCTGGACGCTGTTCTACTGGGGCTGGTGGATTGCGTGGTCGCCCTTTGTGGGCCTGTTCATCGCGCGCATCTCGCGCGGCCGCACCATCCGCGAATTCGTCACCGGCGTGCTGCTGGTGCCGGCCGGCTTCACGCTGTTCTGGATGACGGTGTTCGGCGATACCGCCATCCACATGATCCTGGTCGACAAGGTGCAGGGCCTGGCGGAAGTGGTGCAGGCCGATTCTTCCTTGGCGCTGTTCGCCTTCCTGGAACAATTGCCCTGGAGCGGGGTGCTGTCCGTCGTCGCGATCGCGATGGTGGCGGTGTTCTTCGTGACCTCGGCCGACTCGGGCGCGCTGGTGGTCGACCTGCTGGCCTCCGGCGGTTCGGACCGCACGCCCGTGTGGCAACGCATCTTCTGGTCGGTGCTGATGGGGGCGGTGGCGATCGCGCTGCTGCTGGCCGATGGCCTCACGGCCCTGCAAACCGCGACCATCGCCAGCGCGCTGCCTTTCTCCATCATTCTGCTGCTGTCGCTGTGGGGCCTGTTCAAGGCGCTCAAGCTGGACGCGACCAAGCGCGGCATCCGCTACCAGTCGCTGACCTTGTCACGCCCCGCGCGCGGCGGACAGTCATGGGAGCGGCGCCTGCGCAACATGGTCATGATGCCGCGCCGCGCCCATGTGCAGCGCTTCATCAGCGACGTGGTGCGGCCCGCCATGGAAGACGTGGCGGACGAACTGCGCAAGCAGGGCTACCAGGTGGAAGTGCGCGAGCACGGCAACGACGAGGGCGTGATCATGGAAGTCTCCCATGGCGAGCACCTGGACTTTTCCTACGCGGTGCAGCCCGAGGCTTTCGTGCGTCCCAGTCTCACGCCCGAGGAAGCGGCCGACGAGGACGAGCGCAAGTACTTCCGCGCCGAGGTCCACCTGCGCGAAGGCGGGCAGGATTACGACATCATGGGCTGGAGCCGCGACGCCGTCATCGGCGACATCCTGGACCAGTACGAACGGCATCGCCACTATCTGCACATGGTGCGGACCTAGCCGCGTTGCGCTCCACGAAACCGCCAGCCTGCTGGCGGTTTTTTTTTGCCCACACGGCCCGCAGGGGCTTGCGCGCCATAGTCCGCCGCTATGCAGGGGATTGGATTAACCCTTTTGACGAAATGCCCGATATCGTGGATTATCCAAGAACATTCTTTGATAAATAGCGAGTCAATCATGAAGGCGAAATCAGGAGCGTGGGCGGCCGGGGTCGTGGCGCTGGCGCTGGCGGGCGGCGGACTGTACTGGAAGTACGGCGGCGCGCAGCAAAAGGGCGGCTGGGCCATGGCGCCGGCCAAGGTCGCGGTGGCCGCCGCGCGGCAGGCGGACTTCCCTGTCACGCTGAGCGGCATCGGCTCGCTGGAGGCGGCGCGCCAGGTGCAGGTGGCGGCCGAAGTGGACGGCCGGGTCGACCGTATCCTGTTCGCCTCGGGCGCGCAGGTCCAGGCCGGCCAGTTGCTGGTGCAATTGAACGACGCGCCCGAGCAGGGCGAACTGGCCCGGCTGCAGGCCCAGGCGCGCAATGCGCGCGCCTTGCTGGACCGCACCCGCCGCCTGCTGCCGCAACAGGCCGCCACGCGCGAACAACTGGACCAGGCGCAGGCCGACTACGACCAGGCCGCGGGCGACATCAAGCGCGTGCAGGCCTTGATCGAGCAAAAGCGCATCAAGGCGCCGTTTGACGGCGTGCTGGGCGTGCGCCGCGTGAACCTGGGGCAATTCGCCCGCGCCGGCGATCCGCTGGTATCGCTGACCGACGCTTCCGCCATGTACGCCAACATCACCCTGCCCGAGCAGGCCATGGGCGCGTTGCGCGCGGGCCAGCCGGTGGCGGTGACCGTGGACGCCCATGCGGGACGCGTCTTCGAAGGTCAGATCACCACCGTGGAGCCGCAAGTGGACGCAGGGTCGCGCACCGTGCGCGTGCAGGCGACCCTGCCTAACGCCGACGGCGCGCTCGCGGCCGGCATGTATGCCCAGGGCCAGATCGGCCTGCCCGCGCGTCCCGGCGTGATCACCGTGCCGGAAACCGCGGTCAGTTACAGCGCCTATGGCGATTCCGTCTACGTGCTGAACCCGCCCAAGGCGGGCGAGGCGTCCGCCGGCCCGACGGTCCGCCAGGCCTATGTGAAGACGGCCGAGCGCGTGCGCGGCCGCGTGGTCGTGACCGAAGGCTTGCAGGCGGGCGACCAGGTCGTGACCTCAGGCCAGCTGCGCCTGCACAACGGCGCGGCGGTCGAGGTTGGCGCCGAGGACACCGTGGCGTTGGACGCCGCGCAGCAGACCGTGGCGCAAGTCCGGTAAGGGCGCGGAGCAGAACATGAAATTCACCGATCTCTTCGTGCGCCGGCCAGTGCTGGCGTTGGTGGTCAGCACGCTGATCCTGCTGCTGGGCATCAAGGCCCTGAGCGGCCTGCCGGTGCGGCAGTATCCGCTGACCGAAAGCACCACCATCACCATCACCACCCAGTATCCGGGCGCTTCGCCCGACCTCATGCAAGGCTTCGTCACCCAGCCCATCGCGCAGTCCGTGGCCACGGTGGAAGGCATCGACTACCTGTCGTCTTCCTCCACGCAGGGCCGCAGCGTGATCACGGTACGGATGAAGCTGAACGCCGACTCCAACAAGGCCATGACTGAAGTGATGGCCAAGGTCAACGAGGTCAAGTACCGCCTGCCGCAGGACGTCTACGACCCCGTGCTGGTCAAGTCCGCCGGCGAGGCGACCGCCGTGGCCTATGTCGGCTTTTCCAGCAGCACCTTGTCGCTGGCGTCCCTGACGGATTATCTGTCGCGCGTGGTGCAGCCGCAGCTCTCGTCCATCGACGGCGTGGCCAGCGTGGAACTCTACGGCGGGCAAAAACTGGCCATGAGGGTGTGGCTGGACCCGAACCGGATGGCGGCGCGCGGCATTTCCGCGGGCGAACTGGCCGACGCGCTGCGCGACAACAACGTGCAGGCGGCGCCGGGGCAGGCCAAGGGCCTGTACGTGGTGTCCAACATCCAGGTCAACACGGACCTGGTCAACGTCGCGGAATTCCGCGACATGGTGGTCAAGCGCGAGGGCGACGCGATCGTGCGCCTGGGCGACGTGGCCACGGTGGAACTGGGCGCGGCATCCACCGATTCCAGCGGCCTGATGGACGGCGAGCCGGCGGTGTACTTCGGCCTTAACGCCACGCCGGTGGGCAATCCGCTGGTGATCGTCAAACGCCTGAACGAGTTGCTGCCCAACATCAAGCAGAACCTGCCGCCCGGCACCAGCGTACAGGTGCCGTTCGAGCTGGCCCGCTTCATCAGCGCTTCCATCGATGGCGTGGTGCATACGCTGATCGAGGCCATCGCCATCGTGGTGGTGGTGATCTTCCTGTGCCTGGGTTCCTTGCGCGCCGTGCTGATTCCGGTGCTGACCATTCCCCTGTCCATGCTGGGCGGGGCTGCCATCATGGCGCTGTTCGGCTTCAGCGTGAACCTGCTGACCTTGCTGGCCATGGTGCTGGCTATCGGCCTGGTGGTGGACGACGCCATCGTGGTCGTGGAAAACGTGCACCGCCACATCGAAGAGGGCAAGTCGCCGGTGCGCGCGGCCCTCATCGGCGCGCGCGAAGTGGCGGGGCCTGTGATCGCGATGACCATCACGCTGGCCGCGGTCTACGCGCCGATCGGCCTGATGGGCGGGCTTACTGGTTCGCTCTTCAAGGAGTTCGCCTTCACCCTGGCCGGGTCCGTGGTCGTGTCGGGCGTCATTGCGCTGACCTTGTCGCCCGTGATGAGCTCGTTCCTGCTCAACAGCCGGGTCTCCGAGGGCTGGATGGCGCGCCGCGCCGAGCATTTCTTCGGACGCCTGGGCGATGCCTATGGCCGCGTGCTGGACGTCTCGCTGCATCACCGATGGGTGACCGGGCTGATTGCCGTGGCGGTACTGGCGAGCCTGCCGTTCCTCTACAACGCCGCGCAGCGCGAGCTGGCGCCGGTCGAAGACCAGTCGACAGTGCTGACCGCGATCAAGTCGCCGCAGCACGCCAATATCGACTACGTGGAGAAATTCGGCCGCAAGTGGGACGACGTCATGAAGACCCTGCCGGAACAGCAGGGGCGCTGGCTGATCAACGGTTCCGACGGCGTCTCCAACAGCATCGGCGGCGTGGACTTCGTGCCTTGGGAAAAGCGCGAGCGTTCGGCCGACCAGATCCAGGCCGACATGCAGGCCATGGTGAACCAGGTCGAGGGCAGCAATATCTTCGCCTTCCAGCTGCCGTCCCTGCCGGGCTCCACCGGCGGGCTGCCGGTGCAGATGGTCATCATGAGCGCGTCCGACTATCCGGTGGTCTATGAGGCCATGGAGGGCCTGAAGAAGGCGGCGCGTGAAAGCGGCTTGTTCATGGTGGTCGACAGCGACCTGGACTACAACAATCCGGTGGTGCAACTGAAGGTGGACCGCGCCAAGGCCAACAGCCTGGGTGTCACCATGAAGGCCATCGGCGACACGCTGGCCGTGCTGGTGGGCGAGAACTACGTGAACCGCTTCGGCATGGACGGCCGTTCCTACGACGTTATTCCGCAGAGCCTGCGCGAACAGCGTATTTCGCCGGAGTCGCTGGCGCGCTACTACGTCAAGAGCGCCAGCGGCGCGCAGGTGCCGCTGTCCAACCTTGTGACCGTGTCCATGGGGGTGGAGCCCAACAAGCTGACGCAGTTCAACCAGCTCAACGCGGCCACCTTCCAGGCCATTCCGATGCCTGGTGTGACCATGGGCGATGCGGTGCAGTTCCTGACCCAGCAAGCCCAGTTCCTGCCTGCGGGCTTCAGCTACGACTGGCAGTCGGACGCGCGCCAGTACAGCCAGGAAGGCTCGGCGCTGATGATCACCTTCATCTTCGCCATCATCGTGATCTACCTGGTGCTGGCGGCGCAATACGAGAGCCTGCGCGACCCCTTCATCATCCTGGTGAGCGTGCCCATGTCGATCTGCGGCGCGCTGATACCGCTGGCGCTGGGCATGGCTACCGTCAACATCTATACCCAGATCGGGCTGGTGACGCTGATCGGCCTGATCAGCAAGCACGGCATCCTGATGGTGGAGTTCGCCAATGAAATGCAGGTCAGCCACGGGCTGGACCGGCGCACCGCGATGGAGCAGGCCGCCCGCATCCGGCTGCGTCCCATCCTGATGACGACCGCCGCCATGGTCATGGGCCTGATCCCGTTGCTGTTCGCCAGCGGCGCGGGCGCGCACAGCCGCTACAGCCTGGGCCTGGTCATCGTGGTGGGCCTGCTGGTGGGCACGCTGTTTACGTTGTTCGTGCTGCCCACCGTCTACACCGTATTCGCCCGCGACCACCGCGCAGCGCACGACACGCCGCGCGCCCGGGAACTGGCGCTGGCCCAGGCCGAGGACGCCGCGGCGCCCGGCGCCTCCGCCTAGCCGAAGGAAACCATCATGAAGCACTCACAACTTTCCATACGCATGCGCCGCGGCGCGGCCGTGCTGCTGGCCGCGCTGGCCACGGCCGGCTGCGCCGTCGGACCCGACTACCAGAAACCCCAGGCTGCTCCGGTGGCGTTGGCCAGCCCTGAACAGGCCCTGTTCTCAACCGATCAATTGCAGCGCGACTGGTGGAAGCAATTGCAGGACCCCCAGCTGGACCGGCTGATCGATCTGGCGCTGTCGCGCAATCTGGATATCCGCATGGCGCAGGCGCGCCTGGCCGAGTCGCGCGCGGTGCTGGACGAGAAGGAACTGGACCAGTTGCCGGCGGTCACGCTGGGCGGCGGCTATGAACGCAGCCTGTCGCAGGCCAATGCCGGCGTCGCGGGCCAGCGCAATCTGGCCGAGAGCTACCGGGCGGGCTTTGACGCCACCTGGGAGCTGGACCTGTTCGGCCGGCTGCGCCGGGCGGCCGAGGGCGCGGCCGCGCGCAGCGAGGCGCAGGCAGCGGACCTGGCCCAGACCCGCATCGTCGTGGCCGCCGAAGTGGCGCGCAATTACTTCGAGCTGCGCGGCGCGGAACAGCGCCTGGCCGTGGCGCGCGCCAACCTGGAAAGCCAGCGCGACAGCCTGCGCGTGATCCAGGCCATGGTGTCGGCCGGCCGCGGCGACGAAGGCGACCTGGCCAGCGCCCGCGCCGAACTGGAGACCGTGCAGGCCAGCGTGCCGTTGCAGATCGCGGCCCGACGGCTGGCGCAGTACCGGATCGCGGTGTTGGCGGGCCTGCGGCCGGTGGAGCTGGGCGAGCTCGATGCGGGCAAGGCGCTGGCGCCCCTGGATACCCGCCTGCCGATCGGCGACGTGAGCGCCTTGCTGTCGCGCCGCCCGGACGTGCTGGCGGCCGAACGCGGCATGGCTGCGGCCAACGCCGACGTGGGCGTGGCGACTGCGGAGCTCTATCCGCGCATCGACCTGGGCGGGTTCCTGGGTTTCGTCGCCCTGCGCGGCGCGGATTTCGGCTCATCGGCCAGCCGCGCGTTCAGCGTGGCGGCCACGGCCAACTGGCCTGCCTTCCATCTGCCCACGGCGCTGGCGCGCAAGCGTGGCGCGGTGGCGCGCGCGGACGGCGCCGTCGCCAGCTACGAGCTGACCGTGCTGCGCGCGGTCGAGGAACTGGAATCGGCGCTGACGGAGTACGGCCAGACCCAGCAGCGCCTGGGCAGTCTGGCGCAGGCGGCCGCGCATAGCGGCAGGGCGGCGGAACTGGCGCAGCTGCGCTACCGTGAGGGCAGTACGCCGTATTTGACGGTGCTGGACGCGCAGCGTACGCTTTTGCGCGCCCAGGACGCCGTGGCCGTGGCCGAAACCGAGTCCTATACCCGCCTGATCGCGCTGTACAAAGCTTTGGGGGGCGGATGGGAGGCGCCCTCGATGGATCCGCCGGCCGCTTCCGGCTGACCGGCAGGCCAGGTTCATGGCACCATAGGCAAACAACCGGAGTATGCACATCCATGTCTGACAGTCCGTCCCATCCCGTGGTCTGGGAGCATCAGCCCGCCGATCGCGTGCTCATGACCCTGAAGACGCGGGGCCCGCAATCCGTCGCCGTCATTGCCAAGGCCCTGGACGTGACGGCCGAGGCCGTGCGTCAGCAGATGACGCGCCTGCATGCGGAAGGACTGGTGGATTCCGAAAGCCACAGCGCGGGCCGGGGCCGGCCCACGCAGATCTGGTTCCTGACCGATGCCGGAAACGGGCGCTTCCCGGACACGCATGCCGAAATGACGGTGCAGATGCTGGGCGCGGTGCGCCAGGTGTTTGGCGAAGAGGGCATCGAAAAGCTGATCCAGGCGCGCGAAGCCGCCATGCTCAACAGCTACCGCCAGGCCATGCAGGGCGCCCGCAGCCTGAAGGAAAGGCTGGAGCGGCTGGTGGAAGTCCGCTCTGCCGAAGGCTACATGGCCGAGCTGCGCAAGGATGGCGCGGACTTCCTGTTCATCGAGAACCACTGCCCGATCTGCTCCGCGGCCAAAGCCTGTATGGGTTTTTGCCGCAGCGAGCTGGAGCTCTTCCACAAGGTGCTAGGAGCAGAAGTCCGGGTGCGCCGCGAAGAACACATCCTCGCGGGCGCGCGCCGCTGCGCCTACCGTATCGACAAGGCTGGCTGACCAGTCATGAGCGGGGCTGCTCCCAGCCGCCCAGCGCCTTGTACAACTCCACCGCATTGACCAGCCGGCGCTGCTGCAGCCGGATGAACTCCTGTTCGGATTCGAACAGGCTGCGCTGCGCTTCCAGCATTTCCAGGTAGCTCGCCACGCCGCGTTCGTAGCGCCTTTCGGTCAGGCGCTGGCGGTCGCGGTCGGCGTCGCGGACCTTGCGCTGGGCGTCGATCTGGGCGCGCAGCGTGTCGCGCGCGGACAGCGCGTCGGCCACTTCGCGGAAGGCCTGCTGGATGCTGCCCTCGTACTGGGCCACCGCGATGTCCTTGCGCGCTTCCGCCAGCGACAGGTTGGCGCTGTTGCGTCCGGCGTTGAAGATGGGCAGCGTCAGCTTGGGCGCGAAGGTCCAGGTGCCCGTGCCCGAACCGAACAGGTCCGAGAAGCTGCCCGCCGTGGTGCCGATGTCGGTCGTCAGCTGCACCGACGGGAAGAACGCCGCGCGCGCCGCGCCGATGTCGGCGTTGGCGGCCCGCAGCGTGTCCTCGGCCTGGCGCAAGTCCGGGCGACGGACCAGCAGGGTTGAAGGCAGGCCCGCGGCCAGCGGTGTCAGGCTCTGGCTTTCCAGCGTGACGGCATCGGTGTCGGGCGGCAGCGAAAAGTCGCCCGCCAGCAGGCCCAGGGTGTGCACCGACTGCCGGTATTCCCGGCTCAGTTCGGCATGCGTGGCGCGCGAGGATTCCACCAGCATCTGCGCGGTACGCAGCCCCACGGCCGTTTCCAGCCCGGCGTCGTAACGGCGCTGGGTCAGTTTGAGCGAGGCCTCGCGTAGCGCCAGCGTGCTTTCGGTCAGGCGCAGCTGTTCGGCCAGCGAGCGCTGGTTGAAGTAGGCCGTGGCCGTTTCCGAAACCAGCGACAGCGTGGCAGCACGGTGCGCTTCCTCGCTGGCCAGGTAGCGCGACAGCGCCGCGTCGCTCAGGCTCTTCACGCGGCCGAAGAAATCCAGTTCGAACGCGGCGATGCCGACGGCGGCGCGGTAGCGGTCGGCCACCGGCATGCGCGGCTGGCCGGGCTCCGCGCCGCGTCCGCGGCTGAACTCGCCCGTGCCGTCGATGGACGGCAGGCGGTCGGCCTGCTGTACGCCGTACAGCGCCCGCGCTTCCTGGATGCGCAGCGCCGCCACCCGCAGGTTGCGGTTGTTCTCGAGCGCGGCGGCGATCCAGGCCTGCAGCGCCGGGTCGTTGAAGTAATCGCGCCAGTCCTGCGGCATCGCCGCCAGTCCGTCCGCGGCGACCGTGTCATAGGCCTGGGGGACCGGCGCTGCCGGTCGCTCATAGGTGGGGGCCAGCGAGCAGCCGGCCAGGGCCAGCGCAAGCAGGGTCATTGCCATAGCCTTCATGGCGTGGTCTCCAGCGTTTCGCGGCCTTGCGGACGCGAGGGACGCACGCGCATGCCCAGCGCGCGGCCCACGATCAAAAAGAAGAGCGGCACCAGGAAGATGGCCAGCACCGTCGCCGTGACGATGCCGCCCAGCACGCCCGTGCCGATCGCGGCCTGGGCGCCCGAGGCCGCGCCGGTGGCCAGCGCCAGGGGCAGCACGCCCACGCCGAAGGCCAGCGAGGTCATCACGATGGGCCGCAGCCGCAGCCTGGCGGCCTCCAGCGTGGCGGACACGATGCCCTGGCCGTCGCGCACCAGGTCCTTGGCCACTTCCACGATCAGGATCGCGTTCTTGGCCGACAGCCCGATGGTGGCGATGAGGCCGACCTTGAAGTAGATGTCGTTGGGCATGCCGCGCAGCGTCACGCCCAGCACCGCGCCGATCACGCCCAGCGGCACCACCAGGATCACCGCCAGCGGTATCGACCAGCTTTCATACAGCGCGGCCAGGGCCAGGAACACGACCAGCACCGACAGCGCGAACAGCACGGGCGCCTGGTTGCCGGACAGCCGTTCCTCGTAGGACTGCCCCGACCAGTCGAAGCCGATGCCGCGCGGCAGTTCGGCCGCCAGCGCCTCCATGGCGCGCATGGCCTCGCCGCTGCTGTGCCCGGGCGCGGCCGAGCCGTTGATGGTGAACGACGGGAAGCCGTTGTAGCGGTTGAGCTGCGGCGGTCCCATCGACCATTTCAGGGTGGCGAAGGCCGACAGCGGCACCATCTGGCCCTGCAGGTTGCGTACATGCAGGCGCGACACGTCTTCCATGTCGACACGGCTCTTGCCGTCGGCCTGCACGGTCACGCGCCGCACCTGGCCATTGAGCATGAAGTCGCCGATATAGTCCGAACCGTACATTACCGCCAGGGCGGTGTTGATCTCGTCCAGTGGCACGCCCATGGCCTGCGCCTTGTCGCGGTCGACGCGCAGCTCCAGCTGCGGCGCTTCTTCCTGGCCGGCGAAGACAACCTCCGTCAGCGCGGGATGCTTGGCCGCCGCTGCCAGCAATTGCTGGCGCGCCTGCTCCAGGGCCTCGTAGCCCAGTCCACCCCGGTCCTGCAGGCGGAAGTCGAAGCCCGAGGTGGAGCCCAGGTCCGGCAGCGGCGGGGAGTTCAGCGCGTGCACCATGACGTTCTTGCGGTCGGCGAAGGCGGCGTTGATGCGTTCCACCACCGCGTTCACGTGCAGGTCGGCGCCGCCGCGCTGCTTCCAGTCCTTTAGCGTGACGAAGAACATGGCCGAGTTCGGTCCGCTGCCGTAGTTGCTGAAGCCGTTGACCGAATACACATATTCGACGGGCTCATGCTCCATCATGTAGCGCTCGACCTCTTTCACCATCGCCATGGTTTCGGCTTGCGGCGAGCCCTGGGGCAGGATGACCATGGCCATGAAGCTGCCCTGGTCTTCGTCCGGCAGGAAGGAAGAGGGCAGCCGGGCGAACAGCAGCGCCACCGCGGCGATCACCGCCAGATAGGCCAGGCCGAAGCGCACCGGACGGGCCAGCACGCCCGACACCCGGGCGGTGTAGCGCGCCGTCAGGCGCGCGAAGGCCCGGTTGAACCAGCCGAAGAAGCCGCGCTTCTCGTGGTGGCCGGCGGCGATCGGCTTGAGCATGCTGGCGCACAGCGCCGGCGTCAGCGACAGCGCCAGGAAGGCCGAGAAGGCAATCGACACGGCCAGCGTCACGGCGAACTGGCGGTAGATGTTGCCCACCGCGCCGTCAAAGAAGGCCATCGGCACGAACACCGACACCAGCACCACCGTGATGCCCACGATGGCGCCGCTGATCTGGCCCATGGCCTTGACCGTGGCCTCGCGCGGCGACAAGCCTTCCTCGGCCATGATGCGCTCGACGTTTTCCACCACCACGATGGCGTCGTCGACCAGGATGCCGATGGCCAGCACCATGCCGAACATCGTCAGCACGTTGATGGAATAGCCCAGCCCCAGCATCACGCCCAGCGTGCCCAGCAGCGCCACCGGCACGACCAGCGTCGGAATCAGCGTGGCTCGGAAGTTCTGCATGAACAGGTACATCACGCAGAACACCAGGGCTACGGCTTCCAGCAGGGTCATCAGCACCTTCTTGATCGAGATTTCGACGAAGGTGGATGTCTCGTACGGAATGTCCCAGGTCACGCCCGGCGGGAAATACTGGGCCAGCTCCTGCATGGTCGCGCGGATGCGCTTGGTGGTTTCGACCGCGTTCGAACCCGGCGCCAGCTTGATGCCCAGGCCTGTGCCGGTCATGCCGTTCACGCGCGACAGGTACATGTAGTCGGTGCCGCCCAACTCGACCCGCGCCACATCCTTCAGGCGCAAAGTGGCGCCGTCCGGCTGCGCGCGCAGCGGAATGTTGCCGAATTGCTCGGGCGTGCGCAGGGACTCGCCCGCGACGATGCTGGCGTTCAGCGGGGCGTCCTTGGGCACGGCCTGGTTGCCCAGCTCGCCGATGGTGACGCGCGCATTGTGGCTGCGCAGGGCCGAGACGATGTCGCCCGGGGTCAGGGACATGGCCGTCAGCTTGGCCGGATCCGGCCAGATGCGCATGGCGGCTTCCGCGCCGAACGACTGCACCTTGCCCACGCCTTCCACGCGGCGCAGCGCCTGCAGCACGTTGGAAGCGGCCAGCTCGCCCAGCTGGATGTCATCCAGGCCGCCGTCCGATTTCAGCGACACCACCAGCTGGATGTTGTCGGCCGCCTTCTCCACGCGCACGCCGTCGCGGCGCACCGATTCCGGCAGGCGCGGCTCCACCGCCTTCAGGCGGTTCTGCACTTCCACGGCCGCCAGGTCCGGGTTGGTGCCTTGCTTGAAAGTCAGGTTGATGCTGGCCCAGCCCGTCGAGTCGCTGCTGGACGAGGTGTACATCAGTCCCGGCGCGCCGTTCATCTCGCGTTCGATGATGGCGGTGACGGCCTCTTCGACCACCTTGGCCGAGGCGCCGGGGTAGCTGGCGCCGACGTTGACCACGGGCGGAGCGATGTCCGGATATTGCGCCACCGGCAGCGCACGGATTGACAGGATGCCGACCAGCACGATCAGCAGCGAGATCACCCAGGCGAAGACGGGGCGATCGATAAAAAAACGCGCCATTGCGGTTTATCCTTTTTGGCCCGGCGCGGACGTCCTAGCGTGGACGCCGGCCTCCGGGTTGCCGGCGGCGGGGGGCTGCGCACCGGGCGCGGCCCGCTCCACCGGTTTGATTTTCTGTCCCGCCGCCATATGCGCGGCGTTCTCGACGACGATGCGTTCGCCGCCTGCCAATCCCTGCGTGACGATCCAGTTCGGACCCTGCAGCCGCTCTGCGGTGACGGCGATCTTCTTCAGCTCTCCGTCTGCACCCGCGGCCAGCACGTGCGCGCCTTCGGCATTGCGCAGCAGGGCGTTGCGCGGCACCAGATAGGTGTCGCGGTTGATCGCCTGCTCCAGCCGCACCCGCACATACATGCCCGGCAGCAGATCGCGGCCCGGGTTCTCGAACAGCGCCCGCATGGTGACGTTGTCCGTGCCGGGATCCACCGCCAGATCGGCGAACGACAGCGTGCCGCCGCGCCCGTACTCCGAGCCGTCGGGCAGCAGCAGCCGCACCCGCACCTGGTCCGGCGCCACGCCTTCCAGGGCGCCCGCGCGGATCTGCTTCTGCAACTGCATCACCTCGGCCGCCGGCTGGGCGAAGTTCACGTAGATGGGATCGATCTGCTGCACCACCGTCAGCGGCGTGGCCTGGCCTTCGCCCACCAGTGCGCCTTCGGTCACCAGCGCGCGTCGCGCCCGGCCGTCGATGGGCGAAGTGACGCGCGCGTAATCCAGCTTCAGCTTGGCGCTTTGCAGGTTGGCGCGGGCCAGGGCGACCTCGGCCCGGGCCTGGCGCTCCTGCGCCACGCTTTCGGCGTGGTCGCGTTCGCTGATGGCGCGGTCCGACACCAGGTCAGCGTAGCGGCGCAGCTTGTCGGCGGCGGCGGAAAGATTGGCCTGCGCGCGCGCCAGGTTCGCGGCTTCCGAATCGTAGGCGGCCTGCAACGGCGCGGGATCGATCTGGAACAGGGCGGCGCCGCGCGTCACATCCTGGCCTTCTTCGTACAGGCGCGCGGTGACGATGCCGGCCACGCGCGCGCGCACTTCGGCTTCGCGGTAGGGCTCCAGCCGGCCCGGCAATTCGGTCGCGACGCTGGTGGGCGTGGCTTGGGCAACGATGACGCCGACTTCGGCGGGAGCCTCGGTGGCTTGTTGGGCTTCCGGTTTCGAGCAACCGGTAATAAGAATTAGTACGGAAGAAAGGGCGAGCGTGCGTAGAGAGACTCTTTGCTTCATTTTTAAAATTTCTGATGGGCCCGCAGAGGGCTGAGGTGGGGAAAGGCGCCGACTTTCCCGCGTGGGGAAGCGAGTCTATCATTTAATCCGTCACGCTTGATTAATTATTTTGTTCGGAAGTATGCTCCCCGCTTCACACTTATTCACAGTGACGAAAGAGGCGGCTTCTTGTTTTGAAGCCGCCGTTTTTTTGCAGCCGGTTTTTAAGAAGGAGGTCCCCCGCATGGCCCGCAAGACGAAAGAAGAGTCCCAACGCACCCGCGACCGCATCCTGGATGCCGCGGAGCACGTGTTCCTGTCCAAGGGGGTGGCCGCCACCACCATGAGCGACATCGCCGACCACGCAGGGGTGTCCCGGGGCGCCGTCTACGGCCATTACAAAAACAAGATCGACGTCTGCATCGCCATGTGCGACCGCGCGCTGGGCGAGGCTGCTCCCCTGACTCATGTCTCGACCGACGGCGAGGCGCTGGAATCGCTCTACACCTCCATGCGGCAATACATCCAGATCTACGCGCAGGAAGGCTCGGTGCAGCGCGTGCTGGAAATCCTGTACCTCAAATGCGAACGCAGCGACGAGAACGCGCCGCTGCTGCGCCGCCGTGACTTGTGGGAGCGCCACGCCCTGCGCACCTCGGAGAAACTGCTGCGCGCCGCGGTCAAGCGCGAGGACCTGCCGCGCGCGCTGGACGTGCGCCTGTCCAATCTTTATCTGCACGCCCTGGTCGACGGGGTGTTTGACAGCATCTGCTGGTCCGATCGCCTCAAGGGCGACATGTGGCCGCGCGTCGAGCGCATGCTCCGCGCCGCCATCGATACCCTCCGGTTTTCCGCGCACCTGCTGACGCCGAAAGCCGCCTGATTCCGCGGCGGGCGCTTTTCAACGGGATGCTCCTGAACTGAGCATCCCCATGCCGGACGCCCCTACAATCCGCGCATGACCCTCAAGCAACTCGAAGCCTTCTACTGGGCCGCCACCTGCGCAAGTTTCGCCGTGGCGGCCGAGCGTCTGCATCTGTCGGTATCGTCGCTGTCCAAGCGCATCACCGAGCTCGAGGAAGGCCTGGGCCTGTCCTTGTTCGATCGCAGCGGCCACAAGGCGGTGCTGACCGACGCCGGCCAGCGCCTGCTGCCGCAGGCGCGCGACCTGCTGGCCTCGGCGGAGCAGATACGGGCGTCGCTGGCGCAAAGCGCGGGGCTCAGCGGTCGCTGCCGCTTCGGCGTGGGCGAGCTGACCGCGCTCACCTGGCTGCCGCGGCTGATCCGGGGCGTGCGCGCCGCCTATCCGGACCTGGTGCTGGAACCCTATGTGGACATCGGCCAGGTGCTGGAGCAGCGCGTGGCCGACGGCGAACTGGACTTTGCCGTGATCGCCGGCCGTTCCTCTCGGCCCAATATCGCTTCCACGGCCATAGGCCAGGCCGACTTTTCCTGGGTCGCCGCGCCGGCGCTGCTGGACGGCGCCACGCGCATGACGCCGGAGCTGCTTGCCCGCCTGCCGCTGGTCACGCTGCCGGCGGGGGCCGGCACCACGCGCATCATCGACGACTGGCTGGCGGGCCGCGATGCCGGCGGCGAACGCCTCTGCTGCAACAACTGGGGGGCGGTGGTCGGCCTTCTGATAGAAGGCACCGGGGTCGGCCTGCTGCCCAGCCATTGGGCCCGCGCCTTGCAGGCCGAGGGCAGCCTGCGCGTGCTGGAAGGCGATACGCCGCTGGCGGCCATGCCTTATGCATTCCAGTACCGCCGCGATGATGCCCGGCCGCTGGTCGCCAAGCTGCGCGCCGAGGTCCAGGCCGCCGTGGACTTCGCGGCCCCTTGCCGCATCCCCTGAGGGTGCGTCCGCAAGGCGGCCGTCCGGCGCGCATTTAGGCTTACGACAGCCGCCGCTCTATACAATCGCCGCGCGCCTGGCGCAGAATCCAACAAGAACGTGCGCAGCGGGGGATGGACCCGGATGCAGCACGGCTCGGGTCTGTTCCCTCATGCCGGGCGGCGCGTCCGCGTGGGGAACCAGGCCGACCTGAACCGACGGAGATCTTTCATGCGTAAACTTTGCCTCGCCATGGCCATGGCGGGAATGCTGGCCAGCGGATTGGCGCAAGCGCAATCCACCCTGCGTATCGGCTTGCAGGACGACCCCGACGTGCTGGACCCGGTGCGCGCGCGCACCTTCGTGGGCCGCATCGTCTTCGCTTCCCTCTGCGACAAGCTGGTGGAGATCACGCCGGACCTGAAGATCGTGCCGCAGCTGGCGCAATCCTGGACCTTCAGCCCCGACAACAAGGTCCTGACCTTCAAGCTGCGCACCGACGCCGTTTTCCATGACGGCACGCCGGTGAACGCCGCCGCCGTCAAGGCCAACCTGGACCGCGCCCGCACCTTGCCCGACAGCAACCGCAAGAGCGAGTTGGCCACCGTCGCCAGCGTCGAGGCCCCGGACGCCAGCACCGTGGTGCTGACGCTGTCCGAACCCGATGCCTCGCTGCTGTCGCAGCTGTCCGACCGCGCCGGGATGATGATGTCTCCCGCCAGCTTCGACAAGGACCCTGGCGGCAAGCCGGTGTGCTCCGGCCCCTACCAGTTCAAGGAGCGCGTGCAGAACGACCGCATCGTGCTCGAGAAATTTCCCAAGTACTGGGACGCCGCCAACTATCACTTCGACCGTCTGGTCTACACCCCGATTCCCGACAACACCGTGCGCCTGAACAACCTGCGCGCCGGCGACCTGGACATCATCGAGCGCGTCGCGCCCAGCGATGCCAAGGCGGTGAAGGACGACAAGAACCTGACCCTGGCGCCGGTGACCGGCCTGGGCTTCCAGGCCATTTCGGTGAACCTGGCCAATGGCGCGCGCGCCAACAACCCCCTGGCCAAGGACAAGCGCGTGCGTCAGGCGCTGGACCTCGCGATCGACCGCGACGTGCTCAATCAGGTGATCGGCGAAGGCATGTTCCAGCCCGCCTATCAGCCGTTCCCGCCGGCCAGCTTCGCCTACAACACCGCCTTCGAGCACAAGGGCCGCGACCCCAAGAAGGCGCAGGCGCTGTTGAAGGAAGCGGGCTATGACCGCGTCAAGTTCGAGATCACCTTTGGCAACAACACCACCATGCAACAGGTGTTCGAGCTGGTACAGGCCATGGGCGCCGAAGCGGGCTTCGACATCACACTGCGTCCGGTGGAGTTCGCGTCCCTGCAATCCTCGCTCGCGCGCGGCGACTTCGAAGTAGGGCAGAGCGGCTGGTCGGGCCGCGTCGATCCCAGCGGCAACATCCACCAGTACCTGAGCTGCAAGGGCAACCTGAACGACGGCAAGTTCTGCGACGCCGCCGTGGACAAGCTGCTCAACGACGCCCGCGCCGAATCGGACACCGCCAAGCGCCGCGCCATGTATGACCAGGTGCTGACGGCGATGCAGGACCAGCGCCCGATCGTCTACCTGTTCTACCTGCCGTGGACCTTCGGCGTGCAGAAGAAGGTGGAGGGCTTCGTGCCTTACCCCGACGGCCTGATCCGTCTGAAAAATGTGAGGTAGAACCATGACCATGCTATCAAGCGTGCCGAATGCGCAAGCGAGCAACAGCATCCACGTAGCGCGGCACATCGGGGACGCCACGGATCCGGCTTTGCCGGTCCGCGGGCGTCGCCCCCTTGAGGGGGCCCGCGCAGCGGGTAGGGGGTGAGCCATGTTTACGACTCGCCCGGAAATCCTTGGCACCTTCGGTGTCGTGACCTCCACCCATTGGCTGGCCAGCGCCGCCGGCATGTCGCTGCTGGAGCGCGGCGGCAACGCCTTCGACGCCTGCGTGGCCTCAGCCTTCGTGCTGCAGGTGGTCGAACCCCATCTGGTGGGCCCGGCCGGCGAAGTGCCCGCGGTGTTCTATTCCGCGCGCACCGGCCGCGTCGAAGTGCTGTGCGGCCAGGGCACCACGCCCGCTGCCGCCACGCTCGAACGCTACCGCGCCGAAGGCCTCAAGCTCATCCCTGGCAACGGCCTGCTGGCCACGGTCATCCCTGGCGCCTTCGACGCCTGGATGCTGCTCCTGCGTGACCACGGCAGCATGCGCGTGCGCGACGTGCTGGAGCCCGCCATCTATTACGCGGAGCACGGCCACGCGCTCATGCCGCGCATCTCCAACACCATCGCCGGCCTGAAGGACTTCTTCCAGACCCATTGGCCCACGACGGCCGCGGTCTACGTACCGGGCGGCCAGGTGCCCGAGGCCCGCAAACTGTTCCGCAATCCGGCGCTGGCTCGCACCTGGACCCGCGTGCTGAAGCAGGCCGAAAGCGCCGGCGCAGACCGCGAGCGCCAGATCGAAGCGGCGCGCGACGCCTTCTACCGTGGCTTCATTGCGGAGGAAATCGACAAGTTTGCGCGCAACACCGATGTCATGGACGAGAGCGGGTCCACCCACCGCGGCGTCATTACCGCCGAGGACCTGGCGGGCTGGTCGGCCAGCTACGACACGCCGGTCACCTACGACTATCACGGCTACACCGTGGCGAAAGCCGGCTCCTGGAGTCAAGGTCCGGTCTTCCTGCAGACCCTGGCGCTGCTCAAGGAGATGGATCTGGCAGGCGTGAGCCCGACCAGCGCCGAATTCGTGCACCGCGTGACCGAGGCCATGAAGCTGGCCTTCGCCGACCGCGAGGCCTATTACGGCGATCCGGCCTTCGTCGACGTGCCGCTGGACCATCTGCTGTCCGACGCCTATAACGCCGAACGCCGCGCGTTGATCGGCGAGTCGGCTTCGCAAGATCTGCTGCCCGGCCAAGTGCCGGGTTTCGAGGCGCAAGTGAAGCGCGTCATGGACACGCTGGAGCGCCTGTCCAAGGTATCCGCGCCCGGCAGCGCCACCAATGAACCCACGCTTGCCGACATGCGCGCCTCCGCCAAACGCGGCGACACGACGCACGTGGACGTCATCGACCGCTGGGGCAACATGATCTCGGCCACGCCTTCGGGCGGATGGTTCCAGTCTTCGCCGGTGATCCCGGAACTCGGCTTCGGCCTGAACACCCGCGCGCAGATGTTCTGGCTGGAAGAAGGGCTGCCTGGCACGCTGGCGCCCGGCAAGCGTCCGCGCACCACGCTGACGCCCTCGCTGGCGCTGCGCGATGGCAAGCCCTACCTGGCCTTCGGCACGCCGGGCGGCGACCAGCAGGAGCAATGGCAACTGTTGTTCTTCCTGCGTCACGTGCACCACGGCCTGAACCTGCAGGAAGCGATCGACCTGCCCATGTCCCACACCATGCATTTCCCCACGTCCTTCTATCCGCGCGACCGCAAGCCGGGGCATCTGGCGGTGGAGGCGAGCTTCGGCGCCGAGGTCATCGCGGCGCTGCGCCAGCGCGGGCACCAGATCGAGGAAGTGCCAGAGTGGTCGGTGGGCAGGTTGACCGCGGCTTCGCGCGATGCCGACGGCCTCCTGCACGCGGCAGCCACGCCGCGCCTGATGCAGGCTTACGCCATCGGCCGCTGAACGGCGGCGGCGGGCGCGCCTGGCGCGTCCGCCGCCAGCCTTGTTGCGGCGCTTTGCCGGCATGGGGTATGTTTGTCGCATGACGCCAACCCAGCATAAACCGGCAACAGCGGCCCATTCCCTGACGGGACAAGAACCCCTCTTCATCGTCCTCAATACCGGATCGGGACGCGGCGACGCGCAGATCCTCCAAGACACGATCCGTCGCATACTCGACGAGGCCGGGCGCCGTTACGAATTGATGCCCGTGCAGGATCCGTCGCGCCTGACCGCCACGGCCGAGGCCGCAGTCACGCGCGCGCAGGAACAGCAGGGCGTGGTCATCGCGGCAGGCGGCGATGGCACGCTCAATGCGGTCGCGGGTGTGGTGCTTGGCAAAGGAGTGCCGTTCGGCATCCTGCCCCAGGGCACGTTCAATTACTTCGGGCGCAGCTACGGCATCTCGCAAGATACCGAGGTGGCTTTGCGCGGCTTTCTGCAAGGCCAGCCCAGGCCGGTGCAAGTCGGCATGCTCAACGGCCGGCTGTTCCTGGTCAATGCCAGCCTGGGTCTGTATCCGCAATTGCTCGAGGACCGCGAAGCCTATAAACAGAAGTACGGCCGCAGCCGGATGGTGGCGCTGTGGTCCGGCCTGGTCACCCTGCTGCGCGCGCCGCGCCAGTTGAGCCTGCTGCTGGATCATGGCGGGCAGGCCCGCAATCTGCGCTCGCCCACCCTGGTGGTGGGCAACAACAAGCTCCAGCTGGAGCACATCGGCATCGAATCGGCTGAGCTGGATCAGAACCGCCTGATCGCCATGGCGGCGCGGCCGGTTGGCACCTTGGCGCTCTATGGCCTGCTGTTGCGCGGCTTGTTCAGCCGCCTGGGCGAAGCCGAGCATGTGGTGAGTTTCGCCTTCGACCGTCTGACGGTGGCCGTGCGCGGGCGCCGCCGCGTCAAGGTGGCGATGGACGGCGAAATCTCCTGGATGGATACGCCGCTGGAATTCAAAGTGGCCGACGAACGGCTGCCGCTGGTGGTGCCGGCGGACTCGCAATATCTGGACCGTTCATGACCCGTATCCTGCATTTTTCCGATACCCACTTCGGCACTGAACGCAAACCCGTGGTCGAAGCTGCGCTGGACCTGGCCTGCACGCTTGCGCCTGACCTGGTGGTGCTTAGCGGTGACATCACGCAACGCGCGCGGCGCGGCCAGTTCGCCGCCGCCCGCAGGTTCATCGAGCGCCTGTCGCTGCCGGTGCTGACCGTGCCGGGCAATCACGACATTCCGCTGTTCAACGTGTTTGCGCGCGCGCTCAATCCTTACGGCAACTACAAGCGGGCTTTGGGGCCAGTGCTCGAACCCGTGTTCGAGAACGCCGGCCTGCTCGCCATCGGCGTCAACACGACACGCCCGCGCCGCCGCAAGGATGGCGAGATATCCGGCGCGCAGATCGCCCGGGTCGCGGAGAGGCTGCGCCAGGCCAGGCCCGGGCAGTTGCGCGTCGTGGTGGCGCACCATCCCGTGCGCGCCAAGGTCGAGTCGGACCTGTCCAATCTGCTGAACGGGCGCGAACGGGCTCTCGAAGCCTGGACGCAGGCGGGCGTGGACCTGATTCTGGGGGGGCATATCCATCTGCCCTATGTGCTGCCCGCGAACCCGGCGGCGCCTTCCGGCGGCTGGGTCGTCCAGGCCGGAACCACCTGCTCGCGCCGCGTGCGCGGCAATGTGCCCAATTCGGTCAATGTCATCACCTGCGAGGGGGCAGGCGAGTGCCATATCGAGCGTTGGGACTACGCCGCCGGGGCGCATGCTTTTGCACCGGTAGACAAGACCTTGGTCGCGCTGTAATTGAGAAGGATCGGGAGTTTCATCGTGGCGGGCTCTTATTCATGACGGACGCGTACGCGGCATGGGCCGCGGCCCATGCCTTGCAGTTGTTCATCGCGCTGCCGTTGCTGGCCGGCGGGGTGGCGCTCGTGTTTGCGCGCTGCGGCCTGAGTCTGCGCGGCCGTCGCCGCGACGCCCTCTTCATGACGGGTACGTGCGCCGCGCTCGTACTCTTCCTGGTCCTGGCTTTCGCGATAGAAAGCGAGGGGAGGGTAGTGGCGTTCGACCGGGCCCTGGCCAATTCCCTGAGCATGTCCATGTCCACGCCGTTGCTGTGGCTGCTGTCCTGGTTCACCTACCTGGGCGACCGGAAATTCCTGACCGGGGTCAGCGTGCTGATGACGCTGTTTCTGTTGTGGCGCGGAGAATGGCGGCTGGCCCTGGTCTGCGCCGTCGCCACGGGCGTGGGCGGCGCGCTCAACTGGCTGCTCAAGCACGCCTTCGAACGGGTGCGGCCAGAGCACGATCATGGCTACGCCAGCGTGGCGGGATGGAGCTTTCCCAGCGGCCACTCCTCTGCCGCGATGGCCGTCTACGGCATGGCCTGCTATCTGTTGTGGCGTCTGGCGCCGCCTGCCTGGCGCCTGCCCGGCATTGCGCTGCTGGCGGCGCTCATCATGGCGATCGGACTCAGCCGCATCCTGCTGCAGGTCCATTTCGCCAGCGACGTGCTGGCGGGCTTCGCGGTCAGCCTGGCCTGGTTGGCGTTGTGCGTGGCGGCGGCGCAGCGCCTGCGGCCCTCATGCGCCGCGGGCCAGCGCGTTCAGTAAGCGCGTCTCGGCGAGCGGAGCGTCCACCGCCGCGGCCAGGGGCGCGCAGGTGTAGCGGCCGCCCGCCGCGACGATGGCCTGGTCCAGGCTGCGCGCGCGTTCGGCGCAAGGCGGCTCCAGATCCACGATCAGCTTGCCTGCCACCGGCGCCGTCACGTTGCCGTCGCTGAAACGCTCCAGCGTGCGGTCGATCTCGCGTTCGCGTGGCAGGGCCAGCACGATGGTGTCGGATTCTTCCAGCGCTTCCCGCGCGGAGGTGGCCAGCGTCGCGCTGCCGCGGAAGTCTTCGCAACGCCCGGGCTCGATGTCGTAGAGGGTCAGCGCGATGTCCGGCTCGGCCGCCAGGAGGCGCTGTGCGGCCTGCGTGCCGATCCTGCCCATGCCGACGATGCTCACGCGCATGCTCATGGCTTGGGCACGGACCACGTGCTCACGATATGGGCAAGAGGTTCGTCCGAACCCTCGCCGGTCAGGATGACTTCGCCCGCGGACAGCCGGCCCACTTTCAGCAACCGGGCGTCGGCATAGATGGCGCCCGCGGGGCTCTTGCGCAGGAAATTGATCGTCAGGCTGGCAGTCACTGCGTGCGCCTGTCCGGTGGCGCCCACCACCGCCGCGTACATGGTCAGGTCGGCCAGGCCCATCAGCATGGGGCCGGCAACGATGCCGCCCAGCCGCTGGTGGGCGTCGCGCGCCGGCAGCACCGCGCGCGCCGTGCCGCGGCCGATGCGTATCACGTCTATGCCCAACAGCATGGAAAACGGATGCTGGTCGGCCAGCAATATATGGAAGTCGGCCAGGCTGATCAGCG
Source organism: Achromobacter sp. ACM03 (assembly GCF_014851665.1). Taxonomy (NCBI): domain Bacteria; kingdom Pseudomonadati; phylum Pseudomonadota; class Betaproteobacteria; order Burkholderiales; family Alcaligenaceae; genus Achromobacter; species Achromobacter sp. ACM03. The sequence continues at coordinate 179,412 of NZ_JACVAD010000003.1, read as the reverse complement.
GGGCGTCGGCCGGGGTGTCCAGGTCGGTTGCGGTCATCGTTGCTCCAGGGCGAGGCAGTAGTTGTCCAGCAGCGTTTCCGCTTGCTGGCCCAGGGATTTCAGGCGGCGGGTGTGCAGCAGCAGCAGCAACCCCATCAAATAGGTGAAGAGATTCATCTGTTCGACGGCGACGGTCGCGGCCTCCCAGGACTTGGTCCGGGCCAGCGCCACGCCCAGCAGATCTATGCACTGGCGCAGGCGGGCGTTGAGCCGTTCGTCCATTTCCCGGCCCAGGCCGCGCGGCCCCAGCCCCTGGAACAGGTACATGCCCAGCGAAAAGTCGGTCCGCCGTTCTGCGTAGTACCCGAAGAACGCATGGATCGCAGTGCGCGCCGCGGCCGGCGCCGGCCCGCTGGAGGCCGCCTCGGCCAGATGCGCATGCAGGCGTTCCAGCGATTCCTCCAGCAGTGCGCCATAAATGGTTTCCTTGCCGGCGAACCACGGATAGATGGCGCCGGTGGTGCAGCCGGCCTCCTTGGCGATCGCGCGGATCGTGGTCTTCTCCAGGCCGTCGCGCTCGAACACGCGCTGGGCGGCGTCCAGAACCAGCTGGCGGCGCAACGCATTCAGTCTTTCGGAACGGTCGGCGCGGGACGTGGGCGTAGGCATATGGCTGAATGGTGAGTCGACGATTCGATCATATCGGCGATTTTTATAAATAACAACGTTATTGATAGTGGACGAGTCGGCGCATTCCTGCTGTGGGGGCCTTATGGCGAAGGTGCGATTCCGATGGCTGGTTGGAGGTCGCGGCGACGCGGAAACAGGGCTCGGAAGGGAGCTGTATTTGATGGCGGGGATGGTATCCGGAGCATCCGGATAATTAGGGGCAGGGCTGAAAGTCGCATGAATAGGTGCTTGGCCTAAAAACTAAGGGTAAGCCCTAGCGTGTCCGGCCAGGCTTCGCTGAGTTGTTGCAATATCCCAACAAGCCTGTCGTAAACCTGCACTTTTCTGGCGCCGACCATAGCCAGCCCCCCTGATTTTTGATGCAATAGCGTCAACTTCCCTTCGCGGAGTTAGGGGGGCGGCAGGCTGGTTTGCTGGATTGCTGCTCTTGTCACTCAAATCAACGGAGATTTCTTAAATGAAAAAGACTCTGCTCGCTGCCGCCCTGCTCGCCGGTTTTGCCGGTGTCGCCCAGGCAGAAACGTCTGTCACCCTGTACGGTATCATCGACACGGGTATCGGCTACAACAAGATCAGCGGTGGTCCCGATGCCATGAACGGCAGCCGTTTCGGCATGATCAACGGCGTCCAGAACGGTTCGCGCTGGGGTCTGCGTGGTTCGGAAGACCTGGGTGACGGCCTGCGCGCTGTTTTCCAACTGGAATCCGGCTTTGATTCGGGTAACGGCAAGTCGGCCCAAGGTGGCCGCCTGTTCGGTCGTCAAGCCACCATCGGTCTGGCCAGCGACAGCTGGGGTCAACTGGACTTCGGTCGTCAAACCAACATCGCGTCGAAGTACTTCGGCTCGATCGATCCGTTCGGCGCTGGCTTCGGTCAAGCCAACATCGGCGTTTCGATGAGCGCTGCCAACACGCAACGCTACGACAACATGGTCATGTATCAGACCCCGTCGTTCAGCGGCTTCCAGTTTGGCATCGGCTACTCGTTCAACGCTGACGACAACAACGCTGATCAAACCGGCTGGCGCACGGCTGACAACACCCGCGCCATCACGACCGGTCTGCGTTACGTGAACGGTCCCCTGAACGTCGCTCTGACGTACGACCAGCTGAACGCTTCGAACAAGTCGGTGTTTGCTGACCAAGACGCGACCCCGCGTATGTACGCCATCGGCGGTTCGTACGACTTCGAAGTCGTGAAGCTGGCCTTGGCCTACGCTCGCACGACCGACGGCTGGTTCGCTGGCCAAGGCGTGAACACCGGTTCGGGCTCCCTGAGCATCGGCACCAACATCTTTGCTGACGGCTTCAAGGCCAACTCGTACATGGTCGGCCTGTCCGCCCCGATCGGCGGCGCAAGCAAGCTGTTCGGTTCGTGGCAAATGGTTGACCCCAGCAACGACCGTATCAACGGTGCTGAGACGATGAACGTCTTCTCGCTGGGCTACACCTACGACCTGTCCAAGCGCACCAACCTGTACGCTTACGGTTCGTACGCCAAGAACTACGCCTTCATCGAAGACGTCAAGTCGACCGCCGTCGGCGTCGGTATCCGTCACCGCTTCTAATCCAAAGCAGGGCGCAAGTCCTGCCTGGATTTAAAGTGCACAAACGGGCTTCGGCCCGTTTGTATAAAACCACCCTTCGGGGTGGTTTTTTTCGTTTTTGCGTCTGTGTTTTTGCGTGTGTTTGTGCGTGCATCGGCAGGCTGCTGTATGCTTGCGTACCGGTGCTGAAAGCAGCCATTGTTCCATTTAAGGAATGCTGTCTTTCGCCTGCTGTTCGAGCTACAGAGTTCAGCCAGAAGTAACCGCGCGAATGCTACAATCCTAAGGTTTGCGCATTTGACGGACGCCTGAATGAACCTGCAACAGTATTTTCCCGTCCTGCTGTTTATCGTAGTGGCCACCCTTATCGGGTTCGCGCTTCTAACGGCCGGCTCCCTCCTTGGTCCGCGGCGTCCTTACGCCGAGAAGCTCTCGCCGTACGAATGCGGTTTCGAGGCCTTCGAAGACGCCCGCATGAAGTTTGACGTGCGCTACTACCTGGTGGCGATCCTGTTCATTCTTTTCGACCTGGAAATCGCCTTTCTGTTCCCGTGGGCCATCGCCCAGGGCACGGTCGGTCTCGTCGGTTTCTGGACGGTCATGGTTTTCCTGGCCGTGCTGACGGTCGGCTTCATCTACGAATGGAAAAAGGGCGCGCTGGACTGGGAATAACCCGCCGGGTTTTTTCACAGCACGCTATCAGAGACGAATATGGCTATAGACGGCATTCTCAAGCAAGGGTTCATCACAACCAGCGCCGACAAGTTCCTTAATTGGGCGAAGACCGGCTCCATGTGGCCCATGACCTTCGGTCTGGCCTGTTGCGCGGTTGAGATGATGCACGCGGGCGCGGCCCGCTACGACCTGGACCAATTCGGCATCATCTTCCGCCCCAGCCCGCGCCAGTCCGATCTGATGATCGTGGCCGGCACGCTGTGCAACAAGATGGCGCCGGCGCTGCGCAAGGTCTACGACCAGATGCCCGAGCCGCGTTGGGTGGTTTCCATGGGCTCCTGTGCCAACGGCGGCGGTTACTACCACTACTCGTATTCGGTGGTCCGTGGCTGCGATCGCATCGTACCGGTAGACGTCTATGTGCCAGGCTGCCCGCCCACGGCCGAGGCGCTGGTCTACGGCTTGCTGCAAATGCAGAACAAGATCCGTCTGACCAACACGATTGCGCGCTGAGTTCCGCCGCGCCAGGCAGCAGCCTTTGCAGCCGGCCCCGCGAAACCAGCATATCGGTTCACCTAAGCGTACAAGATGATGACCAGGCTCGAAACCCTGAAAAACAATTTGCAGACCACCCTCGGCGCGGATATCGCGCTGACCGAGGCGTTGGGCGAGCTGACGCTCGAAGTACCCGCGCAGCAGTGGTTCTCCGTCTGCAACAAGCTGCGCACCGAAGCCGGCCTGCGCTTTGAAACCTGTATCGACCTCTGCGGCGTCGACTACCTGACCTGGGGCAACGGCACGCGCCAACTGCCCGAGGAAACCAACGCCAAGATCCACCGCTCGCGTTTCGCCGTGGTTGCCCATGTGCTCTCGATCGAGAACAACTGGCGCCTGCGCGTGCGCACCTGGGCCGAGGACGACGAGTTCCCGATGGTCGCCTCGCTGATGGAATGCTGGCCGGCCGTGGGCTGGTTCGAACGCGAAGCCTTCGACCTGTACGGCATCGTCTTCGAAGGCCACCCGGACCTGCGCCGCATCCTCACCGACTATGGCTTCATCGGCCATCCCTTCCGCAAGGACTTCCCGCTGTCCGGCACCGTCGAAATGCGCTACGACCCGGAACAGCGGCGCGTCATTTACCAGCCGGTCACGATCGATCCGCGCGAGGTCACTCCGCGCGTGGTCCGCGAAGACTCTTACGGCTTGGGGCGTTAAATCATGGCAGAAATCAAGAACTACACGCTCAACTTCGGTCCCCAGCACCCGGCTGCGCACGGTGTGCTGCGCCTGGTGCTCGAGCTCGACGGCGAAGTGATCCAGCGCGCCGACCCGCACATCGGCCTGCTGCACCGCGCCACCGAAAAACTGGCCGAACACAAGACCTACATCCAGGCGCTGCCTTACATGGACCGCCTGGACTACGTGTCCATGATGTGCAACGAGCACGCCTACGTCATGGCCATCGAGAAGCTGCTGGGCGTCGAAGCGCCGCTGCGCGCGCAGTACATCCGCGTGATGTTCGACGAGATCACCCGTCTGCTGAACCACCTGATGTCGCTGGGTTCGCACGCGCTGGACGTGGGCGCCATGGCGGTGTTCCTGTACGCCTTCCGTGAACGCGAAGACCTGATGGACTGCTACGAAGCGGTTTCGGGCGCGCGCATGCACGCGGCCTACTACCGTCCGGGCGGCGTCTACCGCGACCTGCCGGACTCGATGCCGCAATACGGCGACACCAGCAAGTACCGCGGCGACAAGGAAGTGCGCGCCATGAACGACGCACGTTCGGGTTCGCTGCTGGATTTCATCGAAGATTTCACCAACCGCTTCCCGGCTTGCGTCGACGAGTACGAAACTCTGCTGACCGACAACCGCATCTGGAAGCAGCGTCTGGTGGGCATCGGCGTGGTCGACCCCGACCGCGCCAAGGCGCTGGGTTTCACCGGCCCGATGCTGCGCGGTTCCGGCGTGGCCTGGGACCTGCGCAAGATGCAGCCCTACGAAGTCTACGACCTGCTCGATTTCGACATCCCCGTGGGTGTCAATGGCGACTGCTATGACCGCTATCTGGTCCGTATCGCCGAAATGCGTGAGAGCAACCGCATCATCCGCCAGTGCGTGGAATGGCTGCGCAACAACCCGGGCCCGGTCATGATCGAGAACCACAAGATCGCCCCGCCCAAGCGCACCGCCATGAAGACCAACATGGAAGAGCTGATCCATCACTTCAAGCTCTTCACTGAAGGTTTCCACGTGCCTCCCGGTGAAGCGTACGCCTCGGTGGAACACCCCAAGGGCGAATTCGGCATCTATATGGTGTCCGACGGCGCCAACAAGCCTTACCGCCTGAAGATTCGGGCCCCCGGCTTCGTCCACCTGCAATCGCTGGATGAAATGTCGCGCGGTCACATGATTGCCGACGCCGTCACCATCATTGGCACGCAGGACATCGTTTTCGGCGAGATCGATCGCTGATCCGCCCAGACAGTCACGAGCACGCCCGCATAACCCGGATTCAAACTATGCTGCTTTCCGAACAGGCCTACCAGAAAATCGACCGAGAACTCGCGAAGTTCCCGGGCGACCAGCGGCAGTCCGCCATCATGGCCTCGCTTGCCATCGCGCAAGAAGAGAAGGGCTGGTTGGCTACCGAAATCATTGAAGATGTGGCCAACTACATTGGCGTTCCGCCCATCGCGGTCCAGGAAGTCGCCACCTTCTACAACATGTTCGACGTCAAGCCCGTCGGCAAGAACAAGATCGCCGTTTGCACGAACCTGCCCTGTGCCTTGCGCGACGGCGAACGCGCCGGCGACTACCTCAAGCGCAAGCTGGGCGTCGATTACCGCGGCACCACTCCCGACGGCCAGTTCACGCTGGTGGAAGGCGAGTGCATGGGCGCTTGCGGTGACTCGCCCGTGCTGATCGTGAACAACAAGCATATGTGCGTGCGCATGACCGAAGAGAAGCTGGACGCGCTGGTCGCGGCCCTCAAGGTGCAAGGAGAGTCGGCATGAACGCGCCCGACCTGTATAAACAGTTCGCGCAGGGGCTGGACCCCAACCCGCTGAACGACGTTTCCAATTCGATGTGCCTGCATGGCCGGCACATCCAGCCGCAGATCCTGGCTGACGTCGACGGCGCCAACTGGCGCCTGGCCGACTACGTCAAGCGCGGCGGCTACGAAGCCCTGAAGAAGATCCTGACCACCGGCATGAAGCCGGAAGACGTGATCGCCGAGGTCAAGGCCTCCGGCCTGCGCGGCCGCGGCGGCGCGGGCTTCCCGACTGGCCTGAAGTGGAGCTTCATGCCGCGCGCCTTCCCGGGCCAGAAGTACCTGGTCTGCAACTCCGACGAAGGCGAGCCTGGCACGTTCAAGGACCGCGATATCCTGCGCTTCAATCCGCACATCGTGATTGAAGGCATGGCGATCGCGGCCTACGCCATGGGCATCAGCGTCGGCTACAACTACATCCACGGCGAAATCTTCGAAGTCTACGAGCGCTTCGAAGAAGCGCTGGAAGAGGCGCGCGCCGCCGGCTTCCTGGGCGACAAGCTGCTGGGTTCGGATTTCAGCTTCCAGCTGCACGCGTTCCATGGCTATGGCGCCTACATCTGTGGCGAAGAAACCGCGCTGCTGGAATCGCTGGAAGGCAAGAAGGGCCAGCCGCGCTTCAAGCCGCCATTCCCGGCCAGCTTCGGCCTGTACGGCAAGCCCACCACCATCAACAACACCGAGACGTTCGCGGCGGTGCCCTGGATCATCCGCAACGGCGGCCAGGCCTACCTCGAAGTCGGCAAGCCGAACAACGGCGGCACCAAGCTGTTCTCGATCACCGGCGACGTCGAGCGTCCCGGCAACTACGAGATCCCGCTGGGCACTCCGTTCTCGAAGCTCCTGGAGCTGGCGGGCGGCATGCGCGGCGGCAAGAAGCTGAAGGCCGTGATTCCCGGCGGTTCGAGCGCGCCGGTGCTGCCGGCCGACATCATCATGGAATGCACGATGGACTATGACTCCATCGCCAAGGCCGGCTCGATGCTGGGCTCGGGCGCCGTGATCGTCATGGACGAAACGCGCTGCATGGTGAAGTCGCTTCTGCGCCTGTCGTACTTCTATTTCGAAGAAAGCTGCGGCCAGTGCACGCCGTGCCGCGAAGGCACCGGTTGGCTCTACCGCATGGTGCATCGCATCGAAAACGGTCACGGCCGTCCGGAAGATCTGGACTTGCTGGACAACGTGGCGGGCAACATCATGGGCCGCACCATCTGCGCCCTGGGTGACGCCGCCGCCATGCCCGTCCGTGGCTTTCTCAAGCATTTTCGCGACGAATTCGCGCACCACATCGAGCACAAGTCTTGTGTGGTCCCGCAATATCTGTAGGTCTCAGGAACAGCAATGGTTGAACTAACCGTCGACGGCAACAAGGTCGAAGTGCCCGAAGGCAGCATGGTCATGCATGCCGCCCAGAAAGTCGGGCTTTACGTGCCGCATTTCTGCTACCACAAGAAACTGTCCATCGCGGCCAACTGCCGCATGTGCCTGGTTGAAGTGGAAAAAGCGCCCAAGGCGCTGCCCGCCTGCGCCACGCCGGTGACCAACGGCATGGTCGTCCACACCTGCTCCGAGAAGGCTCGCGCCGCTCAGAAGTCGGTGATGGAATTCTTGCTCATCAATCACCCGCTCGACTGCCCGATCTGCGATCAGGGCGGCGAATGCCAGCTGCAGGACCTGGCCGTGGGCTACGGCGGTTCTTCCTCGCGTTACCAGGAAGAAAAGCGCGTGGTCTTCCACAAGGACCTGGGCCCGCTGGTTTCCGCCGAGGAAATGAGCCGCTGCATCCACTGCACCCGCTGTGTGCGCTTCGGCCAGGAAATCGCCGGCGTCATGGAACTGGGCATGCTGGGCCGTGGCGAACACTCCGAGATCACGACCTTCGTCGGCCGCTCGATCGAGTCCGAACTGTCGGGCAACATGATCGACATCTGTCCGGTGGGCGCGCTGACCTCCAAGCCCTTCCGCTACAGCGCGCGCACCTGGGAACTGGCTCGCCGCCGTTCGGTCAGCCCGCACGACAGCCTGGGCGCCAACCTGGTGGTCCAGGTCAAGGGCGACCGCGTCATGCGCGTGGTTCCGTTCGAAGACGAAGCCGTCAACGAGTGCTGGATCAGCGACCGCGATCGCTTCTCGTATGAAGGCCTGAACAGCGAAGACCGCCTGTCGGCCCCGATGATCAAGGGCACCGACGGCAAGTGGCAGGAAGCCTCCTGGAGCGACGCGCTTGCCGCCGTGGCCCAGGGCCTGTCCCGCGTGCGCGACAGCTTCGGCGCCGGCCAGATCGGCGCCCTGGCGTCCGAATACGCCACCACCGAGGAATACGCGCTGCTGGGCCGCCTGGTCCGCGCGCTGGGTTCCGAAAACATCGACTTCCGCCTGCGCCAGACCGATGCCGCCTTCGACGCCGCTCTGACCGGCGCGCCGTGGCTGGGCATGCCCATCGCCGAACTCGACAACCTGGATCGCGTCCTGGTGGTCGGTTCCTTCCTGCGCAAGGATCATCCGCTGATGGCGCAGCGTCTGCGCCAAGCTGCCAAGCGCGGCACGCAGATCCTGATGGTCGACAGCGCTGCCGACGATCCCCTGATGCCCGTGGCTGCCCGTATCACCGTGGCCCCGTCCGAGCTGGCGCGCGCGCTGGCCGAAGTGGCAGTCGCCTTGGCCCAGGCCAAGGAACAGGCCGTGCCGGCCGAGTTCGCCTCGGTCACGCCCGGCGAAAACGCCAAGCTCATCGCTGCCAGCCTGGCTTCCGGCGCCAACACCGCCGTGCTGATGGGCAACCTGGCAGTGGCCAGCGCCCAGGCCTCGACCCTGGCCGCCAACGGCCGCGCCGTGGCTGAGTTGGCCGGCGGCAAGTTCGGTTTCCTGACCTCCGGCGGCAACACCGTCGGCGGTTACCTGGCCGGCGCCATTCCGGGCAAGGGCGGCAAGAACGCAGCCGCCATGCTGGCCGAGCCGCTGAAGGCCTACGTGGTCCTGCACGCCGAGCCGCTGCTGGATGCCGACAACGGCCAGCAAGCCATCGCCGCGCTGCGCGGCGCGCAGTTCGCCGTGGCCCTGACGCCTTACCGTTCGGCCGCCGCCGAATGGGCCGACGTCATGCTGCCGGTGTCGCCGTTCACCGAAACCTCGGGCACCTACGTCAACGCGCAAGGCCTGGCCCAGAGCTTCAAGGGCACGGTCACGCCGTTCGGCCAGACCCGTCCGGGCTGGAAGGTCCTGCGCGTGCTGGGCAACGTCCTGCATCTGGCTGGCTTTGACGACGAGACTTCCGAGTCCGTGCGCGACGCCGTGCTGGCTGGCGGCATCGAAGGCCGCCTGTCCAACGAGATCAAGGCCCCGCTGGGCCTGGGCCAGGCCGCCAGCGGCCTGGAGCGCGTCGCCGACGTGCCGATCTACCGCACCGACGCGATGGTTCGCCGCTCGGAGCCGCTGCAAGCGGCCCCGGCCTCGAAGAAGCCGGCTGCCGCCATGAACGGCCGCACGCTCACCAGCCTGGGCCTGACGGCCGGCGTCAAGGTGCGCGTGTCGAGCGGGCAGGGCGCCGTCGAACTCGAAACCGTGCAGGACGATGCCGTGGCCGACCGCGCCGTGCGCATCTCCGCAGCCTTTGAAAACACCGCAGCCCTGGGTGGCGCATTCGGTCAAATCAGCGTGGAGCGTGCCTGATGGAATGGCTTAATGTTCTTGAGAGCCAGGGTACGGCATTGCTGGGCCCGACGGTCTGGATGGTCCTCTGGACCCTCGTCAAGATTGTGGTCATCGCCGTGCCCATCATTCTGTGCGTGGCGTACCTGACCTACTGGGAACGCAAGATGATCGGCGCCATGCACGTGCGCATGGGTCCGAACCGCGTCGGCTTCAAGGGGCTGCTGCAGCCGTTCGCCGACGTGTTCAAGCTGCTGACAAAGGAAGTGGTGGTTCCGTCGCAGGCCAACAAGGTGCTGTTCATCGTGGCCCCGGTGGTCACGCTGATGCCGGCCCTGGCGGCCTGGGCGGTGGTGCCGTTCGGTCCCGACGTGGTCCTGGCCAACGTCAACGCCGGCCTGCTGTACATCATGGCCATCACGTCCGTGGGCGTGTATGGCGTGATCGTCGCGGGTTGGGCGTCGAACTCCAAATACGCCTTCCTGGGCGCGCTGCGCGCTTCCGCGCAGATGCTGTCCTACGAACTGGCCATCGGCTTCGTGCTGGTGACGGTGCTGCTGGTGTCCGGCAGCCTGAACATGTCCGAGATCGTGCACGTGCAGAACCGCGGCTGGTTTGCCGACAAGGGCCTGACGTTCCTGTCCTGGAACTGGCTGCCGCTCTTGCCGTTGTTCGTGATCTACGTGATTTCGGCCGTGGCCGAAACCAACCGCCACCCGTTCGACGTGGTCGAAGGCGAATCGGAAATCGTGGCCGGCCACATGGTCGAATACTCGGGCATGGCGTTCGCGCTGTTCTTCCTGGGCGAATACGCCAACATGATCCTGCTGTCCTGCATGGCCTCGATCATGTTCCTGGGCGGCTGGGCTTCCCCGATCGACATCGCGCCGCTGACCTGGATTCCGGGTTGGATCTGGCTGGGTCTCAAGACGTTCGTCGTGGTCTCGTTGTTCGTGTGGTTCCGCGCATCGTTCCCGCGTTACCGCTATGACCAGATCATGCGCTTGGGTTGGAAAATCTTCATCCCGCTGACCGGCGTTTGGCTGGTCGTGGTGGCGATCTGGATGCAGACGCCCTGGAACATTTGGCGCTAAGCCGCCAGGCAGAGGCAGGATATGGAAGCGATCAAGGATTTCTTCGGCAGTCTGATGCTGACCGAATTGCTCAAGGGCATGCGCCTGACGGGCAAGTATTTCTTCAAGCGCAAGGTCACCTTGCGCTACCCCCAGGAAAAGACGCCTGCGTCGCCGCGTTTCCGCGGCCTGCATGCGCTGCGCCGCTACCCCAACGGGGAAGAGCGCTGCATCGCGTGCAAGCTGTGCGAAGCCGTGTGCCCCGCGCTGGCGATCACCATCGAGTCGGACCAGCGCGATGACGGCACCCGCCGCACCACGCGTTACGACATCGACCTGACCAAGTGCATTTTCTGCGGCTTCTGTGAGGAAAGCTGCCCCGTGGACTCCATCGTGGAAACGCACATCCACGAATACCACGGTGAAAAGCGCGGCGACCTGTATTTCACCAAAGACATGCTGCTCGCCGTGGGCGACCGCTACGAAGCCGACATCGCCCGCCGCCGGGCCGAAGACGCTCCCTATCGTTGAAGCCCAGGACCTGATCCATGACTTTTACCACTGTCCTGTTTTACATACTGGCCGCCGTGCTGGTGATCGCGGCGTTCCGCGTGATCACCGCGCGCAGCCCGGTCACCGCCGTCCTGCACCTGATCCTGGCCTTCGTCAACGCGGCCATGCTGTGGATGCTGCTTGGCGCCGAGTTCCTGGCGCTGCTGCTGGTGCTGGTGTACGTGGGCGCCGTGATGGTGCTTTTCCTCTTCGTCGTGATGATGCTGGACATCCGCATGGATGCCCTGCGCCAGGGCATGAAGACCTACCTGCCGCTGGGCCTGGTCATCGGCCTGGTGATGGTGGTCGAAATGGCCTTCGTGCTGGGTTCGACCTGGTACGGCGCGGGCCCGCAAGCCCCGGTTGCCGGCGACTACAACAACGCCCGCGCGCTGGGCGAGGCCATGTACACCCAGTACATCTACGCCATTGAAGTGGGCGCCGCGCTGCTGCTGGTCGGCATGGTCGCCGCCATCGCGCTGACCCTGCGCCGCCGCCGCGACGTGAAGTACAACGACCCGGTGGCCGCCGTCCGCGTGCGCTCGAAGGACCGTTACCGCATGGTGAGCATGCCCGCCCAGAGCGAGCGTGCCCAGGCGCAGAACGGCACCCCGACCGCCGCCGCGCCCCAAGGAGAACAAAAATGACGCTGACGCTGGCCCACTACCTGATCCTCGGGGCGATCCTGTTCGCCATCGGGATCTTCGGCATCTTCCTGAACCGCCGCAACCTGATCATTCTCCTGATGTCCATCGAGCTCGTGCTCCTGGCCGTCAACATGAACTTCGTGGCGTTCTCCAGCTGGTTCGGCGATACCGCCGGCCAGGTGTTCGTGTTCTTCATCCTGACCGTGGCCGCCGCCGAAGCGGCGATCGGCCTGGCCATCCTGGTGCTGCTGTTCCGCAACCTGAACACGATCAACGTTGACGAACTCGATCGCCTGAAGGGCTGACGGGGTATTGGAAGAAAATGTCTAGCTCACCCAATCTCTACTTGCTCATCGCGCTGGCTCCGCTGGCCGGGGCGATTCTCGCGGGCCTCTTCGGCACCGGGTTCCTGGGCCGTCCCATCGGCCGCCGTGCTTCGCACATGATCACCATCCTGGGCGTGCTCATCTCCACCATCGGTTCGGTGGTGGTGCTGAACGACGTGCTCAACGGCCTGCGCTTCGACGGCGCGGTCTACACCTGGAGCCTGATCGGCCAGACCAAGCTGGAAATCGGCTTCCTGATCGATCCCCTGTCGGCCATGATGATGGTCGTGGTGACTTCCGTGTCGCTGATGGTGCACATCTACACCATCGGCTACATGGCGGATGATCCCGGCTACCAGCGCTTCTTCTCGTACATCTCGCTGTTCACGTTCTCCATGCTCATGCTGGTGATGTCGAACAACATGGTGCAGCTGTTCTTCGGCTGGGAAGCGGTGGGCCTGGTGTCGTACCTGCTGATCGGCTTCTGGTACACCCGTCCCACGGCGATCTTCGCCAACATGAAGGCGTTCCTGATCAACCGCGTCGGCGACTTCGGCTTCGTGCTGGGCATCGGCCTGCTGTTCGCTTACGCCGGCACCATGCATTACGGCGAAGTCTTCGCCCAGGCCGACAAGCTGGCCACGCTGACGCTGCCCGGTTCCGACTGGATGCTGCTGACGGTCGCCTGCATCTGCCTGTTCATCGGCGCCATGGGCAAATCGGCCCAGGTTCCGCTGCACGCCTGGCTGCCTGACTCGATGGAAGGCCCGACCCCGATTTCCGCGCTGATCCACGCCGCCACCATGGTGACGGCCGGCATCTTCATGGTCGCGCGTTTCTCGCCGCTGTTCGAACTGTCCGACGTGGCGCTGTCCTTCATCATCGTGATCGGCGCCATCGGCGCGCTGTTCCTGGGCATCCTGGGCATCATCCAGAACGACATCAAGCGCGTGGTCGCGTATTCCACGCTGTCGCAGCTGGGCTACATGACGGTCGCGCTGGGCGCTTCGGCCTACTCGGTCGCGATCTTCCACCTGATGACGCACGCGTTCTTCAAGGCGCTGCTGTTCCTGGGCGCTGGCTCCGTCATCATCGGCATGCACCATGACCAGGACATCCGCAACATGGGCGGCCTGCGCAAGTACATGCCCATCACCTGGATCACCTTCCTGCTGGGCACGCTGGCCCTGGTCGGCACGCCGTTCTTCTCGGGCTTCTACTCGAAGGAACACATCATCGAGGCCGCCGGCGCCGCAAACGTCTGGGGCGCGAACTTCGCGTACTACTCGACCCTGATCGGCGTGTTCGTGACCTCGCTGTACTCGTTCCGCGTGTACTTCCTGGTCTTCCACGGCAAGGAACGTTTCGACACCAGCGACCACGGCCATGGTCATGGCCACGACGATCACGGCCACGACGACCACGGCCATCATGGCGGCAAGCCGCATGAGTCGCCCTGGGTGGTCACGCTGCCGCTGGTGCTGCTGGCGATCCCGTCGGTCATCATCGGCGCCCTGGTGGTCGATCCGATGCTGTTCGGCAAGTTCTTCGACGGCGTCATCAAGGTCCTGCCGCAGCATCCCGCCATGCACGAGCTGCATGAAGAGTGGCACGGCTGGGTGGCCTTCGGCCTGCACGCCTTCCAGACGGTTCCGTTCTGGCTGGTCGTGGCTGGCGCGGTCATCGCCTGGTACTGCTACCTGATCAATCCCAAGGTTCCGGCCAAGATCCAGTCCAGCCTGTCCGGCATCAACAAGGTGCTCGAGAACAAGTACTACGTGGATTGGGTCAACGAGCAGATCATCGCCCGCGGCTTGCGCTGCCTGGGCCGTGGCCTGTGGCAGACCGGTGACCGCGGCATCATCGACGGCCTGCTGATCAACGGCAGCGCCCGTGTGGTGGGCTGGGTGGCAGCGGTCAGCCGTCACCTGCAGTCCGGCTTCATCTATCACTACGCGTTCGCGATGATCATCGGCATCATGGCGCTGGTGACTTTCTTTGTGCTGATTCCCCAATGATGGCAAGCGAGATGGCATCCAACACTTTCCCCTGGCTCACGCTTGCGATCTTTGTCCCGATCGTATTCGGCCTGCTGGTGCTGGCGGTGGGCCGTGACGACCGTCCCGGCCTGACGCGCGGCTTGTCGCTCGTCGGCTCAATCGCCGGTTTCCTCGTCACGATCCCGCTGTACACCGGTTTCGACTCCACCACGGCCAAGATGCAGTTCGTGGAGAAGACCTCCTGGATCGAGGCCTTCAACGTCAATTACCACCTGGGCATCGACGGCATCTCGATGTGGTTCGTGCTCCTGACCGCCTTCATCACCATCATCGTGGTGCTGGCCGGCTGGGAAGTCATCACCAGCCGCGTGTCCCAGTACATGGCCGCCTTCCTGATCCTGTCGGGTCTGATGGTGGGCGTGTTCTGCGCGCTGGACGGCATGCTGTTCTACGTGTTCTTCGAAGCCACGCTGATCCCGATGTACATCATCATCGGCGTCTGGGGCGGCCCGAACCGCGTGTACGCGGCGTTCAAGTTCTTCCTGTACACGCTGATGGGCTCGCTGCTGACGCTGGTCGCCTTCGTGTACCTGTGGAACGTGTCGGGCGGCTCGTTCGACATCCTGACCTGGCAGCAGACCAAGCTGGGCTACACCCCGCAGATCCTGATCTTCGTGGCCCTGTTGGCGGCCTTTGCCGTCAAGGTGCCGATGTGGCCGGTCCACACGTGGTTGCCCGACGCTCACGTCGAAGCTCCCACCGGCGGCTCCATCGTGCTGGCCGCGATCATGCTGAAGCTGGGCGCCTACGGTTTCCTGCGCTTCTCGCTGCCGATCGCTCCCGACGCCTCGCACAGCCTGGCCGGCCTGATGATCACGCTGTCTTTGGTCGCCGTGATCTACATCGGCCTGGTCGCGATCGTCCAGGACGACATGAAGAAGCTGGTGGCCTATTCGTCCGTCGCCCACATGGGTTTCGTGACGCTGGGTTTCTTCATCTTCAACACGGCCGGCGTCGAAGGCGCCATCGTGCAGATGATCTCGCACGGCTTCGTGTCGGGCGCCATGTTCATGTGTATCGGCGTGCTCTATGACCGCATGCACTCGCGCCGCATCGCCGACTACGGCGGCGTGGTCAACGTCATGCCGCGTTTCGCCACCTTCTTCATCCTGTTCTCGATGGCCAACAGCGGCCTGCCGGCCACCAGCGGTTTCGTCGGCGAGTTCATGGTGATCATGGGCGCGGTCGAGCACAACTTCTGGATCGGCCTGCTGGCAGCGACCGCCCTGATTCTGGGCGCTTCGTATTCGCTGTGGATGGTCAAGCGTGTGGTCCTGGGCGACGTCGCCAACGACCACGTGCGCGAGCTGACCGATATCAACCGCCGCGAGTTTGTGATTCTTGGCGTGATGGCGATCGCCGTGTTGTACATGGGGATCTATCCCAAGCCCTTTACCGACGTGATGCACGTTTCGGTGGAGGCCCTGCTGCAACACGTTGCCGTCTCGAAACTGTAAGACAAGACAATGATGCAATCCCAAATCGATTTCGCCCTGGCGACACCGGAAATCCTCCTGCTGGTTTTCGGCCTGGCTATCCTGCTCGTCGACGCGGTCAGCAATCACCCCGAGCGCAAGCCGACGTTTCTGCTGACCATGCTTGCATTGGGCGTGCTGACCGTCGTGTCGGCCCTGCAATGGAAGAACGGCGTTGTTGGTTCGACCTTCAACGGCCTGTACGTTACCGACGAACTGTCGCATCTGCTCAAGATCGCGTCCTACATCGCCGTGGCCGCGACCCTGGTCTATGGCCGCGTCTACGCGCAATTGCGCGACATGATGCGCGGCGGCGAACTCTACGTCCTGACGCTGTTCGCCCTGCTGGGCCAGATGGTCATGATCTCCTCCGGGAACCTGATCTCCATCTACCTGGGCCTGGAGCTGATGTCGCTGGCGCTGTACGCGCTGATCGCGCTGCGCCGCGACAACGTCGTCGCCACCGAAGCCGCCATGAAGTACTTCGTGCTGGGCGCGCTGGCCTCGGGCTTCCTGCTGTACGGCATGTCCATGATCTACGGCGCCACCGGCCACCTGGATCTGGCCGAAGTGTCCAAGGTCATCGCCGCGGGCAAGGCCGAGAAGCTGGCCCTGGTGTTCGGCATCGTGTTCCTGGTGTCGGGCCTGGCGTTCAAGCTCGGCGCCGTGCCGTTCCACATGTGGGTTCCGGACGTCTACCAAGGTTCGCCCACCGCCGTCACCCTGATCCTGGGCGGCGCGCCCAAGCTGGCTGCATTCGCCATCACGCTGCGCCTGCTGGTCGATGGCCTGCACGGCCTGGCCGCCGACTGGCAGCCGATGCTGATGATCCTGGCGGTGCTGTCGCTGGCCATCGGTAACCTGACGGCCATCGCGCAGACCAACTTCAAGCGCATGCTGGCCTACTCGACCATCTCGCACATGGGCTTCGTGTTGCTGGGCCTGATGTCCGGTTCGGTCGCGGGCAAGCCGGAACTGTCGTCGGCCGCCTACGGCGCCTCGCTGTTCTACATGCTGACCTACGTGCTGACCACGCTGGCGAGCTTCGGCATCGTGCTGCTGCTGTCGCGCCAAGGTTTCGAGTGCGAACACATCGACGACCTGAAGGGCCTGAACCGCCGCAGCCCCTGGCATGCCGCCATCGTGCTGCTGCTGATGTTCTCGCTGGCCGGCATTCCGCCGCTGGTGGGCTTCTACGCCAAGCTGGCAGTGCTGCAGGCCCTGGTCAGCGCCGGCCACGTGACGCTGGCCGTGATCGCGGTGCTGTTCTCGCTGATCGGCGCGTTCTACTACCTGCGCGTGGTCAAGGTCGTTTACTTCGACGAGCCGGCCGCCGATGCCGCGCCGATGGTCGCCACTTGCGGCCAGCGCGGCGTGCTGTCGGTCAACGGCGCCCTGATCCTGATCCTGGGCATCCTGCCGGGCGGCCTGATGGCCCTGTGCGTGCAGGCCATCCGCAGCTCGCTCAGCCTGTAAGCGGAAAACGGGGCCATGAACCAGACTCTGGCGGTATGGCTGCTGATCGCGCTGGCCCTGGTCAGCGCGAATCTCCCGTTCCTGACGGAGCGGGTTTTCGCCGTCATGCCCTGGAAGCAGGGCGGAGTGGCGGCAGTCAAGCCGTTCTGGATGCGCCTGATCGAAGTGTTGGTGTTCTACGCCATCGTCGGCGCGCTCGGTTTCGCGTTCGAATCCACGCTGGGCAACCGGTTTTCCCAGACCTGGGAGTTCTACGCGATCACCCTGAGCCTGTATCTGGTGCTGGCTTATCCGGGGTTCGTGTACCGTTATCTGTTCAAACGGCACCCGCGCCTGCGCACCTGAAGGCAGCTTGGTTCGTGCATGAAAAACGCCCCGCGGGGCGTTTTTTTTTGCGCAATGAGGGAATGTCCTCTCTTATGCGCTTTGGCTTCCCAGAGGCCCTTCCGGGCGTCTCCATGGGCATTCCGCAGCGTGAGAGCCTGTGGGGGCGCGAGGCTGAACCCACTAGCCGCACCGCGCGAAAGTTCGGTATTGACCCTATAAGTATTGAGTGTTGTTTTTTTTCATTTTATGTGAGCGTAAAGCTATTTTTCAGGTTCCGTTCAGCCCTCGAGTTCACAATCGCAACCGGTAAAAAAACAAGAATCGTTGCTATTTACATTCGGAGAAGCTGGTTTGAAGCCCCAAGATACGTATTCGCTGAATACGCTCACTACCTCCCTGGCCGCCGCGATAGCGGCCCCCGCGTTGTTCATCAGCCCGTACGCCGCCGCCCAATCCGCGGATTCGGGCGTGACGCAACTTGCGCCCGTGCGCGTGGAGGGTGAGGGGTCGTCGTACCAGACCTCCACGGCGCAGTCGCCGAAGTTCACGGCGCCTCTGCTGGACACCCCGCGCACGGTGCAGGTCGTGCCGAAGCAGGTGATCCAGGACCAGGCCGCGTCCACGCTGCAGGACGTCCTGCGCAACTCCCCCGGCATCACGTTTGGCGCAGGCGAAGGCGGCCGCCCGGGCGGCGACCTGCCCATCATCCGTGGCCAGAACTCCGCCGGCAGCATCTTCCTGGACGGCATCCGCGATTCCAGCACGCAGGTGCGTGACACCTTCAACCTGGAACAGGTCGAAGTCATCAAGGGGCCGGACTCGGTCTACTCGGGCCGGGGCGGCGCGGGCGGCAGCATCAACATGGTCAGCAAGACGCCCAAGGCCACCGACTTCACGGAAGCCACGGCGCAGATCGGCACGGACAACAACTACCGCGCGACGATCGACAGCAACTGGCGCCTGGCCGACAAGGCCGCGTTCCGCTTGAACGTCATGGGCAACAAGGGCGATGCGCCGGGTCGCGACGACGCGGTGGACTTCGAGCGCTGGGGCGTGGCGCCCTCGCTGACCTTGGGCGTGGGCACGCCGACCCGCATCACGCTGAGCTACTACCACTACCAAGACGACAGCATGCCGGATTACTCCATCCCGTATGACCCGAAAACGGGTCAGCCGGTGACGGAGACCATGGGCGTGAGCCGCAAGAGCTTCTATGGCCTGAAGGGCCGCGATTTCATGAAGACCCGCGACGACGTTGCCACGGTGGACTTCCAGCACGACTTCTCCGACAAGCTGCAGCTGCGCAACGTGACACGCTACGGCCGCGGCACGACCGACTTTGCTGCGACCAACCCCGACGACAGCAAGGGCAACATTCCGAATGGCCTGGTGTACCGGGCGCTCAAGTCGGGCTATTACGTCACCAAGAGCTTCGCCAACCAGACCAACCTGACGGGCGAGTTCGATACCGGCAGCCTGAAGCACTCGTTCGACCTGGGCTTCGAGTACAGCAATATCAAGCAAGACAAGGACGGCTACACCGAGTCGGGCGTTCCCGCCGGCACCAGCGGCTGCGTGACCGGCACCGACGCGAAGACCAAGCTGCCGATTTACGCCAATCCTGCCTTGTGCGCTTCCCTGTGGGATCCGGACCCGGGTACCAACTATCCTGGCCATCTGCAGCGCAACAACAATCCCGCTCGCTACAACACGGATACGGTCGCGCTCTACGGCTTCGACACGATCAAGTTCAACGAACAATGGCAGGCCAGCCTGGGCTTGCGCTGGGACAACTACCGCACCAGCGGCAGCAACATCGCCAGGGGCCGCAACGAGCCGACCAGCGTACCTGCGTTCTACAGCACCAGCCGCGAGGACAATCTCTTCAACTACCAGGTCGGCGTGGCCTACAAGCCGGCGCCTAACGGGACCGTTTACGTCACCTACGGCACCTCTTCCACGCCATCTGCCATTGCGGGCGGCGCAATCAGCGATGCGGTGACGGTCACGAACCAGTCGCTCGAGCCAGAAAAGAGCCGCACGGTGGAACTGGGCACGAAGTGGCAGGTATTCGACGACCGCCTGACGTTGTCGGCGGCGGCCTTCCAGGATATCCGCAAGAACACCAGCGTCGCCGTTTCGACGACCGAGAGCGCGCAGATCGGCGAAGCCAAGGTGCGCGGCATCGAACTGGGCTTCTCGGGCAGCATCACGCCCAAGTGGAACGTGTTCGGCGGCTACACCTTCATGGACAGCGAAATGACCAAGGGCGCCTACAACAGCGGCGCCGTGGGCCAGGACCTGCCCAATACCCCGCGCAATGCCTTCAGCCTGTGGACCACCTACAAGGTGTTGCCCAAGCTGACGGTCGGCGGCGGCGCCTACTACGTGGACAAGGTGTACGGCAATTCGGACGCGACCAAGAACGCCGACGGCTCGCCCAAGGCGCGCTGGGTGCCTTCCTACTGGCGCTTCGACGCCATGGCCGCGTATGAATTCAACGACCACATGTCGGCGCAGTTGAACGTGCTGAACATTTTCGACGAAACGTACTACACCAAGGCCTATGCGGCGCACTATGCGGCGCTGGGTACTGGCCGGGCTGCGCTGCTTTCGCTGCGCGTGCGGTACTGATACGCCGCTGCAATGAAAAAGCCACCGCGAGGTGGCTTTTTTCATGCTTGGCCGCCGGCTGCGGGCACAGGCGCCGGGCGTGGCGCGATCAGGTCTCGAACCAGTTCAGCACCCCGTCCAGCCCCGACACATTCAGCGCATAACGCGTCTGCTGACGCACCAGCGGCTTGGCGTGGTACGCGACGGGGAAGCCGGCGATGCCCAGCATCTTCAGATCATTGGCGCCGTCGCCCATGGCGATGATCTGCTCCTGGTAGGCGCCGTGCTGGCGGGCGAACTCGCGCAGGTGGGCTTCCTTGGCGTCGGCATCGAGGATGTCGCCCAAGACCTTGCCGGTCAGCACGCCATTGGCGATTTCCAGGGTGTTGGCGTGCGCGCTGTCGAGGTTCAGGCGCTGGCGCAGGCGTTCGGTGAAGAAAGTGAAACCGCCAGAGACCAGCAGCACCTTGATGCCGGCCGCCTGGGCCGTGGTGATCAGGCGTTCGGCGCCGGGGTTCAGACGCAGCTTGTCCGCATAGACCTGTTCCAGCGCATCGGCCGGCACGCCTTCGAGCAGGGCGACGCGGCGGCGCAGGCTTTCGGAAAAGTCCTTGATCTCGCCGCGCATCGCGGCCTCGGTGATTTCGGAGACCTTGTCCTTCAGGCCCGCCACGCCGGCGATCTCGTCGATGCACTCGATGTTGATCAGCGTGGAGTCCATGTCCATGGCCAGCACCTTGCACCCGGACAGCTTCAGGCCTGCGGGCAGGAAGGCGGTGTCGACGCCATGGCGTTCTGCCCAGCCCACGACGTCGGCGCGGGTCGAGTCGTCGTGCTGCACGTCGAGCAGGCGGGCGGCAGTGGCGCTGATGCGCGCGACGCCTTGCGCCTGGGCCAGGGCCGCCAACTGTTCAGCATGTTCCACGGTCAGGCCGGGGGATTGGACGACAAGGTGATGGGTAGTCATAGAAATCAGTGTGGTTTGACGGTTACTTCAAGGCGCGCAGCACGGCGCGCACGGCATCGGCGCGGGCAGGAATCTGCGCGGCCTTGATCTCAACCCGCAATTTATCCTGTCCCGCCAGTTTGATGTGGCGCTGGCGTTGCACCAGTTCGATGATCTTGCCGGGATCGACCGAGGTCTTGGGGCCGAACTGCAGCAGCACCTGGGTTTCGCTGGCGTCGATCTTGACGATGCCCAGGGGCTGGGCGGCCAGGCGCAGGCGGTGCGTGGCGAGCAGCGTCTGCGCGGCCTCGGGCAGCTTGCCGAAACGGTCGATCAGTTCTTCCTGGATGTGGATCAGATCGTCTTCGTCCGCAGCGTGCGCCAGGCGCTTGTAGATGCCCAGGCGGGCATGGACGTCGGCGCAATAGTCGGACGGCAGCAGCGCCGGGGCGTGCAGATTGACTTCGCAGGCCAGGTTGAAGGGCGCGTCCAGGTCGGGCTCTTCACCGGCGCGCAGCGCGCGCACCGCTTCGTTGAGCATCTCGTTGTACATCGAGAAACCCACTTCCTGGATGTTGCCGGACTGCGAATCGCCCAGTACTTCGCCCGTGCCGCGGATCTCCAGATCGTGCATGGCCAGGTAGAAGCCCGAGCCCAGCTCTTCCATGGCCTGGATGGCTTCCAGGCGCTTCTTGGCGTTGTTGGTGATGGCGTCTTCGCCGGGCGTCAGCAGGTAGGCATAGGCCTGGTGATGCGAGCGCCCGACGCGGCCGCGCAGCTGGTGCAACTGGGCCAGCCCGAAGCGGTCGGCCCGGTGGATCACGATGGTGTTGGCGCTGGGCACGTCGATGCCGGTTTCGATGATGGTGGTGCACAACAGCACGTTGTAACGCTGCTGGTAGAAGCCCTTCATCACCTGTTCCAGCTCGCGCTCGGGCATCTGGCCGTGGGCCACGGCGATGCGGGCTTCGGGCACCAGTTCTTCCAGGCGGGCGCGGCGGTTGTGGATGGTCTCGACTTCGTTGTGCAGGAAGTAGCACTGGCCGCCGCGCTTGAGTTCGCGCAAGAGCGCTTCGCGCAGGGTGCTGCCGTCCTCGCGCCGCACGAAGGTCTTGATGGCCAGGCGCTTTTGCGGCGCGGTGGCGATGACGGAGAAGTCGCGTATGCCTTCCAGCGACATGCCCAGCGTGCGCGGAATGGGCGTGGCGGTCAGCGTCAGCACGTCGACCTCGGCGCGCAGCGCCTTCAAAGCTTCCTTCTGGCGCACGCCGAAGCGGTGCTCTTCGTCGATGATGACCAGGCCAAGGCGCTTGAACTTCACGTCCTTGGACAGGATCTTGTGGGTGCCGATGACGATGTCCACGCGGCCGTCGTTGATGCCTTCGATGGCGGCGGAGACTTCCTTGGCCGAACGGAAGCGCGACAGCTCCACGACCTTCACAGGCCAGTCGGCGAAGCGGTCGGAGAAGGTCTGTGCATGCTGTTCGGCCAGCAGCGTGGTGGGGCAGAGCAGGGCGACCTGCTTGCCATTGGCCACGGCCAGGAAGGCGGCGCGCAGCGCGACCTCGGTCTTGCCGAAGCCCACGTCGCCGCAGACCAGACGGTCCATGGGGCGGCCGGAGGTCATGTCAGCGATGACGGCTTCGATGGCGGCGGCCTGGTCGGCCGTTTCCTCGAAGCCGAAGCCCTCGGCGAAAGCCTGGTAGTCGTTGAGCGGCAGGTTGAAGGCGTAGCCTTCGCGTGCGGCGCGCTGGGCGTACAGGGCCAGCAGTTCGGCGGCAGTGTCGCGGACCTGCCGGGCGGCCTTGCGGCGCGCCTTGTCCCATTGGCCGGAGCCCAATTGATGCAACGGCGCGGCCTCCGGATCGGCGCCGCTGTAGCGGGCGATCACGTGCAGCTGCGACACCGGCACGTAAAGCGTGCTGCCGTTGGCGTATTCCAGATGGAGGAACTCCATCCCGCCTTCGCCCATGTCCATGTTGACCAGGCCGTGGTAGCGGCCGATGCCATGCTGCGCATGGACCACTGGGTCGCCCGCGCGCAGCTCGGACAGGTCGCGCACCATGGCTTCGACGTTGCTGGCGCGTTCCTGGTCGCGCTTGCCGCGGCGGCCGGTGGTGGCCAGGCCCGGGTACAGGTCGTTTTCGGTGAGGAAGGCCAGATTGGCCTGGGGCAGCCCGAAGCCCGTGGACAGCGGTGCGGCGACGATGCCGAAATGGGCGTCTGAAG
This sequence comes from Achromobacter sp. ACM03, assembly GCF_014851665.1. Classification (NCBI taxonomy): domain Bacteria; kingdom Pseudomonadati; phylum Pseudomonadota; class Betaproteobacteria; order Burkholderiales; family Alcaligenaceae; genus Achromobacter; species Achromobacter sp. ACM03. Next base: position 156,095 of record NZ_JACVAD010000003.1, on the reverse strand, counting down.
CGAGGAAGGCTTCGATGGTGTCGGGCTGCGCGTCAGGCGTGACGCCGAACTCGTTGAGCATCTGCACCAGGGTCTCGCGCCGGCCGGCGGAGTCGGCGCACAGCAGCACGCGCGTCTGGCCGGCCTGCACCAGCGCGCGCAGCTTGGCGATGGGATCTTCAGAACGCCGCGCCACGCTCACGTCGGGCGCCGCCCGGAAGTCCGGATGCGGCTGGCCGGCAGTCAGCGACAGCCGGCGGAAATCCTTCAGCCGTGCGTAGAGCGTCTCGTTGTCCAGGAACAGTTCGGAGGGCGGCAGCACCGGCCGTTCGCGGTCGCTCTTTAGGAAGCCGTAGCGGCTGGAGGTGTCCTGGTTGAAGCGCTGGATGGCGTCGTCGATGTCGCCCACGGTGACGGTGACCGTGCCTTCCGTCAGGTAGTCGAATAGCGTCGCCGTTTCCTCGAAGAAGAGCGGCAGGTAGTACTCGACGCCAGCGAACGGAATGCCGTTGCCGATGTCCTTGTAGGGCAGCGCGCGCGAGGGGTCGCCCTCGAAGACTTCACGGAAGCGCGCCCGGAAGCGGTTGCGCGCGTCTTCGTCCATAGGGAATTCGCGGCCGGGCAGCAGCTGCACTTCACGCACCGGGTACAGGCTGCGTTGCGTGTCCACGTCGAAGCTGCGGATGGTCTCGATCTCGTCGTCGAACAGGTCCAGGCGGTAGGGCACCACCGAGCCCATCGGGAACAGGTCGATCAGGCCGCCGCGCAGGCAGAATTCGCCGGGCGCCGTTACCTGGGTGACGTGGTTGTAGTTGGCCAGGGTCAGCTGGGCGCGCAGCGCGGCTTCGTTGAGCTTGTCCTTCTGCTTGAAGGAAAAGGTGTAGGCCGCCAGGAAAGAGGGCGGCGCCAGCCGGTACAACGCCGTGGTGACCGGCACCGTCAGCACGTCCACCGACTTGGTCATCAGCGAGTGCAGCGTGTGCAGGCGTTCCGAAATCAGGTCCTGGTGCGGCGAGAAGGCGTCGTAGGGCAGCGTTTCCCAGTCGGGCAGCTGGCGCACACGCAGGTCCGGTGCGAACAGCTGGATTTCCTCGGCCAGGCGCTGGGCCTCGACCGGCTCGGCGGTCAGGATGACCAGCGGCGCCGAGGCCTGCCGCGCCAGGTCCGCCAGCAGCCAGGCGTCGCCGGACCCTGGGGGGCGCGGCTGCGCATAGCGCGCGCCGGCCTTCAGCGCGGACAGGGTGGGGGCCGTAGCGGGGACGGGAGGCGCGAAGGTGGCGGGGGCAGAGGGGGCTGGCATCAGGCTGGGAGCAGGCATCAAGCGGAAGATTATAAAATCACCGCACCATGTCTGCCTCCCTCATTGCAATCGTGCCCGCTGCGGGCGTAGGGGCCCGCGCCAGCCGGCCCGGGCATGAAACCGTGCCCAAGCAGTACCGTCCGCTGTCCGGACAGCCCATGCTGCGCCATGCGGTATGCGCGCTGCTGGCCGATGAACGCATCTCGCAGGTGCGGGTGGCCGTGACGCCTGGAGACGGCTGGGTCGATGCCGCGCTGGCCGGCCTGCCGCGCACGGTGTGGCGCGCCTGCGGCGGCGCGACCCGCGCGGATACCGTGGCGGGCGCGCTGGCCGACAGCGGCGTGGCCGACGATACCTGGGTGCTGGTGCATGACGCCGCGCGCCCCGGGCTGCCGGCAACGGCGCTGGGCCGCCTGATCGACGCCTGCCTGGCGGATCCCGTGGGCGGCCTGTTGGCGCTGCCCGTGGCCGACACCGTCAAGGCCGGCCACGAGCGTGTGGAGCGCACGCTGGACCGCAATGGCCTGTGGCTGGCGCAGACCCCGCAGATGTTCCGGGCCGGCGTGCTGCGCGATGCGCTGACGGCGGCCTCGGTGAGCGGCGCGGCCGTCACCGACGAGGCCTCGGCCATCGAGGCGGCTGGCTATGCGCCGCTGCTGGTGCCCGGCGCCATGCGCAATTTCAAGGTGACGTGGCCGGACGATTTTGAACTGATGGAAAAATGGCTATGAGTATTCCTTTTCGCGTCGGCCAGGGTTTCGACGTGCACGCGCTGGTCGAGGGCCGCCCGCTGATCATCGGCGGCGTCACGATTCCCCACACGCATGGCTTGCTGGGGCATTCGGACGCGGACGTGCTGCTGCACGCCATTACCGACGCGCTGCTGGGCGCCGCCGGCCTGGGCGACATCGGCCGCCACTTTCCGGATACCGACCCGGCCTTCAAGGGCGCCGACAGCCGCGTGCTGCTGCGCGAGGCCATGGCGCGCGTGCGCGCCGCGGGCTGGACGCCGGTGAACATCGATGCCACGCTGCACGCGCAGGCGCCCAAGATCGGTCCGCACGCGCCGGCCATGGTGAAGAACATCGCCGCGGATACCGGGCTGGCCGAGACCGAGGTCAACATCAAGGCCAAGACCAACGAAGGCCTGGGGTACCTGGGCCGCAAGGAAGGCATCGCGGCGACGGTGGTGGCGCTATTGGGGCGGATTTCCTAGCCCGCCGCGGGGCCCGCGGGCAAGGGGCTTTCGCATATTCTCCGCAATTCATTTGGTTTTGATACATCTTTAACAAATGAATAAGCGGGTCGGATTGATCTGGCATATTCTGCGCTACTTCATTTCGACTACTGAGACATTCGGATGCATTTACGTGGCATCGCCCTGGCTTCCATCTTCAGCGCGGTAAGCCTGCCCGCGCATGCGCAGTACGAGCAGCAGCTCGGCCCGCTGGCCGGCGCGGTCAAGCAGCAGATGCTTGAGGGCTGGACCGCCGGCGTGCAGGATGGATGGTTCACCCTGCACAACGCGAACAAGGCCGACAGCGAACAGACGCTGTACATGAATGTCGGGCCGGCGCCGGAATCGGGCCGGGTGACCGACGTCAATGTGGTCGTCAAGTCGCCGAATCCGAAAGCGTCCATCGGCGTGGCGCTGAGCAACCGCGCCAACAAGAGCCTGTGCCTGCTCGAACTCACGGCCGACAAGAATACGCTGCTGTTCTGTCTGCAGGGGAAGGATCGCCGCGACATCGCTGCGCTGCCCAACGTAGCGAAGCTGGACGGTACCGACCGCATCAGAGTGGTCGAGCTGCCCGGCGCGGCCCGTTTCATCGTCAACGGCCAGCAGATCGGCGATGTCAGCAATGAGCCCGCCACGGGCGCCGAGCTGGGCATCATGGCCTACGACGTAGGCACCTTCGGCGTTGCCGATTTCAAGATCACGATGACCGGCGGCCAATCCGCCGCGGCGCCGGCGGCCGGCACCTTGCCCGCGCGCGGCGGCAACGCAGGCGGGGGCACGGCGCAAAAGCCCCAGGCGCAGGCTCCGGCCGCTGGACAGGGTGGCGGTGACTACAACCCTGCCTTGCCGGGGGAAGGCCCCTATCCGCGCTTTGGCGGCGACACCATGCGCATTGTGTCGGTGTACATCGGCATCATGCGCAGCATCTTCATGCACGAGTTCGGGCACGCCCTGATCGGCGAGCTGGAGCTGCCCTCGACGGGGGCGGAAGAGGACGCGGTCGACATCTATTCGGCGCTGCAGATCGTCGAGCCGACCATGTATCCGTCGGACAACAAGGAAGTGAACACCATGGCGCAGGACGCGGCAAAGTACGCGGCCTTGCAGTGGTACTACAGCGGCAAGGTGGCCGAGCGCAGGGGGGCCGACGCCTCCTCGGCCTGGCAAGACGAGCACACTGGCGACCTGAAGCGTTTTCGCAACATGCTCTGCATCATGTACGGCGGCAACCCCGCCGTGTTCGAGTCCATTGCCAAACACGTCGGGCTGGAGGACCGGACCCGGGCGCGTTGCGCGGATGAATTCAACAAGCAGAACCGCGCCTGGAACAAGATCCTGGCGCCTCACACGCGCGTGGGCACCTGGACGCCCGAAGGCCAGCAGCCGGCGAATGCGCCCGGCGCGCCGGTGAAGGTGGTGTTCCAGCCGTCCAAGCGCAAGATCGGCAACTTGTTTGCGAACAATCTGTCCGAAGCGATCTCGAACAACATCAAGCTGCTGGGCGAACGCTACGTGCTGCCGCGCCCGGTCAACGTGGTGTTCAAGGACTGCGGCCAGCTCAATGCCTGGTACAGCCCGCGCGAAGGCTCGATCACCATGTGCTATGAGCTGATCGAAAACATCGCGGTGATGATTTCCGACATCGAGATGGGCACCGTGGGCGGCGAGGTCGCTCAGGCAGGGGCGGCTCCGGGCTCGGCTGCGCCGCGGCAGCAGCCGGCGCAGCCGGGGCAGGGCCTGCCCGCCAGCGCCATCGACGAGCTGAAGGACTTTGGCGTGCCGGCCACGACCATGCTGTTCACCGCGCCGTACAAGGGGCCGACGCCCAATAAGATCTACCGGGCCCAGGTGATCACGACCGCCGACCTGGTCGGGATGATCAAGAAAGACAAGAATCTCCTGATCGTCGATACCAGCGGGCTGCGCGACACGGTGCCTATCGGCTATCCGCTGACCGATGCGGGTTCGGACGGCAGCGTTACGGATCACCTGCAGCAAGGCTTCGACGCCTGGCTGTTGAAGAACAACGGTGGCGATCGCAAGGCGCCCGTCGTGGTCCTGGGCGCCGGCATGAACGATCGTTCCGCCTACAACGCGGCGCTGCGCGCCGGCACGCTGGGCTGGACCGTGTACTGGTACCGCGGCGGCGTCGAGGCGTGGGTCGCGAACGGCCTGCCCACCACGTCGAGCATGCCGAAGAAATAAACGGTCGGCGACGTAAATAAAAAGCCCGCCTGCGGTTACGCAGGCGGGCTTTTTTTTGCCGGACGGAGGCTTACTTGCCTTGGGCAGCCAGCGCCAGGGCGGCAGCGTTGACCACGGCGGCGATGCGGCCGGCATCGCGCAGCTGCTCGGTCGACAGGCCGTCATTCTTCAGGTTTTCGTAGTGCGAGGCCACGCAGAAGTGGCACTTGCCGATGATGGAGGCCACCAGGGCGAACAGCTCGAAGCGCTTCTTTTCCACGCCGCCGTGGGTGGCGTAGGCGTTCATGCGCAACTGGGCCGGCAGGCTCTTCAATTGGGCGTCGCCAGTCATTTCGACGTACGGATACCAGGTGTTGTTCATGCCCATGAGGGCCGAGGCCGTCAGCGCGGCGTTGGCGTCGCCTTCGGACAGGCCGCTCTTGAAGGCTTCGACCAGCACCGGGCTGCGCGCGGCGTAGGCAGCGGACAGCGCGGCGCCGACGGCATCTTCAGGAGCCAGCGTCGAGCGGGCGATCACGGCGTCCAGATTCAGGCGGATATCCTTGGCCCAATCCGGCAGTTGTTCCTTAATGGTCGTAAGAAATTCCATAGCTTTTACCTATAATCTAGAGCAGTTAAAGCCCAGCGCAGGACCCGCAGTCGGGTCCCGGGCCGGGCTGGAAATTACAGCGTCGCGCCGCCAACCGTACGGTTGCACGGGCACAGCTCGTCGGTTTGCAGACCGTCGAGCAGACGCAGAACTTCTTCCGGGTTACGGCCGACGTTCAGGTTGTTCACCGAAACGTGCTGGATCGTGTTGTCCGGATCAACGATGAAGGTGGCGCGCAGGGCAACGCCAGCGCCCTTTTCACGCACGCCCAGCTGGTCGATCAGAGCGCCGGTGGTGTCGCCGAACTGGTAGTGACCCAGCTTGTTGAGGTCCGGGTGCTCACGGCGCCATGCCAGCTTAACGAATTCGTTGTCGCTCGAGCCGCCCAGCAGGACGGCGTCGCGGTCTTCGAAATCCTTGGCCAGCTTGTTGAAGCCGACGATTTCGGTCGGGCAAACAAACGTGAAGTCTTTCGGGTAGAAGTAGATGACCTTCCACTTGCCGGGGAACGAGCTTTCGGTGATGTCTTCAAACGCCGACACGCCGTTTTCTTCGTGCTGGTTGAAGCCGGGCTTGACGCCGGTGACCTTGAAGGGTTCGAGTTTGTCGCCAACAGTTTTCATGTTTACTCCCAGTTGTTGGTGGAATTAAGGCTGCGCCTCAAACCTTAATTCTACGCTATGGATTTTCGTTGTCTAATTGATAATTCCTAAACTTTGCTTTGGGCAACTCTATCCTTGCGGTCAGGCCGCCGCCCTCGCGCGGCAGCATGCGCAACGAGCCGCCGACATGCTTGAGCAGGCGTTCGACGATGGCCAGGCCCAGCCCCGCGCCGCTGACGCCAGTGCGCGCGGCTTCGCCGCGCGAGAACGGCCGCAACAGGCGGTCGACGTCTTCCGGCGCGATGCCGGGACCGCGGTCGGACACCTCGATCACGATCATGGAGCCTTCAGCTTGCAGTGTCATGACGAGATGCGCCATGCCATCGGCCGAACGGCCGTAGCGGCGGGCGTTCTCGATCAGGTTGCTGACGATGCGCTTGAGGTCGAGCGCCGTGATGCGGGCGCGCAGGCCCGGCTCCAGCGTGGCGTCCAGCTCCCCGCCCAGGGATGCGGTATGGCTGCGTTCGCGTTCGTAGAGCTCGGCCAGCACCGCGGAGATGTCCGTGGCCAGTTGCGGCAACGTGCCGGCGGGACGCGCGTACTCCATCAACTGGCCGATACTGTGGTCGATCTGGCCCAGGTCTTCGTCGATGGCCTGGCGGGCGTCCTCGGATACGCCGCTCAACTCGATCTCCAGCCGCATGCGCGCAAGCGGCGTGCGCAGGTCGTGCGAGATACCCGCCAGCATCAGCTCGCGGTCGGCCTCCGCCTGTCTGAGGTCCTTGGCCATGCGGTTGAACGAGGCGTTCAGGTCGCGGATTTCCAGTGGTCCCTGCTCGGGCAGGGCGGCGGGGGTTTCGCCCCGCGACAGCACCTGGGCGGCCCGGGCCAGCCGCGACAGCGGCCGGTTGACGAAGCCCACGCTGACTGCGGCGCCCACCAGCGACAGCAATAGCGCCGTGGCGCCCCAGCCCAGCCATTCGATCCCGCCCGTCAGGCCGATCTGCTCGCGCTCGAACACCAGCCAATACAGGTCTTTTTCTATCTGGAAGCTGACCCAGAAGCCGGGCACCTGGTTGACGCCCCAGGCAATCTGCGTTTCCGGGCCGAAGCGCGTGCGGATGTGCTGGGCAACGCGTTGCCAGTAATCGTCGTCCGGGAGGGCTTCGGCGAAGTCGGTGACTTCGCGCGGATAGACCTGGATGCCTTCGTTGGTGGCCAGATCCAGCAGCAGCTTGCTGCGCTCGTCGTTATGCGAGTAGATCAGCGCGGTGCGCGTGATATTGACGGCCGTGATCACCCGCTGCGCCATTTGATTGGCGCGCGGTCCCAGCTCCATGCTGAAGAATACTTGTAGCCACGCGCCCAGGCTGACGAGCATCAGCGCGGCGAGCAACAGGAACGTGCGGCCGAACAAGCCGAGCCGCAAACGTGATGTCAGGTTCCTGAAGGTTCTGCGCAAGCGGGGCACGAGGCTGCGCTCCTGCCCGGGGCGGGCGAGTCGGTCAGCTACCACCGTCCGGCACAAACACGTATCCGAGACCCCAGACGGTCTGGATGAATACGGGCTTGGACGGATTCGGTTCGATCAGCTTGCGCAGGCGCGAGATCTGCACGTCCAGGCTGCGATCGAAGGCTTCGTATTCGCGGCCGCGCGCCAGTTCCATGAGCTTGTCGCGCGACAGCGGGATCTTGGGGTGGCGTGCGAACACCTTCAGCACCGAGAATTCGCCGGTGGTGATGGGCACCTGTTCGCCGTTGCGCGTGAGCGTGCGGGTGGACAGGTTCAGCGTGTAGGGGCCGAAGGCGATGGACTCGTTTTCCTGGCTGGGGGCGCCGGGATGTTCCTCGGTGCCGCGGCGGCGCAGGATCGCGTTGATACGCGCCAGCAGTTCCCGGGGGTTGAACGGCTTGGACAGGTAGTCGTCCGCGCCCATTTCCAGGCCGACGATGCGGTCGATTTCTTCCGCCTTGGCCGTCAGCATGATGATGGGGGTATTGTCGTGACCACCGCGCAGCCGGCGACAGATGGACAGGCCATCTTCTCCAGGCAGCATCAGATCCAGCACGAGCAGGTCGAAATGCTCGCGTTGCCAGAGTTTGCCCATCTCTTTGGCGTCTTCGGCAACGAAAACGTTGAATCCCTGCTCGGATAAGTACCGACGCAGCAAATCGCGCAAGCGCGGATCGTCGTCGACGACGAGGATTTTTCGGGTGGGGGTGGTGTTTTGCGTATTCATGGCCGGAAATGTAACAGTGGCAAGAACCAGCGGCTAGTGGGCGTTCACAAGATATTACACATTGCGAACCATGGTTGAAATCCCCCTCGCATCCCCCTGATAACCGGGGGCGGAGTCGCGGTATTTCGTACAATCTGCATCTATGGAACTAAACCTGCTGGCTTTGGAAACTTCTTCGTCCCGTTGCGGCGTGGCCCTGTTGCGGGCGGCCGATGGCCGCCTGGAGGTCAGCGTCAGGGAACACGAGGGTTCCCAGGAGCACGCGGAACGGCTCTTGCCCATGGCCAACGAACTGCTGGCGGCGTCCGGACTGGCACCAGCCGCCTTGCACGCCGTGGCTTTCGGCCAGGGGCCGGGCGGATTTACCGGCCTGCGGGTGGCCTGCGGAGTGGCGCAAGGCATGGGCCTCGGCCTGGGCATCCCCGTACTTCCCATTGTCTCTCATCAGGCGGTCGCCGCACAGGTGGAGGCCACGCCGGCGGACGCGATCGTGGTGGCGCTGGACGCCCGCATGAATGAGGTCTATCTGGCCGTCTACCGCCAGACGGACGTTTCAGATGGCGAAATCTCTTGGGAAGTCCTGCAGGCGCCGTTGCTGATCGCGGCGGCTGAAGTGGTGCCATGGACCGCCCATCACCTGCCGGCATGGTCGGCGCGCGTGGGCCGGCCGCTGGAACCGGTATTGGCCGGCGATGCCTGGGACGCCTACGCGTCCGAAATGGAATATCCCGGCGCCTGGCGCCGCGCCGACGCCAGGCGTCCGGAAGCGGCCAGCGTTGCCCGTTTGGGACGGCAGGGCTGGCTGCGGGGCGAGGCCGTGGCGCCCGAGTTGGCCGCGCCGCTGTACGTGCGCGACAAGGTGGCGTTCACCACTGCCGAGCGCATGCGGGGCGAGGGCGGCAATCCGAAAGCCCAGCCTTCGCTGGTTCCCGCGGTGCCTCAACCGATGACCGACGCCGACCTGGACGAGGTCGTGGCGTTGGAAGCGCACGTGCAGGCCTTCCCCTGGACCCGTGGCAATTTCGCGGACGCCCTGGCGGCAGGCTACGGCGCCTGGGCGCTGAGGCGCGAGGGCAAGCTGGCGGGGTTCTGCGTGCTCATGTTCGCGCCCGACGTGGCGCACCTGCTGGTGATCGCGGTCGCCAAGCCGCTGCACCGCCAGGGCCTGGGCGGCGTGCTGCTGGACTGGTGCGAGCAGCAGGCGCGTGAGCGCGGCATGGAGGGCGTGCTGCTGGAAGTGCGCCCGTCCAACGAGTCGGCCGTCAGCTTCTACAAACGGCACGGGTATCTGCAGATTGGCGTGCGCCGGGGCTATTACCCGGCCGAGAAAGGCGGCAGGGAAGATGCCCTGGTCATGCAGAAGCGCTTTGCGGCGGATGGAGCGGCGGCATGAGCCAGCCCAACATAGCGCCGCCGCCGGCCGCGCCCCGGGTCAATCCGCTGCAGCGCATCTGGCTGCGCGAGATCGGCATGGAGCGGCTGTGGCTGCGTCCAGCCCCTGCGCCCGGCAAACCGGCGGCCGAGGCGCAAGCCCTTGTTTCCAAGCCGGTTTTGCCGGCTGCGGCCCAGGATCCCGTCGCCGAGGCGCCGCTTGCGCCGCAGCCTGTCGCTCCGGTCGCGGCGGTCCCGGCGGTCCCGGCGCGCGAGGCATCACCCGCCGCCGCGGCGGCTCCTGCGGAACCCGCTCCCGGCCGTCCCGGCATACCGACGTCGATCCTGAACCGCAAAGGCCCGCCGCCGCCGCCGGCTCCCAAGGCCGAGGCCGAGGCGGCGCCTCCGCCGCCCGTGCCTGTGGCAGAAGCGATCCGGAATTCCACACTGGAAGAAATGCACGACCAGGTCGTGGCCTGTTCCGCCTGCGGCTTGTGCAAGGGCCGCCGCAACGCGGTGTTCGGCCACGGCGGCCAACCTACGCGCTGGCTGGTGGTGGGCGAGGCGCCTGGCGAGCAAGAGGACCGGCAGGGGCAGCCCTTCGTGGGCCGATCGGGCCAGTTGCTGGACGCCATGCTGTCGTCGGTGTCCATGAGCCGCGAGCGCGATGTGTTCATCACCAACGTCATCAAGTGCCGGCCGCCCGGCAATCGCAATCCCAAGCCTGAGGAAATCGCGGCTTGCAGTCCGTACCTGATGCGCCAGATTGCGCTGCTCAAGCCGGAGCGGATCCTGGTGCTGGGTCGTTTCGCGGCTCAGACGCTGCTGGGCACGGACGCCACGATCGGCAGCCTGCGCGGCCGCGTTCACCAGTTGAAGACGGACGAAGGGCGGGAGATTCCGGTAATCGTCAGCTACCACCCCGCCTATCTGTTGCGCAGTCCCAGCGAGAAGGCGCGCGCCTGGCAGGACCTGCGCCTGGCCGTGGCGCAATTGGCCTGAGCCTGGCTCCGCTATCTTTGGGCAAACAAAAACCGGGCGTCAGCCCGGTTTTTCCATGGCAGCGGAATCGCGCGCCTAGTGCGTGGAGTCCAGCGCGCGCCCATGGCCTTCCTGGCCGATCTGGTCGTGCAGTTCCGGGTTGGCCTGCAGGTTGCGCTTGCTCCAGCGCATGAAGACCACCATCAGCACGGCGACCACGGTGCCGAAGATCACGATGATGATGTTGATGGGCAGCTGCAGCCACAGCAGCAGCGTGTACATGGCGACCATCAGCAGGATGTTGAGCTGTTCGTTGAAGTTCTGCACGGCGATGGAGTGGCCGGCCGACAGCAGCACGTGGCCGCGGTGCTGCAGCAGCGCGTTCATCGGCACGACGAAGAAACCGGCCAGGCCGCCCGTGATCAGCAGCAGCAGGTAGACGCTCCAGGGCGAGTAGACCAGCGGCATCAGCAGCACGACCAGGCCCATGGCGGCGCCGACCGGCAACACGGCCAGCGCGCGGCGCAGCGGAATGCGGCCGGCCAGGATGGAGCCGACGACGGTGCCCAGCGCGGCCACGCCCATCAGCATTGAGGCCTTGTCCAGCTGGTATCCGAGATGGCTGCGGCCCCATTCGATGACGATCAACTGCAGCGTGGCGCCCGCGCCCCAGAACAGGGTGGTGACGGCCAGCGAGATCTGGCCCAGCTTGTCTTTCCAGAGCACACAGACATAGCCCCAGAAGGTGCGGATGAGCCGTACCGGGTTCTTTTGTTGCGGCGGGTAGCGCACGTGGGTGTGCGGAATCAGCAGGTTGCACAGCGCCGCCAGCAGGTACACGAAGGCGATGACCAGGATCGCGGCTTCGGCCGGGGTGTGGACCAGCTTGCCGATGAAGGAATGGCTGAGCAGGGCGGTGGAAACCGAGGACGAGATCAGCAGGCCGCCCAGCACCGTACCCAGGATGATGGAGAAGACCGTCAGGCCCTCGATCCAGCTGTTGCCCTTGACCAGCATGGCCGGGGGCAGCATTTCCGTGACGATGCCGTACTTGGCGGGAGAGTAGGCCGCGGCGCCGATGCCGACGATGCCGTAGGCCGCGCAGACCAGGTAGGTCTGGTATTCGGGGGCGACGCCGATGCTGGCATACGAGAACATCAGCATGCAGCCGGTCACTTTCAGGGCATTGGTGGAGAACATCACGCGGCCCTTGGGGAAGGAGTCCGCCAGTGCCCCGACAAAGGCGGCCAGCACGACATAAGCCAGCGCAAACGACCACTTCATCATGGGCGCCATCCAGTCCGGCCCATGCAGTTCCTGTATCAAGGCGATGGCTGCGATGAACAGCGCGTTGTCCGCCAATGACGAGAAGGCCTGCGCGGCCATGACCAGATAGAAACCACGTTTCAAGAATGTCCCCGTTCTCAGGCCTGGCCCCGGCCAGTCCGCGTGAAAATTTATGTGTCGTGCAAAAAAGTGTCAGGGAGTATAGCCGGACCCCAGACGGCGGCCATTGAGCGTTTGCCCGCGGATTGACCGCCGGCAAGCCTCAGGGACAACACGCCTTGACCCTTGCTGACGTTTGGGGACAGACTGCCTGCGGTATCATACGACCCATATGTGCGCCGGCCCTCCAGGGGCCGGTTTGCAATCTGTGCGGCAGGTCCGTTAACGCCTTTCGTTCAACCCACCCCGTCGTCATCGTACTGTGCGTCTTACTCAGCTAAAACTCGCCGGCTTCAAGTCCTTCGTCGATCCCACCGTGATTCCCGTGCCCAGCCAACTGGTGGGCGTGGTGGGTCCCAATGGCTGCGGAAAATCGAACATCATTGACGCCGTGCGCTGGGTGCTGGGCGAGGCCAAGGCCTCGGAACTGCGCGGCGAGTCCATGCAGGACGTCATTTTCAACGGCTCCGGCAACCGCAAGCCCGCGGCGCGGGCCTCGGTGGAAATGGTGTTCGACAACAGCGAGGGGCGCGCCGCCGGCCAGTGGAGCACCTACGCGGAAATCGCCGTGCGCCGGGTGCTGACCCGCGATGGCACCAGCAGCTACTTCGTCAACAACCAGCAGGTCCGCCGCCGCGACATCCACGACATCTTCCTGGGCACCGGCCTGGGTGCTCGCGGCTACGCCATCATTGGCCAGGGCATGATCAACCGCCTGATCGAGGCGCGCCCCGAAGAACTGCGGGTGTTCCTGGAAGAGGCGGCAGGGGTGTCGCGCTACAAGGAACGGCGTCGCGAGACCGAGAATCGCCTGTCCGACACGCGCGAAAACCTGACCCGCGTCGAAGACATCCTGCGCGAACTCAATAATCAGCTGGAAAAGCTGGAAGCGCAGGCCGAAGTGGCCACGCGCTACCGCGAACTCCAGGCTGACGGCGAAAAGAAGCAGCATGCGCTGTGGTTCCTGAAGGAAACCGGCGCGCGCGAAGAGCGCGCCAAGAAAGCCCAGGAGATGGCCCAGGCCCAGAATGAACTGGAAGCCGCCATCGCCGGCCTGCGGGCGGGCGAAGCTGCGCTGGAATCCCGCCGCCAGGCCCACTACGCCGCCAGCGACGCCGTGCACACCGCCCAGGGCGGGCTGTACGAAGCCAATGCGCAGGTCAGCCGCCTGGAAGCCGAAATCCGTCACGTGGTGGATTCCCGCAACCGCCTGCAGGCGCGTCGCGATCAGCTGCAGCAGCAGATCGGCGAGTGGACCGCCCAGCGCGAGCATTGCACCGAACAGATCGCCCAGGCCGAGGAAGACCTGGCCGCCGGCGCCGCCCGCACCGAAGAGGCGCGCGCCAAGGCCGAGGACGCCCAGGCCGCGCTGCCGGCCGTGGAGCAGCGTGTGCGCGAAGCCGCCTCGGGGCGCGACGAGATGCGCGCCGCGCTGGCCCGCGTCGAGCAGAATCTTGCCCTGGTGGCCCAGTCGCAGCGCGACGCGGACCGCCAGATGCAGGCCCTGGACCAGCGCCGCGAGCGCCTGCAACAGGAACTGCGCGAACTGCATAGTCCCGATCCGGTGCGCCTGGAGCAACTGGCTGGCGACCGAGCCGCCGGCGAAGACCAGCTCGAGGAAGCCCAGGAAGAGCTGGCCACCCTGGAAGGCCGCGTGCCCGAAGCGGACGCCGAGCGCAGCCGCGCCCAGGCCGCCGCCCAGACCGACGTGCAGAACCTGGCGCGCCTGGAAGCCCGCCTGTCGGCCCTCGTGAAGCTGCAGGAAGACGTGCAGAAGCAGGGGGCGCTGGAACCCTGGCTGGCCAAGCATGAACTGGCCGGGTTGTCGCGCCTGTGGCAGAAGCTGCACATCGAACCCGGCTGGGAAACCGCCCTGGAAGCCGCCCTGCGCGAGCGCATGGCTTCCATGGAAGTGCGCAACCTGGATTGGGCCCGCGCCTTCGCCGAAGATGCGCCGCCGGCCCGGCTGGCTTTCTACCAGTTGCCCGCCGCGGCGCCGACGCCCGCCGCGCCCGCCGGCCTGACGTCGCTCGCCAGCCTGCTGCGCATCACCGATCCCGACCTGCGCACGCTGCTGAATGAGTGGCTGGGCGGCATCTACACGGCTACCGACGTGACCCAGGCGCTGGCCATGCGCGCCAGCCTGCCCGCGGGCGGCGCCTGCGTGGTCAAGGCCGGCCATCTGGTCGACGCCCACAGCGTGCGTTTCTACGCGCCGGATTCCGAGCAGGCCGGCCTGTTGGCGCGCCAGCAGGAAATCGAGAACCTGCAACGCGAGATCAAGGCCCAGCAACTGATCGCCGACCAGGCGCGCGCCGCGGTCGCCCGCGCCGAAGCCGCCTGGCAGCAAGTGTCTCAGGCCATCGCCCCGGCGCGCCAGCGCGTGGCCGAGGTCACGCGCCGGGTGCACGACATCCAACTGGAACACTCGCGCCTGCAGCAGCAGGCCGAACAGTCCGGCGAGCGCGCCTCGCGTCTGCGCCAGGACCTGGAAGAGATCAAGGTCCAGGAAGAAGACCTGCGCGCCACCCGCGAAGAGGCGGAAGCCCGCTTCGAGGCGCTGGACGAAGAGCTGGCCGAACACCAATCCCGTTTCGCCGACGCCGAGATCGACGGTGAAACCCTGGCGGCGCAGGCCGAAGCAGCCCGCGCCGGCCTGCGCGAACTGGAACGCGCCGCCCAGGAAGCTGAATTCGCCGAGCGCGGCATCCAGGTGCGTATCACCGATCTGCAGCGCAACCAGCAATTGGCGGCCGACCAAAGCCAGCGCGGCAGCGTCGAGCTGGAACAGCTGCTGGTGGACCTGGCCGAGCTGGACGCCTCGGCGTCCCAGGCTGGCTTGCAGGACGCCCTGGAAGCGCGCGCCGAGCGCGAGGAAGCGCTGTCGCGCGCCCGCCAGGAACTGGAAAATCTGGCGGCCCTGCTGCGCGGCGCGGACGAAGACCGCCTGCAGCAAGAGCAGACGCTGGAGCCGCGGCGCGCTCGCATCATGGAACTGCAGCTGCAGGAACAGGCCGCGCGCCTGGCTGAAGAGCAGTTCACCGAACAGCTGAACGCGCGCGAGGTCGACCGCGAGGCGCTGGCCCAGGATCTGGCCAATCAGCCCGACGAATGGCGCCGTGCCAGCTGGCTGCAGTCCGAAGTCAGCCGCATTTCACGCCAGATCGAAGCCCTGGGCTCGGTCAACCTGGCGGCGCTGGACGAATTGAATACCTCGCGCGAGCGCAAGGGCTTCCTCGATTCGCAGCATCAGGACCTGATGACCGCCATCGAGACCCTCGAGGACGCCATCCGCAAGATCGACCGCGAAACCCGCGAGCTGCTGCAAGAGACCTTCAACGTCGTCAACGGCCACTTCGGCGAGCTGTTCCCCAAGCTGTTCGGCGGCGGCGAGGCCAAGCTGACCATGACGGGCGAGGAAATCCTCGATGCGGGCGTGCAGGTCATGGCTCAGCCTCCAGGCAAGCGCAACAGCACCATCCACCTGCTGTCCGGCGGCGAAAAGGCCCTGACCGCGACCGCCCTGGTGTTCGCGCTGTTCAAGCTCAACCCCGCGCCGTTCTGCCTGCTGGACGAGGTGGACGCGCCGCTGGACGACGCCAACACCGAACGCTATGCGAACCTGGTCGCCAACATGAGCGAGCAGACCCAGTTCCTGTTCATCTCGCACAACAAGATCGCGATGCAGATGGCCAAGCAACTGATCGGTGTAACCATGCAAGAGCAAGGGGTTTCGCGTATCGTTGCGGTAGACATAGACTCGGCCGTCCAGATGATGGCCTCCGAAGCGGCATAAACCCAATATTCAGAAGGGCGTCGGGGTTTCGGCGCGGGATTGATACATGAGTGATTTGCAGATCGGGCTGATAGCCCTGGGCGTATTGCTGATACTGCTGGTGCTGGGATTCAACTGGTGGCAGGACCGGCGCGTCCGGCGCAAGATGCAGACCCATTTCCCCTCCACCGAGCAGGATCCGCTGTTGGGGGCGGGCGCGGCAGCCGGCGCGTCTGCAACCGCGGGCGCAGCGGCGGCGCGCCGTGAGCCTGGCATGGGCGGCGAGAGCGCCCGTGCCCAGCCCGGTCAGCCGGCCCCGGTCGATGCCGGCAGCGATGCCGACGATACCGAAGAACCCGATCCCGCTTGCGAGGTGGTCATCGAGATCAACTTCGCCGACGCCGTGCGCGGCGCCGATTTGCTGCCCTACATGCAAAGCCTGCGCCACGTGGGCCGCAAGCCCATGCGCGTGTTCGCCGAAACCGATCAGCGCCGCCACCGCGCGCGCGTCCACGCCGGCGAATCCTACGCCTCCATGCAGCTGGCCGTGCTGCTGGCCAATCGCAGCGGCCCGCTGACCGCCATCGAATGGTCGCAGGCCTGGGCTCGCGCCCAGGACATGGCCGAGCGTTTCGACGCCACCATCGAAGGTCCGGACCAGCAGGCCGTACTGGAGCAGGGCGCCCGATTGGACGACACCTGCGCCGCCCTGGACACCCAGGTCGGCCTGACCCTGCTGCTGGGCGCCGCCCAGCCCGCCGCCGAGGTCCTGTCCGTGGCGCGCGACATGGGCTTCGTTGCCGACGGCAGCCGCCTGGCCTGGCTGGCGGAAAACGGCGTAGCCCGTTTCACGCTGGCGCGCGGCGACGGTGCGGCATTCGATGCCGGCATGGGCGGCATCGAACGTCTGTACCTGCTACTGGACGTGCCTTGCAGCCCGGCGGACGAGCGCGCTTTCGGCCGCATGGTCGACGTGGGCCGCGACCTGGCCGCTCGCCTGCGCGCGGACCTGGTGGACGACCAGGGCAAGCCGCTGGCCGATGGTTCGGAAACGGTCATCGACGAGCGTCTGCAGGTGCTGTTCGGCCAGCTCGAACAAGCGGGCCTGCCCGCTGGCAGCGAGCGCGCCCTAAGGGTGTTTGCATAAATGAGCGGCGCGACTGGCGGTGAAAACGCGGCGCAGGCCGCGGCGCGCTTGCGCGCCGAAATCGAACAGCACAACGTCCGCTACTACGTCTACGACGATCCGTCGATCTCGGACGCCGAGTACGACCGGCTGATGCGCGAACTGCAGGCGCTGGAGGCCGAGCATCCGGAGCTGGTGACGCCTGAGTCGCCGACGCAACGCGTGGGCGCGGCGCCTGTTTCGGCCTTTGGCAGCGTGCGTCATGTAGTGCCGATGCTGTCGCTGGGCAACGCCTTCGACGAAGAAGACGTGACTGCCTTCGACCGCCGCGTCACCGACACGCTGCGCGGCGCGGGTCTGCTGGGGCCGGCGCAGCAAGCCGATTACTTCTGCGAGCTCAAGCTGGACGGGCTGGCGATCAGCCTGCGCTACGAGGACGGCCGCCTGGTGCAGGCCGCGACCCGCGGCGACGGCCAGACAGGCGAAGACGTCACCTCCAATATCCGCACGATCAAGGCGATTCCGCTGCAGCTCAAAGGGGCGTACCCCAAGGTGCTGGAAGTCCGCGGCGAAGTCCTGATGAACCGCGCCGACTTCGAAAAACTGAACCAGGCCCAGGCCAAGCGCGACGAAAAAGTCTTCGTCAATCCGCGCAACGCCGCCGCGGGCAGCCTGCGTCAGCTGGATCCGCGCATCACCGCCAAGCGGCCGCTGCGCTTCTTTGCCTATGGCTGGGGCGAGGTCCAGGGCTTGGCGGGCTCCCAGGGAGGGCTGTTCGCCGAAGCCTCGGCGGGGGCGGCCGAAGCCTCGCAATTACCCGAGAAATCCCATGGCGCCATGCTGGACTGGCTGGCCTCGCTGGGCCTGCCGGTCAACGTCAAGCACAATCACCGCGCCAGCGGCGCCGAGGGCCTGATGGCCTTCTACGCCAAGGTTGGCAAACTGCGGCCTGAGCTGCCCTACGACATCGATGGCGTGGTCTACAAGGTGGATTCGCTGCCGGCGCAGAAGGTGCTGGGTTTCGTCGCGCGCGCGCCGCGCTTTGCGCTGGCGCACAAGTTCGCCGCCGAGGAAGCCACCACCACCTTGGTCGATATCGAAGTGCAGGTGGGCCGCACCGGCGCCATCACGCCGGTCGCGCGCCTGAAGCCCGTGTTCGTGGGCGGCGTCACCGTCACCAACGCCACGCTGCACAATGAAGACGAGATCCGCCGCAAGGACGTGCGCATCGGCGACACCGTCATCGTGCGCCGCGCGGGCGACGTGATCCCCGAAGTGCTGGGCCCGGTGCTGGATAAGCGCCCGGATGACGCCCGTGAATTCGTCATGCCCACGGCCTGTCCGGTCTGCGGCTCGGCCATCGAACGCCTGGAAGACGAGACCATCGCGCGCTGCACCGGCGGCCTGTTCTGCGGCGCGCAGCGCAAGCAGACGCTGTGGCACGCCGCCAGCCGCAAGGCGCTGGACATCGAAGGCCTGGGCGAAAAACTGGTGGATCAACTGGTCGACAGCGGCCGGGTCAAGACCCTGGCCGACCTGTACAGCCTGCGTCCGCTGGAATTGGTGGGCCTGGACCGCATGGGCCAGAAGTCCGCCGACAACCTGGTGGCCGCCATCGACAAGGCGCGCGCCCCCGGCTTGAACCGCCTGCTGTACGCGCTGGGCATCCGCCATGTAGGCGAGACCACGGCGCGCGACGTGGCGCGCCATTTCGGCAGCATCGACGCCATCATGGACGCCGATGAAGACGCCTTGTCCTCCGTGCCCGACGTGGGGCCGGTGGTGGCGGCATCGATCCGCCGTTTCTTCGCCGAGCAGCACAATCGCGACGTGATCGAGCAGTTGAAGTCGCAGGGCGTGAATCCCGTGGCCGAGGCTGCGCCGCAGGCTACGACGCTGGCTGGCAAGACCTTCGTGCTGACAGGCACGCTGCCCAATTGGACGCGCGAAGAAGCCTCGATGCGCATCCAGGCGGCGGGCGGCAAGGTCAGCGGTTCGGTGTCCAAGAAGACGGCCTATCTGGTGGCCGGCGAGGATTCCGGCAGCAAGCTCGCCAAGGCCCAGGAACTGGGCGTGGCGGTGCTGGATGAGGACGGCCTGAAAGTCTTGCTGGGCGAACAGGGCGGCTGAGGCCGCCCGCCCAGGCACAGAATCAGATGGTGCTGCGCGGCATCATGTCGCGGATGGCGGCGGCGGCGCGCTGTAAGGCCGGCAGATGCTGTTGCTTCAATTCGTCGGGCTGGCGGGAGCCCAGCACCATGCTGACGCTCAGGCCCGCCACCGCGCGGCCTTCGTGGTTGTACAGCGGCACGGCCACGCCCGCGAAACCATCCACCAATTCGCTGACCGAAATGCAGTAGCCGTCCTGGCGCACCTGCCGGATCAGCTTGCGCAGGGCGCTGCGCGACACGGTCGTGTAGGGCGTCAGGCGCTTCAGGTCCGCGCTTTCCAGATATGCGTCGAGCGCCTCGTCGTCCAGCGTCGATAGCAGCGTGCGGCCCAGGGAGTGGGCGTAGGCGGGCAGGCGGCTGCCCACCGACAGGTCCAGCTTGAGCAGCTTGGGGCCTTCTTCGCGCGCCAGGAACACGACATGTTGCCGGTCCAGCACGCCCAGCGAGCAGGTTTCCCCTACGGTCTGCGCGACTTCGCGCATGGTCGCGCGAGTCAGTTTGGGCAGGCTTAGCGAAGCGAAATACGCATAACCCAGGTCCATGACCTTGGGCGTGGGCGAGAAATTCCTGCCGTCCTGCCGCACATAGCCCAGTTTTTCCAGCGTCAGCAGAATGCGCCGCGACGCCGCGCGCGTCACGTCCAGTTGTTCCGCGGCCTCCTGCACGGTCACGCTGGCCACGCCCGTGGCGTAGATCTGCAGCAATTGCAGGCCGTTGGCCAGGCTGTCTAGAAACTCCTCTTTCCTTTCTTTCGGTTCCGGCAATGTCGTGTCCATGTATTGGCAGTCTTGTCGTTGGAGGCTCGATTGTAGTTTGACATCCGTGGCAATCTTCATAAAATGCCAATTAGCGAACAATTGTTCGTTAATTAGATGGGTCGGCCAGGGCACCCGCCCGGTACGTCCCGCAACAACGGAGACATGCCATGTGCAGGAGACTATTGCGCGCCTTGGGCGCATGCGCCCTGGCGGCGGGGGCGGCGGCCAGTTCCGTCGCCGGCGCGGCCGAGGCCTATCCCAGCAAACCCATCCGCTTCGTCGTGCCCGCCGCGGCCGGCGGACCCACTGAAATCGTCACCCGGTTGCTGGCCGAACGCATGACGCAGAGCATGGGCGTATCGGTCATCGTCGAGGCCAAGCCCGGGGCGGGCGGCAATATCGGGGCGGACGCCGTGGCCAAGGCGGCTCCGGACGGCTACACGATCCTGATGGGCACGATAGGCACCAACGCCATCAACCAGACCCTGTACAAGTCCATGCCGTTCCAGCCGTTGAAGGACTTCACGGCGGTGACGCAGGTCGTGTCGTATCCGCTGGTGGTGGTGGTCAACCCGAAGCTCCCGATCCACTCGGTGGCAGACCTCATCGCCTATGCCAAGGCCAACCCCGGCAAGCTCAACCGCGCCTCGGGCGGCAGCGGCACGTCCATGCACATGTCGGGCGAACTGTTCAACGAGATGGCCGGCGTGCAGATGCAGCACATCCCGTACAAGGGCAGCCTGCCCGCGCTCACGGACGTGATCGGCGGACAGGCCGACCTGGCCTTCGACAGCCTGGTCATCGCCCAGCCCCTGATCAAGTCCGGCAAGCTGCGCGCAATCGCCGTGACCGGGCCGGAACGTTCCCCAGCCGCACCCGACATCCCCACCGTGGCCGAAACCCTGCCGGGCTATGCCATGACGTCCTGGATCGGCGTGTTCGCGCCCGCCGGCACGCCGCGTCCCATCGTCGAACGCCTGCAGCAGGAAATTGCCAAGGCGCTGGCCGATCCCCGCGTGCGCGAACAACTTGTTTCGCAGGCCGCGGATCCGGTGGCCAGCAAGCCCGACGACTTTGCGCGCTTCACAGCCGATGAAACCGAGAAATGGGCGCCTGTCGTCAAGGCTTCCGGCGCATCCGTTTCCTGAATCCCCAAGGAGGAGTGACACATGCAGTCCATCGATTTTCAGGCGCGCCGCAAGCGCGTCGCCCAACACGCGCGCGAACTCGGCTTCGATGCCTACCTGGGCACCCGCCAGGGCGCGCTGCACTACCTGAGCGGCGCATTCATGCCCTGGCGCGGCGCCGTGCTGGTCACGGCTGACGGGCACTGCGAATTCATCTACTGGGCCATGGACGCCTCGCGAGTGCGGGTGGAAGGCCATGAGATGGAAATGTACGAGTTCGAGTTTTCCGACTTTCCGCAACTGATACGCCAGCGCCTGGAGCATCACGGACTGACGCGTGGCAAGGTGGCGCTGGACCTGTCGCACCCCGGGGCGGCGCAGGTGGCGCCGGGCATGCTGACTGCGGCCGAGTACTTCGACCTCACCAGCCATCTGCCCGACATCCGTTTCGCGAACGGCGTGGACGTGATCGACGACGTCATGCTGATCAAGGACGCTGCCGAGATCGAGCGCCTGCGCCATGCGGCGGAAGTCTCGGACTACGGTTTCGAGCAGGGCATGAATGCGGTGCGGGTCGGAGCGACCGAGAACGAGATCGCCGGCGAAATCGAGCGTGCGATCCGGCAACGAGGCAGCACCTGGTCCTGGGCGGTGACGGGCGGTACCGAAGTCGGGGCCGGCGAGCGCACGGGATTCCTGCGCGGCGTGACTCAGCA
Source organism: Achromobacter sp. ACM03 (assembly GCF_014851665.1). Lineage (NCBI taxonomy): Bacteria > Pseudomonadati > Pseudomonadota > Betaproteobacteria > Burkholderiales > Alcaligenaceae > Achromobacter > Achromobacter sp. ACM03. The sequence goes on along the minus strand of NZ_JACVAD010000003.1, from coordinate 134,469 downwards.
GGCGACCGACCGCGTCATCCAGCCGAACGAATTCGTGATCCTGGACCTGCATCCCTTGCTGGACCTCTACATGGCGGATACGGCATTGCCCGTGTTCCTGGGCAAGCCCGACCCGGTCCAGAGCAAGCTGATCGATTGCTGGGAAGAGACCGTGCAGACCATGCTGGCATCGTTGACGCCGGGCCGGCCGATAGCGGAGTGCGCCAGCCGCGGCATTGCCGTGTTCGGAAAGCACGGACTGAGCGAGTTCGGTCTGCCCCTGTTCGGCCATGGCCTGGGCACCTGCGCGCGCACCCGGCCCTTCATCAACCTGCGCAGCCGCGACGTCGTGACGCCCGGCATGGTGGTGGCGTTGGGCACGCACCTGTACCGCCCGGGCGTGGGCGGCATGCGGCTGGAGTATCCGGTGCTGATCGGAGAGCACGGCGCCGAGCCGCTGGTGCGCACCGAGGCCCGCGTGCACCGCCTTCCCTGAACCTCTGCCGGAGCCTGATGATGAAAGCGATACCCCTGAGCCCGCTGATCGGCGCGGCCGTCCATGGCGTGGATCTGGAAACCCTGGACGACGCCGCCTTCGCGGATGTGAATGCGCTGTTCCTGCGCCACCAGTTGCTGGTCTTCAAGAACCAGCGCCTCTCGCCCGAGGGCCAGTTGCGCTTCAGCCGCCGCCTGGGCGAGCTGGATATCCACGTGCTGGCCCAGTACAACCATCCCGAGTATCCCGAGATATTCGTGCTTTCCAACGAGGTCAAGAACGGCGTGCCGGCGGGCATCGCCGACGGCGGTTCGTACTGGCATTCGGATTTCGCCTTCCGCGAATGCCCGGCCAAGGCCACCATTCTGAATGCGCAACAGATTCCACCGGAAGGCGGCAACACCCTGTTCGTCAACATGTACCAGGCCTACGAGGAACTGGACGGCGCCGTGCAAAGCCAATTGGCGGGCCTGCGGGCGGTGCACCGCTACCGGCGCAAGAACACCAGGGCCGACGAAGGCACCCAGGTGAAGATGGACGCCAGTCAACTGGCCGGCACGCCTGACGTCGAACATCCCATCGTGCGCACGCATCCCGAGACGGGCCGCAAGGCGCTCTACGTCCATCCCGGCATGACCGCCGAGGTGTCTGGCTGGGGCGAGGCGGACAGCCAGGAATTGCTGGACCGCCTGTTCGCGCATTGCACGCAGGAGCAGTACCAGTACGCGCTGCAATGGGAGCCGGGCGACGTGGTCATGTGGGACAACCGCTGCGTGATGCACAAGGCCACCACCCGTGAACTGCCGGCCAGCATGCGGCGCACGATCTACCGCACCACGGTCATGGGCGAACGTCCTGTCTAGGCGCTGCCGATGTCCACCCGTCAGCCCTCAGGCCGCGCCGGTGGCGTGACGCAGTTGGAAGCCTTGCCATTGGACGGCGGGGGAACGCTGGCGCCGGTCCGGCTGGCCTGGGCCAGCTACGGTCCGCCGCCGGAGCACGCGCGCGCCGTGGTGTTGCTGCTGCATGGCATATCCGGCAGCCACCAGGCCTTGCTTGCGGCCGAGGGAGAGGTCCATCCCGATGCCGGCTGGGCCAGCCCCTGGCTGGGGCCGGGAGCGGCGCTGGACACGCGCGATACCTGCGTGCTGGCGCCGAACGCGTTGGGATCCTGTTTCGGCAGCAGCGCGCCGATCGGGGCGGCCGCCAGCGCATTTCCTGACATATCGATTGCCGATGGCGTGCGCGTGCAGGGGGAATGGCTGCGCGCGATCGGCGTCGAGCGCCTGGATGCGGTGGTGGGTTATTCCTACGGCGGCTATCAGGCCTTCCAGTGGGCCGTGGCCGCGCCGCTGCCCGTCGGGCGGGTGGTGGCGCTGGCGTCGGCGCCGCGCGGCGGCGGCAGCATGGCGGACGCGCAGCGCCTGCGCCGCATCGCCGCCGCCCTCGACGCGGGCGATGCGCATGCCTGGAACGAATGGGTCGAATTGCGCTGCGCAACCCTGCGTCGCTATGGCTACGCGCAATGGCTGGCCGATGCGGGCGAACCCGCCGCGGAGCAGCGTTTGCGGGCCGAGGCGCAGGCCTGGGCGGCGCGTTTTTCACCGTGGTCCATGGCGGCGCTCAGGACGTCCGCCTGCCGCTACGACGTGCGCGACGCGCTGCTGGAAACCGCTACGCCCGTGCGTTGGCTGCGCTGCGTATCCGACGAGCTCTTTGCGCCCGACGACCCGGGCGCGGGGGCGCGGATCGCGTATCCCGCCCATATTGTCCAGATCAGCGTGGCTGGGCGCTACGGCCATCTGTCGCCGCTGCTGGAAGGCCGTCTGTGGGATGCCCAGCTGCGGCAGGCGCTGGCATAGCAGAGGCTGTGCCACCCCGGCGCAGGAAAACCCGGGCGAAAAAATGCCCGCTTGCGCGGGCATTTTTCATCTGTGCGGCAAGGCTTACTGGATCTTGGCCTTTTCGCGCAGTTCCTTCTGGTAGTCGGCCAGGGTTTGCTGGCGCAGCATTTCTTCCAGTTGCGGGCGCACCTGGTCGAGCGGCGGGAATTCCACCGGACGGGTGTCGTCGACCACGATGATGTGCCAGCCGTACTGGGTCTGGACCGGCTTGTCGACCATTTCGCCCTTCTTCAGCTGCGTCACGGCTTGCGCGAACGGCTGGACGTAGTTGGTCGGGGGAGCCCAACCCAGGTCGCCGCCCTTTTCGGCGCTGCCGGGGTCCTTGGAGTTCTTCTTGGCCAGATCGTTGAACTTGCTCTTGTTGCTCTTGATCTGGGCCAGCAGGTCATTCGCCGTCTTCTCGTCTTCGACGAGGATGTGGCGGACCTTGTATTCCATCTTGCCGGCCTGTTCCTTCTTGATCTTCTCGTATTCGGCCGTGACCTTGGCGTCCGACACGGGGTGCTTGGCCAGGTAGTCGGCCATCAGGGCGCGGACCAGGATGCCTTGGCGGGCCAGTTCGACTTCGGTCTGGACGTCGGCCTGCTTGGCGATACCGCTGGATTCGGCGGCTTGCACGAAGATCTGGCGGTTGATCATTTCCTGCTTGACCTGTTCGCGCAGTTGCGGCGAATCGGTGGCGCCCTGGCTGACCAGCAGCTTGACGAATTGATCCAGGCTCTTCTGCGAGATGGCCTTGCCGTTGACGGTAGCCACGTTCTGAGCGAAAGCCGGCACGGCGATGACGCAGGCCGCAGCCAGCATGACGATGCGTTTCATGAATATCCTTTTACTTTCTATTTGGGAGCCTGGGCATCTAGCGCAAGCGCATGAATCGGATAAGGGATCAAATCTTGCAAATGATGATACACCAGCCTATGCCGCGCAACGGGCGAAAGCCCCGCGAAGCAAGGCGCTACGATGATCACGCGATAGTGGCCGGCGCCGTTTTTACTGCCTTCGTGGCCGGCATGCAAATGCGAGTCGTCCAGAATGTCCAAACTGACAGGTTCCAGGGCGGCTAGCCGCTCCCGGATCAGGGAAATGCGGTCGGTGGTGTCTGACATGAGGAGTGAGGGTTGGTTCCGGCGCGGCGCGCCGGCCATGGATTTCGGAAGGGATCAGGGCTGGGGGGGCGGGGTGTCGGAGGAGGGGGCCTGTTCCTCCGTCTGGATATGCTTGCCCAGCCAGATCGATTGGCCGATCACGAAGACCACCATCAGGCCCATCAGGCCGAAGGCCTTGAAGCTGACCCATTGCGATTCGGTGAAGTGGCCGGAAAACGCCACATACAGGTTGAGCGCACCCGCGATCAGGAAGAAGCCGGCCCAGACCAGGTTCAGCCGTTCCCAGGCGGCGTCGGGCAGCTGGATCTGCTTTTCCATCAGGCGGCGGATCAGGTTGCGGCCGAACAGCAAGCGCGCAAAGACCAGCGCGCCGCCGAACAGCCAGTACAGCACCGTGGGCTTCCATTTGATGAAGACGTCGCTGTGCAGCCAGATCGTGGCCCCGCCGAACACCAGGATGACGGTCAGGTTGATCCAATGCATGGCCTCGGTGGCGCGGCCCGTCGCTTTCAGCCAGACGATCTGCAGCACGGCCGCCGCCATGGCGACGCCCGTGGCGATGAAAATGTCCGTGTACCGATACGCAATGAAGAAAAGGAACAGCGGAAACAGGTCGAACAGGAACTTCTTCATTCAGTCTTCTATGGGTTCAAACGTCATCGACAGGGAATTGATGCAGTAGCGCAGTCCGGTGGGTTCGGGGCCGTCGGGGAAGACGTGTCCCAGATGCGAGTCGCAGACGTTGCACAGCACTTCGGTGCGGACCATGCCGTGGGTGGTGTCGCGCTCTTCGCGCACCAGTTCCGGGTCCAGCGGCTGGAAGTAGCTGGGCCAGCCGCAGCCGGCGTCGAATTTGGTGTCGGAAGCGAACAGCGCCGTGCCACAGCCCACGCAGCGGTAGATGCCGTGAGAGAACGTATTCCAGTAACGCCCGGTGAATGCCCGTTCGGTACCCTTTTCACGGGCGACGACGTATTCTTCGGGGGAAAGCTGGGCCCGCCATTCGGCGTCGGATTTTCGTACTTTGTCCATATGAGCTCTTGGAGTCCCGATGCCCGAAATGGTTCGGGCATAATCCCGCCCCATGTTAATCGAGTTTGACCAGGCGGTTGTTTCCACGCCCCAGGCGCAAGTGCTGAATGGGGTGAGCCTGACGCTGGCCGAACGACGCATCGGCATCGTCGGCCCCAATGGCGCCGGCAAGAGCACGCTGGCGCGCCTGATCAATGGGCTGGTCCTGCCCTCGGCCGGCAATGTGCGGGTGGGCGGGCTGGACACCCGGCGCGACTTGAAGGCCGTGCGCCGCCAGGTCGGGTTCGTGTTCCAGAACCCTGAAAACCAGATTGTCTTCCCCATCGTCCGCGAGGACCTGGCGTTCGGCCTGAAGCATCTGTCCCCGGACCGCCAGCAGCGCGAAGCCCGTATCGATGCGCAGTTGGGCAGCCTGGGCGTCGGTCACCTGGCGGACCGGACCAGCCACACGCTGTCCGGCGGCGAACGCCAACTGGTGGCGCTGGCGGCAGTGCTGGTGATGGAACCGGCGCTGATCGTGTTCGATGAACCCACCACCCAGCTGGACCTGCGCAATCGCAATCGCGTGCGCGACGCCATTGCGGGCCTGCCCCATGATGCCATCGTCGTCAGCCACGACCTGGAGCTGCTGGAGGATTTCGACCGGGTGGTGGTGGTGCGCGACGGTAACGTCGCGGCCGATGACCAGCCGGCCGCCGCGCTGCGTTGGTACCGGGAGCACTGCGCATGATGGAGCCGCTTTACGTCGCGGGAGATACCTTTCTGCACCGCCTGCCCGCCTGGCTGAAGCTGCTGGCGCTGATGGCGGCGGGCGCGGGCCTGTTCCTGCTGCGCGACCCGCGCTGGCTGGCGCCTGCCTTCCTGGCCGCCGCCGCGCTGGTCTGGTCCACGGGCGTGGCCGCGGCTGCCGTCTGGCGGCAGGTCAAGGGCTTGGCCTGGGTGCTGCTGGCCGTCGGCGTGTTCACGGCCTGGTTCCAGGGCGGCCTGGAGGCGCTGGCCGTGCTGCTGCGCGTAGGCGCGATGGTGGGACTGGCCCTGGCCGTCACGCTGGCCACGCGCACCTCGGATCTGATTGCCGTCTGCGAAAAGGCGCTGATGCCACTGGAACGCCTGAGGCTTGTCGATGCCGGCAAGGTTGCGCTGGCCTTGGCGCTGGCCCTGCGTTTCGTGCCGGAGATCTGGCGCAACTTCCAGGAAATCCGCGAAGCGCAGGCCGCGCGTGGCCTGGGCGCCAATCCGGTCGCGCTGATCGTGCCCTTGATCGTGCTGACGCTGAAAAGAGCGCAGGAAGTATCCGAAGCGATAGACGCGCGCAGCCACTGAGGCCCGCGCGCCCAGTTCCATCTCCCAAAGGGGAAAACCGTGAAATCCAGTAATACCGTGCTGATTGCGCTGTTCGCGGCGCTGATCGTCGTCCTGAGCCTGATCCCGCCGATTCCACTGCCCGCCATACCGGTGCCGGTCACGCTGCAAACCTTGGGTGCCATGCTGGCGGGCGCAATGCTCGGACCCGTCCGTGGCGCGCTGGCCTGCCTGCTGTACCTGGCGCTGGCAGCGGTCGGGTTGCCCGTCCTGCCGGGAGGCCGGGGAGGGCTGGGCGCCTTTTTCGGGCCTACCGGCGGCTTTCTCGTCGGCCTGGTGGCGGGCGCCCTCGTGACGGGCTGGCTGGCGCGCAGCCTGGCCGGCCGCGCCGCGGGCGGCTGGGGGAAGTTCGCCGGCTATTTGGCGGCATGCGTGGTGGGCGGCATCGCGGTGGTCTACGCCTGCGGCGTGCCCTGGCTGGCCGCCGTGACGAAAATGGGTTTGGCCAAGGCTGCGATGGCGGTCGCGGTGTTCCTGCCCGGCGACCTGGCCAAGGCCGTGGTTGCCGCCTGGGTGGCGTCGCGGGTGGAGCGCGTGTGGCCGATGTTGGGGCGTTGAGAGGCGCGCCGCAGTCCAAGGGAATCCCCCAACTGACGGCCGCAAAGCTTTTCTAGTACAAGTTCGCCATTAACGAATGCGTTTGCTGAATTGCGTTTTTCGTAGCACATCAGGGAATTACCGGAGTTGCGCATCGTCATTTGATACTGTTTTAACCCTATAATATTTTTTTCTGTATAACTTTAACTAGGCTCGCCCTGCCTCGACCGAGGCGCCTCAGAGCCACCACAGGAGACAAAAACATGCGCAAGCACTTCGGCTTGTCCGCGGCGGCTGCCGCCATTGCCCTGGCCCTGCCGCTACTGGCGAACGCCCAGGTCAAGGTTGGCGTGACCGTGTCCAGCACCGGCCCGGCTGCCTCGCTGGGTATCCCCGAGCGCAACACCGTGGCGCTGCTGCCCAAGGAAGTGGCTGGCCAGAAGATCGAATGGATCGTCCTGGACGACGCCACCGACACCACGCAAGCCGTCAAGAACTCGCGCAAGCTGGCCTCCGACGACAAGGTCGACGTGCTGATCGGCACCTCGGTCACGCCGGGCTCGCTCGCCATGGTCGACGTGGCTGCCGAAGCCAAAGTGCCGATGATCAGCGTGGCCGCCAGCGCCAAGATCGTCGAACCCGTGGACGACAAGCGCCGCTGGGTCTTCAAGACCCCGCAGAACGACGCCCTGATGGCTGGCGCCCTGGCTGACGCCATGGCCAAGTCCAAGGTCAAGACCCTGGGCTTCATCGGCTTTGCCGACGCCTACGGCGACGGCTGGCTGGACGTGATGCAAAAGGCCGCCAAGGCCAAGGGCATCGAGATCGTCGCCATCGAGAAATACAGCCGCACCGACACCAGCGTGACGGGCCAGGTGCTCAAGCTGGTCGGCGCCAAGCCCGACGCCATCCTGATCGCCGGCGCCGGCACTCCGTCGGCCCTGCCGCAAAAGGAACTGAAGGCCCGCAACTACGGCGGCACCATCTACCAGACGCACGGCGCCGCCAACAACGACGTGCTGCGCGTTTGCGGCAAGGACTGCGACGGCATGCTGCTGCCGGCCGGCCCGCTGCTGGTCGCGGCCCAGCTGCCCGATAGCAACCAGGTCAAGAAGTCGGCCCTGGCCTACGTCGAAGCCTATGAAAAGGCCAACGGCGCCGGCTCCACCAACACGTTCGGCGGCCACATGTGGGACGCCGGCCAGCTGGTCGTGGCCGCGCTGCCCGTGGCGCTGAAGTCGGGCGCCAAGCCCGGCACGCCGGAATTCCGCGTCGCCATGCGCGATGCCCTGGAAGGCGTGAAGGACCTGGCCGCGTCGCAAGGCGTGTTCAACATGTCGCCCACGGACCACGCTGGCTTTGACGAGCGTTCGCGCGTCATGGTCAAGGTGGAAGGCGGCAAGTGGGTCTACCAGCCCGGCCTGTAATCCTCCAGGATCGCCCGATCCAAGGGTGTGCAAAGCGCGGCGGCGCCCGCCGCGCGGCACCCTAGCAATGCTTCGCACCGGCCTTTCCGGCCGGTGTGTCGTATCAGTGTCCCGGGTGCGGCCGGAACACCAGAATAAATAAGGTTGTTAGATGGATTCCTCAATTGCGCTGATCCTGCTGCAAGACGGTGTCGTCAACGGCGCCATCTATGCCCTCCTGGGCATGGCTCTGGTGCTGGTGTTCGCCGTTACGCGCGTCATTTTCATTCCCCAGGGCGAGTTCGTGGCGTTCGGCGCCCTGACCCTGGCCATGCTGGTGGACGGCAAAGTGCCGGGCACCGCCTATCTCCTGCCGCTGCTGGGCATCGTCTGCCTGGCGCTCGAGCTGCTGCGCGCGCTGCGCACCCGCAGCGCAGCCGCCTTGCCCAAGGCCATCGCCACCTGTGTGGTTCTGCCGCTGGCGCTGCTCTGGCTGACCGTGACCTACACCGCACCCGGCAATTCGCTGTGGCTGAACATGCTGCTGACGCTGCTGCTGGTGATCCCGATGGGTCCGATGGTCTACCGCATCGTCTACCAGCCGCTGGCCGAAGCCACCGTGCTGGTGCTGCTGATCGTTTCCGTGGCCGTGCACTTCGCGCTCACCGGCCTGGCGCTGGTCTTCTTCGGCGCCGAAGGCTGGCGCACTCCGGCCTTCGTCAGCGGCCAGGTCGACCTGGGCTTCATGACCTGGTCGGCGCAAAGCCTGTTCGTGGTGGCGACATGCGCCATCCTGATCATCGGCCTGTGGCTGTTCTTCGGCAAGACGCTGTATGGCCGCGCGCTGCGCGCCACGGCCGTCAACCGCCGCGGCGCCCGCCTGGTCGGCATCAGCACCACCATGTCCGGCAGCCTGACCTTCACGCTGGCCGTTGCCATCGGCGCCATGTCCGGCATGCTGATCGCGCCCATCACCACCGTGTACTACGACACCGGCTTCCTGATCGGCCTGAAGGGCTTTGTCGGCGCCATCATCGGCGGGCTGGCCAGCTACCCCGTGGCGGCCGCGGGCTCGCTGCTGGTGGGCGTGCTGGAGTCCTTCTCGTCCTTCTGGGCCAGCGCCTACAAGGAAGTGATTGTCTTCACCCTGATTATCCCGGTTCTGGTCTGGCGTTCGTTCAGCACCCATCACGTGGACGAAGAGGAATAAACGTCATGAACCGCATTCTGCTTGCCGTCTTCATCGTCGTCCTGGCGGGCCTGCCACTGCTGCCGGTCACGCCCGAATTCTGGGTGACGCAACTCAATTACATCGGGCTGGCCAGCCTGGTGGTGCTGGGCCTGGTGCTCTTGACCGGCGTGGGCGGCCTGACCTCGTTCGGCCAGGCGGCGTTCGTGGGCCTGGGCGCCTACACCACCGCCTACCTGACCACGCAATACGATGTCTCGCCCTGGCTGGCGCTGCCGGCCGGGCTGATCCTGACGGCCGTCGTGGCCTACCTGCTGGGCGCGATCACCCTGCGCCTGTCGGGCCACTACCTGCCGCTGGGCACCATCGCCTGGGGCCTGTCGCTGTACTTCCTGTTCGGCAATATCGACTGGCTGGGCAAGCATGACGGCATCGCCGGCATCGAGCCCATCAGCATCTTCGGCATGTCCCTGGCCAGCGGCCGCCACATCTATTACCTGATCTGGGTGTTCGTGCTGCTGGCGCTGTGGGCGACCCGCAACCTGCTGAACTCGCGCCCGGGCCGCGCCATCCGCGCGCTCAAGAGCGGCGCCGGCATGGCCGAGTCCATGGGCGTGAACACCGCCGCCTACAAGGTCGTGATCTTCGTCTGGGCGGCGCTGCTGGCCTGCGTCTCGGGTTGGCTCTACGCGCACATGCAGCGCGCCGTCAGCCCCAGTCCGTTCGGCATCAACTACGGCATCGAGTACCTGTTCATGGCGGTGGTCGGCGGCGCCGGCTACGTCTGGGGCGCCCTGCTGGGCTCCAGCGTCATCCTGGTGCTGAAGGACCAGTTGCAGAACCTGCTGCCCAAGCTGCTGGACACCAACGCCAACTTCGAGATGATCGTCTTCGGCGTGCTGCTGATCCTGATGCTGCAATACGCCCGCAACGGCCTGTGGCCGATCCTGGCGGGCTGGTGGGACAGCATTACCGGCGCCGACAGCTCGCGCCGCAATCTGGCGCCGCCCGCGTCCGCGCCGGCCCTGCCGACGCGCGTGCGCCCGCAAGCCGGCCAGGTGGTGCTCGAAGTCGACGCCATCCGCAAGGAATTCGGCGGGCTGGTCGCCGTCAACGATATTTCCTTCAAGGTCGCGTCCGGCGAGATCATGGGCCTGATCGGTCCGAACGGCGCCGGCAAGAGCACGACCTTCAACCTGATCAGCGGCGTGCTGCCGGTGACGCGCGGCAAGGTCACCTTCATGGGCCAGCGCATCGACAGCCGTTCGGCGCGCGACATCGCCAAGCTGGGCGTGGGTCGCACCTTCCAGCACGTGCAGCTGCTGCCCGGCATGACCGTGCTGGAAAACGTGGCGCTGGGCGCGCACCTGCGCTCCGACGTCGGCGTGCTGGCGGGCGCCCTGCATTCGGACCGCGCCCGCGAGGCGCAGCTGCTGCACGAGGCCGCCGAACAGATCAAGCGCGTCGGCCTGGGCGAGTACCTGTACGAGCAGGCCGGCAACCTGGCGCTGGGCCAGCAACGCATCCTGGAAATCGCGCGCGCCCTGGCCGCCGACCCCGTGCTGCTGCTGCTGGACGAACCCGCCGCAGGCCTGCGCTACAAGGAAAAGCAGGACCTGGCGCGCGTGCTGGAACAGTTGCGCGCCGAGGGCATGAGCATTCTGCTCGTCGAACACGATATGGATTTTGTGATGCGTCTGACCAACCACCTCGTGGTGATGGATTTCGGCACCAAGCTGGCGGAAGGCGTGCCGGCCGACGTGCAAAAGAACCCGGCGGTGCTGGAAGCCTACCTGGGCGGCATCGATGATGACCTGCCCGAAGCGGACCAGGCCAAGCCCGTGTCGGCAGGAGGCGTGTGATGAGCGCTCCCGTACTCGAAGTCAGCAACCTGTCCGCCCGCTACGGCAAGGTGGGCGCGCTGGTGGGCGCCTCGCTCACCGTGCCCGCCGGCAGCATCGTCACGGTGATCGGCGCCAACGGCGCCGGCAAGTCCACCATGCTGAACGCCATGATGGGCTCGCTGCCGCAGACCGGCCACGCGGCCGGCACCGTGCAATACGCCGGCACCGACGTATCGGGCTGGCAGGTCGAGCGCCGCGTCGCGGCTGGCATGTCGCTGGTGCCAGAGCGCCGCGAACTGTTCGGCACCATGTCGGTGGAAGACAACCTGCTGCTGGGCGGGTTCCGCCGCTACCGCGCCCGCGAAAGCGGCTGGCGCGACACGCTGAACGAAGTCTTCGACCTGTTCCCGCGGCTGCGCGAGCGCCGCGCCCAGCAGGCCGGCACGCTGTCGGGCGGCGAACGCCAAATGCTGGCCGTCGGCCGTGCATTGATGGCCAAGCCCAACCTGCTGATGCTCGATGAGCCCAGCCTGGGCCTGGCGCCGCGCATCGTGCGCGAGATCTTCCACATCATCGCGCGCCTGCGCGAGACCGGCGTGGCAATCCTGCTGGTGGAACAGAACGCGCGCGCCGCGTTGCAGGTGGCCGATTACGGCTACGTGCTGGAAACCGGCGAAGTCATCCTGCACGGCCCGGCGCGCGAGCTGGCCGGCGACCCGAAGGTCATCGAAAGCTATCTGGGCCTGGGCAAGGGCGGCGAGCAAAGCTGACCGACCCCGAGCACACGAAGAGCCGGACGCCGCAGGGTGTCCGGCTTTTTTTTATCGTTCGAAGACCTCGACCACCCGGAACCGTTCGCACACCAGCACCAGGTCCGGCGCATAGCCGCCGTTGCGGTCGAAATAAGCGATGTGCGCATCGCGCCATGCCTCGTACGGGCCTTCGCCTTCGGCCAGCGCGAACGCCTCGTCCACCTGATCGAAGCGCTGGATCAGCACGCTGAGCGTCTCGATTACGCAAGCCGGGCGGCCCGAGCCGTCCAGCACCACGTCACGCCGACCGGCCTCGGGCACAGGTTCCTGTTCGTTGAAGTCGCGCAACGCGCCGCAGGTGGCGGTCTTCGTGCCGGCCAGCACCAGCGCAAGCAATTCGTCGGCTAACTCGGGCGAGTCGCCGAACTGGAAGGTCACGGCGTTTTCATAGGGAGCGGGTGGTTTCATGCCTGGGGTATCCATTGCAATATCAGCTCCTGTCCCATCGCGGGATCGGAAGTGGAGGGGGCGCCGGTTTCGATGCGGCCGGCCAGACGCCGCGTGTAGGTCGGATCGCCGCTTTCGCGCACGGTCAGGTCATACCATCCCGCACTGCGGGTCATGTCCCAGGACAGGCTGACCGTCTCGCCGGGAGCGAGCGTGGCATCCTCTTCCTGGGGATAGCCGTAGGCGTTGGCTTCCACCCGGAATGAACGGGCCTGCGGGGCGGGGTTGCGCAGCGTTAATTGCAGCGATGCGCCAGGCCCCTGGTAGGCGGCCAAGACCTCCAGCGCCGGCAGGCCGGCGCGGCCGGTGCAATGGCGATGGAAACCGTTGGGACCCAGCACCCACAGGTCGTAGCGTCCATCGTCAGCGGCGGTCTGCCATGCGCCCTCCAGATGCTTGCCGGCTTCCACGGTGTAGCGGCGCGGGCCGCGGTCCAGATGCAGCCGGTCATAGACGTGCAGCACCGCGCCCGCCGTGCCGCTGTTCTCGAAACGCAGCGTGACGCTTGCCGCGTCCGCGCGCGCGTGGACCTGCAACGCATAGGGCAGGGGGCGCGACGGGCGCGTGCCCGCCTGCTGCCGCGCCGGCCCCGGCTGCAGCGGCGCGGGCGGCGTGATGGTGCCCGGCAGCGCCGATGCGAGGCCGGCGCGTTCGGCGGTGGCTGGAAAGCCGCTGGGCAGGCCTGCGCCGTCCGGCGCGGCGAAATCGAAGATCGAGGTCAGGTCGCCACAGACCGCGCGCCGCCACGGCGAGATATTGGGCTCGGCCACGCCGAAGCGTTGCTCGATGAAGCGCAGCACGGAAGTGTGGTCGAACACTTGGGAGTTGACCCAGCCGCCCTTGGTCCAGGGCGACAGCACGTACATGGGCACGCGCGGACCCAGGCCGTAGACGCCGTGCAAATGCGCCAGCGTGTCGTCCTTCTCTGCGCCGGCGACGATCTCGTGATACTCGCCGCGCGTATTTACCGTGGACGCCCCGGCCAGCGCGCCCGATGCATCGCGCGCAGGCGGCGCGGGCGGCGGCATGTGGTCGAAGAAGCCGTCGTTTTCGTCGAACATCAGCAACAGGACGGTCTTGCTCCAGACCTCCGGGTTGGCCGTCAACGCATCCAGCACCCGGGCCGTGTAGTCGGCGCCTTGCGCCGGGCTGGACGGGCTGGGATGCTCGGAGCCGGCCTTCGTGGCGCAGATCCACGAGACCTGCGGCAGCGTGCCGTCCAGCACGTCCTGGCGCAGCAGGTCCAGGCTGCGGGTGGTGAGCGCCTTTTCCTTCAGCGCGGCCGCCGCGCCCGGCGCGCCATGATAGGCGTCGCGGTAGGCCTTGAAGCCGGCGGTCGGGTTCAGCGAATAATTGTCCGCCATGTTCTGGTAGATGCGCCAGCTGATGCCGGCGGCCTCCAGGCGTTCGGGATAGGTCGTCCAGGTGTAGGCGCGCGCCGGATCGCCGCCCGTGAGCTTGTTGTAGGTATTGCCCAAGGCCGGGCCGTTGCCGCGGCCCAGGCCGTCGTTGGTGCCGGTCCAGACGAACAGCCGGTTGGTGTTGGTGCCGCCGGTGAACGAGCAGTGATAGGCGTCGCAGACCGTGAAGGCGCGCGCCATGGCGTACTGGAAGGGCATGTCCTCGTCCGTGAAGTACGCCATCGAATGGTTCTTCTTGGCGGCCGGCCAGTTGCCCATGCGGCCCGCGTCCCAGGCGTCCTGCGCGTTGGACCAGGTGTGCGGCGTGCTGGCCACGCGCATGGTTTCGAAGGCCTCGCGCGTATCCAGATGGAAGGGCAGGACCGTGCGCGGCGCGCCTTCATCGGGTTTGTCGTTGTATTGCGCCCAGACGGTGCGATGGCGCGCGTCGGGGCTATCCGGCACGGGTATGGGAAAGCGGTCGCCAAACCCGCGCACGCCGGCCAGCGCGCCGAAGTAATGATCGAACGCGCGGTTCTCCTGCATGAAGATCACGATGTGTTCCACGTCGCGGATCGTGCCCGTGCGCCGCGCCGCGGGGATCGCGAGCGCGCGGCGGATGGAGGCGGGCAGCAGGGCCAGGGCGCTGCCGGCGCCGGCCAGCGTCGCGCCGCTGCGGAGAAAATCACGTCGGGTCTGCATGAGGCATTCCTGAGAACGACGCTGCCCGCACAAGGGCGGGCAGCAGGGAGGGGGCTGAAACGGCGGCGTTCCTACTTCGCGCCGGTGCTTTCCGCGTAATCCATGTACAGCTTGTGCGCGCGGCGGGCCATGGGGCCGTATTCCAGCTGGCGGTCTTCCACGCGGTTCACGTGCACCACCTTGCCGTAGTTGCCGGACGAGAACACTTCATCGGCTTCCTCGATGTCGGCGCGGGTCAGGCTGCGTTCCTGCACGTCGACGCCGTCGGCCTTCAACAGCGCCAGCACGCGGCGGCGCGTGATGCCGTTCAGGAAGGTGCCGTTGTCGGCGGGCGTGGACACCACGCCGTTCTTGGCGATCCACAGGTTGCTGGTGGCGAATTCGGCGATGTTGCCCGCGCCGTCCAGCATGATGGCGTTGTCGAAGCCCTTTTCGGCGGCTTCGCGGATGGCGCGCTGGCCGTTGGGGTACAGGCAGGACGCCTTGGCGTCGGTGGGCGCCATGTTGGGCCAGGAACGCGCAAAGCTGGAGAAGCAGGCGGAAAAGCCCTGGTCGCCCGGCATCGGCACCTTGAACACGTGCAGCACGAACTGGGTCTTGTCGGCGTCCGGCAGCAGGAAGCCGTCGGCGCAATAGAACATGGGCTTGATGTAGAGTTCGCTGCCTTGCGGGAACTTGGCTACAGCCTGCAGGCACAGCTTTTGGATCTCTTCCCAGCCGATCTGGGGCTTCATCAGCATTTTTTCGGCCGAGCGCACCACGCGCTGGCAATGCAGATCCAGGTCGGGCGTCAGGCCGCGGAATGCGCGCGCGCCGTCGAACACCATGCTGGCCATCCAGAAGGCGTGGTCGGCCGGGCCGAGCAATTTGGGGTTTTCAGTGGTCCAGTGACCGTTGTGCCAGAACAAGGCATCCATGGTTGTCTTCCTTCACTTGAATTGGGGTGGCGCTATCGGCGCGCCGAAACGTCAGGATACATGAGGCAGCGGCCGGCTTCGCGCCGTCATTCGCGCGCCAGCGCCGCCTGCACGCGGTCGGCTGCCTGCGCCGGCATCCATTGCCGCCAGACCGGGCCGTACTGCTTGAGGAAATAGCGCGCGGCGTCCTCGGGTTCCTTGCCTTCGTTTTCCAGCCAGCCCAGGGTGGCGTCGATGGCGTCGCTGGGCACAGTCAGCTTGCCCAGGAATTCGGCGATCTGCGGCGCCTGTTTCGCGAACTCGGCGTTCACGCCGGTGACGACGGGGTTGGGCTTGAACTCGGTGGGCACGGGATTCGCGCACTTGGGATCGGTCATGCAGGTGTAGGCGGCCTGGTCGAACGCGGGCAGTTCCAGCTTCACCAGATCCAGCGCGCCGACCAGCGAGGTGGGCGTCCAGTAGTAGAAGACGATGTCGCGTTTGCGCTTGTAGGCGGACACGATGGCGGCTTTTTGCGCGGCGCCGGAGCCGGGCGCGAACATCGCGTAGTCCTTATCGAGCTTCAAGGCGCGCAGCAGGTTCTCGTTCAGGGTGCCGCAGGCCCAGCCCGCCGGGCAGCCGTAGATCCGGCCGCGGCCGGGTTCTTCGGGATCGGCGAACACGTTCTTGAAGCGCGCCAGGTCGGCCGCGGACTTCAGCTCGGGATGGCGCTCGACGGTGTAGCGAGGCACGTACCAGCCTTCGCCGGCGTCGTAGACGTGGCCCACGCCCAGCACCTTGCCGCTGGCCAGGGCCTTCTTCCATGCCCCCTCGATCTGGCCGGGCCACACTTCCGGCGTGACGTCGACGTCGCCGCGTTGCAGCGCCGCCAGCATGGGCAGGGTTTCGCCGATTTCGACCGTGGTCTTGCAGCCGTAGCCGTGTTCCAGCACATAGCGTTCGATGCCGGCCAGCACCAGGTTGGATTCCCAGTTCAGACCGCTGAAGCGGACGGGCCGTTTGACTTCGCATACCGGCGCGGCGGAATCCGCGGCTTGAGCAGCCGCGGGAAGGAGGGCTGCGGCCAGCGCCAGGGCGCCAAGGACGGGGGCGAGCGGATGCGGTTTGCGCATGGTCAGGCACCTGTTTGGTTGGGTGCCGTTCATTGTACGGGCGGCAGCCGCCGCGCCAAATGAAAACGGGGCCGCATAAAGCGGCCCCGTGCTTGCGCTGTCAGGATCAGGCGCGGGCGGCGCGGCGGCGATCGATGAAGGCGCCGACCTCGCCCACGATGCCGCGGCGGAAGGCCAGCACGCAGATCACGAAGATCAGGCCGATCACGATGGTGACCGATTCGCCCAGGCGCAGGAACCAGTCCACGCCGGTCAGGTTGGCCATCATCTGGCCGAAGTCGCCCACCTTGTTTTCCATCAGCACCACGATGAAGGCGCCGAGGATGGGACCGGTCAATGTGCCCAGCCCGCCGATCAGCGTCATCAGGATGACCAGGCCGGACATCTGCCAGGTGGCATCGGACAAGGTGGCCGACACGAAGACCAGGGTCTTGGTGGCGCCCGCCAGGCCGGCCAGCGCGGCCGACAGCACGAAGGCCAGCAGCTTGAAGCGGTCGACGTCGTAGCCCAGCGAGATGGCCCGCGGTTCGTTTTCGCGCAGCGCCTGCAGCACCTGGCCGAAGGGCGAATTCACCGTGCGCCAGATGATGAAGTAGCCGATGACGAAGATGGCCATCACCACGTAGTACAGGTTCAGGTCCTTGGACAGGTCGATCAGCCCGAACAGGGTGCCGCGCGGCACGCTTTGCAGGCCGTCCTCGCCGCCGGTGAACTTCGCCTGGAGGAAGAAGAAGAACACCATCTGCGACAGCGCCAGGGTGATCATGGCGAAATAGATGCCGCTGCGGCGGATGGCGATGGCGCCCATCGCCAGGCCCAGCAGCCCCGCCACGGCCACGCCGAACAGCAGGCCGACCTCGGTGGGGAAGCCCCATACCTTGAGCGCGTGGCCGGTGGCGTAGGCCGCGCTGCCCAGGAAGGCGGCGTGGCCGAACGACAGCAGCCCGGTGAAACCCAGCAGCAGGTTGAATGCGCAGGCGAAGAGCGCGTAGCACATGATCTTCATGGCGAAGATCGGATAGACCCCGATAAAGGGAAGAATGGCCACCACGATGGCCAGTACCGCATAGCCCAGGAATTGACGATTCATTTTTCTTTTCCGAACAGCCCGGCCGGGCGGATCAACAGAACGATGGCCATGATGATGAACACGACCGTGCTGGAGGCCTCGGGCCAGAACACCTTGGTCAGTCCTTCGATCACGCCCAGGCCCAGACCGGTCACGATGGCGCCCATGATGGACCCCATGCCACCGATCACGACCACGGCGAACACGACGATGATGAGGTTGGAGCCCATCAGGGGGGAAATCTGCAGCACGGGCGCGGCCAGCACGCCGGCAAAGCCCGCCAGCGCCACGCCGAAGCCATAGGTCAGGGTGATCATGCGCGGCACGTTCACGCCGAAGGCCTCGACCAGGCGGGGGTTTTCGGTGCCGGCGCGCAACAGTGCGCCCAGGCGGGTGCGTTCGATGACGAACCAGGTTGCCAGACACACTACCAGGGAGGCTGCCACGACCCAGCCGCGGTAATTCGGCAGGATCATGAAGCCCAGGTTGGTGGCGCCGCGCAAGGCGTCAGGCGTGGGGTAGGGCTGACCCGAGACGCCGTAGAAGCTGCGGAACAGACCTTCGATGAGCAGCGTTAGGCCGAAGGTCAGCAGCAGCCCGTACAGGTGATCGAGCTTGTACAGGTGTCGCAGCAACAGCTTTTCTATGATGATGCCGAACAGCCCGACGACCAGCGGCGCCAGGATCAGCATGACCCAGTAGTTCAACCCCAGGTACGACAGCCCCATCCAGGCGATGAACGCGCCCAGCATGTAGAGCGCGCCGTGCGCGAAGTTGATGACGTTCAGCAGCCCGAAGATGACGGCCAGCCCGAGCGACAGCATGGCGTAGAAGGAGCCGTTGACCAGGCCTAGCAAAAGCTGGCCGAACAAGGCCTGTATGGGGATGCCGAAAATGTCAGTCATCTTATGAAAATCCTGCGCGTACGGAGGGAAGCGAGCTAATCAAAACGCGGCCCGACGGGTAGGATCGCCGGGTCGCGTCTGGGGCACATGGGCTGGATTACTTCTTGACCAGCTTGCAGGTGGACTCGGACAACTTGGTGTAGACCTCGTCGCCGGGCAGCGTCGCCACGACCTTGTAATAGTCCCACGGGGCCTTGGATTCGGCCGGCGTCTTGACCTGCATCAGGTACATGTCGTGGATCATGCGGCCGTCTTCGCGCACATAACCGCCTTGCGCGAAGAAGTCGTTGACCTTGTTCGACTTCATCCACTTCATGACGGCGTCGCCGTCGTCCGTGCCGGTGGACTTGATGGCGTTCAGGTAGAAAGCCGTGGCCGAGTAGTCGCCCGCCTGCAGCATGGAGGGCTTGCGGCCGACCTTGGCTTCGAACTTCTTGGACCAGGCGCGCGAGGCGTCGGATTGATCCCAGTACCAGCCGTCGGTCAGGTACATGCCTTGCGTGGCTTGCAGGCCCAGCGCGTGCACGTCGTTGATGAAGACCAGCAGGCCGGCCATCTTCATGGTCTTGGTCACGCCGAATTCATTGGCGGCCTTGATCGAGTTGATGGTGTCGCCGCCCGCGTTGGCCAGGCCCAGGATCTGCGCCTTGGACGATTGCGCCTGCAGCAGGAAGGACGAGAAGTCCGACGCGCCCAGCGGCGCCCGCACCTGGCCCTTGACCTCGCCGCCCGCGGCCTTGACCACGGCCATGGTGTCGCGCTCCAGCGCGTGGCCGAAGGCATAGTCAGCGGTCAGGAAGAACCAGCTCTTGCCGCCGTCTTTCACCACGGCGGAGCCGGTGCCGCGCGCCAGCGCCACGGTGTCGTAGGCGTAGTGCACGGTATAGGGCGAGCATTGGGCGTTGGTCAGGTCCGACGCGCCCGCGCCGATCGCCATGAATGGCTTCTTCTTCGCTGCGGCCACGCCGGCCATGGCCAGGCTGGTCGACGAGTTGGTGCCGGCGATGATGACGTCCACCTTCTGCTCGTCGAACCATTCGCGCACGCGCGCCGAAGCCACGTCGGCCTTGTTCTGGTGGTCTGCGGAGACGACTTCGATCTTCTTGCCGTTGATCGAACCGCCGGCGTCCTCGATCGCCATGCGCACGGCTTCCAGACCGGCCTTGCCGTCGATGTCCGAATACACGCCGGACATGTCAGTGATGAAGCCGATGCGGATGACATCGTCGGAGATACCTTGCGCGTGGGCGGTTGCCCCAGCAAATCCCAGGCCCGCCATGGCCAGTGCAGCAGTGATGGTGTGCAGCTTCATGGGATGACTCCTCTCTTCCCTACGGTGTAGTGTTGCCGGATTTCCGGCGGATGACACAGGTTCTAGACGCCCAGCAGTTCGTTGAGCGTGTCCTGTTTTTCTGAAAGTTCTGCGGCTTCGAAGTGCTCGACGATCTGGCCGTGCTCCATGACGTAGAAGCGGTCGGCCAGGGGCGCTGCGAAGCGGAAGTTCTGCTCCACCATGACGATGGTGTAGCCGCGCTGCTTCAGCGCCGTGATCATGCGAGCCAGCGCCTGCACGATGACAGGGGCGAGGCCTTCGGAGATTTCGTCGAGCAGCAGCAGGTTGGCGCCGGTGCGCAGGATGCGCGCCACGGCCAGCATTTGCTGTTCGCCGCCAGACAGGCGCGTGCCGGGAGAATTCCGGCGCTCCTGCAGATTGGGGAACATGTCGTAGATTTCTGCCAGCGACATGCCGCCGCCCAGCGAACCGACGACCGGAGGCAGCAGCAGGTTTTCTTCGCAGGACAGGCTGGCGAAGATGCCGCGTTCCTCGGGGCAATAGCCCACGCCCAGATGGGCGATCTTGTAGGTGGGCAGGTCGATGGCTTCGGTGCCATGGATGCGCACCGAGCCCTTGCGCGATCCCGTCAGGCCCAGGATGGCCCGCAGGGTGGTGGTGCGCCCGGCGCCGTTGCGTCCGAGCAGCGTGACCACTTCGCCTTGTCCAACGCGCATATCCACGCCGTGCAGGATATGCGATTCCCCGTACCAGGCCTGCAGGCCCGAAATTTCCAGTGCCGGGGTGCTCATGCGTGCGCTCCTTGAAGTTCGCCGTCGGTGGTGCCCATGTAAGCCTGCATCACGGCCGGATGGCGGGAGACTTCGGCGTACGATCCTTCGGCCAGCACGCTGCCGCGCGCCAGCACAGTAATGGTGTTGGCGATGGAGGACACGACATTCATGTTGTGTTCCACCATCAGGATGGTGCGTCCGGCGCTGACGCGCTTGATCAGTTGCGTGACGCGGTCCACGTCCTCGTGGCCCATGCCTTGTGTGGGTTCGTCCAGCAGCATCAGCTCGGGTTCCATCGCCAGCGTGGTGGCGATTTCAAGCGCGCGCTTGCGGCCATAGGGCAGGTTTACGGTGGTTTCGTTGGCGAAGGCGCCCAGATCCACCTGCTCCAGCAGGTCGCGTGCCGGCTGATTCAGCACGGCGAGCTGCCTGTCGCTTTTCCAGAAGTGGAACGACAGGCCGGTCCTGCGCTGCAGCCCGATGCGCACGTTCTCCAGCACGGTCAGGTGCGGAAACACCGCCGAGATCTGGAATGAACGGATCACGCCGCGGCGCGCGATCTGCGCGGGCCGCTCGCCGGTAATGTCGATACCGTTGAACTTGATGCTTCCCGACGTGGGAGAAAGAAACTTGGTAAGCAGGTTGAAGCAAGTGGTCTTGCCGGCGCCGTTCGGCCCGATCAAGGCATGAATCTCGCCCCGCTTGATACGCAAATCGACCCCATTGACCGCGACGAATCCGCGGAATTCCTTGGTGAGGCCTTTTGTCTCCAGGATCGTGTCGTCCATGTTCGCTGCACCGGCGTTGTATTTATTTCGGTCTCCACCTGCCGTCGTTGCGCCAGGCCCCCGCAGGGTCCGGAAAACTGTTCAGGAAATCGCAGTTTTCTTATGAGTTGCCGGCGAGTATGCGCACCTATTTATCAAAATTCCATGAGGGTTTGTCATAGGTTTTGCAGTGCGGAATGGGCAATTGTCGGCAGGCCGACAATGCTTGCGCCACAAGGGAATAAAGGCTTTCCATAATGGAAATGCAATGCAGCAAATATGCGTTGATCGTCATCAACGCCTGATGGATTTGAGAGGGAGGGAAAACCCGATTTGCGTGCACCGAATGCCGTGTCGGCGCGTAAGCTAACGCGCCGTCAGGCAGGCGTCTTCTGCTTGAATTCGCAGAGATCGGAAATGCCGCATTGTGGGCATTTGGGTTTGCGCGCCACGCAGACGTAGCGGCCCAGCAGGATCAGCCAGTGGTGAGCGTCCTGCATGTATTCGCGCGGCACGAACTTTTCGAGTTTCTGTTCGACTTCCAGCACATTCTTGCCGGGCGCGATGCCGGTGCGGTTCGACACGCGGAAGATGTGCGTGTCCACCGCCATCGTGGGTTGTCCGAACGCCGTGTTGAGCACCACGTTGGCGGTCTTGCGCCCAACGCCGGGCAGGGCTTCGAGCGCTTCGCGAGTCTGCGGTACTTCGCCGCCGTGCTGCTCGATCAGGATCTTGCAGGTGGCGATGGTGTTCTTCGCCTTGGTGCGATACAGGCCGATGGTCTTGATGTAGTCGGCCAAGCCTTCTTCGCCGAGCGCCAGCAGGGCTTGCGGCGTGCCGTAAGCGGGGAAGAATTTGCGCGTGGCGATGTTGACCGATTTGTCGGTCGCCTGCGCCGACAGCAGCACGGCAATCAGCAACTGGAACGGCGTGTCGTATTCGAGCTCGGTGGTCGGATGCGGGTTGGCGGCCTGCAGGCGGGCGAAGATCTCTCGGCGTTTGGCTGCGTTCATGATTGAGTGGGGTTGCGGCGGGCCCGGGCGCGGGCCAGCGCGGATTCAATGGCGGAACGCTTGCGGTCCTCATTGCGCGCCTCGTCGGCGGCGGGAGCGGAAGCGCTGGGCGCGGCAGCCGCTTCGGGCGCCATCAGGCGCGCGTTGTCGGCAGCCAGGCGCTCGGTGCGTGCCAGATGGCTGCGGTGGCGCTGGCGGCTGATGGCAGCATCCTGCGAATTCCAGGCGCGACCTGCCGGCACCATCTGGATGCAATCGACCGGACAGGGCGCCACGCACAGGTCGCAGCCGGTGCACCAGTCGGCCAGCACGGTATGCATATGCTTGTTGGCGCCCACGATGGCGTCCACGGGACAGGCCTGGATGCACAGCGTACAGCCGATGCAGTGCGCTTCGTCGATGCGCGCGACCAGCAGCGGGCCGGGTTCGCCGCGGGCGGCGTCCAGCGGCAGGATGGGGGTATCGAGCAGGACCGCCAGCGCGGCGATACCGTCGTCGCCGCCGGGCGGGCAGCGGTTGATCGGGGCGGAGCCGTCCGCGATGGCGTCGGCATAGGGCCGGCAGCCGTCGTATCCGCACTTGGTGCATTGCGTCTGGGGTAGCAAGGCATCGATGCGGTCGGCCAATGAGCGACAGGACATGGATGTGAAGATGAAATCGTGGGACGGGGGCGCGAAAGGCAGGAATCAGGGACCCCAAACGCGAATCGCGCGCAACCCATCAAACAGCGCTGAGATTTCCAGTCACCGCTGTTTGATGGGTTGCGCGCGTCGGAGGTCCGGATTCTAGTCCGGCTTGACTCGCGCTACACCCATCCTACGCAGATTGCCGGATGAATTCGGCAATTTTAGGACAGATCATTTCGCGCCAGCGGCGGCCCGAGAAAATGCCGTAGTGGCCGCAGTTGGGCGCCGTGTAGTGCGTCTTGCGCTCGGCCGGGATGTTCTTGCACAGCTTGATGGCGGCGCGCGTCTGGCCCTGGCCCGAGATGTCGTCCAGTTCGCCTTCGATGGTGAGCAGGGCGACCTTCTTGATGTCCGCCGGACGCACCAGCTTGCCGTCCACTTCCCAGGTGCCGTTGGGCAACTGGAACTCCTGGAACACCATGCGGATCGTGTCCAGATAGAACTCGGCCGGCATGTCCAGCACGGCGTTGTATTCGTCATAGAAGCGGCGGTGCGCTTCGGCGTCGCTGTCGTCGCCGCGCAGCAGGTCCAGGTAGAAGTCGTAATGCGACTTCATGTGGCGGTCGGGGTTCATGGCCATGAACCCCGCGTGCTGCAGGAAACCCGGGTAGACCTTGCGGCCCGCGCCCGGATAGCGCGGCGGCACCGGATGGATGACCTGGTTCTCGAACCAGCTGTAGGGCTTGGTCGTGGCCAGGCGGTTGACCTGCGTGGGCGACTGGCGCGGGTCGATGGGACCACCCATCATCACCATGCTGCGCGGCTGACAGGGATCGTTGGCGGAGGCCATCAGCGAGACGGCGGCCAGCACCGGCACCGTCGGCTGGCACACGGAAATCACGTGCACGTCCGGACCCAGGTGGCGGATGAAATCCTGCACGTAGCGCACGTAGTCGTTCAGATGGAACGGGCCGGCCGACAGCGGCACCATGCGGGCGTCGACCCAGTCGGTGACGTAGACGTCGTGGGCCGGCAGCAGGGCGCGCACGGTGTCGCGCAGCAGGGTGGCGTGGTGGCCGGACAGCGGCGCCACCAGCAGGACCTTGGGATCGTCGCGGCCCGTGTGGCGGACATCGCGCTGGAAGTGCAGCAGGCGGCAGAACGGCTTGTCGATGGCCACGCCTTCGATGACGCGGACGGACTTGCCGTTGATTTCGGTGGTGGGCAGGTTCCAGGCAGGCTTCTGGTATTCCTTGCCGATGCGGGTCATCAGCTCATACCCGGCTGCCATCTGGCGGGAGATCGGGGTATAGGCGAGAGGGCTGTAGGGACTGGAAAACAGCTGGGAACCGGCGTCCGTAAATGCAGCGAACGGAGTCAGGAAGGCGCGCTGCATTTCGTGCAATTGATACAGCATTTGAGAAAAGTCCTTCTGGGTCGTGCGTGTGTCCCGATTATTGCTCCGGGCACTAACGATATTTCTAAACAGCCTGAAGAAACGCCGACAAAAAAAGCAAATCTGTTGCTAAAAAGCGACCCAATACCCATTGAGCACCAGTTTAGGGCGCTTTTTACAACGTGCTGTCATACCAAAAGAAGGATTTATGCACTAAGTCGGACGGACCGAAGCTACCAGTAGTTTTCCACTGCCAGGTTGCCGGGGATGCCGCGGCGTCCAGGCTTGAAGCCGCGTTCGCCCAGCAGCTTGCGGGCGTCGGCCAGCATGTCGGGATTGCCGCAAAGCATGATCTTGGCCTGCTCGGGGTCCAGCGGCTGGCCTGCGAGCTGCTCCAGGCGGCCGTCGGCGATCAGCGTGGTCAGGCGTTCCTGCGGCATGCCGGGCAGGGCTTCGCGGGTGGCGATGGGCAGGTAGACGAGTTTCTGCGGATCCGCCGCGAAGAACTCGGCCAGCGCCGGCTGGTTGCGCCAGGATTCGATTTCGGTGCGGTAGGCGAGCTCCGCGGCGGTGCGCACTCCGTGCACCAGGATGATGCGGCGGTAGGCCCGCCAGACTGCCGGGTCGCGCAGGATCGAAAGGTAGGCAGACAGGCCCGTGCCCGAGGCCAGCAGCCAAAGATCGCCGCCCGGCGCGAAGCGCTCCAGGGTCAGAAATCCGTAGGGCGTCTTTTCCACATATAGCGAGTCGCCAGGCTGCAGCCGCGCCATGCGCGGACTGAACAGGCCTTCGGGGACCACGATGGAATAGAACTCCAGCCAGGGTTCGTGCGGCGCCGACACCATGGAATAGGCGCGCCACAGCGTGGGTTCGCCTTCCGAGGCGCCGGCTTCCGGCAGACCGACCCGGGCGAACTGGCCCGGCTGGAACGTATACGCGTCGTCGCGCGTCACGCGCACGGAGAACAGCTTGTCAGGCACCCAGGTGTGGACGTGGGTAACGGTCTGGCGCGTGTATTTGGAGTCGTCGGTCATCGGTACATCGCGCGAGGCCGGCCGCCAGGGCGGGGCCGGCGTTCGCGGATTATTTTTCCAGGTATTGCAGCTTGTCCTGCTTGCCATTCCATTCGTCGGCGTCGGGCAGGGGCTTCTTGGCACGGCTGATGCTGGCGAACTCGGGCGAGAGTTCGGCATTCAGGGCGATGAAATTCAACTGGTCCTGCGGCACGTCTTCTTCGGCGTAGATGGCATTGGCCGGGCATTCCGGGATGCAGACGGCGCAGTCGATGCATTCGTCAGGGTCGATCACGAGGAAGTTCGGACCCTCACGAAAACAGTCCACCGGGCACACGTCTACGCAGTCGGTGTACTTGCACTTAATACAGTTTTCGGTGACAACGTGGGTCATTCAGGAACTCCGGGAGCGGCGGCTTTTGTGTCTTGTTGGGCGGATTTTACCCAATGCCGCGCCGATGTGCCGGCAATACCCGTATTGACATAGTGGCCCTTCGCCCTGAACAGCGGGAGCTCTATGCTATGGTGTCGCGAAACGAAACGCGCCATCATGATAATCACTTCGCTGCTCGACACCGATCTGTATAAATTCAGCATGATGCAGGTGGTTCTGCATCATTTTCCCGCTGCCCAGGTCGAGTACCGTTACAAATGCCGCACGCCCGGGGTCGACCTGCGTCCCTACCTGGACGAAATCCGCGAGGAAGTGCATCAGCTATGCCAGTTGCGCTTCACCGAGGACGAACTTAAATATCTGGGCGGCTTGCGCTTTATCAAAAGCGACTTCGTCGATTTCCTCGAACTGTTCCATCTGCCGGAGCGCTGCATTCACATCGGCGTGGGCGATGGGCCGGGCGAAATCAGCATCGAGGTCAAAGGCCCCTGGCTGCATACGATCCTGTTCGAGATCCCGGTGCTGGCCATCGTCAACGAGGTCTATTTCCGCAACACCCGCAAGAATCCCGACTGGGAAGAGGGCCGCAAGCGCCTGCAGTCCAAGATGCACCTGGTGCTGGACGATCCGGCGCTGGCCGATTTCCGCGTGGCTGAGTACGGCACGCGGCGCCGCTTTTCCAAGATCTGGCACGAAGAAATCGTGTCCACCATGAAGTCGCAGATGGGCGTGCATTTCGCCGGCACCAGCAACGTGCTGCTGGCCAAGCAACACGAAGTGCTGCCCCTGGGCACGATGGGCCACGAATACCTGCAAGCCTGCCAGGCGCTGGGTCCGCGGCTGCGCGATTCGCAGGTGTACGCGCTGGAGGTTTGGGCCAAGGAATACCGTGGCGACCTGGGCATTGCGCTGTCGGACGTCTACGGCATGGATGCCTTCCTGCGTGATTTCGACATGTATTTCTGCAAGCTGTTCGACGGCGCGCGGCATGATTCGGGCGATCCCTTCGTCTGGGGCGAGCGCCTGCTCGAGCACTACCGCAAGAACCGCGTGGATCCGCGCGCCAAGACGCTGGTGTTCTCGGATTCGCTGACTTTCCCGCGCGCCATCGAGCTGGCCCGCCAGTTTTCCGGTCGCTGCAAGGTGTCCTTCGGCATCGGCACCAACCTGACCAACGACCTGGGCCACGAGCCCCTGCAGATCGTCATGAAGATGGTCCGCTGCAATGGCCAGCCGGTGGCCAAGGTGTCCGACGCGCCGGAAAAGACCATGTGCGACGATCCGGCCTACCTGGCCTATCTGCGCCAGGTATTCCAGCTGCCCCCCGCCTGACGGCGGCTCGGGGTAAATTGCGGGTTCTTCAGTATCGTTCCACCCAACCCACTCGAATCTAGGGGACTATTCATGAGCAGCATCAAGCGCTTCCACGTGGCCAAGCGCCTGTCCGACATGGCCGTGTACAACGGCGTCGCGTACCTGGCCGGCCAGGTGCCGGACGATTCCACGCTGGACATCACCGGCCAGACCGAACAGGTGCTCGCCACGATCGACCGCCTGCTGGCCGAAGCCGGCACCGACAAGACCAAGATCCTGATGGCCCAGATCTACGTGGCCAACATGAAGGAATTCGATGGCATGAACAAGGCCTGGGACGCCTGGGTCGCCGACGGCAATTCGCCTCCGCGCGCCACCGTCGAAGCCCGCCTGGCCAATCCGGACTACAAGGTCGAAATCGTCGTGACGGCTGCCGTCTAAGACGCCTGCCGCGTCGGGCGCCCCGGGCGCCTGATGCGTGCACGGGGCGGGCTGGCGCGTGCGCCACCCGTCTCATCATCCCGCGTTGTGCCGGCTACTGCCCGAGCAACAGCGTCGCGGCCAGCAGGCCGCCCAAATCCTCGCATTTCGCAATATCCGCGCCGGCCACGATCTTGGGCGCCAGGATCTGCTGCGCCGTCTGCGCGCCCATGTTGACGATGAGCGCCGGCGCCAGCGCGTTGAGCCGCCAGCCCGTGCAGATGCGCTCGACCTGCCGCGCCGCACCCGCGCCGTCGCTGCCCGCGCTGATGGCGCAGGCGTAGGGCAAGCCTTGTATCCGGTCCAGCACCGCGTAATAGTTGCGGTCGAAGAATTCCTTCATCTCGCCGCTCAGCGAGGCCAGGTTCTCGGGGGCGCAGAACAGGTAGGCCTGGCTGGCGAGCATTTCTTCGGCCTGCGTGTCGGCGGCGCGCCGCAAGACCACGTCCAGGTCTGCCGTCTGTTCCAGTTGCGCGGCGGCCGCGCGCGCCCCGCGCGCAGCGGCTTCGGCCATCTGCCGCGCGGCGCCGGTGCGCGAATGCCACACGATCAGCAGCTGTTTCATGCGTAGCGTTCCAGCGGATCCTGCCGGTAGTAGGTCCGCAGCAGCCCATACCATTGCGGCAACGCTTCGTGCATGGGGTAGGGATCCACGAAGAAATGTTCCGAGCTGACCGCGAAGAACTCGGCTTCGTCGGTGGCGGCATACGGGTCCATCGGCAGTTGGCCGTACCAGGCGTCGGCGGCCTCGCTTTCCGGATCCACATCATGCGGGATGGCGGCCTCGACCGCGTCCACGGCAGCGATGAAGCGGTCCAGGCTGTCGTCCAGGATGCGGCGCCAGGCCTGTGGCTTGAGTTCGGGGTGCGCGGCCAGCGAGGGCATGCCGTCGGCATAGCCCGAACGCAGGTCCAGTTTGTGGGCGAACTCGTGGATGACCACGTTGAAGCCGCCGTCGGAGAACTGCGTGTCTTCCCAGGACAGCACCAGCGGCCCGCCTTCCCAGGCTTCGCCGGCGGCGTCCTCCAGGTATTCGTGCACCACGCCGTCATCGTCCTGGCGCGAGCGCGGGATGCGGAAGCTGGCGGGGTACACGATGATCTCGTCCCAGCCTTCATACAGTTCGGGCGCCAGGTTGAGGATGGGCAGGCTGGCCTGGGCCGCGATGCTCAGGCGCATGAAGTCCGAGACCTCCAGTCCTTGCGCGCCGTTGATGTGCTTGCTGGCCAGCAGCCAGGCCGAACGCGCCTGCAACTGGGCCGCTTCATCGGCTTTCAATGCCGCCAGGAACGGGTGGGCGTCCAGCACCTGTTGCCACAGTTCCGGGGAGATGCGGGCCTGCATTTCGGCCACCGCGGAGGGGCGGGCGCCCCGGCCCTTGAGCCAGCGCAACATAAGCTTCGGTTCCTTCCATATGCCGGGGCTAGCGGCTTCTTTTGGTGTCTACAAACCCTAGTGTAGAGTGTCGGGATATCAAACTACATCCGCCTGCCGTCCGTCATGTCCGCCCCGCCTGTTCCCGACGCGCCTACGCCTTTCGACGCTACCTGGCGCCAGGAGGTAGGCGCCGGCCTGGATGCCGAGGGCGTGGCGCTGATCGACCAGGCCGTGGCCTGGGCCGAACCGCGTTTCGAAGGGCAGCAGGCGCTGACCGGCGAACCCCTGGCCGGACACGGCGCGGGCGTGGTCCGCATCCTGGCGGCCTTGCATACCGATGCCGCCACCCGCGCCGCGGCGTTGCTGGCTGCCTTGCCGACCGACCTGATGGCGCCCGCGCCGTCCCTGCGCAGCGATCCGGTCGCGGCCGCCTTCGGTCCCGAGATCGCGCGGCTGGTGCAGGGCACGCGCGCGCTGCTGCGCCTGGGCGTGGTGGCGCGGCAGGCGAGCGACGCCGCCGCCGAAAGCGGCTCGCAAAAGGAAATGCAGCGCAAGATGCTGCTGGCCATGGCGGCCGACCTGCGCATCGTGCTGATGCGGCTGGCCTCGCGCCTGCGCACCTTGCGCTGGCACGCGGAAAGCAAGGCGCCGTGCTCCACCGATTTCGCCCGCGAAACCCTGGACCTGTATGCGCCGCTGGCGAACCGCCTGGGGATCTGGCAGATCAAGTGGGAAATGGAGGATCTGGCGTTCCGCTTCCTGGAGCCCGACAAGTACAAACAGATCGCCCGCCTGCTGGAAGAAAAGCGGGTGGAGCGCGAAGCCTTCATCGCCGGCGCCATCGAACGCCTGCAGACGGGGTTGGCCAAGGCGGGCGTCGAGGCCGAGGTCAGCGGCCGGCCCAAGCACATCTACAGCATCTGGAACAAGATGCGCGTGAAGCGGCTGGATTTCTCGCAGATGTACGACCTGCGCGCGCTGCGCATCATCGTTGACGACGTGCGCGCCTGCTATACGGCGCTGGGCATGGTGCACGAAATGTGGACGCCGATCTCGGAAGAATTCGACGACTATATTTCGCGGCCCAAGCCCAACGGCTACCGCTCGCTGCACACGGTGGTGGCCGACGACGACGGCCGTCCCTTCGAAGTGCAGATCCGCACGCGCGAGATGCATCAGTTCGCCGAATACGGCATGGCCGCGCATTGGCGCTACAAGGAAGCGGGCGCCAAGGGCGGCCAGGTGGCGGCCTCCAGCGAATACGACCGGCAACTGGCGTGGATGCGGCAGCTATTGGCCTGGAACAGCGATGTCGAGGGCGGCGGCGAACCCGCCCAGCCCGCGCCCGCCAAGCCGGCATCGGGCAGGCAGCGCGGCCCGGCGGCGGCGCCGGCCCATACCGATGAGCGCATCTACGTGCTGACGCCGCAGGCGCGCGTGATCGAACTGCCCGCCGGCGCCACGCCGGTCGATTTCGCCTATCACCTGCACACCGACCTTGGCCACCGTTGCCGCGGCGCCCGCGTCGACGGGCAGATGGTGCCGCTGCAGACCCATCTGTCCACCGGCCAGACCGTGGAGATCATCTCCGCCAAGTCCGGCGGGCCGTCGCGCGACTGGCTCAACCCGCAGCTGGGCTTTCTGGCCAGTCCGCGGGCCCGCGCCAAGGTGCGCATGTGGTTCAACGCGATCGAATTGCAGCAGCGCATCACGCAGGGCCAGGCGCTGGTCGAAAAGGAATTGCAGCGGCTGGGCAAGACTGCCGTCAATCTGGAACAGCTGGCGCAGAACCTGGGATTCGCCCGCGCCGACGACCTGTACGTGGCGGCGGCCAAGGAAGAGTTCAGCCTGCGGCAGATCGACACCCTGTTCCAGCAGCCCGGGCCGGTCGTCGAGCCGCAGCCGGCCGCCTTGCGCCATGCCAGCGCCGGCAGCGCCGAGAAAAGCGGCAAGAGCGGCGTGCTGGTGGTGGGGGTGGGGTCGCTCTTGACGCAGCTGGCGCGCTGCTGCCGTCCGGCGCCGCCCGATCCGATCGCCGGCTTTGTCACGCGCGGACGCGGGGTGTCGATCCACCGCAGCGATTGCCACAGCTATCTGGCGCTGGCCGCGCGAGAGCCGGAGCGCGTCATCGAGGTGGCCTGGGGCGAAACCGCCGACACGTTCTACCCGGTGGACATCAGTGTGCGCGCGCACGACCGTTCCGGCCTGTTGCGGGACCTGTCCGAAGTCTTTGCGCGGCTGCGCCTGAACGTGGTGGGCGTGAACACACAGAGCAAGCAGTCGCTGGCCCATATGGTGTTCACGGTGGAAGTGCGCGGCGGGGAATCGCTGTCGCGCGCGCTGGACGCCCTGGCCGAAGTGCCGGGCGTGTCGTCGGCGACACGCCGCTAGGCGGGAAACCCGGGCCGGGCGGCCCGGGCGGGAGCAGGACTCAGTTGTCCAGCTCTTCGTGCGCGCGGTCGCGCATGTAGAACGCGGCGATCAGCCCCAGCGCCACGCCGAACATCACGTAATAGGCGGGCGCCATCGGCGAGCCGGTGGTCTTGATCAGCCAGGTCACGATGAACTGTGCGAAACCGCCGAAGATCATCACGGCCACGTTGTAGGCCAGGGACAGGCCCACCGAGCGCACGCGCGCGGGGAACAGTTCCGCCATCACCGTGCTGAACACGCCGAAGAATGCCGACACGAACAGGCAGACCACGACCTGCACGGCCAGCAGGCGGCCGATGGACGGCGCGTCCGACAGCCAGTAGTACAGCGGATACAGGACGATCAGGTAGCCGATGAGCGAGCCGATCACCAGGGGGCGGCGGCCGATGCGGTCGGACCAGGCGCCCATGAAGGGCGTCAGCAGCACCATCAGCGCCGCGCCCGCCATCTGCACCAGGAAGGTCTGGTTCAGCGGCAGCTTCAGGATCTGCGTGGAGTAGGTCACCAGATACGTGAAGGTGATGTAGATGGACACGGTCGCGGTCACGACCAGGCCCACGCCGATCAGCGCTTCGCGGGTATGCGTCTTCAGCATCTGGCCCAGGCTCAGGCGCTGCACGTCGCCGCGGGCGGCGGCTTGGCGCTCTTCTTCCTTGATCTGCTTGAACGCGTCGGTTTCATCGACGTTGCGGCGGATATAGATGGCGATGGGGACAATGACCAGGCCGAACGCGAACGGCAGGCGCCATGCCCAGTCGGCGATCTGTTGCGGGGTGAAGAACTCGGTGATGAGCGTGCCGCAGGCCGCGCCGATCAGCAGCGCCAGCATCTGGCCGGCCATCTGCCAGGAACCGTAGAAGCCGCGCTTGCCGTTGGGCGCCATCTCGATCAGCAGCGCCGTCGAGGTGCCGAATTCGCCGCCGGCGGAGAAGCCCTGCAAGAGGCGAGCGATCAGGATGAAGATCGGGGCCAGGATGCCGGCCGCGTGGTAGGTGGGGGCCACGGTGATCAGCGCGATCGACACGGCCATCAGCGAGGTCACCATGACCATGGCGGCCTTGCGGCCTTTCTTGTCGCCGTACAGGCCAAGGATGATGCCGCCCACGGGGCGCATGAAGAAGCCGACGCCGAAAATGGCGGTGGTCATCAGGATGGCGTTCAGCTCGCTGCCGGGAACGCTGGGGTCGGTGGGGAAGAACAGCTTCGAGATGATCGGCGTCATGAACGCGAACACCAGGAAGTCATACCATTCGAGGGCATTGCCTATTACTGCCGCCACGATGTTGCGTGTGGGAACTGCTTTGTGCTGCACGGTTTCTCCTTGGGGTTTGCCTAACCGGGCGACATTCTAGGCGCTTCGCGCGCCGGACCACGCCGAGACGCGGAGGCGCGCTGGCCTTACACTCCTGTTTTTCCCCAAGAGAGTAGTGACATGAACGCGCGCACCTGGCTGGAAACGCTGGTTGGCTTTGACACCACCAGCCGCAATTCCAATCTTGCCCTGATCGAAACCGTCCGGGATTGGCTCAAGGGCCAGGGCGTCGACGCATGGCTGGCGCACAATCCGGAGCGCACCAAGGCCAACCTGTTCGCGACCTTGCCCGCCCAGGACGGCGGCATGCAGGGCGGCATCGTGCTGTCCGGCCACACCGACGTGGTGCCGGTCGACGGCCAGGAATGGAGCACGGATCCGTTCAAGCTCGTCGAAAAGGACGGCCTGCTCTATGGCCGCGGCAGCTGCGACATGAAGGGTTTCATCGCCAGCTCGCTGGCAATGGTGCCGGAATTCCTGGCCATGCCGCGCAAGAAGCCGATGCACCTGGCGTTCTCGTATGACGAGGAAGTCGGCTGCGCCGGCGCGCCCTACATGCTGGCCGACCTGCACGAACGCGGCATCCGCCCCGAAGGTTGCGTGGTGGGCGAGCCCACCGGCATGCAGGTGGTGGTGGCGCACAAGGGCATCAACCTGTTCCGCTGCAAGGTGCACGGCAAGGCGGCGCACTCGTCGCTGACCCCGCGCGGCTGCAACGCCATCGAATATGCCGCCCGCCTGATCTGCCGCATCCGCGACCTGGCCGACAGCTTCAAGGCCAACGGCCCCTACGACCAGTTCTACGATGTGCCGTTCTCCACGATGACCACCAACCAGATCCGGGGCGGCATCGCGGTCAATACCATCCCCGAACTGTGTGAATTCACCTACGAATTCCGTAACCTGCCCGGCATGCAGCCCGACGAGATCCAGGCAGAAGTTGAAAAATACGTGCGCGAAGAGCTCCTGCCGCGCATGAAGGCCGAATTCGACGGCGCCAGCATCGAAATCGAGACGGGCGCGGCCGCGCCCGCCCTGGAAGCGTCCGAGGAAGCCGCCATCACCCAGCTGGTGCGCGCCCTGACCGAAGACCGTGCCACCCGCAAGGTTGCCTACGGCACCGAGGCTGGCCTGTTCCAGGGCATCGGCATCCCCACCGTGGTCTGCGGCCCCGGCCATATCGAACAGGCCCACAAGCCCAACGAGTACGTCGCGCTGGACCAGTTGGCCGCCTGCGACACCTTCCTGCGCCGCCTGGGGCAGTCGCTCTGAGGGCAGGCTGACGGTTCCCGGGGCGGCTGGGGCGTTGCCCCCGGCCGCTGCCGGCGTCAGGTAAAATGACGGGTTGCAAACCGGATTTGCGGCCGGCAGTGGCCTGCCGCGATACCCGGGGGAGATGCTTGGTGAAACCTTACGACTTTCCGGATGCCCAGGGCCATTTTGGCCCTTATGGCGGTGTTTTCGTGGCGGAAACGCTGATGCACGCGCTCGACGAGCTGCGCGCGGCCTATGACCATTACCGTGTCGACCCCGCCTTCCAGGAAGAGTTCAACTACGAACTCAAGCATTTCGTCGGCCGGCCCAGCCCGGTCTACCACGCACGCCGCTGGTCGGAAATGGTGGGCGGCGCCCAGATCTGGTTCAAGCGTGAAGACCTGAACCACACCGGCGCCCACAAGGTCAACAACTGCATCGGCCAGGCCTTGCTGGCCAAGCGCATGGGCAAGCCGCGCGTCATCGCCGAAACCGGCGCCGGCCAGCACGGCGTGGCCACCGCCACGGTGGCGGCCCGCTACGGCATGGAATGCGTGGTCTACATGGGTAGCGAAGACGTCCGCCGCCAGGCCTCGAACGTCTACCGCATGAAGCTGCTGGGCGCGACGGTGGTGCCGGTCACGTCCGGTTCGCGCACCCTGAAGGACGCGCTGAACGAAGCCATGCGCGACTGGGTCACCAACATCGAAAACACCTTCTACATCATCGGCACGGTGGCGGGTCCCGACCCCTATCCCCGCATGGTGCGCGATTTCCAGACCGTCATCGGCAACGAATGCCTGACGCAGATGCCCGAGGCCACCGGCCGCCAGCCCGACTACGTCGTGGCGGCGGTGGGCGGCGGCTCCAACGCCATGGGCATCTTCCATCCCTACATTCCGTACGAAAATGTGCGCCTGATCGGCGTCGAGGCGGCGGGCGAGGGCATGGACAGCGGCCGCCATGCCGCTTCCCTGGCCGCGGGCCAGGTGGGCGTGCTGCACGGCAACCGCACCTATGTCATGCAGGACGCCGACGGCCAGGTTCAGGAAACGCATTCGGTCTCCGCCGGCCTGGACTATCCCGGCGTGGGCCCGGAACATGCCTGGCTGAAGGACTCCGGCCGCGCCGAGTACGTCGGCATCACCGACGCGGAAGCCCTCAAGGCCTTCCACGATTGCTGCCGCATCGAAGGCATCATGCCCGCGCTGGAGTCCTCGCACGCCATCGCGCAAGCCGTGAAGATGGCCGCCACGCTGCCGCGCGACGCCGTCATCCTGGTCAACTTGTCGGGCCGTGGCGACAAGGACATGCATACCGTGGCCGAACAGGCCGGCATCGAGCTCTGAGGCCCTGTCCATGACCACTCGCATCGACCGCATTGCCGCCGCTTTTGCGCGCACCGCCGAATCCGGCCGCGCCGCGGCGCTGATTCCCTACATTGCCGCCGGCGATCCTTCGCCCGCCGCGACCGTTCCCCTGATGCATGCGCTGGTCGAGGCCGGCGCCGACGTCATCGAACTGGGCGTGCCGTTCTCCGATCCCATGGCCGACGGCCCGGTGATCCAGCGCGCCGCCGACCGCGCCATCGCGCAAGGCGTGGGCCTGGCCCGCGTGCTGGAGCTGGTGGCTGAATTCCGCCAGCGCGACGCATCCACGCCGGTGGTGTTGATGGGTTATGCCAACCCGATCGAACGCATGGGCCAGGCCGAGTTCGCGCGTCGCGCCGAGCAGGCGGGCGTGGACGGTGTGCTGGTGGTGGACTATCCGCCCGAAGAAGTCGTCGAGTTCGCCGCCACGCTGGGCGGGCACGGCATTGCGCCCATCTTCCTGCTGGCGCCCACGTCCACGGAAGCGCGCATCAAGGCCGTCGCCGAAGTGGCGCGGGGTTACGTGTACTACGTGTCGCTCAAGGGCGTCACGGGTTCGGGCTCGCTCAACACTGACGACGTTGCCGAGCGCCTGGCCGTGATCCGCCGCCACGTGCGCGACATTCCGGTGGGCGTGGGCTTCGGCATCCGCGACGCCGAAAGCGCCCAACGCGTGGCGCGCGCGGCGGATGCCGTCGTGATCGGCAGCAAACTGATTGAAACCATGGAGCAGGCGGCGGCGAATGCCCCCGCGGCCCAGAAAACCGACGCCGCAGTCACCGCCGCCAGCGGCTGGCTGCGCACCATCCGGCAAGCGCTGGATCAAGTAAAACGAGCAAGCGCGTCGGCCTGAGCGGCGGGCGTGACCTCATACGGGATGAATAATCAATGAGCTGGATCGAAAAACTCCTGCCTCCTCGCATCAATAAAACCAGCGAAAGCGGCCCCCGCCGCGTTCCCGAAGGCCTATGGGTGAAATGCCCGTCGTGCGAATCGGTGCTGTACAGCGAAGACCTCGCGGCCAACCTGCACGTCTGCCCCAAGTGCGACCACCACATGCGCATCGGGGCCCGTGCCCGCATCGACTCGCTGCTGGATGTCGAGGGCCGCGTCGAGATCGGCCAGACCACGCGTTCGGTCGACACGCTGAAGTTCAAGGACACCCGCAAGTACCCCGAGCGTCTGCAGGAAGCGGTCAAGCAGACCGGCGAAACCGACGCGCTGGTGGTCATGAGCGGTTCGATCCGCGGCGTATCCGCAACGCTGGCCTGCTTTGAATTCGAATTCATGGGCGGCTCCATGGGCTCGGTGGTGGGCGAGCGCTTCGCGCGCGGCGCCCAGGCCGCGCTGGACAACAAGACGCCCTTCATCTGCGTGGCTGCCTCGGGCGGCGCGCGCATGCAGGAAAGCCTGCTGTCGCTGATGCAGATGGCCAAGACCAATGCCATGCTGACCCGCCTGTCGGCGGCCGGCCTGCCGTTCATCAGCGTGTTGACCGACCCCACCATGGGCGGCGTGTCAGCCAGCTTCGCCTTCATGGGCGACGTGGTCATCGCAGAACCCAAGGCGCTGATCGGCTTTGCCGGCCCGCGCGTGATTGAACAGACCGTGCGCGAAAAACTGCCGGAAGGCTTCCAGCGCGCCGAGTTCCTGCTGCAGAAGGGCGCCATCGACATGGTCGTGGACCGCCGCCAGCTGCGCGAGGAAATCGCCCGCCTGCTGGCCTTGCTGACCAATCAACCGGCGGACGTGGTTACGGCCTGAGTTTGCCCCGGCCTGCGCCTGAGGGGACGGGCCAGACGAACAGCGCCAAGATGCCGCCGGCAGCCCAGGGCTTCCGGCGGCATTGTCATATGCGGCCCCGGGGCCGCATATGACGAACAATTTGCGGAACAGTGTTTTCCATCCGCGATGTTGCCTGCGTGCGACAAAGCTTGAGCCTTCCGGCCCGGATTTTGCTATGTTGCGTACTAGGTTTGAAATCTACGGAGTTTTCCAATGCAGTTGACCAAGAAGAAGATGCTTACCGGCCTTGTGGGACTTGCCCTGGCTGCAACCGCGTCGCTGGCAAGCGCCCAATCGTCCGAGGGTACTCAGGGCGGCGTCAGCGTGCATTACGGCATTGGAGACCACTATCAGCGCCTGACGATCAACTACGAAACGGCTTCGGTCTGGACCTACCAGTTCGGTGGCAACTGGGGCCGGCTGGACCTGACGCCCGAACTCGGCGCGTCGTACTGGAAGGCGAGCGGCTCGCGCTCCCCGGGCCATGTCTGGCAGCTCAATGCCATCCCGATGTTCCGCTGGTGGACCGGCGAACGCTTCTACATTGAAGCGGGTATTGGCGCCACGCTCTTCTCCAGCACGCGTTTCGCCGACGAGAACATCAGCACCGCTTTCCAGTTTGGCGACCACATCGGCATGGGCTTTCTCGTGACGCCGAACAATCGCATCGGCCTGCGCTATTCGCACTTCTCGAACGCCAGCATCAAGCGCCCGAACCCGGGCCTGGACGTGGTGCAACTGACGTACACCTACCAGTTCTGATCACGCCATGTATGTGGGCGTGGCGCGGCCCCAAGGGCCCGCTGCACAGACAGATCCACCCTCAGGGGTGGATTTTTTTTGGGCTGCTGTGCTGCGTTGCGGCAAGTCCAATTTGATACCTCAAAAATATTATGTTCTGACGCTGCGTATACATACTTGTTGGTAGGGAGTGCAATCGCCAGAATGCTCTGGCACTGCACAACACACAACGAGCCGCCGCGCGGCTCCGCTTCCCGGCACGCTTGGCTGCGGCCGGGGAGGGGCGCGACGATGGCATACGGAGACCAACGCATGAACACCCCCTGTACGCCCGCGCGTCCCCTGACGCGCATGACGGTAGCCCTAGGCCTGGGCCTCGCGCTTTTCTGCGGCTCATCCGCCACCATGGCCGAGGAGTTTCCTAACAAGCCGCTGCGCATGGTCGTGGGCTTTGCCCCGGGAGGCGGCGCGGACATCGTGGCGCGCCTGGTCGGCGCCAAGATGGCAGAAAGCCTGGGGCAGCAGGTGGTGGTCGAAAACCGGGCCGGCGCCACCGGCACCATCGCCGCCGACAACGTCGCCCGTTCGCCTGCCGATGGCTACTCGCTGTTCCTGGGTTCGCAGTCCACCATGGTGGTGGCGCCTTCGCTGTTCCCGTCCTTGCCCTTCAAGCCCGAGAAGGACTTTGCGCCGGTATCGCAGATCGTGACCATGCCGCTGATCCTGGTGGTCAATCCAGCCTTGGTGGATGCCAAGACCGTACAGGAGCTGACGGAGCAGATCCGCAAGGCCGGCGATGGCGCAATGAGCTATGCCTCGTCCGGCCAGGGCGGCCCGCAGCACATAGCCGGCGAGCTGTATGCGCACATGGTGGGCACCAAGGTGACGCATGTGCCGTACAAGGGCGAATCGGCCGCCATGGCCGACGTGCTGGGCGGGCACGTGCCGTACATGTTCGCCAATCTGCCTGTGGCCTTGCCTCACATCGCATCGGGCAAGGTCCGGCCGTTGGCCATTACCAGCCTGAAGCGCGACCCCAAGGCGCCGCAAATCCCGACCCTGGCCGAGTCCGGGTTCAAGGACTTCGAAGTGTCGACCTGGTATGGCGTGTTCGCGCCGGCCAATACGCCCAAGCCCGTGGTGGCCAAGCTTTCCGATTCCATCCGCGCCGCCGTGCAGCAGAACGATATGCAGGCCAAGCTCAGCGAGCAGGGCTTCACGGTGGTGGGCAGCGATTCCGATACCTTCACGCGTTTCGTGGGTTCGGAGCTGCCGCGCTGGTCGGTGCTGATCCGCGACATAGGCATCAAACCCGAATAGGCGTCCAGCCCGCGCGGGCGAGCCTTTATCCCTACGAGATCCAGACATGATCGATTTCACTGAAAAACGTGCAGCCGGCCCCGTCATCCGGCTGCATTCCGCGGACAACGTCGTGGTGGCGCGCGTGCCCATCGGCATAGGCATGGCCGTACCCTCCGAAGGCATCGTCAGCCGCAGCCAGATCCCGGCAGGGCATAAGATCGCGGCGCGCGACCTGCGCGCCGGCGAGCCCATCCTCAAGTACAACGTCTGCATCGGCTTTGCAGCGGGCGACATTCCGGCCGGCACCTACGTCCATTCGCACAACATGGACTTCCAGGAGTTCGACCGGGACTACGCGCACGCCCGCGATTACGTGGCGACGCCGGTCCTGCCCGAGTCCGAGCAGGCGCGCTTTCTCGGCATCGTGCGCGCCAACGGACAGGTCGCCACGCGCAACTACATCGGGGTCATGGCGACGGTCAACTGTTCGGCGACGGTGGTGCATCGCATTGCCGAAGCTTTCACGCCGCAGCTGATGGCCGCCTATCCCAATGTGGACGGCGTGGTGGCGTTGAGCCATGGCATGGGCTGCGGCATGGAAATGTCCGGCGAACCCATGGATTTGTTGCGCCGGACGATGGGCGGTTACGCCTGTCACGCCAACTTCGCCGCCGTGCTGATCGTCGGGCTGGGCTGCGAGCGCAATCAGCTGGATGCCTTGCTCAAGGACCAGGGCCTGGAGGCGGGCGCGCGGTTGAAGACTTTCATCATGCAGGAGACCGGCGGCACGCGCAAAACCATCGAGGCGGGCGTCGCCGCGGTGCAGGCGCTGTTGCCCGAGGCCAATCGGGTCGAGCGCGTGCCGGTGCCGGCGAGGCATCTGACGGTGGGCCTGCAATGCGGCGGTTCGGACGGCTTTTCGTCCATCACCGCCAATCCCGCATTGGGGGCGGCCATGGACATCCTGGTGCGCCACGGCGGCACCGCCATCCTGTCCGAAACGCCTGAGATCTATGGCGTGGAGCACACCTTGACCGCGCGCGCCCGCAACCGCGAGGTCGGCGAAAAGCTGGTGCAGCGCATCCGCTGGTGGAAGGAAGAGTACTCGCCGGGGCGCGACGTGCAGATCAACGGCAAGGTCAGTCCGGGCAACCAGATGGGCGGATTGGCCAACATCTTCGAGAAGTCGCTGGGCTCTTCGATGAAGGGCGGCACCACGGCGTTGATGGAGGTCTACCGCTACGCGGAGGCGGTGCGCCAGCCCGGCATGGTGTTCATGGACACGCCGGGCTTCGACCCCGTGTCCGCGACCGGACAGATCGCCGGCGGGGCCAACATGATCTGTTTCACCACCGGGCGCGGTTCGATGTTCGGCGCCAAGCCCGTGCCCTCGATCAAGCTGGCGACCAATACGCCGATGTATGAAAGGCTGACGGAGGACATGGACGTCAATTGCGGCGACATCCTGGACGGCACCGCGACGCTACAGGAAGTGGCGCAGCGCATCTTCGAGGAAATCCTGCTGGTGGCCTCCGGCACGCGCAGCAAGAGCGAGCTGCTGGGACTGGGCGATCACGAGTTCGTGCCCTGGAACATCGGCGTGGTGAGCTGAGCGGCACCGCCAAAAGAAGCGCCCCGGCGCACGGCTTCAGGTCGCCGTGCGCCGGGGCGCTTCGTGCTGCGGATATTGCGCTGTTCAATCCCGCGGACAACTAGCGCCCGCGGGATTGGGCGCTAGTTGTCCGCCAGGGTCTGCGCGCCGGGCATGTCGAAGCCGTTCTCATCCAGGGCGGCCTGCAAGGCGGTGCGCTGTTCAGCGTTCAGTTCCACCAGGGGCGGGCGTACCGTCGCCCAGGCCGGATCGCCGGATTTCCAGGCAATCGCGGCCTTCATCGCGGGGATCATGGGGAATTTGCCGAACACGTTGCGGGTCGCGTTCAGACCGGCCTGGCGAGCGTCGGCGTCGGCTTCCTGCCAGCGCTGCTGCAGGGCGACGATGGGGCCCGGATTGACGTTGCCGGTGGCGGTGATGCAGCCCACGCCGCCCGCGCGCAGGGTCTGCAGCAGGAAGGCTTCGCTGCCCGCGTAGACCTTGAAGCCGCGCGGCGCGAAGCGTTCGATCATGGCCGCCGTGTTGTTCCAGTCCCCACCACTGTCCTTTACGCCGGCGACCTGGCCGGGATAGCGGTCGAGCAGGCGGTCGATCAGGTCCAGGCTCAGCGGCACCTGGCTCACGGGAGGGATGTGATACAGGTACATGCGCAACCGGTCGTCGCCCACGCCTTCGATCAGTTCGGCGTAGTAGCGGAACAGGCCTTCGTCGCTCACGCCCTTGTAATAGAAGGGGGGCAGGACCAGCACGCCCATGCTGCCGCTGCGCACGGCGTGGCGTGTCAACTCGATCGCGTCGGGCAGCGCGCAGGCGCCCGTGCCGGGCATCAGCGCCGACGGTTCCACGCCCGCTTCCAGCAGCGCGTCCAGCAGGCTGCGCTTTTCCGACAGGGCGAGCGAGTTGGCTTCCGAGTTGGTGCCGAATATGGCCAGCCCGACGGATTGTTCGCGCAGCCAGCGGCAGTGCTTCACATAGCGTCCCAGCGCCGGGCGATAGGCTGCGTCGAATGGCGTCAGGACCGGAGAAAAAACGCCGGGAATGCTGGCTTGGGTGCTCATTGTCTCTACTCGTTTTCTGATGAATGAAAAGGACGCGCCACGGGGCGCAGCGGCAACGTCTGATTCTGGCACCGAAGCGGCCAGTGAACATCTGCTGTTTAATTGCTTCAATCCATAAAATTGTTGTGGTTTGCCCTGGCGCAAACCATGCCTGCAGAAAAAGAGGGGGGACGCTTTGGATACGCGATATGTGCAGAGCTTTGTGTCGGTGGTCGAATGCGGATCGCTGGCGGAGGCCGCGCGCCGGCTGGACCTGACCCCCGCTGCCATTGCGGCGCGGGTGCGCACCCTGGAGGAAGAGCTGGGCGCCACGCTCATCAAGCGCGTGGGCCGCAGCGTCAAGGCGACCGAAGCGGGCCTGAAAGTGCTGGAACGAGCCCGCAGCGTGCTGCGCGAAGTGCGCGACCTGCGGGCCAGCGCCAGCGACGACGCGCCCTTGGGCGAGTTGAGGCTGGGCGTGTCGGTGTCGGCGCTGACGGGTATCATGCCCACCGTGCTGGCGCGCCTGTACCGGCGCCTGCCCAAGCTGGCCGTTTTCGTGGAGCCAGGCACCTCCAATCACCTGTACCACCGGGTGATCAACGGCGACCTGGACGCGGCCTTCATCGTCAAGCCGCAATTCAACCTGTCCAAAGGCTACGCCTGGAAATTGGTGGCGGAAGAGCCTCTGGTGGTGCTGGCGCCGCCCGATACCGTGAGCAATGACGCCCACGAGCTGATGAGCACGCAGCCTTTCATACGCTATGACCGCAACGTCTGGGGCGGCCGGCTGGCGGACCAGTATCTGCGCCAGCACGGCATCGTGCCGCGCGAGCGCCTGGAGGTCGACGGCCTGATGGGCATCGCCTGCATGGTGTCGGAAGGGCTGGGCGTGTCGCTGGTACCCGATTGGGCGCCGGATTGGGTGGACAGCCGGCGCGTCAAGCGAGTGCCGCTGCCGGGGCGCGCGCCTCTGCGCTGCATGGGGATCATCTGGGCCCGGCATATGCCGCATTCGGCGTTGGCGGAAGCGTTCGTCGAAGAGGCCGGCCTGGCTTTGAACCTGCCCGCGGAGCCGATAGAGGACGAGTGAGCGGCCGAGGGGGCGCGCTGCGAATCGCGCGGGGCGTCGCTGGCCTGCGGACCCACCATGAAAAACACCCCGTACGCTGGATCGGTATCCAGCGTACGGGGTGCGATGTGCTGCCAGTCGCAAGCCCTTGCGGGCCTGCGGTTTAGTGGCGCGTTTCGACCTGAACCAGCGGCTCGTTGGAAACGGGCGCGACCGGCTTGCGCTCGCGGCCCAGGCGGACCGGCGTGTGCGCAGCGGCGATACGCAGCTGGGTCTGGGCGTGGCGGTCCGGATCGGTCTCCACCCACTGCAGGCCGGCGGCATTCACCACGTCGTGTAGGGCCTGGGCCTTGGCCGACGGGGCGACAGCCGGCACCACGATGGGCTGGCTGGCTGCGGGCGTCGCGGCAGCCGCTTCCTGTGCGACAGGCGCGGCCGGAGCAACCGGGGCGACCGGTGCCGGGGCGGGAGCAACCACGGGTTCGACGGCGGCGGCTTCCACCGGCGCCGGCTCGGTCGCTGCGGGGGCGGAAACCTCGCTCGCGGCCTGCACGGACACCGGCTGGGTCACTTCGGCGGCAGCCGTCTGCACGGGCTGGTCCACGGGTTCGACGGCTTGCTCGGCTTGGGCCTGCACGGGCGCAGCCGGCTGGGTTTCAACCGGAGCAGCGGCAACCTGGACGGGCTCGGCTGTCGTGGTTTCGGGCTGCTGGGCTTGCGCCGGAGCGGCCTGGACATGTGCGGCAGGTTCCTCGGTTTGCGCAGCGGTCACGGCGGGCTGGGCAGCGGCTTCTTCCGACTGTTCGATGCTGTCGTCGTCGGCGCCATCTTCCTGCTGGTCGTCGCTGCCGGCCAAGCCAGCTTCTTCCTGGCTGCGGCGGCCACGGCGGCTGCGGCGGCGGCGGCGCTTGCGCTCGGGATCGGCGGCGCCTTCGGCGCCTTCCACGGCGGGTACGCCATCGGCGGTCTGTTCGAGCACGGCTTCGGCTTCGCCGGCCTCGGCGGTCACCGCGGCGGCTTCAGGAGCCGGTTTGGTTTCGGGCAGGGCGGTGGCGACCGTCTGCGCCAGGGCGGCGACCATGCTTTCCTGTTCGCTCATCGGGGCGTCGGACTGGCCTTCCTCGCGGCGATTGCGGCCACGGCCGCGGCGGCGGTTGCGGCCGGCGCCGCTGTCCTCGCCGCCAGCTTCCACGGCTTGCTCGGGGCGGTTGGACGCCAGGGCAGCTTGCGCAGCCTGGGTGTCGCGTTCGCCACGGGCGTCGTTGCGGTTGTTGCGGTCGCCGCGTTCCTGGCGCTCGCCCTCGGCGCGGCGGTTGCCGCGGACGTGGTGGCGGCCGCCTTCGCTGCCCTCGGCGCCTTCGCCGCGGGATTCGCCGCGGCGGTTGCGGTTGCGGTCCGAACCATGGCGTTCTCCACGGCGTTCCTGGCCGTCATGGCTGCTGCGGCCCTTGCCGCGGCCGGAGCTGGCGCGCTTGGCGCTGTCTTCCTGGGCAGCGGGAGCGGGCTTGGCCGCTTCGGAGCTGCCGCCCAGCCACCCGAACAGGCGCTTGAACAGGCCGCCCAGGCCGCCGGTTGCTGCCGGCGCGGGAGCCGGCGCAGCGGGAGCCGGGGTCGAAACCGGAGCGGGCTGCGAGGGCGTGATGCCCTTGACCAGCGCTTCCGGACGCGACTTGATTTCGTGCTCGCGCGGCTGCCAGGGGGCGTCCGTGGCCGGGGCTTCAACCAGTTCGAAGCTGGTCTTCAGTTCTTCCAGGCGCGGATCGTCGTGGCGCAGGCGCTCGATGTGGTGGTGCGGCGTTTCCAGATGCTTGTTGGGGATCAGCATCAGGTTGACCTTGAGGCGGGCTTCCATCTTGGTGATGTCGGCGCGCTTTTCGTTCAGCAGGTAGGTCGCAACGTCGACCGGCACTTGGGCGTGCACGGCGGCGGTGTTTTCCTTCATGGCCTCTTCCTGCAGCAGGCGCAGCA
The DNA here is from genome assembly GCF_014851665.1 of Achromobacter sp. ACM03. Classification (NCBI taxonomy): domain Bacteria; kingdom Pseudomonadati; phylum Pseudomonadota; class Betaproteobacteria; order Burkholderiales; family Alcaligenaceae; genus Achromobacter; species Achromobacter sp. ACM03. Next base: position 89,917 of record NZ_JACVAD010000003.1, on the reverse strand, counting down.
CATGCAGGGCGCTGGACTCGGCGTCGCGGATCACGCCGGTGCCGTTGCAGCGCGGGCAGGTGATGTGCGAGCCTTCGTTCAGGGCGGGACGCAGGCGCTGGCGCGACAGTTCCATCAGGCCGAAGCGCGAAATCTTGCCCATCTGGACGCGGGCGCGGTCGAAGTGGAGGGCGTCACGCAGGCGCTGTTCGACGGCGCGCTGGTTCTTGCTGTCCTCCATGTCGATGAAGTCGATGACGATCAGGCCGCCCAGGTCGCGCAGGCGCAACTGGCGGGCCACTTCATCGGCTGCTTCCGAGTTGGTGCGCAGCGCGGTTTCCTCGATGTCGGCGCCGCGCGTGGAGCGGGCCGAGTTGACGTCCACGGAAACCAGGGCTTCGGTGTGGTCGATGACGATGGCGCCGCCCGAGGGCAGCGTGACCGTGCGCGAGTACGCCGTTTCGATCTGGTGTTCGATCTGGAAACGGGAGAAGAGGGGGATATCGTCGCGGTAGCGTTTGACGCGCTGGACGTTGTCCGGCATCACCACGCTCATGAAAGCCGTGGCCTGGTCGGCGATCTCGTCGGTATCGATGAGGATCTCGCCGATTTCCGGGGAGAAGTAGTCGCGGATGGCCCGGATGACCAGGCTGGATTCCAGGTAGATCAGGATCGGCGCGGAGTTGTCGCGCGCGGCGCCGTCGATCGCGGTCCAGAGCTGCAACAGGTAGGACAGGTCCCACTGGAGCTCTTCGACGTTGCGGCCGATGCCGGCGGTGCGGGCGATGATGCTCATGCCCTGGGGCAGATCGAGCTGCTCCATCGTGTCGCGCAGTTCCTGGCGGTCCTCGCCCTCGACGCGGCGCGAAACGCCACCGCCACGGGGATTGTTGGGCATCAGGACCAGGTAGCGGCCGGCCAGCGAGATGAACGTGGTCAAGGCGGCGCCCTTGTTGCCGCGCTCTTCCTTTTCAACCTGGACGATCAGTTCCTGGCCTTCGCGCAGGGCGTCCTGGATGCGGGCGCTGCGGACGTCCACGCCTTCCTTGAAGTAGCTGCGGGCCACTTCCTTGAAAGGCAGGAAACCGTGACGGTCTTCACCGTAGTTGACGAAGCAAGCTTCGAGGCCGGGTTCGATCCGGGTGATGACACCTTTGTAGATATTGCCTTTGCGTTGTTCGCGGCCGGCAGTCTCGATGTCGAGGTCGATGAGTTTTTGCCCATCGACGATAGCGACGCGTAATTCTTCCTGATGCGTCGCATTGAACAGCATGCGCTTCATGAGAGGGGTTCTCCGTTGTCATGACGCGCCGATATCGGCGCGTGACCTCGGGTCACTCGGGCTGCGGGCTGAAGCGGGCAAGAGTTGCGGACCGTACCTGGGCGGCGCCCAGGCGTATCCGCCGCGGGTCAGGCGGGCACGTCGAGCCGTGGGGCTCGGGGTTCTGTCAGCAGGAGGGTCAGCTTCACTGAATGTGGTTTGACGGAAAAGTGCTGTGAACGGCAGTTGCGGTCGGATTGGTTGCCCACGCGCAGCTGGTGCTTTAAATATGCGACGATTCTTGCGGTGCTTCAGAGCCGCTTGCGGCATGCAACGGACCTGCTGGGACAGCGGGCAAAATGAATGCCACACCACTATCCGGCAGGGCGCGGTTGCGCCGGCGACCAAATGACCCCGGGGGTTGAATGAGCAGGCAGTACAATGGCGGCCCGCGCGCTCGACGGAGTTGCGTAACGTTGCATCTCTACGTCAGGCGGCTAGTTCAGCCCCTTTAGGCTGTCCCGATTATATGTCGCTTTTCGCAATGCGCAAAGAAACTTCCCCCTCGCTTTCCCTCTCTAAAGCTCCCCCTGCCGTCCGGATGGTGGAAGTCGATGCCGAGCATGCCGGCCAGCGTCTGGACAACTACCTTGCGCGCCTGTGCAAGGGCGTCCCCAAAACCCATATCTACAAGGCCATACGCGGCGGCGAAGTGCGGGTAAACAAGGGACGCACTTCGGCCGACTACCGCGTCGCCGAGGGCGACGTGGTCCGCGTTCCGCCACTGCGGCTGCCCGACCCGGGCAAGCCCCGGCCGGTGCCTGGCGCCGAATTCCCCGTGGTGTTCGAGGACGAGGCGTTGCTTGTCGTGGACAAGCCCGCCGGCGTGGCGGTCCATGGCGGCAGCGGCGTGTCCTTCGGCGTGATCGAACAGCTGCGGGCGGCCCGGCCCGGCGCCAAGTTCCTGGAACTGGTCCATCGCCTGGACCGGGAGACCTCGGGTCTCTTGATGGTGGCCAAGAAGCGCAGCGCCCTGCTGGCGTTGCACGCCATGCTGCGCGAAGGAAAAGGGGACAAACATTACCTGGCCCTGGTCGAGGGCGATTGGGTCAATGACCGCCAGCACATCAAGCTGGGGCTGTCCAAGTGGACCACCCAGTCCGGCGAGCGCCGGGTCAAGGTCGATCCGGACGGCCAGTCGGCGCACACCATCGTCACGCTCAAGCAGCGTTTTGGTGGCTATAGTCTGGTCGACGCCGAATTGCGTACCGGTCGCACCCATCAGATCCGGGTGCACCTGGCCGCCAGCGGCTTCCCCATCGTGGGCGACGACAAGTACGGCCACGACGAAGTACGGGCGCAGTTCGCGCGCATGGGTTTTGGCAGGATGTTCCTGCACGCCCACCAATTGACCCTGGCCCACCCGGTGACGGGCGAGTCCCTGACGCTTACCGCCGAGCTGCCCCCAGCTTGCCGGAAAATACTGAAACAACTGGAGTCGGTCTGATTATGTCGTATTCGCTGGTCGTTTTTGACTGGGATGGCACCCTGATGGATTCCACGCACAGCATCGTGGCCGCCATCCAGGGCGCCTGCCGCGACCTGGAGCTGGCGGTGCCTTCGGCATCCGATGCCAGCTGGGTGATAGGCCTGTCCCTGGAAAGCGCCCTGCGCCGCGCGGTGCCGGAACTGACGCAGGCGATGCTGCCGCGCTTCCTGGAGCGCTACCGCACGCACTATCTGCTGCGTGATCCGGAATTGCGCCTGTTCGAGGGCGTGCAGGAACTCTTGGCCGAACTGGCCGGGCAGAACGTGCGCCTGGCGGTGGCTACCGGCAAGAGCCGCGTGGGCCTGACCCGCGCGCTGGCCGCGACCGGCCTGGGGCCGCTGTTCGATGCCACGCGCACCGCCGACGAAACTTTCAGCAAGCCGCATCCGGCGATGCTGCACGAGCTGATGCAGGAGCTGGACGTGGATCCGGACCGCGTCGTGATGGTGGGTGACACCTCGCACGACCTGCAGATGGCGATCAATGCCGGCGTGCATGGCCTGGGGGTGACCTATGGCGCACATACCCTGAAGGAACTTGAGGGTTGTTCGCCCCAGGCGGTGCTCGACAGCGTGCCGAAGGTGCGCGAATGGCTGCTGCCTCGTATCTAGCGACCTGGCGCCCGGGATTCTCCGGGCGTGCGCAGTCCGGGCGCGGAACGCCCGCCGTACGCGCGGGTCTATAGGAAATACCCGCAAGCGCCGGCTGCCGCGGAATATCATGGGGCGGCGCGGCGTCCATGGCTTGCGCAGGGCGCGTCCATGATCCTGCGGGCGCTACACCGGAGACCATGATGTTGATACGCAAGCCCGACGATATTCTTCCGTCCGAGATCACCTCCGAGGACGTCTGGCGTTCGCGCCGCGAACTGATGCTGCGCGCGGGGCTGGTCGCGGCCGCCGCAGGCCTGCCGGGGTGGGCCATGCGCAGCGCGCACGCCCAGGAGGCCGGCGTTCTGCCGGGCAAGCTCAACCCCGCCTTGAGCGTCATGGACAAGCAGACGACGCTGGCCGACGTCACCTCCTACAACAACTACTACGAGTTCGGCGTGGATAAGGGCGATCCGGCCGCCAATGCCGGCAAATTGCAGACACGCCCCTGGAGCGTGAGCGTCGAGGGCGAAGCCGGCAAGCCGCGCACCTTTTCCATCGAAGAGCTGCTCAAGCTGGCGCCGATGGAAGAACGCGTCTACCGGCTGCGCTGCGTCGAGGGCTGGTCCATGGTGATTCCGTGGATGGGCTATTCGCTGTCGGCGCTGCTCAAGCAGGTCGAACCCACGGGCAATGCCAAGTACGTGGAATTCGTCACCGCCGTGCAGCGCGAGAACATGCCGGGCGTGCGCGCCGCGATCCTGGAATGGCCTTATGTGGAGGGCCTGCGCATCGACGAAGCCATGAATCCCCTGGCCATGCTGGTGTTCGGCGTCTACGGAAAGGTGCTGCCGAACCAGAACGGCGCGCCGCTCAGGTTGGCGGTGCCCTGGAAGTATGGTTTCAAGTCGGCCAAGTCCCTGGTCAAGATCCGCCTGGTCGAAAAGCCGCCCGTGTCGTCGTGGATCAAGGCCGCGCCCCAGGAGTACGGCTTTTACGCCAATGTGAATCCCGAGGTGCCTCATCCGCGCTGGAGCCAGGCCACGGAACGCCGCATTGGCGAGGACGGGCTGTTCTCCCCCAAGCGCAAGACCTTGATGTTCAACGGTTATGCCGAACAGGTGGCGTCGCTCTACCAGGGGATGGACCTGAAGGCGAACTACTGAGGCGATTCCATGCCTGACGGCACTCCGCAGGTGGCTCCGGCCACGCCGCCGCGCAAGACCCAGCTTTCCGCCAAGACTGTGGGGCGCTTCAAACCGTTCCTGTTCCTGCTGGGGCTGGCGCCGTTCGCGCGTTGGATCTGGCTGGGCGTGAATAACGGGCTGACGGCGAACCCGGTCGAGTTCCTGACCCGTTCATCGGGCACCTGGACCCTGGTCTGCCTGCTCGTGACCCTGGCCATCACGCCGCTGCGCCGGCTGACTGGCCAGCCGGCATTGGTGCGTCTGCGGCGCATGTGCGGTTTGTTCGCGTTTTTCTATGGATCCATGCACTTCATGGCCTGGGTCTGGTGGGATCGCGGCTTCGATCCGGCGGGCATGCTGCGCGATATCGGCGAACGCCCCTTCATCATGGTGGGATTTGCGGCGTTCGTGCTGATGGCCGCTCTGGCGGCTACCTCCACGCAGTGGGCCATGCGCAAGCTGGGCAAGCGCTGGCAAAGCCTGCACCGCGCCATCTATGCCATCGGCCTGCTGGCGGTGCTGCATTATTGGTGGCACAAGGCCGGCAAGAACGACCTGACGCAGCCCGCCTTGTACGCCGTCGTGCTGGCCTTGTTGCTGGGCTGGCGGCTGGTCGCCTGGTTGCGCGGCAGGCGGTAGCGCTGCGCGTCCCTACAGCATCGCCAGCATGATGGCGGCAGTCTCCGCGTCCGGCTGGCCGTCGTACAGTGTCGGCCGGTAGTGCATCTGAAAGGCTGCCAGCGCGCCGATGGTGGCCGGGCTCAGTGTGCCGTCCTGTGGACACGCATAGCCCAACCGTGCCAGCTGTTTCTGGAACCATGCGACATCCGGGATGCCCTGGACCTGAAGGCGCGCGAGGTGTTCGGCGGCTCCGGTCTCGTCGTACCAGCGCCCGATTCCCGCCTCGGCCAACGTCTTCCACGGGAAAAGAGGGCCGGGATCCACCTTGCGCTGGGGCGCGATGTCGCTGTGGCCCACGATGTTCTCGGGCGTGACGCCATGCCGTTGCGCAATATCGCGCAGCAATATGGTCAGTGCGCGCAATTGCTGGTCGTTGTACGGATGCCAGACAGGCTTGCCGTCAGAGCCCTCCGTCCAGCCTGGGTTGACGATTTCTATGCCGATGGACGTGCTGTTCATGGCGATGTTGCCATACCAGGAGCTGGCGCCGGCATGCCAGGCGGCGCGGTTCTCGTCGACCAGCCGGTAGACGCGGCCGGCGTCGTTAACCAGATAGTGCGAACTGACCTTGCCCTTGGAGAGCAATTCCATGGAACGGGCGTTGTCCACGCTGGTGTAGTGCAGCACGATGCTGCGTACCCGGCTGGCCTGGCTGACCGCGGTGATCGAGGTGTCCAGGTCCAGGCCGGCGGGGCCGCGCGCGGCGCATCCCGCCAGGATGGCCGCGGCAAGCGGCACAAGGAATAGGCGGCGCATGGATCAGCGCGCCAGGAAGAGGAATAGCGTCGGCAGCTTGTCGAGCTGGGGCGCCGGCTGCTTTTTCCAGTCGGCCACGCTGCGGGTGACGATCCATTCGTCGGCGGTCGTGACCGAGCGCGCCACGCACAGCTTGGTGTCGCCCTTCAGGCTGGCCAGCAGCGTGGCGAACATGGCGGCGTTGCGATAGGGGGTCTCGATCAGCAGTTGGGTCTGGTTGTGCTTGGCCGAGTGCTGCTCCCAGGCGCGCAGCTGCTTGGCGCGTTCCGCGGGGTCCACCGGCGCGTAGCCATGGAAGGCAAAGCGCTGGCCGTCCAGTCCGCTGGCCATCAGGCCCAGCAGGATGGAAGAGGGGCCGACCCAGGGTTTTACCGTGATGCCCAGGCGGTGCGCGGCGTCCGCGACCTTGGCGCCCGGGTCCGCGACCGCGGGGCAGCCCGCCTCGGAGACCAGGCCGATTTCCGCGCCCTTGAGCGCCGGTTCCAGCCAGGCCTTGATCTGGGCGGCGTCTACCTTGTCGTTCAGGGTGTGGATGGTGATTTCCTGCAGTGGCCGGGTTGTGCCGATCAGCTTGAGGAAGGCGCGCGCGGTCTTGGCGTTTTCGGCGATGTAGGTGTCCAGCTGGCCTGCCAGGGTGCGGACCTCGGCGGGGAGCCAGCGCTCGGGCGGGGCTTCACCCAGGCCGACCGGGATCAGGTGCAGCGCGCCGCTCATGCGGATGCTCCGGGGGCGTCCAGCGGATCCAGGCCGAACTGCGCCAGCATGCCGGTCAGTGCGATCAGCGGCAGCCCGATGATGGCGGTGGGGTCGTCGCTCTGGATGCTTTCCATCAGGGCGATGCCCAGGCTTTCCGCCTTGGCGCTGCCTGCGGTATCGTAGGGTTCTTCGGCGCGCAGATAGGCTTCGATCGCGCGGTCCGGCAACTGGCGGAAACGGCAGCGCGTGACGATGTCGGCTTTTTCCACCCGCTGGCCGTCCGTGACCGCCAAGGCGCTGTGAAATTCCACGATTTGACCCGACAGGGCCCGCAATTGCGCCAATGCGCGCGGGAAATCCCCCGGTTTGCCGATGGGCTGTCCGTCGATGGTGGCCACCTGGTCCGAGCCGATCACGATGCTGCCGGGGTAATTGGCCGCGACCGCCATGGCCTTGGCCACGGACAGGCGCAGCGCCAGGGCTTCGGGCGTTTCGCCGGAGTGTGGCGTTTCGTCTACATCGGGGGAAATCGCCGTGAAAGGCAGGCGCAGGCGGGACAGCAGTTCTTTGCGGTAACGCGAGCTGGACGCGAGGATCAGGCTGGGCTTGGAAGGCATGCGATATTTGACGTTAAGGCGTAAGTCACAGTATTATCTAACGTTTTGCGGGATTTTTGCATGAATGGGCGCGCGAGCAAGCCGGTGGCGAAGCTTGGCGGTCTCGGCAAAATCATGGGTTCTGGGTTTTCCGGGGTTTAAACCCCCGGGGTTTTAAACCCGCGAGTTCGGGCTCTGTGAACAGCCCCGCGAATGCAAAGGACTGAACATCAAGCGCATCGATGCATACGCATTTGCCCAGATGGGCAAGGAAGCGCAAGGAACCATACCTCTTGTGCGGCTTACGCGCGTGGTTGACGGGCTGCCCGAACAACCGCAGGGCGATGCCGGACTCGTGACGTGGTCCGTGCGCGGCGAAATGGGTAGAACCGGCCTGCTGATGGGCCGGCCGCTACTGCATATCCATGTGCAGGCGAATCCGGTGCTGGTGTGCCAACGGTGCAACGAGCCGTTCGTGTATCCGATCGACAGCGAAGTCCTTTTGCAGCTGGTCAAGTCCGAAGCCGATCTCGACGACGATGCTTCCTACGGGGATCCATCCGGCGAGGACGACGAGGACGAAGAAGGAAATGGTTTTGTGTCCAACCTGCCTGAAAAGGTGGTGGGTTCGCATCATTTTGATCTGCTGGCCCAGATCGAAGATGAGCTCATTCTGAGCGTTCCGTATGTGCCCAAGCATGATGTATGCCCGGGCGCGCTGGCCAAGGTCGGCGAAGCTTCTCCCGAGGAGCCCGCTGTCAAGCGTCCGTCGCCGTTTGCGGTGCTGGAACAACTGAAGCACAAAGATTGAGATCAACATCGGGCCGCATCGCGTACAATGCGCCCCGTTTCTAGGAGTCATCATGGCCGTTCAACAAAACAAGAAGTCCCCGTCCAAGCGCGGTATGCACCGCTCGCACGATTTTCTGGTGAACCCGCCGACCGCGATCGAACCCAACACGGGCGAAGCGCATCTGCGTCACCACATCAGCCCCAACGGCTTCTACCGCGGCCGCAAGGTCCTGAAGACCAAGGCCGACGAATAAGGCCCCCGGGCCGAACTCGTACTCGGACCATTTCGGCTGAGCGCTGATACCTGGCACCCGTGATACGCATCGCCATAGACTGTATGGGCGGAGACTTCGGTCTGCCCGTCACGATTCCGGCTGCGATCGAGTTCGCCCGGCAATTTCCGGATACCCGGCTATTGCTGGTCGGGCTTCCCGACGCCATCGAAGCGGCGCTCTCCGAGCACCGCGGCGTGGCGCGTGATCGCATTGAGATCGTGGCGGCTTCCGAAGTCGTCACCATGGACGACCCGGTCGAGGTCGCCCTGCGCCGCAAAAAAGACTCCTCCATGCGCCTGGCCGCCCAGTCCGTCAAGGACGGGCGCGCCGACGCCTGCGTTTCCGCGGGCAATACCGGCGCGTGGATGGCCATTTCACGCTATGTGCTCAAGACGCTGGACGGCATAGACCGCCCCGCGATCGCCACGTCCATTCCGAACCAGACGGGCCGCGCCACCACGGTGCTGGACCTGGGCGCGAATGTGGACTGCACGGCCGAGCATCTACTTCAATTCGCCATCATGGGCGCCGCGCTGTCGCAGGCGGTGGACCATCGCGAGCGCCCCTCGGTGGGCCTGCTCAACATCGGCGAAGAGGTCATCAAGGGCAACGAAGTCGTCAAGGAAGCCGCCGAGCTCCTGCGCAGCAGCCCGCTCAACTTCTACGGCAACGTGGAAGGCAATGACATATTCAAAGGCACGGTCGACGTCGTCGTCTGCGACGGTTTCGTCGGCAACGTCGTGCTCAAGTCCGTCGAAGGGCTGGCGAAGATGTTGTCCAGCGTCATTCGCGAAGAGTTCAAACGCAATCTGATCACGCTGCTGGCTGGCGCGGTGGCCAAGCCGGTGCTCAACCGCCTGCGCACCCGCGTCGACAACCGGCGCTATAACGGCGCCGCGCTGCTGGGCTTGCGCGGCGTGGTCATCAAGAGCCATGGTTCCGCGGACGTCTACGCCTATGGATTTGCGTTGCAGCGCGCCCGTGAAGCCGTAGTGAGTAAACTGCTGGAGCGCACCGCTGAGACGGTCGCTCAGATTACCAAGCGCGTTCAATCTGGCGAAGGCCCCTCGGTGTCGTCGCCAAACGTGGCTGGGGACACCGCTTGATGGATACCGCAATGAAATATTCCGTGATCGCGGGCACCGGCAGCTTCCTGCCGGAACGCGTGGTTTCGAATGACGAACTGGCGGCGGAGCTGGCGACGCGCGACATCGCCACCTCCGACGAATGGATCGTCGAGCGCACCGGCATCCGCCAGCGCCATCTGGCCGAGCGCGGCGTGACCACCAGCGTCCTGGCGACCGAGGCCTCGCGCCGCGCGCTTGCCGATGCCGGCGTGGACGCCTCCGAGGTCGACCTGATCGTCCTGGCCACGTCGACGCCGGACTTCGTGTTTCCGAGCACCGCCTGCATCGTGCAGTCCAATATCGGCGCCAAGGGTTCGGCGGCATTCGACGTGCAGGCCGTGTGCAGCGGTTTCGTCTATGCGATGACCACCGCCGACAGCTTCATCCGTGCCGGCCGTGCGCGTTGCGCGCTGGTCATCGGCGCTGAAGTCTTCTCGCGCATCCTGGACTGGAACGACCGCTCCACCTGCGTGCTGTTCGGCGACGGCGCCGGCGCCGTGGTGCTCAAGGCTTCCGACAAGCCTGGCATCCTGGCCGCGCAACTGCACGCCGACGGCAGCCAGGCCAAGATCCTGAACGCTGCGGGCAACGTAGCCTATGGCGACGTGACCGGCGATCCGTTCCTGCGCATGGACGGGCAGGCCGTGTTCAAGCAGGCCGTTACCGTGCTGGACCGTTCCGCGCGCGACACCTGCGCCGAAGCGGGCGTCGAGATCGCCGACGTCGATTGGCTGATCCCGCACCAGGCCAACGTGCGCATCCTGAATTTCCTGGCGCGCAAGCTTGCCGTGCCGGTCGAGAAGGTCGTCGTCACCGTCGACAGCCACGCCAACACCTCTGCAGCCAGCGTGCCGCTGGCCCTGGATGCCGCGCGCCGCGACGGCCGCGTCAAGCCGGGCCAGTTGATCCTGATGCAAGGCGTGGGCGGCGGATTCACCTGGGGCTCGGTACTGGCCCGCATGTAAGGGCGCGCTCCGGCGCGGCGTGGCGCTCGGCGCCGCGGCCGCCGGAACGATGTGCCTGGCATTCCACACAGACACTGAATCAATCCAAACGGTCAAACATGAAAATCGCTTTTGTCTTTCCTGGCCAAGGTTCCCAAGCTGTCGGCATGCTGGACGCCTGGTCCGGCGTCGCGGCCGTCACGGACACCGTGGCGCGCGCCTCGCAGGCGCTGGGTCAGGACCTGGGCGCGCTGATCGCGCAAGGCCCTGCGGAACAGCTCAACCTGACCACCAACACCCAGCCCGCCATGCTGACCGCTGGCGCTGCGTTCTACGCGGCCTGGTGCGCTGCTGGCGGCCGCAAGCCCGACGTCGTGGCCGGCCACAGCCTGGGCGAATACGCCGCGCTGACGGCCGCGGGCTCGCTCGCGCTTGAAGATGCCGTGCGCCTGGTGCGCGTGCGCGCCGACGCCATGCAGGCCGCCGTGCCGGTAGGCACCGGCGCCATGGCCGCCATCCTGGGGCTGGACGACGACGCCGTGCGCGCGGCCTGCGAAGCCGCCGCCCAGGGCGAGGTTGTCGAGGCCGTGAACTTCAACGCGCCCGCGCAGGTCGTGATCGCAGGCCACAAGGCCGCGGTCGAACGCGCTTGCGAACTGGCCAAGGCCGCAGGCGCCAAGCGCGCGCTGCTGCTGCCGGTGTCCGCGCCGTTCCACTCCAGCCTGCTCAAGCCCGCCGCAGACGTGCTGGCCGGCGCGCTGGCCGGCGTGACCGTGTCCGCGCCGCAGGTGCAAGTGATCAACAACGTCGACGTGGCTTCGCCTGTCGAACCCGATGCAATCCGGGATGCGCTGGTGCGCCAGGCATGGCATCCTGTGCGCTGGGTCGAAACCCTGCGCGCGATGAAGGCGCAAGGCGTCACGCACGTCATCGAATGCGGTCCCGGCAAGGTGCTGGCCGGCCTGACCAAGCGCATCGATCCCGAACTCACGGGCATGGCCATTACCGATCCTGCTTCGCTTGAAGCAGCGTTGGCCGCCGTCAACGGAAATTAAGAACATGGACAACACCTCGATCGAACTGCAGGGCAAGATCGCGCTGGTGACCGGCGCCACGCGTGGCATTGGCCGCGCCATCGCCCAGGAACTGGCTGCGCGCGGCGCCACCGTCGTCGGCACCGCCACGTCCGAATCGGGCGCTGCCGCCATCACCGAAGCGCTGGCGCCCCTGGGCGGCCGCGGCGTGGTGCTGGACGTGACCGACGCCGCTGCCTGCGATGCGCTGATCGACGCGCTGGGCAAGGAGGGCGGCGGTCCCCACATCCTCGTCAATAACGCAGGCATCACCCGTGATACGCTGGCGATGCGCATGAAGGATGAGGACTGGTCGGCTGTCATCGATACCAACCTGGCTTCGGTTTTCCGCCTGTCGCGCGCCGTGCTGCGCAGCATGATGAAGGCCCGCTGGGGACGCATCATCAACGTCACGTCCGTGGTGGGTTCCAGCGGCAACCCGGGCCAGGCCAACTACGCCGCGGCCAAGGCCGGCGTGGCAGGCATGTCGCGCGCCCTGGCGCGTGAACTGGGCAGCCGCAACATCACCGTGAACTGCGTCGCGCCCGGTTTCATCGATACCGACATGACGCGCGCGCTGGGCGAAAATCAGACTGCGGCCTTGCTGCAGCAGATTCCGCTGGGCCGCCTGGGTTCGCCTGCCGACATCGCCCACGCCGTGGCGTTTTTGTCCGGGCCGCAGGCGGGTTACATTACCGGCACCACCCTGCACGTCAACGGCGGGATGTACATGCAATAAGTCACGAATCGCGCGTAGGCGGCCAGTTCCGCCATGCCGCCGCCGGGCACAAACGGCGAGGCAACGCGAGGTTCAACCGGAAACGCCGCACACCGGTTTCCTGCGCCATTCCCGGCGACAGATCAAGTGCGCGGTGTTATTTTTGTCACGGCCAGGCGTCGCAAAACTCCGCGCTTGGCTATAATTCGCGGGATTTTTCCCAATTGGAGATCTGCATGGAAAGCATCGAACAGCGCGTCAAGAAGATCGTCGCTGAACAACTTGGCGTCAACGAAGCCGAGATCAAGAACGAATCCTCCTTCCTTGACGACCTCGGTGCCGATTCGCTCGACATGGTCGAACTGGTCATGGCGCTCGAAGACGAATTCGAGACCGAGATCCCCGACGAAGAGGCCGAAAAGATCACGACCGTGCAACAAGCGATTGACTACATCAATTCGCACGGCAAGCAGTAAGCTGGGCTTTTACCCTTCTGGTTGCCTCGCGACGTCCGTCGCAGCCAGCCGGAAAATCGGGGCGGTTTCAGGAATTTGCCGTGCGGTCCGCATGCGGGAAGGGCGTAGTAATGCCCGACCCGCTTTCGCGTGGGCCGCACGTGCAGCGCATCCCGAAAACCGCCTTTCTTTTGTCTGTTTGAGGAGTCATCCGTGAAGCGACGTGTCGTCATCACTGGCCTGGGTATCGTTTCTCCCGTCGGGAACGACTTGACCACCGCTTGGGACAATATCGTCAACGGACGTTCTGGCATCAGCCGCATCACCCGTTTCGATCCCTCGGCCATCACCACGCATATTGCCGGCGAAGTCAAAGACTTCGACATCAGCACCTATATCTCGGCCAAGGAAGCCCGCCAGATGGATACCTTCATCCATTACGGCCTGGCCGCCGGGATGCAGGCATGGCGCGACAGCGGCCTGGAAGTCACCGAAGCCAACGCGGAACGCATCGGCGTGATCGTGGGCTCGGGCATCGGCGGTCTGCCGCGTATCGAGGAAACGCAGGTTGAATACCTGGCCAAGGGTCCGCGCCGCATTTCGCCGTTCTTCGTGCCGGGTTCGCTGATCAACCTGATCTCCGGTCATTTGTCCATCGCATATGGCATGAAGGGTCCGAGCTACGCAGTCGTGTCGGCCTGCACCACCGGCCTGCATTGCATCGGCGACGCTGCGCGTCTGATCGAGTACGGCGATGCCGACGTCATGGTTGCCGGCGGCGCCGAGTCCACCGTGTCGCCGCTGGGCATCGGCGGTTTTGCCGCGATGCGCGCCTTGTCGACCCGCAATGACGATCCTCAGACGGCTTCGCGTCCCTGGGACCGCGATCGTGACGGCTTCGTACTGGGCGAGGGTGCGGGCGTACTGGTGCTGGAAGAGTACGAACACGCCAAGAAGCGCGGCGCGCGCATCTACGGCGAGTTCGTGGGCTACGGCATGAGTTCCGATGCGCACCACATCACGGCTCCAGACAAGGACGGTCCGCGTCGCGGCATCGTGAATGCGCTGCGCAACGGCGGCCTGAACCTCGAAGACGTGCAGTACGTCAACGCGCATGGCACCTCGACGCCCCTGGGCGACAAGAACGAAACCGACGCCTTGAAGCTGGCTTTCGGCGATCACGCCAAGAAGCTGGTGGTCAATTCGACCAAGTCCATGACCGGGCACCTGCTTGGCGCGGCCGGTGGTATCGAGGCGGTGTTCACCACCCTGGCGGTCTACAACCAGGTGTCGCCGCCCACGATCAACATCTTCAATCAAGATCCGGAATGCGATCTGGATTACTGCGCCAATGAGGCGCGGCAGATGAAGATCGATGTCGGCCTGTCCAACTCGTTCGGCTTCGGCGGCACCAACGGCTCGATGGCCGTTCGCCGGGTCTGATTTGGAAGAGGCGCTCGGGGAACGCTGGGCGTTTCGCGTGCCCGTCAGGCGGCCAGGAAGCGCCACGGCGCTTTTTGGCCTGGCGCTGGCCGCGGCTGGCGCCAGCGTGCTGACGGCGGCGTCCTGGCACGGCATGGCATGGGCAGCGGGCGCGGCGATTGCGCTCCTGCTTGTGCTGGCCGGGCTGTTACACTCGGCACGGAGCAGCCTGTCCCCCGTATCCGCGTTGCGCGCGGCAGCCGGGGCAGGGAGCTGGCAGGTACGCCTGCCGCAAGGCTGGCAGGACGCAAGGCTGTTGCGAGAACAGCGTGGTCCCCGCTGGCTGACGCTCACTTTGCAGCCCTTGTCCACCGGGAGTACGGCCTTTACCAACAGCACAATCACCCTCACCGTCTGGCAGCGGACGTTGCGCCCCGAGTCCTGGCGGCGCCTGTGCCTGCTGGCCGGCGCGGCGCGGCCTGCCCGTCCGGCGCCCAGCCTGCGGGAGGCGTCATGAGCGAGCGCGAAGTCGACGCCGAGCTTGTCGCGCGCGTCCAGCGGGGCGACAAGAAGGCTTTCGACCTGCTGGTGCTCAAGTACCAGCGCAAGATTCTCCGTCTGCTGGCCCGCATGATCCGCGACCCCGCGGAAATCGAGGACGTGGCCCAGGAGGCTTTCATCAAGGCCTACCGCGCCTTGCCCCAATTCCGTGGGGAGAGCGCCTTTTACACCTGGTTGTACCGGATCGCCATCAACACGGCGCGCAACTGGCTGGCCTCGCAGGGCCGGCGTCCCAGCGCGCCCAATGCGATAGAAACGGAAGACGGTGAAACTTTTAACGAAACCGACAACCTAACCGATATAAGCACGCCGGAATCCATGGTCGCCAGCCGCGAAATCGCCGAGACGGTGAACGCGGCTATTGAGGAATTGCCGGAAGAATTGCGTACCGCAATTGTCCTGCGTGAAATCGAAGGTATGAGTTACGAAGACATCGCCCAGAGCATGGATTGCCCGATAGGTACGGTGCGTTCCCGCATTTTTCGTGCGCGTGAAGCCATCGCCACCAAGTTGCGTCCGTTGCTAGGCACCGATGCCGAGCGTCGCTGGTAAGGAGTGGCAGTCATGCAAACAGCAGCCAAATCCGTTGTGATCGCCGAGTCCTCCTGGGAGGAGTCGGTTTCCGCCTGGATGGACGGAGAGGAATCCGACGACATCTTTCCCGGCTTGTTGTCCCGCGAGGGGCGCGAGACCTGGGACACCTATCATCTGATCGGTGATTCCCTGCGCAACGCCGATCTGGCGCTGACCCCCAGCGCGGCCTTCCAGGCCCGCCTGGCACGGGCGCTGGACGCGGAATTGCCCATTGTTGCGGCGCCTCGGCGCCGCTCGCCATTGCGGGTCGGCCTGTCCGGCCTGGCGGTGGCCGCTGCCGTGGCGACCGTCGCCTGGGTGGCGCAGCCTTACCTGACCGGCGAACCGGCGACCGAAGTCCGGGTACTGGCCGATGCCAGCTCGCCCGCCGCGGCTGCCGACGATTCGGGCTTGCGCGACTACCTGGAAGCGCATCGCCAGATGGCTGGCCCGAGCGCCGTGCGTCAGGTGTCCTTTGACACCGGGGTGGGGCGCTGATGGCGTTGGTGCTTCCATCGCGCTGGCCGGTGCTGGGCCGGGCCGCCACGCTGCAGGCCCACCGCGCCGGCTGGTTTGCCGCCACGCTTTTGACCGCTTTCCTGGCTGCGCACGAACCCGCGCGCGCGGCCGATGCCGCGCCCGCCGTCACCGATGACGTGGTCCAGCTGCTGACCCGCATCCAACAAGCCGCCCGCAAGCAGGACTACGCGGGCGTCTTCATGTACCAGCAGGGCGAAACGATCCAGTCTTCGCGCCTGGTGCACGTGGTGGACGGCACCGGTGAACGCGAACGCCTGGAAATCCTCGACGGCCAGCCCCGCGAGTACCTGCGTCACAACGAAGACGTGCAGTGTCTGCTGCCCGAGCGCAAGACCGTGTTGCTGGAGCGCCGCCGAGGCGACCGCTTCCCCGGTCTGCTGCTGGGCGACGCGGCCAACCTGTCCGAGCACTACAAGATCCACGCCGAGTCCGCGCTGCACCGCGTGGCCGGGCGCGAATGCCGCCTGATCACGATCGAGCCGCTGGACAAGCTGCGCTACGGCTACCGGCTGTGCGCGGACGTCGAAACCAATCTGCTGCTCAAGGCCCAGACGCTGAACGCCGCCCGCGGCGTGGTCGAGCAGGTGTCCTTCACCTCGCTGCGGCTGGGCTCGGAAGTCGATCCCCAGTTGCTGAGCTCGCGCTGGAGCACGCGCGACTGGAAGGTGCTGGAACCCTCGATGAAACCGGTGGATCTGGCTGCCCAGGGGTGGCGCATCCCGGCGCCCAAGGGCTTCAAGGCCGTCATGCAGGTGGCCCGTTCGATGGGGAAGGGCATTACGGTCAACCAGATGGTATTGTCCGACGGACTGGCGGCCATTTCCGTGTTCATCGAACCCTACGACAGCCAGCGCGGCCACCGTCCTCCCCACGGCGCCGCGCAGCGCGGGGCGATCACGGTCTATGGCACGCGCATCGCTGATTTCTGGCTGACCGCCGTGGGCGAAGTGCCCATCGCGACGCTGGAGCAGCTGGCGCAAGCCACTGAATATGTGCCCGCCGCGCCTGCGGCAGCAGCCCCCGGGGCCGAGTCCAAGTGATCGGCCGGGTGTGGCAAGCAGCAATTTCGGAGTAACACTTATGAAAGCAATGACAGTGTCGAATGCTTTTTTCCGGCGCTTTCTGGTGGCGGCCGCGGCCAGCGTCATGTTGGCCGGCGCCTATGTGCCTGCCGCCGTCGCCCAGGCGCCGACGGTGACGCTGCCTGATTTCACTAGCATTGTCGAAAAGGCCGACCCCGCGGTCGTCAACATCCGCACCACGGCCACGGTGCCGGTGCGCGGCATGGGCCCCGGCGGCGGCAATGATCCCTATGAACTGTTCCGCTGGTTCTTCGGCCCCGAATTTCAGCCGCCCGGCGGCGGCGCTCAGCCCGGCCCCTCGCCGCGTCAGCGTCCGCAGCCATCCCAGCCCGAAGAGCGCACCGTGCCGCGCGGCGTGGGTTCCGGCTTCTTCATTTCCGATGACGGCTACATCCTGACCAACAACCACGTGGTGGTGGACGCGACGGACATCTACGTCACGCTGACCGACGGCCGCGAGTTCAAGGCCAAGGTCATCGGCACGGACGAGCGCACCGACGTGGCGCTGATCAAGATCGAAGCCAAGGACATGACCATGACCCCGCTGGTGATCGGCGATCCCAAGAAGCTGAAGAAGGGGCAGTGGGTGCTGGCCATCGGTTCGCCGTTCGGCCTGGATTCCACCGTGACCTCCGGCATCGTCAGCGCCATCGGCCGCGATACCGGCGAATACCTGCCGTTCATCCAGACCGACGTGGCGGTCAACCCGGGCAACTCGGGCGGTCCGCTGATCAACCTGCAAGGCGAGGTGGTGGGCATCAATTCCCAGATCATTTCGCGCAGCGGCGGCTTCATGGGCATTTCGCTGGCCATTCCGATCGACGAAGCCATGCGCGTGGTGGACCAGTTGCGCGCTACCGGCAAGGTCACGCGCGGCCGCGTCGGCGTGCAGATCGGCGAAGTGGGCAAGGACGTGGCCGAAGCCATCGGCCTGCCCAAGGCCGAAGGCGCGCTGGTCAGCAGCGTGGAAGCCGATGGTCCTGCCGAGCAGGCAGGCGTGCAGCCGGGCGACGTGATCCTCAAGTTCAACGGCGAACCCATCAAGCGTTGGTCCGACCTGCCCCGCATCGTGGGCGAAACCAAGCCGGGCACGCGCGCCGACATGGAAGTGTGGCGCAAGGGCAAGAACCTGACGCTGACGGTCAAGGTGGGCGAGATCCCGACCGAGAAGGCCGCGGGCGCCAGCAAGAAGGGCGCGCCGCCAGTCCCGGAAGTCACCAATGCGCTGGGTCTGGGCGTGGTCGACGTGCCGGCCGACGTGCAGAAGAAGCTGCGCATCAAGGGCGGCGTCCAGGTCAAGGTGGCCGAAGGCGCTGCGGCCAAGGCCGGCCTGCAGGAAGGCGACATCGTGTTGGCCCTGAACGACACCGACGTCACGGGCGCCAAGCAGTTCGGCGAACTCGTGGCCAAGCTGGACAAGGGCCGCGCCGCAGGGCTGCTGGTGCGCCGCGGCGACCAGACGCAGTGGGTGGCGGTGCCGGCATCGAAGTAATGCCGGGCCCGTCTTCCGAGTCCGCAGAAAAAAGGCGCAAGACCGGCTAAAATGCCTGGTTGCCGCAAGAGGGGGCGCATGGCGCCCCCTTGTTTTGCCCGGGCCAGGCCCGTTGGCACCCTCCTCGTCAGCCGTGCGTATTCCGGCGGCGGTGTCTTCCGGCCCAGTGCCGAGTGTTCCGTCCCTTATAACTTCAAGCATGCAGCATATTCGCAACTTCTCCATCATTGCCCACATCGATCACGGCAAATCGACCCTGGCCGATCGCCTGATCCAGCGCTGCGGCGGATTGGCGGATCGCGAGATGTCGGCGCAGGTCCTCGATTCCATGGAAATCGAACGCGAGCGCGGCATCACCATCAAGGCCCAGACCGCGGCCCTGCACTACAAGGCGCAGGACGGCAAGGTCTACAACCTGAACCTGATCGACACCCCGGGGCACGTGGACTTCTCGTATGAAGTCAGCCGCTCCCTGTCGGCCTGCGAAGGCGCGCTGCTGGTGGTGGACGCTTCGCAGGGCGTGGAAGCGCAGACCGTGGCCAACTGCTACACCGCCATCGAGCTGGGCGTGGAAGTGCTGCCCGTGCTGAACAAGATGGACCTGCCGCAGGCTGATCCCGACAGCGCCCGCCAGGAAGTCGAGGATGTGATCGGCATCGACGCCTCGCAGGCGGTGCTGGCCAGCGCCAAGACCGGCATGGGCATCGACGAGATCCTGGAAATGGTCGTGGCCCGCGTGCCGCCGCCCAAGGGCGATCCCGACGCGCCGCTGCAGGCCCTCATCATCGATTCGTGGTTCGACAACTACGTGGGCGTGGTGATGCTGGTGCGCATCATCAACGGCGTGCTCAAGCCCAAGGACAAGATCCTGCTGATGGCGTCCGGCGCCACCCACCTTTGCGAGCAGACCGGCGTGTTCACGCCGAAGTCGCAACAGCGTCCGCATCTGTCGGCGGGCGAAGTGGGCTTCATCATCGCCGGCATCAAGCAGCTGGAAGACGCCAAGGTGGGCGATACCGTCACGTTGGCCAACAAGCCTGCAGCCGAACCGCTGCCCGGCTTCAAGGAAGTGAAGCCGCAGGTGTTCGCGGGCCTGTACCCCGTGGAAAGCTCCGAATACGACCAGCTGCGCGATTCGCTTGAAAAGCTCAAGCTGAACGACGCCGCGCTGATGTTCGAGCCGGAAGTGTCGCAGGCGCTGGGCTTCGGCTTCCGTTGCGGCTTCCTGGGTCTTTTGCACATGGAAATCGTGCAGGAGCGCCTGGAGCGCGAATTCGACATGGACATCATCACCACCGCGCCGTCGGTGGTGTACGAGGTCGAACAGCGCGACGGTTCCGTGATCACCGTGGAAAGCCCGTCGCGCATGCCGGAAATCGGCAAGATCGCCGACATCCGCGAACCCATCGTGAAGGTCACGCTGTTCATGCCGCAGGACTACGTGGGTCCTGTCATGACGCTGTGCAATAACAAGCGCGGCGTGCAGGTCAACATGAGCTACCACGGCCGCCAGGTGCACCTGGTGTACGAGATCCCGCTGGCCGAGATCGTGCTGGACTTCTTCGACAAGCTGAAGTCGGTGTCGCGCGGCTACGCTTCGATGGACTACGAGTTCCTGGAGTACCGCTCGGCCGACGTGGTGCGCGTGGACCTGCTGATCAACAACGACCGCGTCGACGCGCTGGCCGTGATCGTCCACCGCAGCAACGCGCGCCATCGCGCCCGCGACGTGGTCACGCGCATGCGCGGCCTGATTCCGCGCCAGATGTTCGACGTGGTGATCCAGGCCGCCATCGGCGCCGAAATCATCGCGCGTGAAAACGTCAAGGCGCTGCGCAAGAACGTGCTGGCCAAGTGCTACGGCGGCGACATCTCGCGCAAGAAGAAGCTGCTGGAAAAGCAGAAGGCCGGCAAGAAGCGCATGAAGCAGGTGGGTAGCGTGGAAATTCCGCAGGAGGCGTTCCTGGCCATCCTGCAAGTGGAAGACAAATAGAACCCGAAAAGGCGGTTAGCTGATGAGTTGGAACTTTGCCCTGATTCTTTTTGTTTTGCTGGTGTTGACCGGCATTATCTGGGTGCTTGATCTGGCAGTGCTGCGCAAGGGCCGCGAACGCCGGGCCCAGGCGGCAATGGCGCAATACGATACGGCCCTGGTCGGCGACGCCCAGGAAGCCGAGCGCCTGCGCCGCGAAGCCGGCGACGCCGCGCGCCGCATGCCGTGGTGGATCGAATACGCCGTCAGCTTCTTCCCCGTCATCCTGTTCGTGTTCATGCTGCGCTCGTTCGTGGTCGAGCCGTTCCGCATTCCGTCGGGCTCGATGCTGCCGACCCTGCAATCGGGCGATCTGATCCTGGTGAACAAGTTCAGCTACGGCCTGCGCCTGCCGGTCATCGACAAGAAGATCATCGAGGTGGGCAAGCCCCAGCGCGGCGACGTGTTCGTGTTCCGCTACCCCGTGGATCCGGACGTTGACTACATCAAGCGCGTGGTCGGCCTGCCGGGCGACGAGGTCGCCTACCTGGACAAAAAGCTCTACATCAACGGCGAATTGGTGCCGCATGAGCGCGACGGCGACTACTTCGAGCCGGATCGTGTGTCATATATTGCGCAATATAAAGAGAAGTTGGGCGACGTTGAGCACAAAATCCTGCTGGATGAGGGCAAGCCGCAGGAGTATGGCCCGATGTGGCAATTTCCCAACCGCCAGAACTGCCAATACAGCCGTAATGGGGTACGCTGCAAAGTACCCGAGGGGCAGTTTTTCGCCATGGGCGATAATCGGGATAACAGCGCCGACAGCCGATACTGGGGCTTCGTACCGGAAGCCAATATCGTCGGCCGCGCGTTCTTCATCTGGATGAATTTCAGCGATCTCAGCCGCATCGGCCGGTTCAACTGATTATGTCGCTAGCCACGCTAGAAAACCGCCTGGATCACCACTTCAGTGATTCGGCATTGCTCGAACAGGCGCTGACGCACCGCAGCCACGGTGCGCGCCACAACGAGCGCCTGGAATTCCTTGGGGATTCCGTGCTGAACTTTGTCGTTGCGGCGATGCTGTTCGAGCGTTATTCCAAAATCGACGAAGGCGATCTGTCGCGCCTGCGCGCCAATCTGGTCAAGCAGGCCTCGCTGGCGGATATCGCCCAGCGGCTGGAACTGTCGCAATACCTGCGTCTGGGCGAAGGCGAATTGAAGAGCGGCGGTTTCCGCCGGCCTTCCATCCTGGCGGACACGGTCGAAGCCCTGTTCGGCGCCGTGTTCCTGGACGCGGGTTTCGACGCCGCCCGTCGCGTGATCGTGCGCCAGTACCAGCCGGTGCTGGCTTCGGTCGATCCCAAGACCCTGGGCAAGGACGCCAAGACCTTGCTGCAGGAATTCCTGCAGGGCCGCAAGCTGGCGCTGCCGGTGTACACGGTGGTGGCCACGCATGGCGCGGCCCATAGCCAGCAGTTCGAAGTCGAGTGCGCCATTCCGGCGCTCGAGATCAAGGTGATGGCGCCCGGCGCCAGCCGCCGCGCCGCCGAGCAATCGGCGGCCAAGCTGGCGCTGGAGGCCGCGTTGGCCGTCAGCCCGGCGACCAAGGCTGCCCGCAAGTCGGGCAAGGCGCGCAAAACCGCGCAATTGTCGCTGCCGGTGGCAGTGGCTCAAGAGACTAAATGAGCGATACCCCTTTTCGTACCGGCTTCGTCGCCATCGTGGGCCGCCCCAACGTGGGCAAGTCCACCCTGACGAACGCCCTGATCGGTTCCAAGATTTCCATCGTGTCGCGCAAGGCGCAGACCACGCGCCACCGCATCCACGGTGTGTTGACGCGCGAGCACGAGCAGTTCGTATTCGTCGATACGCCGGGTTTCCAGACCCGCCATGGCGGCGCCATGAACCGCATGATGAACCGCGTGGTCACGCAGGCCCTGGCCGACGTGGACGTGGTGGTGCATGTGGTGGAAGCCGGCAAATGGTCCGAGGGCGACGCCAAGCTGCTGCCGCTTTTGCCCGCGCCGGAACGCACCATCCTGGTCGTCTCCAAGATCGACGCACTGAAGAACCGCGACGACCTGTTCGCCTTCGTGTCCAAGATCATGGCGCTGCATCCGTTCGGCGCCGTGGTGCCCGTCAGCGCCACCAAGAACCAGCAGCTGGATCAGCTGTTGCAAGAAATCGCGTCGCGCCTGCCGGAAGGCGAGCCGATGTTCGAGGAAGACACGCTGACCGACCGCCCCATGCGCTTCATCGCCGCCGAACTGGTGCGCGAGAAGATCTTCCGCCTGGTTGGCGACGAACTGCCTTACGGCTGTACCGTCGTCATCGAGCAATGGGAAGAGACCAGCAAGGGCGCCAGCATCAATGCCTGCGTGGTGGTCGAGCGCGACAGCCACAAGCCCATCCTGTTGGGCGCGGGCGGCATGCACATGAAGCGCATCGCCACGGAGGCGCGGCAGGACATCGCCAAGCTGCTGGACAAGCCGGTGCACCTGGAGGTCTACATCAAGGTGCGCAAGGGCTGGTCCGACCGCGAGGGTGCGCTCCGCGATCTGGGCTATGAGTAGACGGGCGCCTCGCGTCCAGGATCGCCCCGGATACATGTTGCACGCCACCGCGTGGCGTGAAACCTCCCTCATCGTTCAGACTTTCTCACGCGATCACGGCTGTGTGGCCATGGTCGCCAAGGGCGCGAAGCGCCCGTATTCCGTCCTGCGTCCCGTGTTGTCCGCGTTCCAGCCGCTGCTGCTGTCGTGGACCGGCAATGGCGAGGTCAAGACGCTGACGCGCGCCGAGATCGCGGGCATCCGGCCGCTGACCGGCACCGCGCTGATGTCGGCCTGGTATATGAACGAACTGCTGCTGCGGCTGCTGCCGCGCGAAGACGCCCATCCGCTGTTGTTCGACGCCTACGACTTCGCCTTGCAGCAGTTGTCCGGCGGCACCCGCGCCGCGGGCGCGCTGCGCCGCTTCGAATGGACGCTGCTGCGCGAAACCGGTTATGGCGTGGACGAGGATCCTCCCGATTTCGACGACCCGGCGATCGAGCCGGCCCTGCGCCGCGACCTGCGCGAACGGCTGGCCGAAATCCTGGCGGGCCGTCCCTTGTCGACCCGCCGCGTGTTGCTGGACCTGCAACGCATCTGAGCGCAGCGCGATCCGGCCATGACCTTCACGCTCAAGCAGGTCGAGACCTTCCGCACCGTCTATGAAACGGAAAGCGTCACCGCCGCTGCCAGACGGCTGGACGTGTCGCCCGCCACCGTCAGCGCGACCCTGGCCGCGCTCGAAGCCAGCATCGAGCTGCGTCTGTTCGAGCGCGTACGCCAGCGCATGCAGCGCACGCCCGAGGCGACCCTGCTGTATGAAGAAATCCGCCGCCTGAACGTCGGGCTGGAAAGCCTGGGCCGCAAGATCCGCGCCATCCGCGGCGCGGCGCAGCCGCGGCTGCGCATTGGCTGCATCCATGCCTATAGCGGCGCCATCATCAGCGACACTATTGCTCGCTTTCGCGAGCGCTATCCTGATACCGGCCTGTATCTGCAGATCCGGGATTCCAATACCTTGCGCGACATGGTGGTGTCGGGCGAGCTGGACCTGGCAGCTGTGGCCGACGAATCCGAACTCGAAGGCTTGCGCGGCCACCGGCTGGCCAGTTTGCGCGCCGTGGCGGTTTTTCCCAAGGGGCATCCGCTGGCGCGGCTGGAGCAAGTGGATTTTTCGCACCTGGCCGACGCCGACGTGATCGCGCTGAACGCCGAGGACGGCTCGCGCAAGCGCCTGGACGCGCTGTTGGCGCAAGCGGGGCAGAGCCTGAAGGTGGCCATCGAGACGCCTTATTCCAGCACCGTGTGCCAACTGGCGCTGGCGGGGCATGGCGTGGGCATCGCCAACCCGGCCACGGCAGTCGGCATGGCGGCGGCGGGCCTGTGCTATCGCCCGCTGGCCGCGCCGGTGCATTTCGAGTGCCACATGATCCTGCATGGCAGCCGCCCCTTGTCCGAGGCGGGCAAGTTCTGGGCGACCTGCCTGCGCGGCGCGTTGGCGCCGCTGGTGGAAAGCTTTGGCGTCTAGCGCGCCGAAGCCGGCCCCGGGGCGCTAGCCGCGGCGCCCGTCCGAGGTCACGATCAACACCACGGACGACTCCGCATCCAACAAGCCCGAGCGCCGCAGCCGCGACACGGCAGCCAGCGCCGCGGCCGATGACAGCTCGGTCGCCAGGCCGATGCGTTCCAGCCGCTGCTGCGCTTGCGCGGCCGCGGCGTCCGAGATCTCCACCGGCGTGCCGCCGGAACGCGTCAAGGCTTCCAGCGATTGCAGCGTGCTGGTGCTGCCCGCGATCGAATACTGGTCCGTCACGCCGTCCCATTGCTTGCGCGCGTCGCCCGTGGCGCGCGCGCGCGACAGGCGGGCGTACGGCTCCACCGCATGCAGGCGCGGCAAACGCGCGATGCGGCCGGTTTGCAGCAGATGCTGCCAACCCAGGAAGATGCCCCACAGCAGATCGCCGCGCGCGGTGGGCACCACGATGTCGCTGGGCACGCCGCAGCTTTCCAGGATCTCCTGCGCGATGGGCTTGTAGCCTTCCACGCCGTAGGGGTGGGTGCCCACGGGCGGATTCAGATAGTTCGTGCCGGCGAAGGCGCCGTGGTTGCGACACAGGTCCTCGACGTGGGGCCAGCGGCTCAGGCTGTCCTCGAAGGCGGTCAGCCGGGCGCCGAAGCGCTGCATGGCCTCGCGCTGCAAGGGCGGGCAGTTGGTGGTGATGGCGATGTCGGCTTCCAGCCGCGCGGCGGCGCAATAGGCGGCCAGCGAGACGCCGGCATTGCCGCTGGAGGCGGCCGCCACGCGGGTGGCGCCGGCCAGGCGCGCGCGCGACACCAGTTGGGCCGCCATGCGGTCCTTGTGGCTGCCGGTGGGGTTGGCGCTTTCGCATTTCAGCCAGAGCTGGCCCACGCCTTCGGTCTGCGCCAGCGCGGGCGCGGCGAGGCAGGGAGTGGCGCCTTCGCCCAGCGTGACGGCGTCCAGCACCGGCAGGGGCATGACGCCGTCGGCCGAGGGTTCGTACAGGCACTCCAGGCTGGCGGGGTGGCCGGCTTCCAGGCAGCTGGGGCAGCCTTCGGGGTAATCGGCCGGCGGCCACAGGCTGGCGCAACGGATGCAGCGCAGGCCGGACAAGCTAGGGTTCATCTGCATGGGTCAATACTTCGAGGCAAGGGAATCGAGGGGAAGGGCGGGCGCGACTTGCAGCAGGCAATCGCCGTCGTCGCTGCGGGCGATGGCGCGCAGGCATACGACAGTGCCGGCCTGCGGACTGGTCAGCGCGCGCGGCGCCATGTCGGGTCGGGCGGGTTCCAGCAGTTGGCCGATGCGCTGGCGCGCATTGACCAGTTGTCCCAGTTCGACAGCGGGCACGAACACGCCAGCCTCGCTGGCGCGCAGGGTGGCGGCGGGAGCGTCCAGGTCATAGAGGCGGACCTCGGGGCGGCGCGCGGGCGGGCGGTCGGGCAGGAGGCCGAGCTCGCCCAGGCAGCCCAGCAGGCCGTCGCGGCAGCGGTCGACCAGCGCCTGGCTGGTTTCGCGGCCGCCCCCGATCTCGGCGCTCAGGCGCAGCACCCCATGGCGGCTGGCGGCGGCCGGCATGGAGCCGGACTCCGTGCCGCGGAAGTACATGCAATCGGGCAGCCCGAAGGCTCGCGCCAGGGCGGGCAGGCGTTCGTCGTAGGCGTCGTCGCCGTAGCGCGTGATGACCGACGAGGGCAGGTAGCGCAGCGACGCGCCGCCGCTGTGCACGTCCACCAGCGCCTGTATGCGCGGCAGCAGCCGGGCTTCCAGCGCGGCGGCCACGCTTTCCGTGTAGCCGCGCGCGGGGGCGCCCAGGAAAGCGCGGTTGAGGTTGCCGCCGTCGGACGGCGACAGGCGCGTGCCCGCCAGCGAGGCCTCGGCGTTGGCCGCGGGCAGCAGGTAGACCGTGCCGCGTTGCAGGATGCCGGGCAGCAGGCGCCACAGCTCCAGGATGGCGGCCTGGCCTTCCCATTCGTCGCCATGCACGCCCGCCATCAAGGCAACGGCGGGGCCAGGCCCCGCCTCGATCCGCAGCATCGGTATGGTGACGCGCCGGTAGGCCGACGCGTTGGTCGCCGCGGCGCAGGAAAAGTCCTCGCGGCTTACCGTGGCCATGCGGCGGCTCCTGCTGATGTGACGATCCGGTTCAATCCAGCGTCGTGCCGGCGGCCTTGATGATGCCTTCCCATTTGGGCAGCTCCTTGCGTATCTGGTTCTGTACGTCCTGCGGCGTGCCACCCAGCGGTTCCTGGGAGCGGCTGCGCAGTTCCTTGCTGACGCCGTCCGAGCGCAGCGCAGCGTTCATTGCCGCGTTCAGCCGCGCGATGACCTCGGGCGGGGTGCCGGCGGGCGCGACCAGCGCGCTCCAGGCCGATTGCTCGTAGTCGGGATACCCTTGCTCCGCCACCGTCGGCACGTCCGGATTGGAGGCGGCGCGGGTCTTGGTCGTGACCGCCAGCGCGCGCAAGCGGCCATCCTTCAGGTTGCCGATCAGTGGCGGCAGGTTTTCCATCATGGAATCGACATGGCCGCCCAGCAGGTCGGACAACTGCGCGGCCGTGGCCTTGTACGGGATCTGGCGCACGGCGGCGCCGGTCTGGGCGATGAAGAGCTTGACCCCGACCTCGCTGGTGGTGCCCGGGTCGGCGGAGGTCATCGTCAGGCGCTCCGGCTGGGCGCGGCTGGCCTCGATGAACCCCTTCAGGTCGCGATAGGGCGAGGACGCGTTCACCACGATGACGTTGGGCGTTTCGGCCACCAGCCCGATGGCGGCGATGTCGCGGTCCAGGTCGTAGAGCTGCTGCTTGAACAGGAACCGGTGCAGCACCAGCGTGCCGACGTGGGCATAGCCGATGGTGTAGCCGTCGGCCGGCGCGCGCGCCACGGCCTGGGTGCCGATGCGGCCGCCCGCGCCGACGCGGTTCTCCACGACCACGGGCTGGCCCAGCTGGCGGCTCATTTCCTGGCCCACCAGGCGCGCGGTGATGTCGGCGTTGCCGCCCGCTGCGGCCGGCACGATCAGGGTGATGGCGCGTTCCGGATAGGCGGCCAGCGCGGCGGGCGCGGCCAGGCTTAGCAACACGGCGGCAAGACAGGCGGTGCGTTTCATGACGTTTCCCCAGGCATTGAGAGCTGCGCCATTGTGCGGTCGCGGCCTGGGGAATACGTTTGTTTCAATGAGATGGATGTTCAATAAAACCTAAGACCTGTCCGCATTGCGCCGGTCGGCGGTCCGTCCCAGCCCGTGGCCCACGGCGGCGGCCGCCAGCGCGCACAGGGCGCCCAGCGCGGCGATCAGCGCCGGGCCGTAGCCCAGCATGTCCACGCCCGCCTTGACCCAGCCGCTGGCCGCATCGCCCGCGCGGTAGACCACGGTGTCGATGACGTTCTTGGTCTTGTACTTGTCTTCGGGCGAGACTGCGGTGAACAGCATTTCGCGCCCCGGCCGGATCAGCGCGTATTCGCCGACCCGGCGCACGATCATGGCCGCGGCCAGCACGCCGAAGACGGGAAAGGCCGCCAGCGCCAGGAAAGCGGCCGTCATCGTCAGCGGCACGGCGGTCAGCAGGAAGCGCAGCCCCAGACGCGTGGCCACGCGTCCGGTGATGAAGAGCTGCGATAGCAGCGACAGCGCCTGTACCGTGAAGTCCAGCGCGCTGAAGACCCGGATGCGCTGGGCCGTGTCGGTAAAGGCATGCGCCACCAGCCGCGCCTGCTCCATGTAGAGAAACGTGTTGAGCGTGGCCAGCAGGATTACCAGCAGCGAAATCCCCAGCAGGTAAGGTGACTGGAAGATGCGCGAGAGGCCGGCCAGGATCGAACCTTCCAGCGGTCGGCGCATGTCGTCCGAGGCCGCATCCTCGCGGTGGGCCGCGCGCCAGCGCAGCAGCCAGCGCTTGAGGGGCAGGGTGGCGGTCAACAGCAGCGCCGACAGCAGCAACAGGCCGGCCGGACCGAGCGCGCCGGCCAGCAGGCCGCCCAACAGCGGGCCTGCCAGCCCGCCGGCGCTGGCGCCCGCGGCAATCAGCGCGAACAGGCGCTTGGCGGACTCCATGCGGAATACGTCGGCCATCAGGCTCCAGGCGATGGAGACGACGAACAGGTTGAAGACCGACAGCCAGACGTAGAAGCTGCGCGCCGCCCAGACGCTGCCGGGGCGCAGATGGAGCAGGGCGGCGAAGCCGGCCATGCTGAGCGCGAAGGCGGCATAGACCCAGGTCACCAGCATGGCGCGCGGCACGCGCGCCGACAGCCAGCCGAACAGCGGCACCACGGCCAGCATGGCGATGAAGGTCGCGGTGAACAGCCATTGCAGCTGGTCGACGCCCGCCTGGATGCCCATGGTCTCGCGTATCGGCCGCAGCATGAAATAGCCGCAGAACAGAAAGAAGAAAAACGCGAAGCCGCAGGCTGCCGGCGCCAGTTCTTCCTGCGGAATGCCCAAGGCCTGCGCGGCGCGGCCTGGCAAGCTGCCGGGGGCGGACGCCATGGCGTCAGGCCAGCAGCGCGGCGATGCGTTCCCGCATGGCGGCGTCCGGCAGCGGCCCGAAGCCGGCCTGCGCGTTGTCCGCCATGTTGGCCGGCTTGGAAGTGGCGGGAATGACGGCGGTGACCGCGGGATGGCCGATGATGAACTTCAGGAAGATCTGCGCCCAGGATCCGCAATCGATCTCGGCGGCCAGCTCGGGCAGCGCCATCCCCTTGACCCGGCGGAACAGCGCGCCGTCCTGGAATGGGCGGTTGATCAGCACCGCGACGCCGTGGGCCTGGCAGGCGGGCAACAGGCGTTTTTCGGCGCTGCGGTCGGCTACGGACAGGTTGATCTGCAGGAAATCGGGCTTTTCGCGTTCGACCAGTTCGGTCAGTTCGTCGTGGGCATGGTCGGTGTAGTGCGTGATGCCCAGATAGCGGATCACGCCTTGCTGCTTCAGTTCGCGCAGCAGCGCCAGCTGGTTGGCGGTGTCGATCAGGTTGTGCACCTGTACCAGGTCGAACTTGTCGCTGCCTAGCGCCCGTTGCGATTGGCGCACCTGGCGCATGGCCGACTCGTGGCCCTGCGTGCTGATCTTGGTCGCCAGGAAGGTCCTGGCTCGTAAGCCGCCGTCGCGCGCCAGCAGCGCGCCGGTGACCGCTTCCGCCTGCCCGTAGCTGGGCGCGGTGTCGATCAGCTTGCCGCCCTTCTGCAGCAGCGTATCCAGCACCTGCGCCAGCGGCGCCATGGCGGCCTTGTCGGCGGGGGACACGTTGAAGGTGTCGGCGGTGCCCAGGCCGATCACAGGCAGCGCCTCGCCGGAGGCGGGTATGTTCCGCCTGTGCATGGGAGTTACCACGCTGAGGGCGCGGGCCGTCCAGGCCGGCCCGGTCAGGGCGGCGGCGGCAGCGGTCTGGAGGAAGCGGCGGCGGTCGGGCATGGCGTGGCTCCAGCGGGAAAGGGCGCCCGGGAGGGGCAAAGAAAAGGGCCTACACGTGAATGCAGGCCCAAGGTAAAAAAAGAGCCCACACGTGAATGTAGGCTCTTTGTGCCGGTTTGGCAGCGTTGCGATTACTCGCGGTTGCCGCCGAAGATGCCCAGCAGCATCAGCAGGTTCGAGAAGACGTTGTAGACGTCCAGGTAGATGGCCAGCGTGGCGGACACGTAGTTGGTTTCGCCGCCGTTGACCACGCGCTGCAGGTCGACCAGCATGAAGGCCGAGAAGATGACGATGGCCAGGACCGAGATGGTCAGCATCAGCGCGGGCAGTTGCAGGAAGATGTTGGCCAGGGCCGCCACCAGGATCACGACCGCGCCGATGAACAGGAATTTCTGCAATCCCGACAGGTCGCGCTTGATGGTGGTGGCCAGCGTGGCCATCGTGCCGAACACGATCGCGGTGCCGCCGAAGGCCGTCATGACCAGCTGCGAGCCGTTGCTCATGCCCATGACGAAGCCCAGCAGGCGCGACAGCATCACGCCCATGAAGAACGTGAAGGCCAGCAGCAGGACCACGCCCAGCGAGCTGTTCTTGTTCTTTTCGATCGCGAACATCAGGCCGAACGCGCCCACCAGGAACACGATGGCGGACAGGCCGGGGCTTGCGCCCATGATGCGGTTGATGCCGGTGTACATGCCGACGGCCGCGCCCAGCACGGTCGGGATCAGCGAGAGCGCCAAGAGCCAATAGGTGTTGCGCAGCACCTGGTTGCGCGCGACCTCGCCCGGCGCGCCGGCTACGGCGCCGGAACGGTTAAAAGGGGACGGACGATATTCGTTCATTGAGAACTCCTGTGTGCGGCAGAGTAATGGTTGCCTAGAAGGCTTAGATGGGAAGGATACCTTACAGTTCCCTGAAGAATCCAGTTCTGCCTAGGATTAGACCAGAGGCGCGAAATAGGTTCCAGACGGGTCAACCCGGCCTGACGTCCTGCAGCACCCTGGCGACGATGCGCGGCAATTCCGCGTCCATGCGGGCCTGGATCTGTTCGATGGCCTCGGCCAGGGCTTCGCGCATCAGCTGCTCGACCTCGGCCTGAAGGCGGGCGCTCAGGACCGTGGCGTCCGGCGCCGCGGGAGGCGCAGCCAGGACGGCGGCTGCCGGCGGAATGATATCAGGGGACGCATCTGCGTCGTCCGCCACTTCCGTCAGTAGCGGAAAGGCGTCGTCGTCATGACCCTGCGTGCCATCGTCGGCCAGGTCGGTCAGCACGGGCATGTCCGCGTCGTGCGGGGACGCCGGCGGGTAGAGCGCGGGCTCGGCCCGCTGGGTCAGGGTAGGGATGCCGGGGTCGGCGTGGCGAGAGGGCATGATGGCTCCCGGGTGATCGAGGTGGCGCGCCGCAAGGCCGGCGCGTTCAGCCGTCCGGCTGCTGGCGGCTGAGGTCGCGGCTTTGCGGCGTGTGGCCCGCGGCCAGGTAGGTCCGCCAGCGCTGGCGGGCGGCCTGCTTGTCGTCGGGGTCGTCCGAGACGATTTCAAGCAGGCGCTCGAAGGCTTCGAAACCCGGAGGGCAGTCGAGGTCCAGGTTCAGCAGCCAGGACGGCTGGGGCTGTCCGCCCTGGCCCGCCGCGGCCGCGGCCTGTTGCGGATCGCCGGCAGTGAGAATTACAGGAGTCTCGCCCGCCAGCGGATCGTTGGCCAGCACGTGCGGCACGAAAGAAGTGTCGTCGAAGGCCCAGAGCATGCGGTCGAACGCGGCCAGCCGGGAGCCATCCCTACAGTACACCACCAGCCGCTGCCGTGCCAGGTAGCGCTTGCGCACCACCTGGCAGGCGGTGCGCAAGCGGTCGGGCGCGCCGAAGGCGAAGTCGATGCGCGTCATGCCGGGTTCCGTTGCTGCCGTTTCAAGCCTGGTCCAGCAGGTACTGCATCAGGAGCGGCACGGGGCGGCCGGTGGCGCCCTTGTCCTTGCCACCGCGCCAGGCGGTGCCGGCGATGTCCAGGTGGGCCCAGCGGTACGAGGTGGCAAAGCGCGACAGGAAGCAGGCCGCTGTGACCGCGCCCGCCGGAGGACCGCCGATGTTGGCGAGGTCGGCGAAGTTGGACTTGAGCTGTTCCTGGTAGGCGTCGTCCATCGGCATGCGCCATGCGGTGTCCAGCGACTGGCGGCCGGCCGCGGCCAGCGCATCGGCCAGCGCGTCGTCCTTGGAGAACAGGCCGCTATTGACGTTGCCCAGGGCCACCACGCAAGCGCCGGTCAGGGTGGCGATGTCGATCACCGCGGACGGCTTGAAGCGTTCCGCGTAGGTCAGTGCGTCGCACAGCACCAGGCGGCCTTCGGCGTCGGTGTTCAGGATTTCGATGGTCAGGCCAGCCATGCTGGTGACGACGTCGCCCGGCTTGTTGGCCTTGCCGCTGGGCAGGTTTTCGCAAGCCGGGATCAGGCCCACCACGTCCAGCGGCAGCTCCAGTTCGGCCAGGGCGCGGAACGAACCCAGCACGCTGGCGGCGCCGCACATGTCGTACTTCATTTCGTCCATGGTGGCGGCGGGCTTGAGCGAGATGCCGCCGGCATCGAAGGTGATGCCCTTGCCGACCAGCACGATGGGGCCTTGCGCGCCCTTGGCGGTCTTTTTGGCGGCCTTGTTGCCGGCATGGCGCAGGACGATGAAGCGCAGCGCTTCCTCGGAGCCGCGCGCGACCGACAGGAACGAGCCCATGCCCAGCGCGTCGACCTGCTTGCGGTCCAGCACTTCCACCTTCAGCGACTTGAACTCGCGGGCCAGGCGCTTGGCCGTCTCGCCCAGGTAGGTCGGCGTGCAGATATTGCCGGGCAGGTTGCCCAGCGTGCGGGTCAGGTCCATGCCGTTGGCGATGGCGCCGCCTTCGCGCAGGCCCTTCTGGGCCTGGGCCGCGTCGGCGCGCTCGACGACCTGGACGATCTTCTTGAGCTTGGGACGGGCGTCGCGGTCGGGCTTGCCGAAGCTGGCGTCGTAATGATAGGTGGCGTTGCCGGCTGCGATGGCGGCGCTGCGGGCGCGCGCGATGACAGCCACGTCGGCGATCGGATTGGCGACCAGCGTGGACACGCCTTCAGCCAGCTGCGCCGATACGCAAGCCGCGGCGAAGGCCTGCTCGGCCGAGGCATGGGCGCGGGCAGAATATTCTTCCTGCTTGCCCAGGCCCACCAGCACCACACGCTGCGCGGACACGCCGGGCAGGTTGCGCAGGGTCAGCGTGGAGCCGGCGCGGCCGCGGAACTCGGCCTTGACCACCGAACGCACCGCGCCATTGGAAGCGCGGTCGATGAGATCGGCGGCGGGGCTCAACACGCCTTCCGCATAGACCCCGACGGCCAGGGCGGCGGTCTTGACTTGGTGCAGGGAAGCAGTGGTCTGTGTGCTAAATTCCATGAGGGTTTCCCGTGTACGTCTGTGTAGAATGCGGTCGATTATCCCGCATATTCTCCCATGTCTCTATTCAAACGCTCTGTCGTCAGCGAGATCACCAGTCACGCTGGCGTTGTCTTTTCCACGTTGCTCATCGTATGGCTCAGCGTGTTGCTCGTGCGCCTGCTCGGTGAAGCAGCGGGCGGCAACATCGGGGCGGACGTCGTGGTGGTGCTGGCCGCGCTGTCGACCATCACCGCATTGCCGACCATTCTCGCGGTCTCCGTCTTCATTGCGGTCCTCACCACCGTCACGCGCAATTACCGTGAATCGGAAATGGTGGTGTGGTTCGCCAGCGGCCTCTCGCTGGCCGACTGGTTCCGGCCTGTGCTGCGCGTCGCCATCCCCGTGGCGCTGGCGGTGGCGGGGTTGACGCTGGTGGCGGCGCCTTGGGCGTACCGCCAGATCGGCGAATACCACGAACGCTTCGAGCAGCGCTCCGACCTGTCCAAGGTCACGGCCGGCCAGTTCGCGGAATCGTCCGGCGGCAACCGCGTGTTCTTCGCCGAAGATCCGCTGGAGCCCAGCGATGAACTGGGCAACGTATTCGCGCGCGAAAATGGTCCCGAATGGCTCAGCGTGCTGACCGCCAGCAAGGCCCATAGCGAAACCATGCCCAACGGCGACCGCTTCCTGGTGCTGGGCGAAGGCCATCGCTATGACCTGAAGCCGGGCACGCCCGAGATCCGGCTGGTGCACTTCGACAAGTATGGCCTGCGCCTCGAAAGCAAGTCGGGCGGCGATCCCGTGGCCGAAGCGCGCGCCAACGCGGAGCGTTCCGCCAAGGCGCGCACGACCTCGCAATTGATTGCGGACAACACCAATAGCAGCTGGTCGCAAGTGATGTGGCGGGTCTCGTTGCCGCTGGCCGCGCTGAACCTGGCGTTGCTGGCGATTCCGCTCGGCGCCGTCAACCCGCGCCTGGGACGTTCGGGCGACCTGCTCATCGCCGGCCTGGTGGGCCTGCTCTACATGAACCTGATGAACCTGTCGCGCGCCTGGATCTCCAACGGCAAGCTCAGCTTTGGCGTGGGCGTGTGGGCGATCCATGCCTTGGTGGCGATGCTGACGGTCTTCCTGCTGATGCGGCGCTTGCGTGTGAAAGCGCCCAAGAACAGCGCCTGACGCCGGCACATCCAGCGCCTTGCGGCCCGCCCAGCGCGGGCCGCGGCTTTTTCAGGGCAGGTACTTCATCGTGCCGCCCTTGCCGGCCAGCAGGTCGGCGTTCTTCAGCACTGACTTGCGAATGAACTCCCACAGGGCCGTCACGCGTTTGAGCTTGCGCAGGTCTTCATGGCAATACATCCAGAACGAGCGCGTGATCTCGACCTCGTCCGCCAGCACGGGCGTGAGCCGCGGGTCCTGCGCGGCGATGAAGCAGGGCAGGATCGCCAGCGACTGGCCCTGCAGCGCGGCGTGGTATTGCGCCACCACGCTGGTGCTGCGCAATACCACCTTGCTGGCGGGCAGCAGGTCTTCCAGATAGCGCAGCCGCTCGCTGAACAGCAGTTCGTCGACGTAGCCGATGAAGGTGTGGTCGGCCAGGTCCGCGCGCTCGCGGATCGGCGGATGGCTGGCCAGATAGCCGGGCGTGCCGTACAGGCGCAGCGTGTAGTCGCACAGCTTGCTGCACACATAGGGGCCGCGCTGGGGGCGCTCGATGGTGATGGCCAGGTCGGCTTCGCGCTTGGACAGGCTGACAAAGCGCGGCACCGGCAGGATGTCCAGCGTGATGTGCGGATAGCGCCGCTGGAAGTCCGCCGCCAACGGCGTCAGCACATAGCTGCCGAAGCCCTCGGTGGCGCCGATGCGCAAGTGCCCCGACAGCGCCTGGCCGATGCCCGACAGGTTTTCGCGGGCGGAATGCACCGTGCTCTCCATCTGTTCGGCATGGACGAACAGGCGTTGGCCGTCTTCGGTCAGCACGAAGCCCGCGCCGCGCGACTTTTCGAATAGCAGGGTGTCCAGCTCAGCTTCCAGCGCGCGGATGCGCCGCGACACGGTCGTGTGCTCGACCCCGAGCTTGCGCGCCGCGGCGCTCACCCGCTGGGTGCGGGCCACTTCCAGGAAATATCTCAGGCTGTCCCAATCAAGCACTTTCCGGCTCTCCAGGCCCGGCTGCGCGCTGCGCCGCCGGGCAAATTTTCCTTGTGCATGAATGCACAAGGAATGTGCATTTCTAGTGTTGCTTGTTGATTTTCACACATCTACACTGGGTCGGCGGGCTTGGGGCCTGTCGCCAGGCTCTCCGGGGCCTGAACCCCGGGACCGCAGGCCGCGTAGACGGCGCCATAACGAATAAAACTCAGGAGACAAATCCATGAAATTGCACGCACGCGGGCTGGCCGTAGGCTTGTGTCTGGGCGCCGCATTGGTCGGCCAGGCGC
This sequence comes from Achromobacter sp. ACM03, assembly GCF_014851665.1. Lineage (NCBI taxonomy): Bacteria > Pseudomonadati > Pseudomonadota > Betaproteobacteria > Burkholderiales > Alcaligenaceae > Achromobacter > Achromobacter sp. ACM03. The sequence continues at coordinate 54,272 of NZ_JACVAD010000003.1, read as the reverse complement.
AGGCGGCGGATAAGCCGCCAGTGAAGATCGGCATTCTGACGGACATGTCTGGCACCTACGCCGGCATGGGTGGGCCTGGTTCGGTGGCGGCGGCGCAGTTGGCCATCGACGACTGCCTGGCCGCGGAATGCAAGGGCATGAAGATCGAGCTGGTGTCCGCGGACAACCAGAACAAGGCCGACGTGGGCGCGGCCAAAGCGCGCGAATGGTTCGACCGCGACGGCGTCACCGCCATCGCCGACCTGACCAACTCCGCGGTGGCGCTGGCGGTGCAGGGCATTGCGCGAGAAAAGAACAAGGTGGTGATGTTCTCCGGTCCCGCCACCACGGCGCTGACCAACAAGGAATGCTCGCCGGTGGGATTCCACTGGATGTTCGATACCTACTCGCAGTCCGCGGGCGGCGCCAAGGCCACGGTAAAGGCAGGCGGCAAATCCTGGTACTTCATCACCGTGGACTACGCCTTCGGCCACTCGCTGGAAGCCGACACGGCCAAGGCCGTGCAAGCGCTGGGCGGCACCGTCGCCGGCAGCGTGCGCCATCCCCTGAACGCGCCGGACTTCGCGTCCTACCTGCTGCAGGCGCAGGCCTCCAAGGCCCAGGTCGTGGCGCTGGCCAACGGCGGCCAGGACACGGTCAACGCGGTCAAGCAAGCGCGCGAATTCGGCATCGTGGCCGGCGGCCAGCGCCTGGTCTCGTTGCTGATTTTCTTGTCGGACCTGCGCGCGCTGGGCCTGGAAAGCGCCCAGGGCCTGTCGTACGTGGACGGCTTCTACTGGGATTACGACGACGCCACGCGCCAGTGGTCCGGGCGCTTCGAGAAAGCGTTCCGCGGCCTGAAACCCACCATGACGCAGGCCGGCGTGTACTCCAGCGTGCGGCACTACCTGCGCTCGGTCGCCGCTTCCGGCAGCACCGACGGCAAGGTGGTGGCGGACAAGATGCGCGCGCTGCCCATCGAGGATCCGATCATGCGCAACGCGTCCATCCGTCCCGACGGCCGCGTGATCCACGACATGTACCTGTATGAAGTGAAAAAGCCGTCCGAGTCCAAGGGCGGTTGGGACTATTCCAAGCTGGTGGCCACCATTCCGGCCGCCGAAGCCTTCCAGCCGCTGGCGGATTCGAGCTGCCCGCTGGTCAAGAAGTAAACCCGGGGCGCCGGCAGGCCCTTGCCGCCGGCGCCTCACCATCCATGTATGCGGATTCCATCCGCATCGACCATGCAGTGTGAGGAGCATCAAATGAGTGAAGTCCCCCGCGTTCCGCTATTGATCGGCGGCAAGCTCGTGCAGTCCAAAACCACCGAATGGCGGGACGTGATCAATCCCGCTACCCAGGAGGTCGTTGCCAAGGTGCCCTTCGCCACGCGCGAAGAACTGGACCTGGCCGTCTCCAACGCCAAGGAGGCTTTCAAGACCTGGCGCAACAGCGGGCAGGGCGCTCGCATGCGCGTCATGCTGAAGTTCCAGGAACTGCTGCGCGCCAATACCGGCAAGCTGGCCGAAATGATTACCCGCGAGCACGGCAAGACCCTGCCGGACGCCGAGGGCGAAGTCGGCCGCGGCCTGGAAGTGGTGGAGCACGCATGCTCCATCGCCAACCTGCAACTGGGCGAGTACGCCGAGAATGCCGCTTCCGGCATCGACGTCTATACGCTGATCCAGCCGCTGGGCGTGTGCGCGGGCATCACCGCGTTCAACTTCCCGGTCATGCTGCCTTGCTTCATGTTCCCGATCGCCGTGGCCTGCGGCAACACCTTCATCCTCAAGCCTTCCGAGCAGGATCCGACGTCCTCGCTGTTCCTGGCGCAACTGGCGCTGGAAGCCGGCCTGCCGCCGGGCGTGCTGAACGTGGTGCACGGCGGCCCGGAAACCGCCAACGGCCTGTGCGAACACCCCGACATCAAGGCGGTCTCGTTCATCGGTTCGACCCGCGTCGGCACCGAGATCTACAACCGTGCCTCCGCCGCCGGCAAGCGCTGCCAGTCCATGATGGGCGCCAAGAACCACTGCGTGATCCTGCCGGACGCCGATCCCGAGGTCGCGCTGAACCAGCTGGTGGGCGCCGCCTTCGGCGCGGCCGGCCAACGTTGCATGGCCTCGTCCGTGGCCGTGCTGGTGGGCGAAGCCCGCAACTGGCTGCCTGACTTCGTCGAACGCTCGAAGAAGCTCAAGGTCAATTCCGGCATGGACCGCGAAGCGGATCTCGGCCCTCTCGTTTCGCCCAACGCCAAGAAGCGCGTCGAAAGCCTGATCCAGAAGGGCGTGGATGAAGGCGCCAAGCTGCTGCTGGACGGCCGCAGCCTGAAGGTCGCCGGCTTTGAGCAGGGCAACTTCGTGGGCCCGACGATTTTCGACGGCGTTACCGAAAACATGACCATCTACACCGAGGAAATCTTCGGGCCGGTCCTGTGCGTGGTGGGCGTGGAAACGCTGGAGGACGCGGTTGCGTTCATCAACCGCAATCCCAACGGCAACGGCGTGGCGTTGTTCACCCAGGATGGCGGCGCGGCGCGCTACTTCCAGAACAACATCGACGTCGGCCAGGTCGGCATCAACGTGCCGATCCCGGTGCCGGTGGCCTGGTTCAGCTTCACCGGCTCGCGCGGCTCCAAACTGGGCGACCTGGGCCCCAACGGCAAGCAGGCCGTGCAGTTCTGGACGCAGACCAAGACCGTCACGGCGCGTTGGTCGGCCCATGCCAAGAGCGTGAACACCACGATCTCGATGCGCTGAACTGGGGACGCCTTGCATGTAAGCTTATATAAATAAGTTATATAACGAGGCATCCTTATTACTTATAATTGGCCCGTCTAACAGGGGCCAATTCATGAACCTGCAGCAATTTCGTTTTGTCCGCGAAACCATCCGGCGCGACTTCAACCTGACCGAAGCCGCCCGGATGCTCTATACCTCGCAGCCCGGCGTCTCCAAGGCGATCATCGAGTTCGAGGACGAACTGGGCATCAAGATCTTCGAACGGCACGGCAAGCGCATCAAGGGGCTGACCAAGCCCGGCCTGGCGGTGTCGCAGGTCATCGACCGCATCATGCGCGAAGTGGACAACCTGAAGAAGGTCAGCGACGAGTTCGCGCGCCGCGACGAAGGCGGCCTTGTCATCGCTTGCACCCACACTCAGGCGCGCTATCTGCTGCCGCGCGTGATTCCCGCGTTCCGCAAGCAATTCCCCAAGGTGCACCTGTCGCTGGCCGAAGGCAGCCCGGCGCAACTGGCCGAAATGGTGCTGCATGAGCAGGCCGACCTGGCCCTGGCGACGGAGTCGCTGGCCTTGACGCCGGGCCTGGCGACCTTGCCGGTCTATGCCTGGGAACACACCGTGGTGGTGCGCCCGGACCATCCCCTGGCCGAACTGACCTCCAGCGCCGCCAAGCGCCTGTCGCTGGCGCAGCTGGCCGAGTATCCCATCGTGACCTACGACCGCGCCTTCACCGGCCGCAGCACCATCGATGAGATCTTCGCCAACCAGGGTATCCACCCCGACATCGTGCTGGAAGCCATCGACGCCGACGTCATCAAGACCTATGTCGACGTGGGCCTGGGCATTGGCATCATCGCCGGCGTAGCCTACGATCCGCGCCGCGACAGCAACCTGGTGGGCCTGCCGGTGGGCCATCTGTTCGGCACGCATACGACCCGCGTCGGCGTGAAGGCAGGCGTGTTCCTGCGTGACTACGTCTACACCTTCCTGGAGATGCTGGCGCCTTCGCTGACCCGCGCGGTGGTGACCGAAGCGGTGCAGGGCACGCCCAAGTAGGCATCCGTTTCACGGGGCGAGAGGCGCGGCGTCATTGGGCGGCGCGCCTTTTTTCTTGATGCGTCGCGGTCCGCGCTATCCCTTTTCATGGGCTCATAAAAATAATTAAATAAGAACTGATCTCATTTGAGTTGACTAAAAAATAGGAATCATTATCATTACATCCAGTCTCAACGACCCAGTGAGGTTCATCATGACGGCAGGATTAAGTGCAGTGGTAGTGGGCGCCGACCGCCTTGGCAACATCCCGGATCTGCTCAAAGGGCACAATATTTCGATCACGCACCACATCAGCGGGCGTGATCCCTCGCATCAAAAGAAGACGTTGCAACTGCCCTCGGGCACCCAGCTGGTCATCCTGCTGACCGACTTCCTGGGTCACAACGTCATGAAAACCTTCCGCAACGCCGCGCAACGTGGCGGCATCCGGGTCGTCGCTTGTCGGCGTTCGGTATGCAGCATGCAGCAGGCCCTGCAGCAATGCGGCCTGTGCCAGCGGGCTGGCTCTGTGCACTGAAGACACGGTCTGCTGCCGCCAAACAAAAAACTGGGGAGGCCGAAACGGCCTGCGGCCCAAAGCGCCGCGAAGAGATGGAAAAACGCCGCCGGACTGGAAAGTCCGGCGGCGTTTTGCTTGTAGCGGGGAGAGCCTGGCGGCTATCCTGGGAATGTGTCAGTTGGAGGCGCGGGCGGACGCCATCAGGCTGTTGTCCAGGCGGCGCGCGCCGTTGTAGCGCTTGGACCAGTAGGCCATGGTCATGTTTTCGACGCGGACCACGCCGCCAGCGCTGGGCGAGTGCACGAAGCGGTCGTCGCCCAGGTAGATGCCCACGTGCGAGTAGCGGCGGCCCAGCGTATTGAAGAAGACCAGGTCGCCTGCCTTCAGTTCGTTCTTGGCGACCGAGACGCCTTGCTGCGCCATCTCGGCGGCGTTGCGGGGCAGCTTCAGGCCCAGCGAACGTTCGGCGGTGTAGGTCACCAGGCCGCTGCAGTCGAATCCGGTATCGGGGGAATTGCCGCCGAAGCGGTAGCGGATGCCCAGATGGTTCAGGGCTTCGCTGACCAGGGCGTTGTCGCTGCTGACGCCGGAGTGGGTCTTCTGGCGTTCGCGCTTGAATTTCTGGCTTACCAGTACGCCGATGGGATCATCGGAGGTGGCGACCCATTCCGTCTCGTAGGGGTCAATCTCGGACGTATGGGCGGTTGACTTTTGATTTGTAGCGGCACAACCTGCCAGACCCACCACGCATGCAACCAACGCCAGCAAGCGCAGACCGCGAGTTGCTTGGCCGGAGGATGAATTCAGTCTCGCGTGGTTGGAGTGTCGATGCATGCGCCTGGGGGTGATTTGCAGATAACGGCAAAAAACACGGAATTCGCCGTGAATGTGGCCGAGATGTCAGCAAAATCAACATTGTTCTACAACTTCGCGGGGATTCTACCAAACTTTTAAGACCAGTTAGTTACGAAACCGGCGTTAATGTCCATGCAGCGTGGACATTTGGTAGAACATTTTGACTTGCGGCAAGCCTCGTGCAAGGTTTGCCTACCAGAATGACCGAAGGATCAGAGAAGAAATCAATCAGCCTTAAGGCCTAAGAAAGATAACAGGAGACATAAATGCAAAAAACCCGGGATTTCCATTACCGCTCGATACATGACCGCGACGCGTTCTGGCGGGAAGAGGCCGGCCGCATCCACTGGGAGACGCCGTTCGAGTCCGTGCTGGACTTCTCCCGGCCGCCGTTCGCCAAGTGGTTCACGGGCGGGCGCACCAATCTCTGTTACAACGCCGTCGACCGCTGGCTGCCGACCCAGGCTGAAACGCCGGCCCTGATCTGGGTGTCCACCGAGGTCGACCGCGAGCGCGTCTACACGCGCCAGGAAATGTACGAAGAGGTCAACGCCGCCGCTGCCATGCTCAAGGAGCTTGGGGTGGGGCGCGGCGACCGGGTGCTGCTGTACATGCCCATGGTGCCGGAAGCCGTGTTCACCATGCTGGCGTGCGCGCGGATCGGCGCGGTGCATTCGGTGGTGTTCGGCGGCTTCGCCTCGGTCAATCTGGCCCAGCGCATCGACGACGCGGCGCCCAAAGTGGTGGTCTGCACCGACGGCGGTTCGCGCGGCGGCAAGGTCGTGCCCTACAAACCGCTGCTGGACCGTGCCTTGGCGCTGGCCAAGACGCCGCCGGCCTCGGTGGTGGTGTTCGACCGCGGCCTGGCGCCGTTCGAACCCGTCGCAGGACGCGACCTGGATTACGAGACGCTGCGCCAGCGCCACCTGGGCGCGCGGGTGCCGGTGGAATGGCTGGAGTCCTCGGAGCCCAGCTATATCCTCTATACCTCCGGCACCACCGGCAAGCCCAAGGGCGTGCAGCGCGATACCGGCGGCTATGCCGTGGCGCTGGCCTCGTCCATGGAATACCTGTTCGACGGCCGCGCCGGCGACACCTTCTTCTGCACCAGCGACATCGGCTGGGTGGTGGGCCATTCGTACATCATCTACGGCCCCCTGATCGGCGGGCAGGCGACGGTGCTGTATGAAGGCACCCCGGTGCGTCCGGACGGCGCCATCCTGTGGAAGCTGGTGGAGGAGTTCGGCGTCAACACCCTGTTCTCGGCGCCGACCGCGGTGCGCGTGCTCAAGCGCCAGGATCCGGAGCTGCTCAAGCGCCACGACCTGTCCTCGTTGCGTGCGGTCTATCTGGCGGGCGAACCGCTGGACGAGCCGACCGCGCAATGGATCTCGGGCGGCCTGGGCAAGCCCATCATCGACAACTACTGGCAGACGGAATCGGGCTGGCCGATCCTGTCGGCCCAGCCTGGCGTGGAAAAGGTCCCGACGCGCTTCGGCAGCCCGTCGTTCCCGGTATATGGCTTTGACGCGCGCATCGTCAGCGAGTCCACGGGCGAGGATCTGGGCCCCGACCAGAAAGGCGTGGTGGCCATCGTGCCGCCGCTGCCGCCGGGCGCCATGTCCACCATCTGGGGCGACGACGAGCGCTTCGTGCAGACCTACTTCACCTCCATTCCCGGCCGCCAGGTGTATTCGACCTTCGACTGGGGCTTGGTGGACGCCGATGGTTACTGGTTCATCCTGGGGCGCACGGATGATGTGATCAATGTGGCGGGCCACCGCCTGGGCACGCGCGAGATCGAGGAATCCGTCAATAGCCACAACGCGATTGCCGAATGCGCGGTCGTGGGCGTGGCGGACTCGCTCAAGGGCCAGGTTGCGATGGCGTTCGCCGTGCTCAAGAATCCCGCCGGAGCCGAAACCGAGGAAGGGGCAAAGCGCCTGGAAGGCGATATCATGCGGCTGGTGGAAGAGCAGCTGGGAGCGGTGGCTAGGCCCGCCAGGATCCGGTTCGTGGGCGCATTGCCCAAGACCCGTTCCGGCAAGGTCCTGCGCCGCGCGATCGTCGCGGTATGCGAAGGACGTGATCCCGGCGATCTGACCACCATAGAAGATCCCACCGCCCTGGAACAAATAAAGGAGTCGCTGCAATGAATACCAAACCCGTGCTGGCCGCCGAAGACGTCAAGAAGATCTTGGCTGCGGCCGAAGCACACGCCCTGCAGAACAAATGGGCGGTCGCCATTGCCGTTGTCGACGATGGCGGGCATCTGATGGGCATGCTGCGCCTGGATGGCGTGGCGCCGATTTCTTCCCATATTGCGCCGGCCAAGGCCAAGACTGCCGCCATGGGCTGCCGCGAATCGCGGATCTACGAAGAGATCATCAATAACGGGCGTTATTCGTTCCTGTCGGCGCCGCTCCTCGAAGGCATGCTGGAAGGCGGCGTCCCTATCGTGGCGAATGGCCATGTCGTCGGCGCCGTCGGCGTGTCGGGCGTGAAGTCGACCGAAGATGCGCTGATCGCTCAAGCTGGCATCGCCGCCCTGGGCCTATGAGCCACGGCGAGCCGTCGGATGCGCCGGCCGGCGCATCCGCGCAGAACGCTGGAGCAGGGGGCGACGGCCCCCTGAATCCCGGCGTGGCCAAACGCGAGGTCTGGGCCTGGGCCATGTACGACTTCGCCAATTCCGGCTACACCACCGTGATCCTCACGGCGGTGTTCAGCACCTATTTCGTCGGTGTGGTCGGCGGGCGCGCGCCCTGGGCCACGCTGGCCTGGACCGCGGCGCTGTCGCTGTCCTACCTCCTCATCATGCTGACCATGCCCACGCTGGGCGCCCGCGCCGATGCGCGCGCCAGCAAGCGCCGCCTGCTGTTTTCGAGCACGGTGGGTTGCGTGGCCGCTACGCTGGTGCTGACGCAGGCCGGGCCCGGGGACGTCTGGCTGGCGCTGGCCGCCATCGTCATTTCCAACTACTGCTATTGCGTTGGCGAATCCGTGGTCGCGGCCTTCCTGCCGGAACTCGCGCGGCCCTCCGCGCTGGGCCGCGTTTCGGGCTGGGGCTGGAGCTTCGGCTATTGCGGCGGCATGCTCACGCTGGGCTTGTCGCTGGTGGTCGTGACGCTGGCCGAGGGGCGTGGCGAGACGGCCGAGCATTTCGTGCCGTGGGTCATCGTGGTCACGTGCGCGGTGTTCGCGCTGGCGGCGCTGCCATCCTTCTTCCTGCTGCGCGAACGCGCGAAGCCGCAGGCTGGCAAGCAGGAGGCGCTGCACATGCTCAAGCGCCTGGCCTATGCCTGGCGCGAAACCGGGCAGCATTTTCCGGAGTTCCGCCGCCTGCTCATGTGCATCGCCTGCTACCAGGCGGGCATTTCGGTGGTGATCACGCTGGCCGCGGTCTATGCCTCGGAGGTCATGGGCTTCACCACGCCGCAGATCATGCTGCTGGTGTTCACCGTAAACATCGGCGCGGCGGCCGGCGCGTTTTCGTTCGGCTACGTGCAGGACCGCATCGGCCATAAGCCGGCGCTGGCCCTGACGCTGTGCGGCTGGATCGTGATGGTGCTGGTGGCCTACGCCGCCGTGACCGCGCCCGTGTTCTGGGTCGCGGCCACGTTGGCCGGGCTGTGCATGGGCACCACGCAGAGCGCGGGCCGCGCCATGACCGGCGCGCTGGCGCCCGCCGGCCGGCTGGCAGAGTTCTACTCGCTGTGGACCTTCGCGGTGCAACTGGCCGCGGTGATCGGTCCGCTGACCTACGGCCTGGTGACCTGGGCCACGCACGGCAACCACCGGCTTGCGATCCTGGTGACCGGCCTGTTCTTCGTGGGCGGCCTCATCCTTTTGTCGCGCGTGGACGTGAAGCGCGGGCTGGAACGGCGCGCCGCCTGAGGCGCGCCGTTCGCGCAGGCTGCTATCCTTATGGACTGTCCGGTGCCGCCGCGTCGAGAGCGCGGCGGCACGCCTTGATTACCCGGCGCCGGCCTTGCGCCGCGGGCTCCGGCCCGCATTTTGCGTAAGGTGCCCGTAAGAGCGCGGCGATACGGTTGCGGTTGGGTAATGAACAAGCGGCACAAACAAACAGAATTACCGATTGGAGACAAAGATCATGTCGAACGCTATTGAGTCCGTACTGGTGGAAACCCGGGTGTTCCCGCCGCCCGAGCGCGCTGCAGAAGGCGCCGCGATTCCCAGCATGGAGGCCTACAACGCGCTGTGCGCGCAGGTCGAAAACGATTTCGACGGATTCTGGGCCGGGCAGGCGCGCGACAACCTGCAGTGGACCAAGCCGTTCACGCAGGTCCTGGACGAATCGGACGCGCCGTTCTACCGCTGGTTCGGCGATGGCGAATTGAACGTGTCGGCCAACTGTCTGGACGTGCACCTGACCAACGGCAATGCCGACAAGACCGCCATCATCTTTGAAACCGACGACGGCAAGGTCAACAAGGTCAGCTATCGCGAACTGCTGGCGCGCGTCTGCCGCTTCGCCAACGGCATGAAGGCGCTGGGCTACAAGAAGGGCGACCGCGCCATCATCTACATGCCCATGTCGATCGAAGCCGTGGTGGCCATGCAGGCCTGCGCGCGCCTGGGCGTGACGCACTCGGTGGTGTTCGGCGGCTTCTCGGCCAAGAGCCTGCAGGAGCGCATCATGGACGTGGGCGCGTCGCTGGTCATCACCGCCGACGAGCAGGTGCGCGGCGGCAAGACCATACCGCTGAAGCCCGCGGTCGAAGAAGCCTTCACCATGGGCGGCTGCGAGGCCGTGAGCAAGGTCATCGTGTACCGCCGCACCGGCGGCAAAGTGCAATGGAACGAAGGCCGCGACCTCTGGATGCACGACGTCGAAGCCGGCCAGCCCGACACCTGCGAACCCGTGCCGGTCAACGCCGAGCATCCGCTCTTCATCCTCTATACCTCCGGCTCCACCGGCAAGCCCAAGGGCGTGCAGCATTCCTCGGCGGGCTACCTGCTGTGGGCGCTGCTGACGGTGAAGTGGACCTTCGACGCCCGCAAGGACGACGTGTACTGGTGCACGGCCGACGTGGGCTGGGTCACCGGCCACACCTACATCACCTACGGTCCGCTGGCCGCCGGCCTGACGCAGGTGGTGTTCGAAGGCGTGCCGACTTATCCCAACGCCGGCCGCTTCTGGGACATGATCGCGCGCCACAAGGTCACCACCTTCTACACCGCGCCCACCGCGATCCGCTCGCTGATCAAGGCCGCCGAGGCCGCGCCCGAAGCGCATCCGCAGAACTACGACCTGGACAGCCTGCGCATCATCGGCACGGTGGGCGAGCCCATCAATCCCGAAGCCTGGATGTGGTACCACAAGAACATCGGCCGCGAACGTTGCCCCATCGTGGACACGTGGTGGCAGACCGAGACCGGCGGCCACATGATCACGCCGCTGCCTGGCGCCACGCCGACCAAGCCGGGTTCCTGCACCTTGCCGCTGCCGGGCATCGCCGCCGCCATCGTCGACGAGACCGGCGGCGACGTGGAGCAGGGCAATGGCGGCTTCCTGGTCATCAAGCGTCCGTGGCCCGCCATGATCCGCAACATCTGGGGTGACCCGGAGCGTTTCAAGAAGAGCTACTTTCCCTCGGAACTGCGCGGCTACTACCTGGCCGGCGACGGCGCGCAGCGCGATGCCGACGGCTATTTCTGGATCATGGGCCGCATCGACGACGTGCTGAACGTGTCCGGCCACCGCCTGGGCACGATGGAAGTCGAGTCCGCGCTGGTGGCGCACGAACTGGTGGCGGAAGCCGCGGTGGTGGGCCGTCCGGACGACACGACGGGCGAAGCCGTGGTGGCCTTCGTGGTGCTCAAGCGTTCGCGTCCGGAAGGCGAAGAGGCGCAAGCCATCGCCAAGGTGCTGCGCGACTGGGTGGCCAAGGAAATCGGCCCCATCGCCAAGCCCAAGGACATCCGCTTCGGCGACAACCTGCCCAAGACCCGCTCGGGCAAGATCATGCGCCGCCTGTTGCGCGTGGTCGCCAAGGGCGAGGAAATCACGCAGGACGTTTCCACGCTGGAGAATCCGGCCATCCTGGATCAGTTGGCCAAGTCGCTGTGATCCTTCCCGTCCGCTTGATGGACGGGAACGGCCCGCCTGCAGCCTCCGCGGGAGGCAAGGCAGGCGCATAATGTCATACGCCCGTATCGGAACTGCCGGTACGGGCGTATTTGCTTTTTCGCGCCCAGAATTTTTTCCCACGGAGCCGTGCCAGTGAGCCGCAGCAGTTTCGATCGAGCAGGGCTAGCCCTGATGTTCAGCACCATCCTGGTCTGGGCGGGCAGCTGGATCGCGATGAAACTGATCGTTCCCTACATCGGTCCCTTCGACTTCGTGGCGCTGCGCTACGTTTCGGGCGGCCTGGTGCTGTTCGCGCTGGCCATCGCGATGCGGCGGCCGCTGGCGATGCCGCCCTGGAAGCTGACATTGCTGATCGGCCTGACGCAGACGGCCGGATTCCAGGGGTTTGTACAGACGGCGCTGGTGTCGGGCGGCGTGGGCAAGGTCTCGCTCATGGCGTACACGATGCCGTTCTGGGTGATCCTCTTCGCGTGGTGGCTGCTGGGCGAACGTCCCACGGCGCGGCATGGGGTGGGCATTGCGCTGGCCGCCATCGGGCTGGTCTGCTTCGTCGAACCCTGGAACGGCCTGGGCGATATCCGGCCCGTGTTGCTGGGGCTGGGCAGCGGCCTGTGCTGGGGCGTGGGCACCGTGCTGTCCAAGCGCATGTTCGAGCGGCACGCGCCCGATGTGATGACATTCACCGCCTGGCAGATGCTGCTGGGCGGACTGGTCATGACGCCGGTCGCCTTTCTGGTGCCGCAGATGCCGGCCCAGTGGGGCTGGCAGCTTTGGGCCGGCATGGCCTACATCGTGCTGATCGCGACCGCCGCGGGCTGGTTGTTGTGGCTGCTGGTGGTGCGACTGGTGCCGGCGTCGATCGCAGGCCTGTCCAGCCTGGGCGTGCCAGTCGTGGCCATGCTGTTCGCCTGGGCGCTGCTGTCCGAGCAGCCTACCGCGGCTGAGCTGGGCGGCATGGCGCTGATCCTGGCCGGCATCTGGGTAGTGAGCCGCGCGGCGCCGGCGGCGCGCGCCGAATAAGCGCTTTCCATATTCCTTTTCCTATCCTGGGATTTTCCATGATCGATCTGCGTAGCGACACAGTCACCCGGCCATCCGCAGCCATGTTGCAGGCCATGGTCTGCGCGCCCCTGGGCGATGACGTGATGGGCGATGACCCGACCGTGATCCGCCTGCAGGAGGCGGTTGCCGAGCGCACGGGCAAGGCGGCCGGGCTGTTTTTCCCCTCTGGCACGCAAAGCAATCTGGGGGCTCTGATGGCCCATTGCGAGCGCGGCGACGAGTACCTGGTGGGCCAGCTTGCGCACACCTATAAGTACGAAGGGGGCGGGGCGGCCGTGCTGGGCAGCATCCAGCCGCAGCCCATAGAACATGCGGCGGACGGCTCCTTGCCGCTGGACAAGTTGACCGCGGCGCTCAAGCCCGAGGGCGACGCGCATTTCGCCCGCACCCGCTTGCTGGCGCTGGAGAATACTTTCCACGGAAAGCTGATTCCGGCCAGCTACGTGCAGGCCGCGACCGACTGGGCGCGCCAGCATGGCCTGGCGACGCATCTGGACGGCGCCCGCGTGTTCAACGCGGCCGTCGCCAGCGGCAAGCCGGTGGCGGACCTGTGCGCGCCTTTCGACACGGTGTCCATCTGTTTTTCCAAGGGCCTGGGCGCGCCCGTGGGGTCGGTGCTGGTCGGCAGCGTCGAACTCATCGCCCGCGCCCGCCGCTGGCGCAAGATGCTGGGCGGCGGTTTGCGCCAGGCTGGCGTGCTGGCCGCGGCCTGCCTGTATGCGCTGGAGCACAACGTGGAGCGCCTGGCCGAAGATCACGAGAACGCCCGGCTGCTGGCAGAAGGGCTGCGCGCCATTCCGGGCGTAAAGGTGTTGAGCCAGGACACCAACATGGTGTTCGCGGAATTCGAGCCCGCGCGCTGCGATGAACTCACCGCCAAGCTGGCGGCTGACGGTATCCAGATGCGGGCTGTGTATGGCGGCCCGACCCGCCTGGTCACGCACCTGGACGTGTCCGCCGCGGACGTGCGGCAGGTGGTCCAGGCGGTGACCCGGCACCTGGCATAAGCGGGGCGGGCGCTCAGGCGTCCGCGCGCAGCACATCCGACAAGACCGAGAACAATTCGTCGATCTGCGCGCGCTCGATGATGAGCGGGGGCGACAACAGCATGGTGTCGCCCGCCGAACGGATCAGGCAGCCGCGTTCCAGGCAGGCCTGGTGCACGGCGTACGCCCGCTGGCCGGGCTTGCCTTCCAGCGGTTCGAGTTCGATGGCGGCCAGGAGGCCGATGTTGCGGATGTCCACTACGTGCGGCAGTCCCTTCAGGCTGTGCGCCGCGTCTTCCCAATAGCGCCAGAGTTCGCGGCTGCGCTGGAACAGGCCTTCGCGGCGGCAGATGTCCAGGGTCGCGAGGCCGGCGGCGCAGGCCACGGGATGGCCGGAATAGGTGTAGCCATGCGACAGCTCGATGGCGCTGTCCGGCCCCTGCATGAACGCATCGTAGACATGCTGCTGCACCAGCGTGGCGCCCATGGGGATGGCGCCGTTGGTCAGCCCCTTGGCGCTGGTGATGATGTCGGGCGTGACGCCGAAGTGCGATGAGGCGAACGCGCCATCGATGCGGCCGAAGGCGCAGATCACTTCGTCGAAGATCAGCAGGATGCCGTGCGCGTCGCAGATCTGCCGCAGCTTCTGCAGATAGCCCTTGGGCGGCACCAGCACGCCGGTCGAGCCCGCCACGGGTTCCACGATGACGGCTGCGATGGTGGAGGCGTCATGCAGCGCGACGATGCGCTCCAGCGTATCGGCCAGGTGGGCGCCCCAGTCCGGCTGGCCGCGCGTGTAGGCCATCTGGCTGCGGTCATAGGTGTGCGGCAGATGGTCCACGTAGGGCAGCAGATTGCCGAAAGGCTTGCGGTGGCCGGCGATGCCCGACACCGACAGGCCGCCGAACCCCACCCCGTGGTACGAGCGCTCGCGCCCGATCAGGCGCACGCGCTGGCCCTGTCCGCGCGCGCGGTGATAGCCCAGCGCGATCTTCAGCGCGGTGTCCACCGCTTCGGATCCGGAGTTCGAGAAAAACACGTTGGAGAACCCGGCGGGCGCTTCCTGGCGCAAGGACTCGGCCAGCTCGAAGGCCAGGGGATGGCTCATCTGGAACGACGGCGCGTAGTCCAGTTCATGGGCGGTGCGGGCGATGGCCTCGACGATTTCCGGACGGCGGTGTCCGGCGTTCACGCACCACAGGCCCGCAATGCCGTCCAGCACGCGGCGTCCGTCCGGCCGGATGTAGTGCATGCCCTCGGCGGCGCTGAATAGCACGGGCGCGCGCTTGTACCGGCGGTTCGCGGTGAAGGGCATCCAATAGGCTTCGGCGTTGATGGCGGGAGTGGGATGAGGCGCTGACGATGGCATGGGTGTTCCGGCATGAAGAGATATTTGGGCTTTCTATTTTGTATTAATCAATTGATAAATACAATACAAGAAGACCCGAAGGTACGCCGCAACGCGGACGCCATGCGTGCGGAGGGCCCGCGACGGCGGGCTGGCGGATGAATGAAAGCGGAAAGGGTGTCAGGACACTTGCAGCGAGGTCTTCAAGTGGCGCCGCATGAGCTGCGAAGCCCACTCCTGGTCGCCGGCCTCGAGCGCGTCGATGATCTGCAGGTGTTCGCTGCTGGAGTTGATGAAGCGCGCGTCGCGGTAGAACGCGGCATGCTCTTCCAGCCGGCGCAATTGGTTCTGCTGCTGCACCGCCTGCAGGATGTAGCGGTTGCCCGAGAAGCGGGCCAGCATTTCGTGGAACGAGGCGTTGAGATTGAAGAACTCGGTGGCCGAGATGTCGGCGTCGCTGCGCGCGGCCAGCGCTTCATGCGCGGCGCGCATGCGGGCCAGCGCCTCGCGGTCCAGGCGGAACGTGGGTTCCAGCAGGCCGGCGCATTCGATCGTCATGCGGAAGCGGTAGCTCTCGTTGAGCGCGTCGCGGTTTTCCAGCGACGGCGCGAATTGCCAGCCATGGCCCTTGCGCTTCTCGATCAGGCCGTCCGCGGAGAGCTGCAACAAGGTCTTGGTCAGCACGCTGCGCGGCGCTGGATAGCGCTGTTGCAGGTCGCGCTCGGTAAAGGTTTCCGGCAGCTCGCGCGAGGCGCGGTCATCGATCAGGCGCCGGTATAGCTCGTCCTGGGTGGGGCCGGCGCCCTCGATGGCGGGGGGCGCGGCCGCCGCATGCGCCGCTACCGTGTAGCCGCTGTTGGGGCGGTGCGTGATGAGGCCCTGCGCGGCCAGCAGCTTCAGCGCGCCGCGCACGGGCGTGCGCGACACCTCGTAGCTCGCGGCCAACGTTTCCTCGGACAGGTGGTCGCCGGGCGCATGGCGCCGGGCCACGATGTCTTCCGCGATAAGGCGCGCCAGGTCGACTTGCAGCGGAGTGGGGCGGGCGGGAGCGGCGTTGGACATGAAGGATGGGCGCGAAGGGCGACGGAGTCGGAATGGTACCGGAGAGCTACGCGCGCAACGTTCGCGATAGTGGCCCCGGGGAAACCCTTGTATTGAACTTTTTCTTATATTAGTACAAAATTTGCCCGTCTTGAACCTTGCTCCGGAGCCTTGAGCCGTGACTTTGCCCACCCCCTTCCCCCTGGTCGATGTACAGGGCAGCCCATACGAGCGGGGCCGCCAGCATGGCGCCGCCGTCCCCGAGCGCGTGGCGCGCAGCGTGGCCCTCTACCGCGGGCAGCTGGAGCGGCGCGGCGTTGCCGCGGACCGCTTGAAGGAACTGGCCGCCGCCATGGTGCCGGTGGTGGGCGACTATGACGCGGCCTACCTGGAAGAGCTGCGCGGCATCGCCGACGGATCGGGCCAGGCGCTGGAGGATGTGGTGGTCATCAACTGCCGCACCGAAATGATGTTCGGCCATGCCGAGCTGGGCCGCGCCCGCAAGGGGCTGGACGATGGCTGCACCGGCCTGGTCGTGCTGCCCGAGGCCGCCGCCGGCGGCAAGCTCATGCATGCCCATAACTGGGACTGGCGCGAGGAATGCGTGGACACCGGCATCGTGCTGCGCATGCGCCGCGAAGACGGCCCCGACCTGCTGGTGTTCACGGAAGCCGGCAGCCTCGCGCGCCACGGTTTCAACAGCGCGGGCGTTTCCCTGTCCGGCAATTTCCTGTCTTGCGAACACGACTATCAGCGCCCCGCCGAGGTGCCGCTGGTGCTGGTGCGGCGCAAGATGCTGGAAGCCAGCAACATCTGCAACGCCATGAAGGTGCTGTGGGCCTCGCGCCGCTTTTGCTCCAACAACCTGATGCTGGCGCAGGCGCAGGGCGAGGCGGTCGACCTGGAATGCTCGCCCGACGAAATCTTCTGGATCACCCCCGAGGACGGCCTGCTGGTACATGCCAACCACTGGATCAGCCCGCCCGCGCGCGCCAAGCTGTTCGACAAAGGGCTGGCGGCCAATCCGGATTCGATCTACCGCCAGCGCCGTGTGCAGGACATGCTGGCGCGCGCCACGGGCGGCATCGACTGGGACACGGTCAAGCGCATCCTGGCCGACGACTTCGCCGCGCCCGACGGCGTGCTGCGTTCGCCCAAGCCGGCCAGTTTCGACAGCATCTCGGCTACGGTGGCCACCACCTTGATGGAGCCGGCCAGCGGCGTGATGTGGATCGCGCGCAAGCCCTACGAAGGACGCAACTTCGCGGAGTACCGGCTCTTCTGAGCCGGCCCCCAGACCCGTATGCGGCGAGCGCCGCGCCTGGAGTGATCCCTATGAATTCGCATGCTACGCGCGCCAAGAACGCGCTGCTGTTGTCCGCCGCGCTGGCCGCCGCCGTGGCCGCTCTGCCCGCCGCCGTGCGGGCGCAGGCCGCCGCGCCAGAAATCCGCTACGCCGAAGGGTCGGGCACGCCGACCACGCTGCCCGGCGGGCGGTCCCGCAACACTTCCACCGACAACGTGCTGGCGCACGTGGTGGAGTCCCTGGTGGCGCTGCGCGCCGACATGAGCGTGGCCCCCATGCTGGCCGACAGCTGGACGCTGTCCGACGACAAGCGCGCCTATACCTTCAAGCTGCGCCAGGGCGTCACCTTCCATGACGGCACGCCCATGACCTCGGCCGACGTCAAATGGACCTACGACTACCTCAACGGCGCCCAGTCCGAGTACTCCTGCAAGAACCTCTACGACGGCAGCAAGGGCGCCAAGGTCGTGGCGGTGGAGACGCCCGATCCGGCCACCGTGGTGTTCAGGCTGGAGCAGCCCTACGCGCTGTTCCTGGACCAGATGGCCAGCGTGCAGTGCCCGATGCCGGTGCTGAGCGCCAAGAGCGTCGACGCCGACGGCAAGTGGGCCAGGCCCATCGGCACCGGTCCTTACGTGCTGGCGGAATGGAAGAAGGAACAGTACCTGCTGCTGACGCCGTACGCCGGCTACAAGCCGCGCGAGGAAGCGCCCAGCGGCATGGCCGGCAAGAAAGTGGCGCGGGCCAATGTGCGCTTCGTGGTGATTCCGGATGCGGCCGCGCAGAAGGCGGCGCTCATGGCGGGGCAGGTCGACGCCTACAACGCGGACGAAGACAATCTGCCGGCCAAGGACCCGCGCTGGAACATCGTCACCGAGCAGGGCCTGGACACCGTCAACCTGCTGATGCAGACGCGCGCGCCCTTGCTGTCGGATGTGAACATGCGCCGCGCCATCGCGCTGGCGCTGGACTTTCCCGGCATCGCCAAGGCTTTGAATAACGGCCAGGCGGCCTATAACCCGTCCCTGGTGCCCGCGGCCAGCGTCTACTACTCCGAGGCCGACCGCGCCGGCTACGAGAAGAACCTGAAAGAGGTCAAGCGCCTGCTCGATGCCGCCGGCTACCGCGGCGAGCCCCTGAAGCTGCAGGCCAACAAGCGCTATCCCTACCTGTACCGCGTCGCGGTGGTGACGCAGCAGCTGTTGGGCAAGGCCGGCATCAAGGCCGAGCTGGACATGCTGGAATGGGGCACCCAGGTGACCAACTTCCGCGAAGGCAAGTTCCAGCTGATGGCATTCGCGTATTCCGCGCGCACGGAGCCGGCGCTGATGTTCCGCGACGTGATCGGCGATAAGTCCAAAACGCCCATGGCCCAGTGGGAAAGTCCGGAGGCCGCGGCCATCCTGGAAGGCATAGAAGCCGAATCCGATCCTGCCGTGCGTAAGCAGGCCTTCGACAAGCTGCATGCCCTGATGCTGCGCGACACGCCGCTGCTGATGTACTACAACAAGCCCGGCTATGTGGTCGTTTCCAGCAAGCTGCAGGGCTTTACCGGCTGGCCGCTGCGCAAGCCGCGTTTCTTCAACGTGACCAAGAACTGAGGCGCCGTGCTGGGCTATCTACTCAAGCGCATCGCGGCGTCGGTGCCCACCGTGATCGTCGTCACGGTGCTCGTGTTCGCGCTGATACGCGCGATCCCCGGGGATCCTGCGTCGCTGATGCTGGGCGATATCGACAACCCTGCGCTGCTGGCGGAAATGCGCCACGCGCTAGGGCTGGACCGTCCTGTAGGCGAGCAGTTCCTGATCTGGGTGGGCAACGCGCTGCAGGGCGACCTGGGCATGTCCATCGCGCGGCGCGAACCCGTGATGCATCTGGTGCTGACGCATTTTGCGGTGACGGCCCAGGTGGTGCTGACCGCCACGCTGCTGGCCTGCCTGGTGGCGGTGCCCGCCGGCATGGTGGCCGCCTGGCGCCAGAACCGCCGCGCCGACACCGCCATCGTGTCGACCTCGATCCTGTTCGTGTCCATGCCCAGCTTCTGGGTCGGCATCCTGCTGATCTGGCTGTTCGGCGTGAAGCTGAACTGGTTGCCGGTGTATGGCTTCGAATCCATCGCCCAGGGCGGACTGGGCGCTGCTCGGTATCTGGTGCTACCGGTCTGCGCCATCGTGCTGACGGAAATCGCGGCCATCACGCGCATGATGCGCGCCAGCACCATCGAGACGCTGCGGCTGGAATACGTGGCGCATGCGCGCGCCAAGGGCCTGCCGGAAAAGCGCGTCATGCTGCGCCATGTGCTGCCCAATTCGTTCGGGCCCACCTTGACGGTGATCGGCCTGATGCTGGGCCATCTGCTGTCGGGCGCCGCGGTGATCGAGACCGTGTTCACGCTGCCGGGCATCGGGCGGCTGCTGGTGGAAAGCATCTATGCGCGGGACTACCCCGTGGTGCAGGGCTGCCTGCTGTTCATCGCGCTCTTGTACGTGGCGGTCAACCTGGTGGTGGATCTGCTGTATCCGCTGTTCGACCCGCGCGTGAAGCTTCAATAGGATCATCATGGGCTTTAAACATACCAATGCCGTCCTGGGCGGCGCGCTGGTCGGGGGCGTCGTGCTGCTGGCCCTGGTCGGGCTGGTGTACACGCCGCACGATCCGCTGGAAGGCGATCTGCTGGCGCGCTTTTCGCCGCCGTCGGCGGAGTACTGGCTGGGCACCGATGAATTCGGCCGCGACGTGCTGTCGCGGCTGATGGCGGGCGCGGGGGTCAGCGTGGCGGTCAGCGTGTTTTCCGTGCTGCTGGCGCTGCTCCTGGGCACGACGATAGGCGTCACGGCCGGCTATGCGGGCGGCTGGGTCGATCGCGGCATCACCGTGCTGGTGGAATCGCTGATGGCGTTTCCGGGCCTCCTGCTCGCGCTCGGGATCATGACCGTGCTGGGGCCGTCCAAATGGGGCGTGGTGCTGGCGCTGGGCCTGGCGTATGCGCCGTCGGTGTCGCGCATCGCGCGCGGCGCGGCGCTGTCCCTGCGCCAGCGCGATTTCGTCATTGCCTCGCGCGCCACCGGCCATGGGGGCCTATGGACCGTGTTCCGCCACGTACTGCCCAACTGCCTGCCGCCGTTGCTGATCTTCGCGACCTCGATCTTCGGTTCCGCCCTGCTGGCGGAAAGCGCGCTGAGCTTCCTGGGCCTGGGCGTGCCGCCGCCGCTGGCCACCTGGGGCGGCATGCTGTCCGAAAGCCGCAACGCCATGGACCAGGCCATCTGGCTGGCGGTGTTTCCGGGCGCCATGATTTCGTTGAGCCTGCTGGGCATCAATCTGCTGGGCGATGCGGTGCGCGATCTGCTGGATCCGCGCATGCGGGGGGTGATGGCATGAGCGCTGCGCAACCCTTGCTGTCCGTGCGCGACCTGGAGATCCGCTTTCCGGGCAAGCGCGACGCCGCGCCGGTGGTGAACCGGGTGTCATTCGATCTGCACGCAGGCGAATCGCTGTCCATCGTCGGTGAGTCCGGCAGCGGCAAGACGCTGATCGGCAAGACGCTGCTGGGCCTGTTGCCCGATTCGGCGCGCATCACCGGCGGACAGGCGCTGTTCGAAGGCCAGGACCTGTTGCAGCAGGCGCCGCGCGACTGGCTGGCGAAGCGCGGCACCGGCATCGGCATGGTGTTCCAGGAGCCGATGGTGTCGCTCAACCCGGCGTTCCGCGTGGGCGAACAACTGATCGAGGCGCTGGTTCTGCGCCGTGGCATGGCGCGCCGCGAGGCCTGGGACGAAGCCGTCCGGATGCTGGAGCGGGTGCGCGTGCGCGACGCGCAGGATTGCATGAAGCGCTATCCGCATGAATTCTCCGGCGGCATGCGCCAGCGCATTCTGCTGGCGGGCGTGATGCTGCTCAAGCCGCGCCTCCTGATCGCGGACGAACCCACCACCGCGCTGGACTGCGTGGTGCAGAAGGAAGTGCTGGACCTGATGTGCGAACTGACGCGCGAGCAGGGCACGGCGCTGATCTTCATCAGCCACAACCTGGCGCTGGTGGCCGCGTACACGCAGCGCGTGCTGGTGATGTGCCGCGGCCGGGCGGTCGAGACCGGGCCGGTGGCCGAGGTGCTGTCGCGGCCGGCGGATCCGTACACGCTCAGCCTGCTGGACGCGTTGCCCAAGCGCGGTCCGGCCCGGCCTGCCGTCGAAGCGGCGCCCATCCTGCAGGTGGACGGATTGGCGATCGACTACTCGGTCCGCGAGGGCTGGTTCCGCAAGCGCGCGGTGCGCGCCGTGCACCGCGCGACGTTCGCGGTGGCGCCGGGGGAAACGCTGGCCATCGTCGGCGAATCGGGCAGCGGCAAGACCACGGTCATGATGTCCATCCTGGGACTGGTGCCGCAGGCCCAGGGGCGCATCGAACTGGACGGCCAGGCCTTGCCCGCGGGCGGTTCGGGGCAGTCGTGGCAGGCGGCGCGCCGGCGGGTGCAGATGGTGTTCCAGGATCCCTATTCATCGCTGGATCCGCGCATGACCATCGGCGACCTGGTGGGGGAGGGCCTGCGGCTGGAAGCCGGCATGACGGCGGACATCCGCCGCAAGCGCGTGGCCGACGCGTTGCGGGACGTGGGCCTGGGCGAGGACTACGCCGAGCGCTATGCGCACGAGCTGTCCGGCGGCCAGCGCCAGCGCGTGGCCATCGCGCGGGCGCTGGTGCTGCGGCCCGAGGTCATCATCGCGGACGAGCCAGTGTCGGCGCTGGACGTCACCGTGCAGAAGCAGGTGCTGGAGACTCTGATGTCGCTGCAGCGTTCACACGGCTTTGCCTGCCTGCTGATCTCGCATGACCTGGGCGTGGTCGAGCAGATCGCCGACCGCGTGGTGGTGATGTTGCGCGGCCATATCGTCGAAGAAGGCACGCGCGACGAAGTGTTCGACCGGCCCACGCATCCCTACACGCGCCGCCTGTTGCAGGCGGTGCCGGAACTGCGCGGCAACCGGACCGAGGGCTTTCGCGTGGAAGTGCGCGACCTGCCGGCGGGCCCGGGCCGCGACGAGGCCGATTACTTCGATCCCTCGTCCGCGCCGGGCCTGCCCGCAATGACGGCGGTACTCGAATCGGGCGCGACCCACCGGGTGGCGCTGGCGGCAGCCGCGGCCGGGGCCTGAGGTGGGGCCTCAGCCGTGCCGCTCGCGGCTGTCGACGGGCGCAGCGTCGCGCTGGTTCATGCCGTAGTCGCGCAGCACCTGCGCCACGCGCAGGCGGTAATTGGCGAAGACGCCGCCGCGCCCGGCTTCCTGGGCCCGGCGGTGCGACTCCAGCGTGCGCCAGCGCTGGACCGCCGCTTCATCGCGCCAGAACGACAGCGACAGCAGCTTGCCCGGATCGCTCAGGCTCTGGAAACGTTCGACCGAGATGAAGCCATCAATGGCCTTCAGCTCGTCGATCAGGCTGGCGGCGATGTGCAGATAGGGATCGGGGTTGCCGTGGGCGGGTTCGACTTCGAATATCACTGCGATCATGGTGCTTGTTCCTCGGAAAAATCAAACTGCGGCACGCGCGCGTTGGGCAGCGGCCGGTAACGGAAACGGGCCGCCAGCGCCGCGGCATCCAGGCCTGCGCGCAGCAGGCGAGTGAGCGCGCCCGCCGCATGCAGGCGGGCCGGAAGGCGGCCCGGGCAGGCATGCCCGAAAGCGCCGAAAGTCCAGTGCGCCTCGGGTTGCACCGTGGCAGCCGCGGCCAGCACCAGCAGCACGGTCTGGCCGGCTTCGATGCGCAAGCCGCAGACGTCCATGCCCGCGGCGAGAAAGCGCCGCGTGTTGTGCAACGGCGGGTCGCTGCGTTCCACGTCGTCCACCAGTGCCAGCGCCGCAGCGTCCGTGAGATCCGCGCGCAGGCCGCGCCGTCCGGCCAGGACGATGGCGTTGCCCAGCAGGCCGGCGCCCGCCTCGCAGGACTGGAACAGCAGGCCGGCCAGGTTGGCGGCCAGCACCGCGGGCGCTATCTCCGCCCGCGCGCCGTCTTCGCGCAGCCGGCGCAGGGCCGGCGCGGCGTCGGGGGCTTGCAGATGCGATTCCAGGCGTGTCTGCAGGCGCTGCGCTGCGGCGTGTCCCGCTTCGATGCGATCCGCCGCTGCGGCGGCGGGCAGCGCGGACAGGAACGCCGCAATATCGGCGGCGCAATCTGCATACAGGTCAGGCGGCAGCCCCAGGAAGGCGGCTTGCGCATGCACCGGCGCGGCGCTCAGGTAACGGTCGACGGCGGCGGCGTCCAGGGGGCCGGGATCGGGACACGCGGGCGTACAGGGCCGCGCCGATTGTTCGCGGAGGTAGGCGCTCAGCAGGGCCTTCACCTGCGTGTGCGTTGCGCTGTCGTTCATGCGCACGAAGCGGCCGAAGAGTTCGCCCGCCGGGCCTGGACACAGCGCCTTGGGCACGGGCTCCGCGGCCGGGCGCACGCGCGCGGCCGGATGCTGCATGATGGCCGCTATCGCGTCCGGATGGCTGGCCACCCACAGGTCCAGCGCCGCCTCGCGATACAGCGGCCGCTCGCGCGCCAGCGCGGCGTAGTACGGGTAGGGGTCGGGGTGAGTGACCGCCTGCAGGGGATGGGCAGGATGCATGGCGATGGCCGGTAATGGATACGGCCGCCAGTATCCGCCAGCCTTGACGGCCACGATTCGATGCGCGGCGAACTATGCCTGCGGCGCGTCCGGGTTGCCTGCCGCCGCCAGCAGCGCGGCATAGCCGAGCCGCGAGTCCGGCCATTGCAGGGTGAAGCCGCTGGCACGCAGGCGGGCGTTGCTCAGCTTCTTGCTGCCGACGTTGGCCGGCGCCGGCGCCTCGCGCGGCGCGGGGGCGCCGATCAGCCTGGCAAGGTCGGCATAGAGCTCGTGCAGGGGCAGCGGCGTATCGTCGCAGCCTATGTAGACAGGCGCGACGTCGGGCAGCAGCGCCAGATGGACCACGGCCCCCGCCGCGTCGTCGATGTGGATGCGGTTGGCCCAGTGTTCGGGAGCGGTCGGCGCGCCTGCCGCGCCTTGGCGCAGGCGTTCGATCAAGTGCAGGCGTCCGGGGCCGTAGAGGCCCGCCAGGCGCAAGGCGGTCGAGGGCAGGCCGCGGGCCGCCAGCGCGGCTTCGGCCTCGAGCAGGATGCGGCCATTGACGCCCAGCGGCGCGGGCGGCGTGTCTTCGTCGACCCAGCCGCCTTCGTGTTCGCCGTAGACCGCGCTGGACGAGATGAACACGACGCGCTTGAGCTGTGTGGCGTCCAGCGCGTCCAGCACGTGTTTCAGGCCATCGACGAACACCGCGCGGTAGGCGGCGGCTTCGCGCGCGCCGGGCGCGGGCAGGTGGATGAGCCGCGTGACACCCGGGGGCAGGGCGGGCAGCCCGTCGGCGCGGGAGATGTCGCCCCGCAGCCAGCGGATGCCGGCCACATCCCCGACCGGTGGATTGCGGCGCAGCGCGTAGACTTCGTCGCCGCGCGCCAGGAAACGCCGGGCCGCGCGCTGACCCAGGTCGCCGCAGCCGATAAGGAGTACGCGTTCGGTCATGGAGAGTTCTGCCTGTCGAAAAAAAAGCGCCCCGCGGGGCGCCTTCGGTGGCCGGGCGCGGGCGTCCGGTAGCGTTACATGCCGCTGTACACGGGCCCTTCGCCGCCTTGCGGGGCCACCCAGACGATGTTCTGGGTCGGGTCCTTGATGTCGCAGGTCTTGCAGTGCACGCAGTTCTGCGCGTTGATCTGCAGGCGGTCCTCGCCGTGGTCGTCCTTGACGAATTCGTACACGCCCGCCGGGCAGTAGCGCGATTCCGGGCCGCCATACTTGGCCAGGTTGACCTGCACTGGCACGGACGGATCCTTCAGCGTCAGGTGGACGGGTTCGTTCTCGTCATGGTTGGTGTTCGAGATGAACACCGAGCTGAGCTTGTCGAAGGTCAGTTTGCCGTCGGGCTTGGGGTAGTCGATGCGCGCGCATTGCGATGCGGGTTGCAGACAGGCGTGGTCGGGCTTGTTGTGGCGCAGGGTCCAGGGCATCTTGCCCTTGAGCAGCAGCTGTTCGACGCCGGTCATCACGGTGGCGATGGTGCGGCCCTTCTTGAACCACTGCTTGAAGTTGCGCGCCTTGTTCAGTTCCGCATGCAGCCAGGAAGACTCGAAGGCCGCGGGGTAAGCGGCCAGCTCGTCCTGGCGGCGGTCAGCGACCAGCGCGTCGAACGCGGCTTCGGCGGCCAGCTTGCCGGACTTGATGGCGGCGTGGCTGCCCTTGATGCGCGAGGCGTTGAGGAAACCGGCTTCGCAGCCGACCAGCACGCCGCCCGGGAAAGTCAGCTTGGGCAGGGCCAGCAGGCCGCCCGCGGTGATGGCGCGCGCGCCGTAGGCGATGCGCTTGCCGCCTTCAAAGGTGCCGCGGATGGCGGGGTGCGTCTTGTAGCGCTGGAATTCGTCGAACGGCGACAACCAGGGGTTGGCGTAGTCCAGGCCCACGATCATGCCCACCGCCACCAGGTTGTTGTCCAGGTGATAGAGGAAGGAGCCGCCGTAGGTGTCGGCGTCCAGCGGCCAGCCGGCGGTGTGGATCACCAGGCCGGGCTTGGATTGGGCCGGATCGACTTCCCACATTTCCTTGATGCCGATGCCGTAGGACTGAGGATTGCGGCCATCGTCCAGCTTATAGCGTTCGATCAGCTGGCGGCCCAACTGGCCGCGCGCGCCTTCGGCGAACACGGTGTAGCGGGCGTGCAGCTCCATGCCGGGCTGGTAATGGTCGGTGTGCGAACCGTCGCGGGCCACGCCCATGTCGCCGGTGGCCACGCCGCGGACCGCGCCGTTTTCGTCGTACAGCACTTCCACGGCTGCGAAGCCCGGGAAGATGTCCACGCCCAGGGCCTCGGCCTGCTCGCCCATCCACTTCACGACATCGCCCAGACGGACGATGTAGTTGCCTTCGTTGTGGAAACAGGGCGGCAGCAGCCAGTTGGGCGTGGTGCGCGCGCCGGTCTCGGACAGGAACATGAACTTGTCATGCGTGACGGGCACGTTCAGGGGCGCGCCTTTTTCCTTCCAGTCGGGGATGAGCTCGGTCAGCGCCAGCGGGTCCATGACGGCGCCGGACAGGATGTGTGCACCCAGTTCCGCGCCCTTTTCAAGTACGCAGACGCCGATTTCCTGATTCTTCTCAGCG
This sequence comes from Achromobacter sp. ACM03, assembly GCF_014851665.1. Lineage (NCBI taxonomy): Bacteria > Pseudomonadati > Pseudomonadota > Betaproteobacteria > Burkholderiales > Alcaligenaceae > Achromobacter > Achromobacter sp. ACM03. Next base: position 28,114 of record NZ_JACVAD010000003.1, on the reverse strand, counting down.
GCCAACTGCTTAAGACGGATAGCAGTGGCCAGGCCGGCGGGTCCACCGCCAACCACGACCACGTCATATTCCATCGACTCGCGTTCAGACATTGCAAAGCTCCCCGTATGTATTCCATATATGGCTGGAAGTATTATCGGCGATTGTATTGCAGGCGGAGGCCATGGTTGCCTTCGTATTTCTTTTAGCCATCAGGAGTAATTGGTGAACGCGGACAAAACCTCAGCGCGGATCCTGGCCGTGGGAGATATCCATCAAGTCGAACTGCCTTTGCGGTGGGGCGACTCGGACGCTCTGAATCATCTGAACAATGCGATGTATTTCCGCCTCATGGAAGAGGCCCGGATACAGATACTTTATGGCGCGGGTTTCGCGCTCCCCGCAGATCAGGGGCTCATCCTGGCGCATGCGTCCTGCGATTTTCTGCGGCCGCTGACCTATCCCGCCAATGTGCTCGTGACGCACAAACTCATGCGCATAGGCCGATCCAGCGCCGAATTCGAATTGCTGCTGGAGAAGGCGGGCGACGAAGGCGGTCCGTATGCCCGCGCGCGCAACGTGCTAGTCTGGATGGACTATGTGGTCAATGCGTCCGCCCCGTGGCCGCAAGAGGTGCTGTCCAAGCTGGGCGCCATGTTCAAGCCCGGGGCTTGAATCGGCGCCGGCCAAAATAGCGCGTGCGTTGGCCGGCCATGCCGGTAAAATCAGCGCAAAATCAAAAAAGCAATAAGGGCGCGCCACCCTAGGCGCCAGCCGCACAGGACTCCGTACGGTGTTGCTGGGACCGGCGTCGGCAGCCGCGCCCTCTTCAAGTTCGACCTTAACTAGGAGTTGGAGCGATGGACAAGGTTTTTGCAAGCGCCCAGGAGGCGCTGGCAGGCATCGTCAAGGACGGCCAGATGATTGCCGTGGGCGGTTTCGGCCTTTGCGGCATTCCCGAGGCACTGATCGCCGCGCTGCGCGATTCGGGCGTGAAGGATCTCACTTGCATCAGCAATAACGCGGGCGTCGACGGCTTCGGCCTGGGCCAGCTGCTCAATACGCGCCAGGTCCGCAAGATGATTGCGTCCTACGTGGGCGAGAACAAGGAATTCGAGCGCCAGTACCTGTCCGGCGAACTCGAGCTGGAGTTCACTCCCCAGGGCACGCTGGCCGAGAAGCTGCGCGCCGGCGGCGCCGGCATCCCGGCCTTCTTCACCCGCACCGGCGTGGGCACCATCGTCGCCGACGGCAAGGAAATCCGCGAGTTCGATGGCCAGCAGTACGTGATGGAGCGTTCGCTGGTGCCGGACGTGTCGCTGGTCAAGGCGCACATCGCCGACCGCAGCGGCAACCTGGTGTTCCGCAAGACCGCCCGCAACTTCAATCCGAACGTCGCCATGGCGGGCAAGTTCACGGTGGTCGAAGTCGAGGAAATCGTTGACACCGGCAGCCTGGATCCCGATCAGATCCATCTGCCCGGCATCTATGTGCATCGGATCGTGCTGAATGCCACGCCCGAAAAGCGCATCGAACAACGCACCACTCGCCCGGCCTAAGGAGAACAGACATGGCATGGTCCCGCGATGAAATGGCGGCACGCGCCGCGCGCGAGCTGCAAGACGGCTTTTATGTGAACCTGGGCATCGGCTTGCCGACCCTGGTGGCCAACCACGTGCCCAAGGGCATGGAAGTGTGGCTGCAATCCGAGAACGGCCTGCTGGGCATCGGCCCGTTCCCCACCGACGATGAGGTCGACGCCGACCTCATCAACGCAGGCAAGCAGACGGTCACGACCTTGCCCGGCTCCTCGATCTTCTCGTCGGCGGATTCGTTCGCGATGATCCGCGGCGGCAAGATCAACCTGGCCATTCTTGGCGCCATGCAGGTGTCCGAAAAGGGCGACCTGGCCAACTGGATGATTCCGGGCAAGATGGTCAAGGGCATGGGCGGCGCCATGGACCTGGTGGCGGGCGTGGGCCGCGTCGTGGTCCTGATGGAGCACGTGGCCAAGAAAAAGGACGGCACCGAGGACATCAAGCTGCTGTCCGAATGCAACCTGCCGCTGACGGGCGTGGGGGTGGTCGACCTGATCATCACCGACCTGGGCGTGATGGAAGTCACCGAAAACGGCCTCAAGCTGCTGGAAACGGCGCCGGGCGTGACGGTGGACGAGATCAAGTCCAAGACCCAGGCCAAGCTGGACGTGTCGGCAGTCAAGTAATCCTTGCGCCGCACCCATGAAAAACGCCCCTCCGGGGCGTTTTTTATGCCGTTTCGTCGAGCCGCATCCCCACATGCGGGATGCCGTCCTCGATGTACTCCTCGGTGACCTGCACGAAGCCGTGGCCGCCGTAGTAGTTGCGCAGTCGGGCCTGCGCGCCCAGGTACATGGCGCGGCCGGGCCAGCGCAGGCGTACTTCCTGCATCGCGTGGCGGATCAGCTCGTGGCCCAGGCCCTGGCCGCGGGTCCAGGGGGCGGTGATGACGCGTCCGATCTCGATCTGGCCGTCCTTCAGCGACGGATCCAGGATGCGGCAATAGGCGGCGAGCTTGCCGTCCTGCCAGGCCATCAGGTGCGAGGTCTGCCCGATCAGATCCTTGCCATCCATGTCCTGGAAGATGCAATTCTGTTCAATGACAAAGACTTCCGTGCGCAACCGCAGGATCGCGTAGATCTCGGTCACGGTCAGTTCCTGGTGCGGCTTGCAGATCCAATCGGGCATAGCGTCAATCCGGTGTGGCGGGGTGGGGGCCATTAGGGCGGGCCTTAGCGTACCTCAAACCGACCCCGTTTTATTCGATGCACTGTTACATGTTTTCACGGGTATACCCTTAGTATGAAAATCTATTTTCTTCTCTAAAATTTGTTTGTAAACAGATTTACATAAACTCCCGCTACATCTCCCCCCTCGATGACCAAGGCCGCACTCACGATTGCTGACCGGATCGCCCGGGCCCAGCCCGCGCTGAGCCGTACTCAGCACAAGATGGCCGAGTACGTGCTGGCGCACCAGTTCCGCGCCGCCACCATGACCATCGATGAGTTCGCCGCGGCGGTGGGAGTGTCGGTGGCGACGGCCAACCGCTTCGCGCGCGCCCTGGACCTGCCGGGCTATCCGCAGTTCCGCGCCGAACTCGCGCGCGGCTTCGAGGCGGCGCTGGAGCCGGTGGAAAAGCTGCGCACAGAGCTGGCGCATTCCGCCAGCGCCGTGCAGATCTTCGCCGCTACGCTGGAAGAAGACATCCGCAATGCCCAGCGCAACCTGCAGTCGCTGGACGCCGCCGCCTGCGAGCAGGCAGTGGAGGCCATCCTGGCCGCCGACCGCGTTTTCATCATCGGTTTCGGCGCCAGCGGCTTCCTGGCCGGCCTCCTGCAGCGCGGCCTGTGCATGCATCTGCATTCCGTCGAATCTCTGGCCGGTCCCGGCGGCGTGTCGCACGCGGCGCGCCAGATGGCGCGCATGACGTCCAAGGACCTGGTGATCGCCATCGGCTTTCCCCGCTACCTGGCCGACACGGTGACGTTGGCCGGCGCCGCCAAGCAGGCCGGCGTGCCGGTGCTGGTGCTGACCGACAAGCCCACCTCGCCGCTGGCGCCCACGGCTTCCGTGTTGCTGTATGCGTATTCCGCGCGCCAGCTGATTCCCAATTCCGAAACCGCTGCGCTGGGGCTGATCGAAGCCCTGTCGGCCGCGGTGGCCTATCGGGCCAAGAATTCCGTCGCGGCCGCCGCTGGGGTGACCCAGTCCGTGATGCCGTGGCTCATCCATGGAGTAGGTAAACGATGATTCAACCCGTGATTGCGATTCACGGTGGCGCCGGCGCGATGTCCCGCGCGGCCATGTCGCCCGAGAAAGAACAGGAGTACCTGAGCGCGCTGGAATCCATCCTGACCGCCGGCCAGGCCGTGCTGGCCCGTGGCGGCAGCGCCCTGGACGCCGTGACCGAAGCCGTCCGCCTGCTGGAAGACTGTCCGCTGTTCAACGCCGGCCATGGCGCCGTGTTCACCAGCGCCGCCACCCACGAACTGGACGCCGCCATCATGGACGGCGCCACGCTGCGCTCGGGCGCGATCGCCGGCGTGCACCGCGTGCGCAACCCGATCTTCGCCGCGCGCAAGGTCATGGAAAACAGCAAGCACGTGTTCTTCGTGGGCGAGGGCGCCGAAGCCTTCGCCAAGGAAGAAGGCGTGGAACTGGTCGATCCCTCCTACTTCTCCACCGAAGCCCGCCGCGAACAGCTGCTGCGCGTGCAGCGCGAAACGCCGGAAGCGGCGGTGCTGGACCATGACGGCCAGGCGCTGGTCGCGCGCGGCCAGCCCGCACCGGCCGATCCGCTGGACTCGGACAAGAAGTTCGGCACCGTGGGCGCGGTGGCGGTGGACGCCCAGGGCAACCTGGCCGCGGCCACTTCGACCGGCGGCATCACCAACAAGCAGGTCGGCCGCGTGGGCGACGCGCCGCTGATCGGCGCCGGCACCTATGCCAGCAACAAGACCTGCGCGGTGTCCACCACGGGCACCGGCGAAATGTTCATCCGCATGGTCGCCGCCTATGACGTGGCGGCGCAGATGGAATATTGCGGCGCGTCGCTGGAAGCGGCCGCCGACCGCGTCGTGCATGAAAAGCTGCCCACCATCGATGGCAAGGGCGGCCTGGTGGCCGTCGACGCCCAGGGCAATGTGGCCTTGCCGTTCAACACGGAAGGCATGTATCGGGGTTACGCCCGCGTCGGCGAGAAGCCGGTCACCGCTATCTACCGATAAGCGGCGGCGGGTTCGTTTTTTCAGTATTTGGGGAATCAAAAGAGATGGTTGATCGCGCAAACAGCCTGGCGCTGCCGGAAAACCGCGTGGTCCAGGTCGACGACCTGACGGTGCGCTTCGTGGGATCGGAGCGCACGGTCGAAGCCGTGCGCAATCTGTCGTTCCATGTGGACCGGGGCGAGACCCTGGCCATCGTGGGCGAATCGGGTTCGGGCAAATCGGTGACGTCCCTGGCGCTCATGCGTCTGGTGGAGCACGGCGGCGGGCGCATCGCCCAGGGCAGCATGGCCCTGCGGCGGCGCAACGGTTCCGTGATGGACCTGGTCGGATCCAGCCAACGCGAAATGCGCAGTGTGCGCGGCGCGGACATGGCCATGATCTTCCAGGAGCCGATGACCTCCCTGAATCCGGTCTTCACCGCCGGCGATCAGATCGCCGAATCGATCCGCCAGCACCAGGGCAAGGACGCCGCGGCCGCGCGCGCCGAGGCGCTGCGCATGCTGGAGCAGGTCCGCATTCCGGAAGCCAAGTCGGTGCTGGACCGCTACCCGCACCAACTGTCGGGCGGCATGCGCCAGCGCGTGATGATCGCCATGGCGCTGGCCTGCAAGCCGGCGCTGCTGATCGCCGACGAACCCACCACCGCGCTGGACGTCACCATCCAGGCGCAGATCCTGCAACTGATCCGCCAGCTGCAGGAAGAAATGCACATGGGCGTGGTGTTCATCACCCACGACATGGGCGTGGTCGCGGAAGTGGCCGACCGCGTGCTGGTCATGTACCGCGGCGACAAGGTCGAGGAAGGCCCGTCCGAGCAGGTATTCGCCTCGCCGCAGCACCGCTACACCAAGGCGCTGCTGTCGGCCGTGCCGAAGCTGGGCGCCATGCAGGGCACGGACCTGCCCGCGCGTTTCCCGCTGCTGCAGGCCGAAGGCCAGGCCCAGCCCGAGGCAGCTCCGGTCAGCGCGCCCGCCGCGCCGGACGCCAAGCGCGAGCCTATCCTGAGCGTGCGCAAGCTGGTCACCCGCTTCGATCTGCGCGGCGGCATCATGAGCCGCGTGCAGCGCCGCGTGCATGCGGTGGAGCAGGTCAGCTTCGACCTGTTCCCCGGCGAAACGCTGTCGCTGGTGGGCGAGTCCGGTTGCGGCAAGTCCACCACCGGCCGCTCGCTGTTGCGCCTGGTCGACAGCCAGGGCGGCGAGATCCGCTTCGGCGGCCGCGACATCGTGCGCCTGAAGAACACCGAACTGCAATCCCTGCGCCGCGACATCCAGTTCGTGTTCCAGGACCCGTTCGCCTCGCTGGATCCGCGCGTGACGGTCGGCTTTTCCATCATGGAGCCGCTGCTGGTGCACGGCGTGGCCCGTGGCCGCGATGCCGAGCGCCGCGTGGCCGAACTGCTGGAACGCGTGGGCCTGCCGGCGGAAATGGCGCAGCGCTATCCGCACGAATTTTCGGGCGGCCAGCGCCAGCGCATCTGCATTGCGCGCGCCCTGGCTTTGAACCCCAAGGTCGTGATCGCGGACGAATCCGTGTCGGCGCTGGACGTGTCGATCCAGGCGCAGATCGTGAACCTGCTGATCGACCTGCAGCGCGACATGGGCATTTCCTTCCTGTTCATTTCGCATGACATGGCCGTGGTCGAGCGCGTCAGCCACCGCGTCGCCGTCATGTACCTGGGCCAGATCGTGGAGATCGGGCCGCGCCGCGCCATTTTCGAGAATCCGCAGCACCCTTACACCAAGAAGCTGATGTCCGCCGTGCCGATCGCCGATCCGGCCCGCCGCCACATGAAGCGCACGCTGTTGTCCGACGAAATCCCCAGCCCCATCCGCAAGCTCGGCGACGAGCCCGTGGTGCAGCCGCTGGTGCAGGTCGGAACGGATCACTTCGTCGCCCGGCATCCGGTCGGCGGAGCGTATTGAGTCAGTTGTCGTACTTGTTTTTCTTCCACCAAACCCCCTAATTCCTTTTTGGAACCAGGAGTTGCAATGATGAAAGTTCTGCGCCCCACCAAACTGATGGCCGCCGCTGCGCTGGCCTTCGGCGTGATCGCGTCGCCGCTGGCGCATGCCGCCAAGGACGTGACGTTCGCCGTCTCCATCGCGCTGGAAACGCTCGATCCGTACAACACCAACAGCACGCTGAACCAGGCGGCCGGCAAGGCCTACTATGAAGGCCTGTTCGAGTTCGACAAGGACCTGAAGGTCCAGAAGGTCCTGGCCACCGACTACACCGTCAGCGAAGACGGCCTGGTCTACACCTTCAAGCTGCGTCCCGGCGTGAAGTTCCATGACGGCACCGATTTCAACGCCGAAGCCGTCAAGATCAACTTCGACCGTCCGGCCAATCCGGACAACCGCCTGTCGCGCTACATCCAGTTCAGCGTCATCGACAAGACCGAAGTGGTCGACCCGATGACCGTCAAGATCACGCTGAAGAAGCCGTTCTCGGCCTTCATCAACGCGCTGGCCCACCCGGCCGCCATGATGATCTCGCCCGCCGCGCTGGCCAAGTACGGCAAGGAAATCGGCTTCCACCCTGTGGGCACCGGTCCCTTCGAATTCGTCGAATGGAAGCCGGCCGAATACCTGAAGGTCAAGAAGTTCGACGGCTACTGGAAGAAGGGCTACCCCAAGGTCGACACCCTGACCTTCCGTACCGTGACGGACAACAACACCCGCGCCGCCGTGGTGCAGACGGGTGAAGCGCAGTTCGCCTTCCCGGTGCCGTTCGAGCAGGCCGCCGTGCTGAAGAAGAACGACAAGCTGGACGTGGTCGATCACCACAACTCGATCATGGCGCGCTACCTGTCGATGAACACGCAGCAAAAGCCGTTCGACAACGTCAAGGTGCGTGAAGCCATCAACTACGCCATCAACAAGGAAGCCCTGGCCAAGGTCGCTTTCTCGGGCTATGCCACCATCGTCGACGGCGTCGTGCCGCAAGGCGTGGACTACGCGCACAAGACCGGCCCGTGGCCGTACGACATCAAGAAGGCCAAGGCCCTGCTGGCCGAAGCCGGCTACCCCAACGGCTTCGAAAGCCAGCTGTGGTCCGCCTATAACGACGGCACCTCGGTGAAGGTGGTGCAGTTCCTGCAGCAGCAATTGGCGCAAGTCGGCATCAAGGTGTCCGTCGAAGTGCTGGAATCGGGCCAGCGCGTGCAGCGCGTCCAACAGGTGCAGAAGCCTGAAGACGCCAAGGTCCGCATGTACTACGCCGGCTGGTCGTCCTCGACCGGCGAAGCCGATTGGGGCCTGCGTCCGCTGCTGACCACCGCCGCGTTCCCGCCGGTGCTCAACAACGTGTCGTATTACTCGAACAAGTCGGTGGACGATGGCATCCAGCAAGCCCTGGCCACGACCGACCGCGCCAAGAAGACCGAGATCTACAAGAACGTTCAGGAAACCATCTGGAAGGACGCCCCGTGGGCCTTCCTGGTGACCCAGAACAACCTGTACGTGAAGTCGAAGAACCTGTCGGGCGTGTACGTTGAGCCGGACACCTCGTTCTGGTTCGGCGACATCGATCTGAAGCAGTAAATCTGGCAGTAACTCTCGGGGCCTAGTCGCCCCTGTAAGGCCACATACGGCGGGGGCGCGGTGTCCCCGCCGATGTTGCAGGAATTTCAATGCTGACCTACATCGTCAAACGTCTTTTGGGCATGATCCCCACGCTGCTGCTGGTAGCCGTGGTCGTGTTCCTGTTTGTGCACATGCTTCCGGGCGACCCGGCGCGACTGGCCGCGGGCCAGGAGGCCGACCAGCAGACCGTCGAGCTCGTGCGCAAGGAACTGGGACTGGATCTGCCGCTGCCGCAGCAGTTCGTGCGCTATTTCAGCCACATGCTGCAAGGCGACCTGGGTACCTCCTTGCGTACCAAGCGCCCCGTCTCGACCGAAATCGCCGACCGTTTCATGCCTACCCTGTGGCTCACGCTCGCCAGCATGGTGTGGTCAGTGACCTTCGGCATGATCATCGGGATCGTGTCGGCGGTATGGCGCAATCGCTGGCCCGACCGTCTCGGCATGACGCTGGCGGTGTCCGGCATCTCGTTCCCCGCGTTCGCGCTGGGCATGATGCTGATGCAGGTCTTCTCCGTGAATCTGGGTTGGCTGCCTACCGTGGGCGCCTCGACCTGGCAACACTACATACTTCCGTCCATCACGCTGGGCGCCGCCGTGGCGGCCGTGATGGCGCGCTTTACCCGGGCTTCCTTCGTGGAAGTCATCCAGGAAGACTTCGTGCGGACCGCCCGCGCCAAGGGCCTGACCGAGCGCCGCGTCGTGATCAAGCATGCGCTGCGCAATGCGCTGATTCCCGTCGTCACGATGATGGGCCTGCAGTTCGGCTTCCTGCTGGGCGGCTCCATCGTGGTCGAGACCGTGTTCAACTGGCCCGGCCTCGGCCGCCTGCTGGTGGACGCCGTGACCCAGCGCGACTATCCGGTGATCCAGGGCCTGGTGCTGCTGTTCTCGCTGGAATTCATCCTGATCAACCTGATTGTCGACGTGCTCTATGGCGTCATCAATCCCAGCATCCGTTACAAGTGAGGCGGCCATGAGCAATACGACACCCGCCACGACCATCGCCGCCGCTCCCAAGAACGACGTGCGCACCCCCGCCACCGAGTTCTGGCGCAAATTCAAGAAGCAGAAGCTCGCCGTCGGCGCGGGCATCTTCGTCCTGCTGCTCGTCGTCGTCGCGGTCTTCGCGCCGTGGATCGTGCCGTTCGACCCGGAGAACTTCTTCGACTACGACGCCCTGAACGCCGGACCTTCCACCACCCACTGGCTGGGCGTGGACTCGCTGGGCCGCGACATCTTCAGCCGCATCATCATGGGCGCGCGCATCTCCTTGGCCGCGGGTTTCCTGTCCGTCGCCATGGGCGCCGTCGTCGGCACTTTCATGGGCCTGATGGCGGGCTACTACGAAGGCTGGTGGGAACGCATCACGATGCGCATCTCCGACGTGCTGCTGGCGTTCCCCGGCATGCTGCTGGCCATCGGCGTGGTCGCCATCCTGGGTTCCAGCATGGTCAACGTGATCGTGGCCGTGGCCGTGTTCAGCGTGCCGGCGTTTGCCCGCCTGGTGCGCGGCAACACGCTGTCGATCAAGCAGATGACCTACGTCGAAGCGGTCAAGAGCGTGGGCGCGTCCGACTGGACCATCATCATGCGCCACATCCTGCCCGGCACGATCTCGCCGATCGTGGTCTACGGCACGATGCGCATCGGCACCTCGATCATCACCGCGGCCAGCCTGTCGTTCCTGGGCATGGGCGCTTCGCCTCCCACGCCGGAGTGGGGCGCGATGCTGAACGAAGCGCGCGCCGACATGGTGATCGCGCCGCACGTGGCGATCTTCCCGGCGCTGGCGATCTTCTTCACGGTGCTCGCGTTCAACCTGCTGGGCGACGGCCTGCGCGACGCGCTCGATCCCAAGATCGACCGCAAGTAATCCTGCCGCCGGTCCTCCCTGGAGGGCCGGCGTGGAGGGCGAATCTTTGCGCCGTCGCCCCAGGGCGGCGGCGTTTTACATTCAGGAGCGTGGCGACACGCAACGAACATGGACAAACAAGCGCTGGACATCCCCCGCATCGGCGTACTGCCTTCGGGACCGCTGGATTCGATCTGCGATGTGGGCGAGGTCACCGTCGGCCACTGCACGCTGGCCGAAGGTCCGCTGCAGACCGGCGTGACCGTGGTGCGCCCGCATGGCAGCGATCCCTATCTGGACAAGGTGCCGGCCGCCGCCACCGTGCTGAATGGCTTCGGCAAGAGCACCGGTCTGGTTCAGGTGCAGGAACTGGGCGTGCTGGAAACGCCCATCGGCCTGACCAACACGTTTGGCGTGGGAACGGTGGCCAATGCGCAGATCCGCACCGCGGTGGCAGCGAACCCTGGCATTGGCCGCGGCATGGCTACCGTCAATCCGCTGGTCTTCGAATGCAACGATGGCTATCTGAACGATATCCAGGCGCTGGCGGTGCAGGAATCGCACTACGCCGAGGCGCTGGCCGCCGCGGGCAAGCCGTTCGAGCAGGGCGCCGTCGGCGCGGGCCGGGGCATGTCCTGCTTCTCGTTCAAGGGCGGCATCGGCTCGGCCTCGCGCCTGGCATCCATTCAGGCCGGACCGCAATACACGGTTGGCGCGCTGGTGCTGGCGAACTTCGGCCGCCTGCCCAACCTGACCGTGGCGGGCAGGCCCTTCGGCCGCCGGCTGGCGCAGCAACTGGACAGCGGCCTGGCCCAGGCGGGCGAGAACGCCGCCATCGTGCCCGAGAAGGGTTCCATCATCCTGCTGCTGGCGACCGATGCGCCGCTGGACTCGCGCCAGCTGCGCCGCCTGTCGCTGCGGGCAGGGGCAGGGCTGGCCCGCACCGGTTCGGTGTACGGCCATGGCAGCGGCGACATCGCGCTGGCGTTTTCCACGGCCTATACGGTGCCGCAACTGCCCGAGCAGCCCATGCCGGCGGTGGCGATGCTGCACGAGACCCGCATCGATCCCTTGTTCGAAGCCGCCGCCGAAGCCTGCGAACAGGCCATCATTTCCGCGCTGTGGCATGCCGAAGGCGTGACGGGGCGCGACGGCAACCACCGCGCCGCGATCCGCGACGCGGCGCCGCAGTGGCGCCAGTGGCTGTCCGAAACCGAATTCTGAAATCCTCCGAGGCTGATCCCATGAAGATCCTGATTTCCACCGATATCGAAGGCGTCGCCGGCGTCTTTCATTCCGAACAAGTCCGCGCGGGCAACGGCGAATACGAGCGCGCCCGCGCCTGGATGACCGCCGAGGCCAACGCGGCCGTGCAAGGCGCGATCGCTGGCGGCGCCGAAGAGATCCTGGTCAACGATTCGCACGGCGGCTTTCGCAACCTGCTGCCTGACGGCCTGGACGAGCGCGCCCGCCTGGTGCTGGGCAAGCCGCGCTACCTCGGCATGATGGGCGGCCTGGAAGAGGGCTGCGACGCCGTCTTCATGATCGGCTACCACTCGCGTTCGCAGGGCCGCGGCATTCTGGCCCACACCATCAACAGCTTCGCCTTCGCCCGCGTGCTCATCAACGGCATGGAGCTGGGCGAGGCCGGCCTGTACGGCGCGCTGGCGGGCGAGTTGGGCGTGCCCGTCATCCTGGGCACCGGCGACGATGCCTTCATCGAGGAGACCCGCGATACCTTCCCGGGCGCCGAATGGGTGCAGACCAAGGTGGCCCATGGGCAGGGCAGCGGCGTGACCCTGTCGCCTGCGGCATCGCGCCGCGCGATTGCGTCCGCCGCCGAAACCGCCGTGCGCAATTTGAAGAAAGGGGGAGTGGTTCCTTTCCGCATTCCCGCCCCTATAGAATGCCGGTTGCAGACGCAGAGCTCGGCCCTGGCCGACCTGTTCTGCATGTGGCCCACGCTGGAACGCGTGGACGGCGTGACCTTGCGATTCACCACGGATAGCATGCAGTCCGCCGTCCGCACGCTGAACAGCCTGGCCGCCATGTCTTTCATGTTGCGCTAAGGATCCCATCCCCCATGTCTAGCACCGACGCCCGTATTGCCCAATTGCGGCAGGCCATGAGCCGCCGCGGCCTGTCCGCCTATGTCGTTCCGTCCTCGGACCCGCACCTGTCCGAATACCTGCCCGCGCGCTGGCAGGGACGGCGCTGGTTGTCCGGCTTCACGGGCTCGGTCGGCACGCTGGTGGTTACGGCCGATTTCGCCGGCCTGTGGGTGGACAGCCGCTACTGGGTGCAGGCCGAAGCCCAGTTGGCCGGCACCTGCGTGCAGTTGATGAAGATCGCGCTGGCCACGACGCCGGGCCATGTGGACTGGCTGGCGGCCAATGCCAAGGCGGGCGAGGTCATCGGGGTGGACGGACAGGTGCTGGGCCTGGGCGCTTTCCGCGCCTTGTCGGCGGCCGCGGCCTCGGCCGGCGCGGCCCTTGAAATCCGCGAGGATCTGCTGGAAGACATCTGGCAGGAACGCGCCGGGCTGCCCGGCGCCGCCATCTATGAACATGTGGCGCCCGAAGCCTGCGTGACCCGCGCAGACAAGCTGGCGCAGGTGCGCGCCGCCATGCGCACGCATGGCGCCGACGTGCATTTCATCAGCACGCTGGACGACATTGCCTGGCTCTTCAACCTGCGCGGCGCGGACGTGGATTACAACCCGGTGTTCGTCGGCCACGCGCTGGTCGGACTGGACCATGCCACGCTGTTCGTGGCCGACGGCAAGATCGACGACGCCCTGCGTGCTGTGCTGGCGGCCGATGGCGTGGAAGTCGCCGCATATGCCCAGGCCGCCGATGCGCTGGCCTCGCTGGAACTCGATCAGAAGCTGCTGATCGATCCGGCCCGCGTGACCTGCGGCGTGTTCCATGCGATGGACCCGGCCGTGCCGCGCGTCGAGGCCATCAATCCGTCCACGTTGCTGAAATCCCGCAAGACCGATGCCGAGCTGGCGAACGTACGTCTTGCCATGGCGCAGGACGGCGCCGCGCTCTGTGAGTTCTTCGCCTGGTTCGAAGGCGCGCTGGGCAATGAAGCCATCACCGAACTGACCATCGACGAGCAGATCACCGCTGCGCGCGCGCGCCGGCCGGCCTATGTCTGCCCCAGCTTCGCCACCATCGCCGGCTTCAACGCCAACGGCGCGATGCCGCACTACCGCGCAACCCAGGAATCGCACGCCACCATCGAAGGCGACGGCCTGTTGCTGATCGACTCGGGCGGCCAATACCTGGGCGGCACGACCGACATCACCCGTGTGGTCGCGGTGGGCTCGCCCAGCGCCGACCAGAAGGTGGATTTCACTCTGGTGCTCAAGGGCATGATCGCGCTGTCGCGCGCCTCGTTCCCGCGCGGCACGCCTTCGCCCATGCTGGACGCCATTGCGCGCGCCCCTATCTGGGAAGGCGGCGCGGAATACGGCCATGGCACGGGCCACGGCGTGGGTTACTTCCTGAATGTGCATGAGGGCCCGCAGGTCATTTCCTACCGCGCCGTGCCGGGTCCGCACACGGCGATGGAGCCAGGCATGATCACCTCCAACGAGCCGGGCATCTACCGCCCGGGCCGCTGGGGCGTGCGCATCGAGAACCTGGTCGCCAACCGCGCCTGGCTGACCTCGGAACTCGGCGAATTCCTGTGCTTCGAAACGCTGACGCTGTGCCCGATCGACACGCGCTGCATCGAGCCGTCGCTGATGCGCGCCGACGAAATCGCCTGGCTCAACGACTATCACAAGACGGTGTACGAACGCCTGTCGCCGCTGGTCGAAGGCGAGGCGCTGGCCTGGCTGGAGCGCCGCACCGCCGCGATCTGAACCGCTGCGTGAGTGCATGAAAAAAGGCCGCGGGCGCAATGCCCGCGGCCTTTTGCTTCGCGCGGAGTCGGGTCAGCTTGCCGGCGTGGCCGTCTTGGCGCGGGGATACAGTGCGAGCCTGCCGATCAGGCAGCCCAAGGCCAGCAGCGCGCCATAGGCCAGCAGCGTCAGGCCGGCGGCCGCATGGGACTCCGCCGCGCGCATCAGTTGTCCCCAGGTCATCGCCCGGACGGCCAGGAATCCCAAACCTATGCTCAGCGCCTGCGCCAGCCAGAAGGCGATGGTGCCGTGGGCGACGGCCCGTCCGAACCGGGCCGCGCCGATCGGGCGCGGCAGGATGTTCAGGCAGACCAGGGTGCATAGCCCCAGCAGGGCCGCAGGCAGGACCAGATAGCCCAGCGCGTACGCCGTCCAGCCAGCGCCCTGAGCCTGCATCTGCAGGAAACCGCCCAACCAGACCGAAACAGTCAGTTGCCAGACCAGCACGGTCAGCGCGGTAGTCCAGGCGGCATGGCGCCGTTCATAGGCGGGGCCGCCAGCCGGGCCCGCAGGCTGCACGGTCCAGGCGGCAATGCGCACGATGACGCAGATGCCAATGATCTCAAGCACGATGGTCACGAGCTTGGTGATGATGTTCAGGGCCAGAAACTGCCCGATCATGCCGAAGCCGAGCCGTTCCTGCAGCACGTCGCGGTGGTCCATGACGAAGCGCATCAGCGTGTTCTGCAGGAAGGCGATGCCTGCCGCCACGGCCAGGGTGTAAAGCAGAAACAGCGCGATGAAGGTGCCGAACAGCTTGCGGGGCTCGGTCACCGCCTGGGTGTCATGGCGCGCCAGCCAGCCTCGCATGGCTCCCCAGGCGGTCAATCCGGCGATCACCGCGCCCGCGACGATATGGACCAGCAGCGGCGCCAGGAACTGCGGCTGGGTGTACATCTCCTGCATTTGCTCGAACTGGGGCAGGGCCAGCAGGCTGTACGACTGGACCAGCGCCGAGTAAGCAAGCCGCAGGAAAACTGCGGTCAACGCAAGGCGCCAGGCGAGCGAGTAGGAGGATCGGGCGGGATCGGTCATCGGCGGAAGCGGGAGTGTTGAGAAAAAACAGCAAGCAAAAAAATAGGGATCGAACATAGCACGGCGCTGCGCCGCGCCACACAAGGCGATGCCCCTTTCGGCGATTCGAGTGCTGCCAAATGTTACGCCCCGGAGCTAGGGGAAAACCCAAATAAGCTCCGCCTCCCGGCTATAATCCAAATTTCCCGCACGCGCCCGCTCGTCCCGGGTGCTCATTACGATGACCAAATACGTATTTGTCACCGGCGGTGTGGTGTCTTCCCTGGGCAAAGGCATCGCCGCTGCGTCGCTCGCCGCCATCCTCGAGTCGCGTGGCCTGCAAGTCACCATGCTGAAGCTCGACCCGTACATCAACGTCGATCCGGGCACCATGAGCCCGTTCCAGCATGGCGAGGTGTTCGTCACGGAAGACGGCGCCGAAACCGACCTGGACCTTGGCCACTACGAGCGTTTCATTTCGGCTCGCATGCACAAGGTGAACAACTTCACCACCGGCCAGATCTACGAATCCGTGCTCCGCAAGGAGCGCCGCGGCGACTACCTGGGCAAGACCGTCCAGGTCATTCCGCACATCACCAACGAAATCCAGGACTTCATCGCCCGCGGCGCCGAAGCCGCCTGGAACGGCAACACGGACGTCGCGATCGTCGAGATCGGCGGCACCGTGGGTGACATCGAGTCCCTGCCGTTCCTGGAAGCCGCCCGCCAGATGAGCCTGCGCATGGGCCGCAACAACGCCGCCTTCGTGCACCTGACGCTGGTGCCCTTCATCGCGTCGGCCGGCGAACTCAAGACCAAGCCGACCCAGCACTCGGTGCAGAAGCTGCGCGAAATCGGCATCTACCCGAACGCGCTGCTGTGCCGCGCCGACCGCCGCATCCCGGACGACGAGCGCGCCAAGATCTCGATGTTCTCCAACGTGCCCCTGGACGCGGTCATCTCCGTCTGGGACGCCGATTCGATCTACAAGATCCCGGCGATGCTGCATGCGCAGGGCGTGGACAACATCGTCTGCGAAGCGCTGGGCCTGACCCCGCCGCCGGCCGACCTGTCCATGTGGGACAATCTGGTCGAGGCGCTGGAGCACCCGCAGCACCAGCTCACCATCGGCATGGTCGGCAAGTACGTCGACCTGACCGAGTCGTACAAGTCGCTGACGGAAGCCCTGGTCCACGCCGGCATCCACACGCGCTCGAAGATCAACATCGAGTACATCGACTCCGAAGACATCGAAACCCGCGGCACCGACCAGCTCAAGCACCTGGACGCCATCCTGGTTCCGGGCGGCTTCGGCAAGCGCGGCACCGAAGGCAAGATTGCCGCAATCCGCTACGCCCGTGAAAACGGCGTGCCGTACCTGGGCATCTGCCTGGGCATGCAGCTGGCCGTGATCGAGTTCGCGCGCCACGTCGCCGGCCTGGGCGGCGCCAACAGCACGGAATTCGATCCCTCGGCGCCGCACCCCGTGGTGGCCCTGATCACCGAATGGATGGACCGCGAAGGCAAGGTCGAAAAGCGCAACCAGTCGTCCGACCTGGGCGGCACCATGCGCAAGGGCGCGCAGCGCGTGCCGATCAAGCCGGGCACCCGCGCGCAGTCGATCTACGGCGACGAAGTGAACGAGCGTCACCGCCATCGCTACGAGGTCAACAACGTCTACGTGCCGCGCCTGGAAGAAGCCGGCATGGTGATCAGCGCCCGCACGCCGACCGAGAACCTGCCGGAAATGATGGAATTGCCCGACCACCCGTGGTTCGTGGGCGTGCAGTTCCACCCGGAGTTCACGTCGACCCCGCGTGACGGCCACCCGTTGTTCGCCAGCTATATCCGCGCCGCCATCGAGCAGAAGGCTCGCCGCGGTCAGGAGGCGTAATGCGCGTCTGCGGTCTGGAGTTCCGTAAGCGGATCTTCGGGACCGCGGGCCGCCGCCTCAGCGCCGCCCTATACGGCGGCGCTTCTTTCGGATACAACCAATTAGCATCGGATATGCGTCGCCCGGCCGCCTTGCGCGACACTGGCGGCGTCGCCGTATCCGGCGTCAGACCGAAACCAACGCAACTGCTCTGAAGGAATCCCATGAGTGCCTACCTCATCGCCGACGTCTCAGTGACCAAGCCCGCGCAGTACGAGGACTACAAGCGTCTGTCCACGCTCGCAATGCGCGCGTACGATGCGAAGATCCTGGTGCGCGGCGGCGATTCCAGGCACCTCGAGGGCCGTGAGCCTGGCCGTACCGTCGTCATGGAATTCCCCTCCATGACCGCGGCCCAGGCTTTCTACGACTCCTGGCAGTACCGCCGCGCCCGCAATGCCCGCGAAGGCGCGGCTGTCATGAATATGTTTATCGTTCAGGGAATGTAAAGTCATGAGTGCTATCGTCGATATCATCGGCCGCGAGATTCTGGATTCGCGCGGCAACCCCACCGTCGAATGCGATGTGCTGCTGGAGTCCGGCGCCATGGGCCGCGCGGCCGTGCCGTCGGGCGCGTCCACCGGCGCGCGCGAAGCCATCGAGCTGCGCGACGGCGACAAGAGCCGTTATCTGGGCAAGGGCGTGCTGCGCGCCGTCGAGAACCTGAATACGGAAATCTCGGAAGCCCTGATGGGCCTGGACGCCCAGGAACAGACCTTCGTCGATCGCACCCTGATCGAGCTGGACGGCACCGAATCCAAGGAACGCCTGGGCGCCAACGCGATCCTGGCCGCCTCCATGGCCGTGGCCCGCGCCGCCGCCGACGAATCGGGCCTGTCCCTGTACCGCTATTTCGGCGGCAGCGGCCCCATGAGCATGCCCGTGCCGATGATGAACGTCATCAACGGCGGCGCGCACGCCAACAACACGCTGGACCTGCAGGAACTGATGATTCTGCCGGTGGGCGCAGGCAGCTTCCGCGAAGCCCTGCGCTGGGGCGCCGAAGTCTTCCACATGCTCAAGAAGCTGATCCACGGCCAGGGCATGTCCACGGCAGTGGGCGACGAGGGCGGTTTCGCGCCCAACGTGGCCAGCCATGAAGCCGCCATCCAGCTGATCCTGAAGGCCATCACCGAAGCCGGCTACGAGCCGGGCACGCAGATCGCCCTGGGCCTGGATTGCGCCAGCTCCGAGTTCTACCGCGACGGCAAGTACACGCTGGCCGGCGAAGGCGGCATCTCGCTGTCCTCGCAGGAGTTCACCAATCTGCTGGCCACCTGGTGCGACAAGTACCCGATCATCTCGATCGAAGATGGCATGGCCGAAAACGACTGGGAAGGCTGGAAGCTCCTGACCGACCAGTTGGGCAAGAAGGTGCAGCTGGTGGGCGACGACCTGTTCGTCACCAACACCAAGATCCTGCGCGAAGGCATCCAGAAGGGCGTCGCCAACTCGATCCTCATCAAGATCAACCAGATCGGCACCCTGACCGAGACCTTCGCCGCCATCGAAATGGCCAAGCGCGCCGGCTACACCGCCGTCGTGTCGCACCGTTCGGGCGAAACCGAAGACTCCACCATCGCCGACATCGCCGTGGCGACCAACGCCATGCAGATCAAGACGGGTTCGCTGTCGCGTTCGGACCGCATGGCCAAGTACAACCAGCTCCTGCGCATCGAGGAAGAGCTGGCTGAAGTCGCGTCGTATCCCGGCTTGGAAGCTTTTTACAACCTGCGTTGATGAGAAGCGCGGCCCCAGGCGCAATCCCGGGGCCGCATCCACGCCACGACTGCTGAGGGTTCCCGCGTATGCGCCTGTTGTTCCTGGTGCTGTTCGTGCTGCTAGGCCTGATCCAATACCCGCTGTGGCTGGGTAAGGGCGGGTGGTTCAAGGTCTGGGATCTGCAACGCCAGGTGGCGGAGCAACGCGAGACCAACGAAGGCCTGCGCGCGCGCAATGCCGCATTGGAAGCGGAAGTGCGTGACCTCGAAGGCGGCTCCGGCGCCATCGAGGAACGCGCCCGCGGCGAACTGGGCATGATGCGCGACGGCGAGGTGTTCGTGCACATCCTGCCGCAGAACACCCCGGCCCCGGCTGGCGGCGCCTCTTTGGCTGCCGACGCCGCGGCCAAGCCGGCCACCCCCGCGCGCGCCAGCGCGCCGGCGGCCCGCCCTGCGGCTACGCCTCCCAAGCCCGCCAATCAGGCCAACGCCCGGCACTGAGCGCCGGCTGCCGTTCCTGTTCATTCCCCGTTCCGTTCAACCGCAGCGCACGCTGCGGCACTCTCCGTACACGATGCCGGCGGGTTGCGGCGTCCTGCGTGCCCAATCCACCGGGTGCGAATGCATCTCCGTTTCCAGTTCCATGTGCAGGGGCAACAGGCCCCGGGTCTGCGCGTTTCCGGCATAGCTGCCGCGATCGGAGCCCAGCGCGGCCAGCAGCGCCCGCAAGGGCGGCAGCAACGGCTTGTGCAGATAGGTCAGCCGCAGCTTCAAGGTGTTGGCCTGGAATATGGTCTGGCCGCCCGGCTGCGGCGGCCGGCGCGCATGCTGCAGGTCCTGGTAGCCGTTGTCGATGGCGCGCAGGCCTGACGCCGCGGGTACCTTGAGATCCGGGCGGGCGTGTTCGCGGAACGATTGCTCGTCGGGCAGCAGGACTTCGATGCGCCAGGGGTGGGTACCCGAAATGGCGGCCAGCTCGGCTTGCTCGTCTTCCTGGCGGCGGCGTGCGCCGGCCTGGCCCTGCGCATCGGCGTACCGCGGCAACAGGGCCTGCAGAAAGGCCATGCGCATGCGCGCTGGATCGCCGTGCCCGGTGGCGCCGGCGCGTCCCGCCTCCATCAGCGCCAGATAGGCCATCTGGCGCACGCCCTGCCAGCGGGCCGTTTCGATCGCCAGCAGGCCCAGCAGCAGCACCACGGCGCCCGCCACCGCGAATTCGATGGCGGCGGCGCCGCGTTGCCGGCAGGAGGGAGCATGAAAAAAGGCGGTCATGGCTGCGCAGTCTGGCGCAGGCATGGCCGCCTGTCGATGAGGATAAGCCGGCGTGATCGAAACGTCCCGGCGGCCAGGCCGCCGGTGTGGATCAGTGCACCGTGGGAGGTTCGTCCGCGGCCGGAGCTGCGCCGGACGAGAACAAGGTGGCGCAGTCGACGGAGTCGAACTTATACGGTTTGCCGCAGAAGTCGCAGGCCACGTCGACCTGGCCGCGTTCGGCCAGGATGCTGTTGATCTCTTCCTGGCCCAGCGTGCGCAGCATGCTGGCCACGCGTTCGCGGGTGCAGGGGCAGTGCCAGCGCACCGCCAGCGGATCGAACGCCACCAGGGTTTCTTCCCAGAACAGGCGATGGATCAGCGTGTCGATGTCGGTGGCCAGCAGTTCATCGCGCTTGATGGTGCCGGCCAGGGCGCAGGCGCGGTCCCAGGTTTCGGCGGCGTTCTGCTCGGTAAGAGCGGGCGCGTCCGAGCCGCCGTGGTAGGGCAGGCGCTGGATCAGCATGCCCGTGGCATGGTCGGCGTCGGCCGCCAGCCACAGCCGGGTATCCAGCTGTTCGGAGGCTTTCATATAGTGCTGCAGGGCTTCGGCCACGGTGTCGCCCTGCAGGGGCACGATGCCCTGATAGGCCTGCTGGCCCGGCAGCTTGCGCTGCGGATCCAGCACCACGATGAAACGGCCGTTGCCGCCCGGATTCAGCAGGCTTTGCATGTTGCCGTCGCTGGGCACGTCGTGGCCTTCGCGCATCTTGACGGTGGCGCGCAGGCTCAGGTCGTTGCGGCATTCCACCACCAGCAGCGCAATGGGGCCGTCGCCCTGGATCTGCAGCACCAGCGAGCCGTCGAACTTGATGTTGGCGGCCAGCAGCGTGGACGCCGCCACCAGTTCGCCCAGCAGGTGGGTGATGGCGGGAGGGTAGTCGTGATTGGCCTGCACGGCCTTCCAGGTCGCGTCCAGGCGCACGGCCTGGATGCGGACGCTGCGGTCTTCGGTAAGGTATTTCTTGAGCTGATCGGTCATGGAGGAATGTTAGCCGATCAGGCCCGTCTATTCCCCCTGCCGCCAGCAGGGTCGAAGCGCCGCCCCGGGGCGCTCAGCCGATCCGTTTCAGCGCGGTCTTGTAGTGTTGGCCGCGCGCCACGTAATGGGCGGTGTTCTTGTGCAGATTGGCGATTTCCTCGTCCGAGAGCTCGCGGACGATCTTGCCGATGCCGATGACCAGGGAGTTGTCGGGAATGATGCGGTCTTCCGGAATGATGGCGCCGGCGCCGATCAGGCAGTTGCGGCCGATGACGGCATTGTTCAGCACGATGGCCTGCATGCCCACGAGGGCGCCTTCATGGATGGTACAGCCGTGCAGCATGGCCTGATGGCCTACCGTGACGTTGGGGCCGATGGTCATGGGACAGCCGTCGTCCACGTGCAGCACGCTGCCTTCCTGGATATTGGTGCCGCTCTTGATCAGGATGGCGTCGTTGTCGCCGCGGATCGACACGTTGGACCAGATGCTGACGCCTGCCTCCAGCGTTACGTTGCCGATGATGTCGGCGCTGTCGGCCACATAGGCCGCCGGGTCGATGCGGGGAATCAGGTCGTCAAGCTGGTATATGGGCATGCCTAGGTCTCCGGTTGCGGCGTCACGCCTTGGGGGCGTGCGGCGCGTCTGTAATGGCTGCGGTCATCCGCGAGCGCTCTTCTTCGCGCAGGCGCAGGATGCGGCGCTGGATTTTACCGGTGGTGGTCATGGGCAGCTCGTCGACGAATTCGATCTCCTTGGGGTACTCATACGGGGCCAGGCGCTCGCGCACATGTTCCTGCAGGTTCTCGATGATGTCGTTGCGGTCGCGCTGCGCGAACTCCGGCGTCAGCACCACGTAGGCCTTGACCAGGGCGCCACGCTCGGCGTCCGGCTTGGGCACGACGGCGGCGTTGGCCACGGCCGGATGCCCGATCAGGCAGCTTTCGATTTCGCCCGGCCCGATGCGGTAGCCGGCGGACTTGAATACGTCGTCGGCGCGGCCCGCGTACCAGAGGTAGCCGTCGGCGTCGATCTTGGCCAGGTCGCCAGTCAGGCACCAGTCGCCCTTGAACTTGGCCTGGGTGGCGGTTTCATTGCGCCAGTAGCCCAGGAACATCACGGGATCCGGGTAGCCATGGATGTCGAGCCGGTTTACGGCGATCTCGCCGGTGGCGCCGGGTGCGACCGGCTTGCCGTCCTCGTCCAGCACCGCGACGTTATGGCCCGGGTAGGGGCGGCCCATGCTGCCTGGTTTGGCGGGCCAGCGCTTCTGGCTGTTGCCCACCACGTAGTTCATTTCCGTCTGGCCGAACATTTCGTTGGGCGTTACGCCCAGCGCCGATTGGCACCATTCGAAGACGGTCTCGCCCACGCTTTCGCCGGCGCTCATGATGGAACGCAGGGCCAGCTGGTAGCGGCCGCGCGGCTCCGGCACCGCTTTCATCATCATCTTGAGCGCGGTGGGAAAGAGGAAGGTGTTGGTGACCTGGTAGCGTTCCAGGAGCTCGAATGCGCGCTCGACCGAGAAGCGGCCGCGCGTGCCGACGATGGGGTGGCCGAAGTACAGGGTGGGCAGAAGGGCGTCCATCATGCCGCCGGTCCAGGCCCAGTCGGCCGGCGACCAGAACACGTCGGCGGGCTTGGGGAACCAGTCCTGCGAGGCCACGAAGCCCGGCAGGTTGCCGATCAGCACGCTGTGCGGCAGCAGCGCGCCCTTGGGGGCGCCGGTGGTGCCGGAGGTATAGAGCAGGATGGCCGGGTCCGAGGAACGGGTCTGGACCATCTTGAATTCGCTGGGTTGGCGCGCCAGCAGGCTGCGCCAGGGCAATACGCGTTCGTCGGCGAAGCCGATGCCGATAATCTGCTGCAGGTTGGGACAGTTGTCGCTTACGGCCAGCAGGTTGGCGCTGGAGGCGTAATCCACGATCGCGACCCGGGTTTCGGAGTCGCGCAGGCGGCTTTCCAGGGCCTCGGGGCCGAACAGGGCGGACAGCGGCAGCACTACCGCGCCGACGCTGTAGATGGCCATATGGGCCACCACGGTCTCGGGCCGTTGCCCCAGCACCACACCCACGCGGTCGCCGCGCCCAACGCCCATTTTCACCAGGCCGTTGGCCAGCTGATTGGCCGCTTCCGCCAGGCGGGCATAGGTCCAGACCTCGCGGTTGCCAGATTCATCTTCGTAGTAGATGGCAATGCGCCGCGCATCCGGACTGCTGGATGCCCAGCGGTGGCAGCACGCTTCCGCGATGTTGAACTGGGTGGGTACCAGCCAGCGGAATGTTTGGTAGAGCGCCTGATATTGGTCGTTCATGGCCCTATGTTGTGAGCATGTTGCAGCGTGAACGGGTCAAGTTGGCCCGTTGCCCCAGATGCAAGCATGACCTAGAGGGCCGTGAACTGCAACATCCCCGTTGCGTAACGGGGACGCATACGGGTTATCACGGGTGTTTGCCTTGGCGGCGCAGTGCGGAGGGCAGGGCCGGCAGCGTCAGCGAGCGGGGCGGCCGGGCGGCGGGATCGGCTTCGCGATCCGCCATGACAGTGGCCCAGTCCAGCAACTGGAGCTGGCCGTCGTGCGTCTCCGCCAGGGCGGACAGGCTCTCCACCCAGTCGCCGTCGTTGCAGTAGAGGATCTCGCCCACGTAGCGCAGTTCGGCCTTGTGGATATGGCCGCAGACCACGCCGTCCAGGCCCCGTCGCCGGGCTTCGCCCGCCAGCGCCTCTTCGAAGTCCGTGATGAAGGACACGGCGTTCTTGACCTTGTGCTTCAGGTATTGCGACAGGGACCAGTAATGCAGTCCCAGGCGGTGGCGCAGCCGATTGAAATGATGGTTGATCCACAGCGCCAGTTGGTAGAGCCCGTCGCCCAGGTGGGCCAGCCAGCGGCTGTGCTGGATCACGCCGTCGAACTGGTCGCCATGCAGCACCAGCAGGCGCTGCCCCTTGGCGGTGGTGTGCACGTCCTCGTCCAGGATCTCGATGTCACCGAAGGCATAGCCAGCGAACTCGCGCGCGAATTCGTCATGGTTGCCCGGGATGAATACGACCCGGGTGCCGTTGCGCGCCTTGCGCAGGATGCGCTGGATGACGTCGTTGTGCGCCCGGGGCCAGTGCCAGTGCTTGCGCAGCTGCCAGCCGTCGACGATGTCCCCCACCAGGTAGAGCGTGTCGGAATCGTTGTGGTCCAGGAAGTCGAGGAGGAATTCCGCCTTGCACCCGGCGGTGCCCAGGTGAATATCGGAAATCCAGAGGGCGCGCCAGTGCGCGGGGCGGATTTCGTTCACGGTCGCTTTCCCAGGGGCTGTGCTCATGCCTGGGAATGAAACCATCCGGCGATGACCGGAACGTGAACGCTGCGTGACGCTGTTGTGACGGCGGGCGAGGTTCTGCGATGCACGGCGGACCGCCGTGCATCGGGTTCATGGGTTCGGGGGGGCCGCGACCGGAGTCGGCGGTCAGGGCTGCTGCGGGTTGGCCTTCTTGGCCCGCAGGCGCTTCCAGATGCCGCCGCCCAGCGCGGCCGCGGCCAGCAGGCCGACCTTGGCGAACTTGGCCAGGAAGGCGGCGATCACGGCGAACAGGCCCAGTTTCTTGGCCGCTACGCCAGCCACCAGGGCGGCCAGGCCGTACTCGGCCACCTTGTCGGTCGAGGAGTTGAAGTCGGCGTAGCGCTTGCCTTCGACGTAGTTCAGGTTGTCCAGCAGGGTCAGCACGGCCGTCTTGTCCTTGGGCACCATGCTCTTCTGCGTGATCAGGTCCAGCGTGATGTAGCCGTCGCGGCCCAGCGCGTAGGTGTTGTAATTGACGGTGGGGTTCTCGGTGGCGCTTTCGCCCTTGTGCTTGACCGCGACCGACCAGACCAGGCGCTGCGAGTTGCTGTCGTACTTCGGCGCCTCGACCCAGCCGTCCATGATCAGTTCGGGGAAGCCACGCTTCTTGCGCTCTTCGTTGGACTGCTCGGTGCCTTCGCGCAGGCTGTCCAGCAATTCGTTGACGTTCCAGTTCTTGGCGTCGTCGTCCTTGATGTAGCCGGCCTTGTCGAAATTGACGGTGATGACCCAATCGTCATCGTCGCTCTTGGGCATCACCACGCCCAGCAGGGAAGGATCCTTGCCGTTGCCGTAGGCCGCCATCAGCCGGTCCGCCTGCAGGCGCGGCACGAAGAACATGGATTCGGGCAGATGCACGACCGCCTGCTCGCCCAGTTTGACGTCGGCGGGCCCTTCCTGGGCAGCGGCGAAGGCGGCCTTGGTGGCCGCTTCGATTTCCTGTTGGGCGGCGGCGTTCTGCGCCAGGGCGCCGGCGGGCAGCAGGAACAGGGCGCTGGCGGCGGCCAGCGCAACACGGGAAAGGAAAGCGCGCATGATGGTTCTAGGGCGTCTGAAAAAAGGGGCCCCATTGTCTTTGCGGTCGACTTTCAACTTTCTGAAAGCAAACGGCTAATTCGGTGCACGATGTTGCCGTTTGTCGCAGAATGTATGCGGCGGGTCGGCTGACGCTGCCAGCGCAGGCTAGCGGGCCTTCTTGTGGCGCGGCGCGTTGCGCAGCCGCGTGCCCAGGATGCGATCGTGCAGGAACTGGCCGTCGGGATCGAACCAGGACCAGACGAAGATGGTGAAGGGCGCGGCGACGATGAACATGTCCATCGAAGGCCAGCCGGTGGCGCTGGCGGCCGCCCACACGACCGCCGCGCCGGCCAGCACCAGAGGCCAGACCAGGACGTAGCGCAACATCAGGCGGGTCGTGGACGGGGTGTTGCCGTCGCGGTCGACCAGGCGGATGTTCCAGGTTTTCATGGGCAGGGTCTGGCCGCGGCGTCGCCAGCACAGCACGAAATACGCTCCGATGGCGACGAACAGCCAGGCCTGCCGGGCGCCGCGCAATTCCAGCGCGTTCTTGCTCTGGGTCAGGGTATCCAGCAGGTAGCCAGCCAGGAACACCACGCCAAACAGCAGCACGGCTTCGTACATCATGCAGGCGAACCGGCGCAGCCGGTTGGGGGTCTGGTCGAGGAGGGCGTCGGTCGTCATGGGTCGCTATTATCCGACAAAGCCCATGCCTTCCAAGGCAAAAAAAAACCCACCGGTAAGGGCGGGTCTTAAAAGGGGCTATGCAGCCCCCAAGGGGAAAACTGTTCAGGCCGTAAGCCTGGGCCTTGCTCAGGCGGCGGAGTGCGCGTTCTTGGCGCTCGTCTTGCCAGCCAGGGCACGGATGCCGTGGGCCAGCTTACGCAGGCCGGCGGCCAACGCCCGCATCGGGTGCGGACGGAATTGTTCTTCGATAGCCTGGAGCATCAGTTGGCGCTCGAGTTCGTCGGTCAGGCGGATGGTGTTGTTCGGGTTGATCACAATAGCCTCCACGGGCTTGCACTGTTTGTTTAGCTACTAGGGATAACCCGAATTATAGGGGTTAACCCTGAATTTGTGCAAGTGCCTGGTGCATATTGGCAACACCTTGGTGCGATGATGCGCTCAAACAGTGCTGGGGAAAACCATAAGCAAAGATAAGCGCGCCATGTTGCGGCGCCTTTACAACGCGCTGTTCAAGGGGAAGGGGGCGCCCGGGGGCCGGAACCTCCCGGGGCGCAGGGGCGCTCAGGCGTCGCGGTAACCGGCCGCGACCAGCTCGAAACCGAACAGGCGGCAGTCCAGCGAACCGTTGTGCAGCGGCACGCGGCGCTTGGGCTTCAAGCGCATCTGGTTGGGCAAGGTGAGGTCGCTGGTGATGACGTGCAGTTGCCAGCCCGCGAAATTGCGCTTCAGGCAGGTGGCCCAGTCGCGCCACAGATCCGCGTCCTGTTCGGTCCCCATGCGCTCGCCATAGGGCGGGTTGGTGACGATCCAGCCGTGGTCGGCGGGCGCCGTGACGTGGCGGGCATCGCCGACCTCGAAGCGGATCGAGTCTTCGGTCAGCCAGGCGCGTTCGGCGTTGTTGCGGGCGAATTCGATCGCGCGCGGGTCCAGGTCGTAGCCGACCAGCGGCGCGTCCAGTTGCGGCAGGATGCGCGCGCGGGCATCGTCCTTCAGGTCGCGCCAGCGGTAGGCGTCATGTCCGCGCAGGCGTTCGAAGCCGAACGGGCGCGAGATGCCCGGGGGCACGCCGAGGGCGATCCAGGCAGCCTCGATCAGGATGGTGCCCGATCCGCAGAACGGATCCAGCAGCGGGGCGGCCGGATCCCAGCCCGCCAACGCCAGCATGCCTGCGGCCAGGTTCTCGCGCAGCGGCGCCTCGCCCTTGTCCAGGCGCCAGCCGCGCTTGAACAGCGACTCGCCCGAGGTGTCCAGGTACAGCGTCGCGGTATGCCCGGTCAGGAACAGGTGCACGCGGGCGTCCGGACGCACGGTGTCGATGCTGGGGCGTTCGCCTTCCAGTTCGCGCAGGCGGTCGCAGATGCCGTCCTTGGCGCGCAAATTGCAGTACTGCAGGCTTTGCACCGGGCTCTTGATGGCCGAGGTATCCACGCGCAGGGTCTGCTCCGCGCCGAACCAGCGCTCCCAGGGAGTGTCGCGGGCCAGGTCCAGGATGTCGTCTTCGTGCGAAATCTCGGCATGGGCGACCTGCACCAGGATACGGGTGGCCAGGCGCGAA
Source organism: Achromobacter sp. ACM03 (assembly GCF_014851665.1). Taxonomy (NCBI): domain Bacteria; kingdom Pseudomonadati; phylum Pseudomonadota; class Betaproteobacteria; order Burkholderiales; family Alcaligenaceae; genus Achromobacter; species Achromobacter sp. ACM03. Next base: position 463 of record NZ_JACVAD010000003.1, on the reverse strand, counting down.
TACAGGTTGGCGCGCTGCACGCCGGCCCAATCGGCCGTGAACGAGCAGCCAGCGCGGCCGGCCTGGGCGTCCTCGAAGCCCAGCGCCTGCATTTCGGCCGTCAGCGCCTCTTCCAGTCCTTGCGGGCAGGGGGCGAAGATGGGAAATGTTTCCGCCTGGCGGGTTTCGCGCGGACGGCGGCTGCGGATCTCCACGGCGGGCTCGCGCCTGCCACGGCCTTCGTCGCGGTCATGTCCATGGTCGCGGGTTTCGGCGAAATCCGCTTCCTGTGCGTGGTCGGGTTCGGGCAGGTACTCAGGCGCGGGGCCGTCGTCCTCGAACGGGTCGTAGAAGCGTCCCGCCGGCGTCGCGGGCGCGATGTACTGGTCGTCGCGCAGGCGCGGCGCGCGCTGCGGGGCGCGGCCGGAGCGGCCGCCGGACTCGGCCTCGCGGCGCGGGCTATCGGCGCGCTTGCGGTCCGGCG
>NZ_JACVAD010000038.1:0-234 GCF_014851665.1 Achromobacter sp. ACM03 | reverse complement strand
CCGCCGGCGACGACTCCGTCACCGACAAGTTCACCGTCACCGTCACCGATGCGGCCAACCAGGTCAAGTCCGACGACCTGGTCGTGCTCATCACCGACACCGCTCCGGAAGCCAAGCCCGACACCGCTTCCGTCACGGAAGACACCGCACTGACCGCCTCCGGCAACGTCATCACCGGCACCGGTGCCGACACCCTCGGCGCGGACGTCACCAACGTCGTCGGCGTGGCCAAGG
>NZ_JACVAD010000037.1:0-254 GCF_014851665.1 Achromobacter sp. ACM03 | reverse complement strand
ACTTACGGCGAGGGGGCTTTTCACCCCCTTTATCGCTACTCATGTCAGCATTCGCACTTCTGATACCTCCAGCAGCCTTTACAAGCCACCTTCGCAGGCTTACAGAACGCTCTCCTACCGCGTGCACAAAGTGCACACCCGCAGCTTCGGTTTATCGCTTAGCCCCGTTACATCTTCCGCGCAGGACGACTCGATCAGTGAGCTATTACGCTTTCTTTAAAGGATGGCTGCTTCTAAGCCAACCTCCTGACTGT
>NZ_JACVAD010000036.1:0-255 GCF_014851665.1 Achromobacter sp. ACM03 | reverse complement strand
TTACCAGAAGTAGTTAGCCTAACCGCAAGGGGGGCGATTACCACGGTAGGATTCATGACTGGGGTGAAGTCGTAACAAGGTAGCCGTATCGGAAGGTGCGGCTGGATCACCTCCTTTCAGAGCTTAGCGCTCGTGTTAAGCGTCCACTCTTATCGGTTGTTTGATATAGCTGGGATCAGTTGCAGGCTTGGGTCGAGGGAATCTTCCCTGGGTCTACAGCTTTCCTGACTGCTGATCCGAAAAGGTTTTTGGGTC
>NZ_JACVAD010000035.1:0-255 GCF_014851665.1 Achromobacter sp. ACM03 | reverse complement strand
CTGAATACATAGGCCAGTGGAAGCGAACCGGGTGAACTGAAACATCTCAGTAGCTCGAGGAAAAGAAATCAACCGAGATTCCGAAAGTAGTGGCGAGCGAAATCGGAAGAGCCTTTACGTTTTAGCATGCAAGATAGTCGAACGGAATGGAAAGTCCGGCCGTAGCAGGTGATAGCCCTGTAGGCGAAATCTTGTGTGTGGAACTAAGCGTAAGAAAAGTAGGGCGGGACACGTGAAATCCTGTTTGAAGATGGG
>NZ_JACVAD010000034.1:0-256 GCF_014851665.1 Achromobacter sp. ACM03 | reverse complement strand
ACTTACGGCGAGGGGGCTTTTCACCCCCTTTATCGCTACTCATGTCAGCATTCGCACTTCTGATACCTCCAGCAGCCTTTACAAGCCACCTTCGCAGGCTTACAGAACGCTCTCCTACCGCGTGCACTAAAAGTGCACACCCGCAGCTTCGGTTTATCGCTTAGCCCCGTTACATCTTCCGCGCAGGACGACTCGATCAGTGAGCTATTACGCTTTCTTTAAAGGATGGCTGCTTCTAAGCCAACCTCCTGACTGT
>NZ_JACVAD010000033.1:0-258 GCF_014851665.1 Achromobacter sp. ACM03 | reverse complement strand
AGGATGGGACGGCCAAGAACCACACCGCCGGCGACGACTCCGTCACCGACAAGTTCACCGTCACCGTCACCGATGCGGCCAACCAGGTCAAGTCCGACGACCTGGTCGTGCTCATCACCGACACCGCGCCCGAAGCCAAGCCCGACACCGCTTCCGTCACGGAAGACACCGCACTGACCGCCTCCGGCAACGTCATCACCGGCACCGGTGCCGACACCCTCGGCGCGGACGTCACCAACGTCGTCGGCGTGGCCAAGG
>NZ_JACVAD010000032.1:0-262 GCF_014851665.1 Achromobacter sp. ACM03 | reverse complement strand
GCGACTAAGTGCATATGGTGGATGCCTTGGCGATCACAGGCGATGAAGGACGTAGTAGCCTGCGAAAAGCTACGGGGAGCTGGCAAACAAGCTTTGATCCGTAGATGTCCGAATGGGGAAACCCACTGCGCAAGCAGTATCCCTGGCTGAATACATAGGCCAGTGGAAGCGAACCGGGTGAACTGAAACATCTCAGTAGCTCGAGGAAAAGAAATCAACCGAGATTCCGAAAGTAGTGGCGAGCGAAATCGGAAGAGCCTTT
>NZ_JACVAD010000031.1:0-309 GCF_014851665.1 Achromobacter sp. ACM03 | reverse complement strand
AGGTTGGCGTGCCGTACATCATCGTCTTCCTGAACAAGGCTGACATGGTTGACGACGCCGAGCTGCTCGAGCTGGTGGAAATGGAAGTCCGCGAACTGCTGTCGAAGTACGACTTCCCGGGCGACGATACCCCGATCGTGAAGGGTTCGGCCAAGCTGGCGCTGGAAGGCGACAAGGGCGAACTGGGCGAACAGGCCATCATGGCTCTGGCCGCTGCGCTGGATTCGTACATCCCGACGCCCGAGCGCGCCGTGGACGGCACGTTCCTGATGCCGGTTGAAGACGTGTTCTCGATCTCGGGTCGCGGCA
>NZ_JACVAD010000030.1:0-318 GCF_014851665.1 Achromobacter sp. ACM03 | reverse complement strand
CGTGACCGTCCCCGACGCCAACGGCGCCGATGCCGGCAACGTCAGCATCGCCGAGAACGCCACGCAGCCGGTTACTGGCGAACTGACCGTCACCGCACCGGAAGGCCTGGCTACCGTCAAGATCGGCGGCACCACCCTCACCGTGGCCGAACTCCAGGCGCTGGGCACCACCCCGGTCGTCGTCAACGGCTCCGAAGGCAAGCTCACGCTGACTGGCTACGACCCGGCCACCGGCAAGATCACCTATAGCTACCAGCAGGACGGGACGGCCAAGAACCACACCGCCGGCGACGACTCCGTCACCGACAAGTTCACCGT